>JAUVVY010000087.1 GCA_030604405.1 bacterium | reverse complement strand
TGATTACCATTTCGGCATCAAGCGGCTCGCTGTTTTCATCGAGCAGCGGCTTGTCCACCTGGACTTTCCTCAAGCCCCGGCTTTCTTCCCAGGCATCTTTCGACTTGTCAAACACGAGCGCCCGCATCTTATCTGGCATCAAAAGATGCCCCTTTTCGTTGTTTTGGCCCGCGAGCCGGCTTCCTCGCACAGACTCTTGACGTGTTGTGAAGTTGGCCGGTCAACGCACAAATCCCTCTTGCGCATGACAGTTCTTGCCAACAATCGGGGGTTTGGCGGCGGTTGCAAGCAGCACTGATGCTCACGGACAGCTAACTGCCTGTTGAGGTCGCGCGGGAAGCGGATGTCAGATTGCAGGCCCAGATATATTGGGCTATATTGGCGCCAATCTTGGGGATGTATGACAAGATTCTACTGAGCGCCGGCGGTCTGTTCTACGTGAGGATTTCGCGCAAAGCCGTGCACACCGTCTCGGCGCCCTGGTCGGTTATGTCCACATGGGTGACGACGCGTATCGTAAGTTCGTTGCGAGCCGTTGCCTTAACATCATATTCGGCGAGGCGATCGCATAATTGCGGAGCATTGATGTCTTCGCGATTGACCAGGAAATAGACCATGTTGGTCTGGACGCTATCCAAGTCCACGTCAATGCCAGGCAGCTTTGCCAGCGTCTCGGCAATCTGCCGCGCTCTGCGGTGGTCGTCGGGCAGCTTGGGCACGTTATGCTCCAGGGCCCAGGTGGCCGCTGCGCCCAGTATCCCGATCTGCCTCATGCCGCCGCCGAACAGCTTGCGCGCCAGGTGCGCCTTTTGGATGAAATCAGCCGGGCCGCAGACCATCGAGCCGGCCGGCGCCCCCAGGCCCTTGGAGAAGCAAAGTGTCAGCGTGTCAATCGGCTCTACCAGCTCCGCGACCGCAACGCCGAGCGCCGCCGCGGCATTGAATATCCGCGCCGCATCCAGGTGTACCGGCACGCCGCAGTCGTGGGCCAGTTCCGCCACCGATGCGGTTTGCTGAGCGGTCAGCGCCGTGCCGCCGCAGCCGTTGTGTGTGTTCTCCAGAGTTACGACCCCGGTGCGCTGCCGGTGCAAGTCGCCTGCGGTCAGTGTGTCGGCAAGCATATCCAGGTCCAGCATCCCATAGCGCCCCGGCAGTGGCCTGACCAGAGCGCCGCACACCGCAGCCATCCCACTGCGCTCGTGGTGGTAAATGTGCGCCAGTTCGTGGCAAATCAGCTCTTCACCAGGCTCCATGAGGGAATAGACGCTGACGAGGTTTCCCTGGGTCCCTGAGGTCACAAAAAGTGCGGCCTGCTTGCCCGTCAGTTCGGCGCAGCGAGCTTGCAGGGCATTGATGGTCGGGTCCTCTCCGAAGACGTCATCGCCGAGCTCGGCCCCGATCATCGCCTGCAGCATCTGCGGGCTGGGGAGCGCTTTTACGTCGCTGCGCAAGTCAATCATGATAACCAACTCCATGTTGCCTGGTGCCAATTGCGATAAGCCGCGGTAATATCGCACCGCGGCTGTTACAGTTCATGGTCTGTACTCCTGGTCTAGCCTACGTTATTCGCAAACGAAATGATATGGTGAGCAATATCAGACGGACAGACCGTTTGCGGGCGGATAGAGCTGTGTTTGCTCAGACGCACAAGGTAACACACTGTAGTTCAACGACCTCGGGCTGCCCTTCGACGTTGCTCCCTTCGACAAGCTCAGGGCAGGCAGGGCCGTGAGCTTGCCGAACGGGAAGCTGAGAATGCTCACGCATTCTCACCTGAGTGTCGCGCACAGCGCCACACTCAGGCCGAGCTACGCGTTTATGAATAGTACGGTTTAGATTCTCTTTGGTCTGCTGCGGATGCGGCGCAAGACTATGCTACCGCCGTGATAGATCACAAACAGCGCAATATATAACACGATCGCGAGATAACCCCAGCGCACCTTGCGGGAGGTTACTGTCACTGTGTGCTGCGAAGCGCTGGCATCGAGCATCAATGTCGCGTGGCTACCCGACAACCTGCCATTTTGGGCGGCTCCGCCGGCCGTAAGTGCCCTGGCAGCCGCGCCGGTAACTGTGCCCGGCATTATTACATGGTAGAGCAGATAATGTCCGCCGGCTTTCGCCTCCGCAGGATTGGTGTCACTGTGGTATTTCAGGTTTACCTGCTCGCTCCACGTGTAGGTCGTATAGATCGAAAGCGGTTTCTGGAATACGTCAACAATCTGTGGCGCGGCACCGTCGCCGGCCCGCTCCATGCGGCCGGTTATGAAGTTGCGCGTTATCGTGGTGGTGGACTTAGTGACGCTGTCCTCCTGCCAGCGTTTCTGCCAGTTTCCGCCGGCCTCCACATCGTAGGTCCACTTGTCAAGCGGCTTCCTGAAGATATTACTGTCTGCTTCCGCGCTTACTTGCCGCAGGCCAGTGCCATCCGGGTAAAGCTGTGTGGTCACAACTGTTTTATCGCTGGTGAGGACCAGGGCGAACGGTACTGTGAGCATAAGGCACACGAGCGGTCTGGTGGCGCGTGGTGGTCTTGTGCGAACCCCTCTGCTCAGCAATTCATTCCTCGCTTTCACTTTCCTGCTCCCGCTTCGGGGGCCGCGAGAGCCATCCGACCAGAAAGCCGACGGCCAAGAGTACAACTATGGACAGCGCTCTGGGAGCCTCAATGTATAGGCCGAACAAGTAGAACCTCATCGGCGACCAGTTGCTCAGGAGGAAAACTGCTACGATAAGTGCCAACAGGACCCGACTGAATAGCCACAGATTCCATGCCGGCAGCTTAATGTTGGCGAAGGGTGCGCAGCACGCCTGCCAGGTCCTGGCCAGGAATCCGGGCTTCACCGACGGCGCGACCCGCGGCCCCTGCTGCTTGTCCTCGGTGGCATCTGTCGTGGCATCTGCCGCCTCTGGCTCGGCCTGCTTTTCTTCAGCCTCCTGCTCGTGCTCTTTTTTCATCCGGCTGGGTCCTCCTTCTCCGCAACTGCTACTGTTGAACAATAGCAAACACGCCGCACGTATTGTCTATGATTATAGGGGTGTGTAGAATTCAGTGTCAAGCCGCCGGCGCTATCAAGTGTGAACGCCCCGCAGTCGGATTGCCGATGCGGTCCTGTCCAGCAAGCAAACGGACTACAACCGTGGCGGCCGTAGCCCGATAGACCATACCAGGGCAAGGGGTAAGCTGCTCGATCCGCACGACTCACGAAGTGAACGGCGTCGGGCTGGAAAGCCCGACCCACGCGTCTGTGAGTTATCGGGCTTAAGCTGTCTCGCGCTTCTCTGTGCGCTCGGCCCGCTCCAGTATGGGCGGGGTTCCGTCACGTACCGTCTCCTCGGCAATTATGCACTTGACTACCGAGGGGTCGGACGGGATCTCGAACATTACGTCGAGCATTATCTCATCAATGATCGTGCGCAGGCCGCGCGCGCCGGTCTTCTTCTCAATCGCCTTCTCGGCGATTGCTCGACCAGCGCCGTCACTGAATTCAAGCTCTACCTCATCAAGCAGCGACATCAACCTGCTGTACTGGCGAACCAGGGCATTCTTGGGCTCCACCAGGATTCGCTGCAGGATTTCCACGTCGAGGTGAGCCAGCGGGGCCATGATCGTCAGCCTGCCGACGAACTCCGGAATCATGCCGAACTTCGTTACATCTTCAGGCAGAACCATGTCCAGCAACTCATCGTCGGTCAACTCGCCGCCCTCGGCACCGCGTGCGCCGAAGCCGATCGCCCGGTTGTGCGTGCGTGCTCTGATGATATCCACCAGCCCGTCGAACACTCCGCCGCAGATGAAGAGAATGTTCTTGGTGTTGATCTGCAGAAACTCCTGCTGCGGATGTTTGCGGCCGCCCTGTGGAGGCACGTTGGCAACGGTGGCCCTCGAGTATCTTCAAGAGCGCCTGCTGCACGCCTTCTCCGGATACGTCCCTGGTTATGGAGGGGTTGTCACCGCGGCGGGCGATCTTATCAATCTCGTCAATATATACAATGCCGCGCTCGGTGCGCTCGATGTCGCCGTCGGCGGCCAGGAACAGTTGCAGCAGGATATTCTCCACATCTTCGCCGACGTAGCCCGCCTCGGTCACCGAGGTTGCGTCGGCGATGGTGAAGGGGACATCGAGTAGCTTGGCCAGCGTCTGGGCGATCAGGGTCTTCCCGCAGCCGGTGGGGCCCAGGAGCAAGACATTGCTCTTGTCCAGCTCGACCCCCTCATCGGCATAGTCGAGGCGGATCCGTTTGAAGTGGTTATAGACGGCGACGGATACCACACGCCGGGCGCGCTCCTGGCCGATCACGTACTCGCCCATGTGATCGTAGATCTCCTGCGGGGTGGGTACTTGTTCGTCAGCAAGACCCTCCGCGAGGCTCTGCTGCTCTGTGTTGCGGATTATTTGATTGCAGAGTATAACGCATTCTTTGCAAATATATACGCCCGGCCCGGCGATCAGTTGCTTGACCTGCGTGGGTTTCTCCCGCCCGCAGAAAGAACACCGCAGGTGCCGTCCCTCATCGCCGCCGGAGCCGTTGATATCCATAAGGCTTCGCCCCTATAACTTGCTACATACAGTGCTGTGTACGGTCAGTCATCTTCAGTGCTGGGCTGCTTCTCGGGTATCACGTCAATCAGTCCGTATTCCTTCGCCGACAGCGCGGTCATGTAGAAATCGCGCTCGGTGTCACGCTCGATGGTGGCAAACTCCTGCCCGGTGTGCTGGGCCAGTATTTCATTCAAGATTTTACGCGTATTGATAATCTCCTCAGCTTGTATCGCGACATCGCTGGCCTGGCCCGAAATTCCATACGACCACGGCTGGTGAATCATCAACTTCGCATGCGGCAGCGCGTGCCGATGTCCGGCCGCGCCTGAGGCCAGAAGAACGGCCGACATGCTACCTGCAATGCCTACACACCAGGTGTGCACATCCGGCGTGATGTACTGCATTGTATCATATATCGCCAGCCCCGCCGTTACCGAGCCTCCAGGCGAATTGATATACATCGAGACCGGCTCGGTCGTGTCCTCGCCCTGCAAGAAGAGCAGTTGCGCTATCACCATACTGGAAAGCACATCATCAATTGGCGTGCCAACGAACACGATTCGCTCGCGCAACAGCCGGCTGAAGATGTCATAAAGACGCTCCCCGCGCGGTGTTTGCTCAATTACATTGGGTACGTACATTCCTAATCATCTCCCGGTGTCCTTGGTGAGCCGATCTGATCATTCTTTGGTCTCTTCAGCCGCCTCTGTGCTGTCCATTTCGTCGGCCTGGGTCTCAGCGGCCCGCTCAACCTCCGCCTCAGGCCCGTCGTCGGCCTGGGTCTCAGCGGCCAGCTCAACCTCCGCCTCAGGCCCTTCGTCGGCCTGGGTCTCAGCGGCCCGCTCGGCCTCCGCCTCAGGCCCTTCGTCGGCCTGGGTCTCAGCGGCCCGCTCGGCCTCCGCCTCAGGCCCTTCGTCGGCCTG
>JAUVVY010000020.1 GCA_030604405.1 bacterium | reverse complement strand
CGGTGGCGACGGGTCGCGTGGAGCGAGGCAGGATTCACACAGGCGACGATATCGAGATAGTGGGGATCACGGCGACGCAGAAGTCGGTGGTGACGGGCGTGGAGATGTTCCGCAAGATCTTGGACGACGGTCAAGCTGGGGACAACATCGGTGTGCTTTTGCGCGGTATCGAGCGCGACGAGGTGGCGCGGGGCCAGGTGATAGCGGCGCCGGGCAGCATCACACCGTACACCAAGTTTGAGGCGCGTGTGTACGTGCTGAGCCACGATGAGGGCGGCCGTCACACGCCGTTTTTTTCGGGCTATCGTCCGCAGTTTTACTTCCGGACGACGGATGTGACTGGTGCGATTCAGCTTCCGGAGGACATCGACATGGTGATGCCGGGGGACCACGTGACACTGACTGCGGAGCTGATCAATCCGATCGCGATGGAGGAGGAGTTGCGGTTTGCGGTCCGTGAGGGCGGCCACACCGTCGGCGCCGGCGTAGTAACCAAAGTAATAGAGTAGGCAGTGATCCGCCGGCTGGTCAGATGCCACTGAGGCGGTACTCCTGACAGATGAAGGAGAGCGTGAGAACATGGCAGGGACGAACAGCATTCGCATCAGATTAAAGGCCTTTGACCACGAGATACTCGACCGTTCAGTGCAAAAGATCGTCGAGACTGCCGAGCGCAGCGGTGCCCGCATAGCCGGGCCGATCCCACTGCCGACGGAGCGAAACGTCCACTGCGTGGTCAAGCCCACAGCGCTGGGCCGCAGCGCCCGCACTGTCGAGCATTTTGAAATGCTCATCCACAAACGGCTGATTGACATTCTCGATTCGACCCAGCGCACCGTTGATGCACTGATGAAGCTCGACCTCCCTGGCGGAGTGGACATCGCTATCAAGACTTCCAGTGGCTAGAGCGGGCTCGCCACAGGCACTGGGATGCAGCCAGATAGGTGTGAAGAAGTATGGCAGTTGGAATTCTAGGCAGAAAAGTCGGGATGACCCGGGTCTTTGACGACAACGGCCGCGCCGTGGCAGCGACGGTGGTACAGGCCGGCCCGTGCGTGGTCGTACAGCGCAAGACGGTCGAGACCGACGGCTACGAGGCGGTGCAAGTGGGGTTTGAGGACATTGCGGAGAGGAAGCTGGGGCGCGTCAAGAGACCTCTGCTCGGTCATTTCGGGACCAAGAACGTATCGCCTAAGAAGCATCTGCGTGAATTTCGCGTCAGTGGTGACGATGAGTACGCCTGCGGCGACGACATCACGGTTGAAATCTTTGAAGTGGGCCAGCGCGTCAGTGTGACCGGGATTACCAAGGGCAAGGGCTTCGCCGGTGTGATAAAGCGTCACGGCTTTCACGGCGGGCCTGCCAGCCACGGTTCTAAGGTGCACCGTGCGCCGATGTCGGCCGGTGCCACCGACGCAGCCAGGACCTTTCCCGGCCAGAGGATGCCGGGGCAGATGGGCAACGTGCGCCGGAAGGTCAAGAACCTGACCGTCGTTGACGTTGATGCGGAAAGCAACATGCTTGTCGTCAAAGGCTCGATTCCCGGACCCAACGGGGGACTGGTCGCGATCGAGAGCAATTGAGGCGGGTCCGGAAGGAACGAAATGTTATGCCGCAGTTGGCAGTGTGTAACCAGGCAGGCGAGAAAGTCGGTCAGGTAGAGGTCAGCGACGAGATATTCGGCGTTGCCATGCATGAGCAGCTGGTTCACCAGGCAGTGACAACTGCTGATAGCCGGCGGAAGCGTCACGCGGGAAGCAAGAAGCGACGCAGCGAGGTGGTCACTTCAGGGGCCAAGATCTGGCGCCAGAAGGGCCTGGGCAGGGCACGTCACCGCGACCGCGGCGCGCCTCTGTTCGTCGGCGGCGGGAAAGCTCATGCGCCTAAGCCGCGCACCGGCAATAAGAAGATGCCCAAGCGGATGCGCCGCAAGGCCCTCTGCTGCGCGCTGTCCGAGGTCGTACGCCGTGGCGGCATCACCGTCATCGAGGGTGTGGAACTGGACCAGCCGCGCACCAAGACCATCGTCGCCATGCTCGATGCGTTCAGAATTGATGCAGCTCGGGTTCTGCTAATGCTTTCGCCCGACGAGATGGCCGATGAGAACATTCTCAAGAGCTGCCGCAACGTACCTAACCTGTACTTGCGCCAGTCACCCCATCTCAACACCCGTGACGTGCTGTGGGCCGATGAGATTATCTTCACTCAGGCCGCGCTAGCCGAGCTGGACGCGCTCGTGAAAGAGGAGTAGCAAGATGCTCACCGGCAGAAACGCCGAAATCGAACGCTATCGCAAGCTCATCATCGCGCCGATTATCACCGAAAAGAGCATGCGCGAGTCGGAAGTCAACAATAAGTACACCTTCAAGGTGCATCCGGACGCGACCAAGATTGACATCAAGCGCGCTATCGAGACCATATTCAATGTGCGGGTGCTCAAGGTTAACACCATGACAGTTGCGGGCAAGGCACGACGCCGTAGCTACCGGCACCGCGAAGGCAAGACAGCAGAGTGGAAGAAGGCCGTTATAACCCTGGCGCCCGGCAGTAGTATTGACGTTATCTAAAGCTGCGAGCGACCGACATATTGGTGCCATCGAGTTGCGCACTGCAGCGATCAGAAGCGAGAGATTTGCTATCATGCCAATCATAGACCACAAGCCGACATCACCAGGCAGGCGCTCTTACATCAAGCTTGACCGCAGCGACATTGACAGGAAGAAGAAGCCGGAAAAACGGCTGGTGAGACGGAAAAAGAAGGCGGCCGGTCGCAACTTCAGCGGCAAGATAACGGTACGCCACCAGGGCGGCGGCGCTAAGCGCAAGATCCGCCAGATTGACTTCAAGCGCAACAAGGACGGCGTGCCGGCCAAGGTAGCGGCCATCGAGTACGCGCCGGACCGCTCCGCTCATGTCGCCCTGTTGCACTACGCTGACGGCGAGAAGCGCTATATTTTGGCCCCGCAAGGCCTGAACAGGGGCGACACCGTGATCTCAGGTCTGCGCGTAGTGGCCCGGGTGGGTAACTGCCTGTCTCTGGAAGCCATGCCCGTGGGCACAGTGGTGCACAACATCGAGCTGATACCCGAGCACGGGGCGCAGCTAGCGCGCAGCGCCGGCACCGCCGCTCAGTTGATCGCCAAAGAAGGCAAGCTGGTGACATTGCGGTTGCCTTCGGGCGAGATGCGCATGGTCTCAGCCAAATGCCGGGCGACCGTAGGCCGCGTCGGCAATGTTGACCATAACAATGTTCAGGACGGCAAAGCTGGCCGCAAGCGCCATCGCGGGGTGCGTCCCACCGTGCGAGGCAGCGCGATGAATCCGGTGGATCACCCGCACGGCGGCGGCGAGGGCAAGGCTCCTATTGGCCTGGACAGCCCGCGCACTCCGTGGGGCAAGAAGACACTCGGCAAGAAGACCCGCAACCGGCGCAAGTCGTCAAGCAAGTATATCGTGCGCGACAGGCGACATAAGTAATGCAATCGCACATCGAATTGTCGGAGGAAGCATAAAATGGCCCGCTCCATGAAGAAAGGCCCGTTTGCGGACAAGAAGCTACTGGATAAGATCGCAAAGATGAACACCAGCGGCGAGAAGCGAATGATCAAGACCTGGTCTCGCCGCTCAACGATCTTTCCGGAAATGGTCGGGCACACGATCGCCGTGCATGATGGCCGCAAGCACGTGCCGATTCTGATTACGGAGAACATGGTCGGCCACAAGCTGGGGGAGTTCGCGCCCACGCGCACCTTCCGCGGCATGCGTCCGGGCAGACGCGAAACGGGCACCACCAGCATTACTGAATAGTCACGGTTACGAGACAGACAGCTTGTCGAGTGCCAACAGAGCCCAGGAGCTACGAGCATGGAAGCACAAGCGGTTGCCAAATTTGTGCGGATAGGCCCGCGTAAAGTACGCAAGTTCTTGCCCTTGATCAGGGGCAAGTCGGTTGATGAGGGCCTGGAGGCCCTGGCCACGTACGGCAGTCTGGCAACCGAAGCGCTACAGAAGTGCCTGAGATCGGCTGCGGCCAATGCGGAGAACAACCACGGGATGTCTCCGGACGAACTGTGGGTATCAAAAGCGATCGTTGATGAGGGCTTTCGCATACCGCGAATCAAGCCGCGTGCCAGGGGTCGGGCGGACCGATTTCACCGACTTACGTGCCACATTACGGTAGTTGTGAGTGATGAGATTGAAGAGTAGCGGCGGACAGAACCTATTCATCAGCAGCCTTGCTGCGGGAGTGAGACGGTAATGGGACAAAAGGTACATCCCTATGGTTTCAGGCTGGGAATAATCCGGCAGTGCAAGAGCCGCTGGTTTGCCGAGGGACAGCAGTACCGCGACTACCTCATTGAAGATATGAAGATGCGCAATCATATCAAGAATATGCTCAACGACGCCTCGATCTCCGACATGATCATCGAGCGGGCGGCTGGCACGGTGACGATAACTATTCAAACCGCCAAGCCCGGCATCGTCATCGGTAGGGCCGGGCAGGATGTTGACCGGCTCCGCCGCGAGTTAGAGAGCATGACTACTATGAAGGTGCGTGTCAACGTCGAGGAGACGCGGGAGCCGGATATCAACGCCCAACTGATCGCAGAGAACATCGCGCGCCAGATCGAGCGGCGGGTATCGTACCGCCGAGCCATGCGCCAGGCTATTGAGCGCGCCATGCGCATGGGCGCAGAGGGAGTGCGCTGCATCGTTTCGGGCCGCCTGGGAGGCGCCGAGATCGCCAGAAGCGAATCCGCCGGCCCCGAGGGGCGAGTGCCGCTGCAGACGCTGCGCGCTGACGTGGAGTACGGTTTCGCCGAAGCCCGTACCGGCTATGGCCACATCGGCTGCAAGGTGTGGGTCTATAAGGGCGACATCTTGCCGGAGAAGCCGGAGCCGCAGCCAGAGGAGATCACGCCGCAGGTTGAGCCAGCAGCCGAAACCGAGCCGGCAGCGGAGGCTGAGGAAGCAGCGGAGGCCGAGCCGGCAACGGAGGCCGCAAGCACGCAATCCGCGGCTGCACCGGCGGCGGAAGACACAGATGCACCCGCAGAGGCTGCAGGCGCAGAGACGGAAGAGACCACCGTGCCTGCTGAGGAGCCGGAGATAGAGCAGCCCACTGAGGAACCCGTGGCAGAGGCGCCAGAGGCGGGCACCGAGCAGGAAGAAGACGCTCTGGTAGCGGCCCTGCAGGAGGACGACGAGACCGAAACAGCAGACGAGGAGTCATCCAATGCTGATTCCTAAGAGGCAGAAATATCGCAAGCACCACCGCGGACGCATGACGGGCAAAGCCTATCGTGGGAGCAACCTGCACATGGGCGAGTTCGGGCTACAGGCTACGGAGGCCGGGTGGATTGACGGGCGGCAGATCGAGGCCGCCCGGGTGGCGATGACCAGGCACGCACGCCGCGGCGGGAAGGTGTGGATCAGGATCTTCCCCGACAAGCCGGTCACAGAGAAGCCGACCGAGACCCGTATGGGCAAGGGCAAGGGTTCACCCGCGTACTGGGTAGCCGTCGTCAAGCCGGGACGGATTCTGTTCGAGATGGCCGGCGTTGACAAAGAGATAGCTACCGAGGCGATGCGTCTGGCCGCCCACAAGCTGCCGGTGGCGACCAAGTTCGTGACCCGGGAGGACAGGGGATATGCCTGATAGCGCCAAGAGCAGACGAGATTTCTTGGACCAATTGCATGACGCCACTGACGCCGAGCTCGAGGATCGCCTCAACCACGTCCAGGAGAGCCTGTTCCAGTTGCGCTTCCGCTTGGCCTCCGGTCAGATTCCGGACCCCAAGCGGGTGCGCAAGTATCGCAAGGCAATTGCTCGCATCAAGACAATCCAGCGAGAGCGTGAGCTGTTCGAATAAGGCCTGCTGACGGGTGATGAAATGGGAAGGGCTGAAGTGATGAGTAAGGACCACAAGAGAAAGCCGAAGACAAAAGAAGGCACCGTGGTCAGCGGCGGGCCGGGCAAGACCAGAATGAACAAGACCGTAGTTGTGGCGGTAACGCGCTTGACCCGCCATCCCATCTACGAGCGGGTGTTGCGGCGAAGTACCAAATATCATGCCCACGACGAGGACAACCAGTGTCAATTCGGCGACAGAGTCCTGATTGCCGAATGCAGGCCACTGAGCAAGACCAAATCATGGCGTGTCGTCAGTATCTTGGCCAAAGCTGAATAGATCGCCCCGGTACGAGCAGCATCTGTCGGAAGGAAATTGAATGGGGACCGGCACTTCGCAAATTCGAAATCTAGTAACTATCGGGCACCGGGGTTGCGGGAAGACGACCCTGACCGAAGCCATGCTCTTTGCCACGGGCGCGACTGGGCGCTTCGGCCAAGTGGACGACGGTACTACCGTCACGGACTTCGAGCCGGAGGAGCGCGGCCGCCAGATCTCCGTCAGTCCGGCACTGTGCAACTGCACGCACAAGAATACCAAGATCAATATCATAGATACGCCGGGGTACGCGGAGTTTTTCGCTGAGGTGATAGACTGTCTTTGGGTCGCTGACTGCGGACTACTGGTTGTTGATGCAGGCGCCGGTGTCGAGGTCCACACTCACAAGGTTTACCAGACTGCGGCGGAGATGAACCTGCCAATTGTTGCCGTCGTAAACAAGATGAGCGGAGAACACGCCGATTTCGATGCCGCCGTTGACAGCATCAATGAGATGCTTGCAGGGGCTGAGGGTGTCAATGTACAGATACCGGTCGGGCAAGATGGCAATTTCGAGGGTGTAGTTGACCTGATCAGTATGAGGATGCTTAAAGGGTCGGAACAGGGCGGCACCTGGACCGACATCTCTGAGGATATGGCCGACGAGGCATCCGCGGCTCGCGAGGCGCTGGTGGAGGCCGTGGCAGCCAACGACGAAGAACTGATGGAAAAGTACTTCGAAAACGAGACGTTGAGCCAGGAAGAACTCGCCGCCGGGTTGGCCAAGGGGGTTGCCGGCGGCCAACTGGTGCCGGTGCTGGCCACCGACGCGCTGAACGCACTGGGCATCGGCGCTCTGCTCGACTTGATTGTCGCAGTGTGCCCCACGCCCGACCAGAGCGGAGCCTGGACCGGCCACGATCAGAAGGACGAGGCGACCGAAATCGTCCGGGAATGCAGTGATGCCAAGCCCTTCGCGGCGGTTGTGTTCAAGACACTTAGCGACCCCTACGTCGGCCGCATCAGCCTGATCAGGGTCGTCTCCGGCACTGCTGCCGCCGACGCCAACGTTATTGACGCCAAGAGTGGCGATCGCGAGCGGCTCAGCGGCCTGGCAACGATGCAGGGCAACAAGACATCGGAGGTGCGATCGCTCGTCGCCGGCGACTTAGGTTGTGTCACCAAGCTCGAAAACACTCTGACCGGCGGGACGCTATGCGACCCGAAAGCGACGGTGGTGTTCGACGCGCCGGAGTTGCCTAAGGCGATGCACTCGGCGGCCGTCGCGGCGGCTTCACACGCTGACGAGGACAAGCTCGCCGCCGGCTTGGTGCGGTTAGCCGAAGAGGACATAGGTTTCAGCTTTGGCCGCGAACCCAGCACTGGTCAGATGCTGATTTATGGCATGGGCGCGTTGCATGTGGATGTCGTCGTCGAAAAGCTGGGCCGCAAGTTCGAAGCGTCAGTCACTCTCGCTGAGCCGAAAGTACCGTACAGCGAGACCATTACCAATTCGGTGCACGTGCGGGGACGACACAAGAAGCAGACCGGCGGCCGCGGACAGTTCGGCGACGTCTGGATCCGCATGGAACCACTACCGCGTGGTGCGGGCTTCGAGTTCATCAATGAGATCAGGGGCGCCTCGGTGCCTACCAACTACATCCCGGCCGTCGAAAAAGGCGTTGTTGCCCAGCTAAAGAAGGGGATACTCACCGGCTCACCGGTGGTGGACGTTCAGGTCGCCCTTAATGACGGCAGCTCGCACCCGGTTGACTCGTCCGACCAGGCCTTTCAGACCGCCGGCCAGATCGCGGTACGCAATGCCCTGGCAGAGGCCAGGTGCATACTGCTGGAGCCGGTGATGGATGTCGAGGTTACTGTCCCGGAAGATATCATGGGGGATGCGATGAGCGATCTGTCCGGCCGCCGCGGCCGCATCCAGGGCTCGGAGAGCGTCGGTGGCGGATTACAGTTGATTAGAGCCTCGGTACCGCAGGCGGAGATGCGCCGCTATGCCGCTGACCTGCGCTCGATCAGCCAGGGTCGAGCCAGCTACACGATGAGCTTTTCGGGATACGAAGAAGTGCCGTCGCACCTGATGGATGGCATAGTAGCCGAACACAAGGCGAAAGCTGAGGGCGAGTAAGCCTTCAGTACGCATACAGAGGACGCCTCATGATACAGAAAGAGACCAGGCTGAAAGTCACTGACAACAGCGGCGTACACGAGATCGGCTGCATAGACATCATCGGCCGGGGAGCGTCGCGCTACGCAGGACTGGGCGACGAGATCGTTGCCTCGACCAAGTCAGTCGCGCCCGACAGCCCGATAGCCAAGGGCATCGTAGTGCGTGCGGTCGTGGTCCGCTGCAAGTCCCCGACGGCTCGTCCGGATGGCAGCTATATCAGCTTCGACGACAACGCCGTGGTTATTGTGGACACGGCGCAAAACCCCCGGGCGACGCGTGTGTTTGGTCCGGTGGCACGAGAGCTGCGCGAACGGGGCTTCATGAGAATTATTTCGTTGGCACCAGAGGTCGTCTAAAAGCAACTAAGAGAGAGTTAGCGCATGCCTACCAAGAAGCTGAATATAAAAAAAGGCGACGAAGTGATGGTCATCGCCGGCAAAGACCGCTCGATGAAAGGCCGGCCGCGCCGAGGGCGCGTATTGGAGGTCAGTCCCAATTCCGGCCGGATCATCGTGGACGGTATTAACATCATGAAGCGTGCCGTGCGCCAGACCCAGCAAATGCGCCAGGCCGGCATTGTGGAATCACCGGGGCCGATCCATCTCTCCAACGTCATGCTTGTGTGCCCTAACTGCGACGCGCCCACCAGGGCCGCTCACCGGGTGCGTGAGAGCGGGGCGAAAGTGCGCGTGTGCAAGAAGTGTGGCAAGGATATTGACGAGTGAGCTGAGTTGCCGTCCCCGGTCGGGATGTTGAGCTCGCAGTCGGGTTAAGAAGGTTGACGCAAAATGATGCTGCGATTGAAAGAGCGTTATGAAGAAGAAGTGCGTCCGGCGTTGATGGAGCGCTTCAACTACGACAACACCTGGCAAGCCCCGCGGCTTGTGAAGGTCTGCATTAACATGGGGGTCGAGGGCGCCAGGGAGAGCTTTGAAACGCTCGAAAGAGCGATGCAGGAATTGTCGGTGATCGCGGGGCAGTTCCCTGCGATGACGCGAGCGAAGAAGTCAATCTCGGCGTTCGGCATCCGCGCCGGTCAGCCGATCGGGTGTCGGGCGACGCTGCGCGGAGCTCGCATGTGGGAGTTTCTGGACCGCCTGTTTAATATCGCGATGCCCAGAATTCGTGACTTCCGCGGCCTGTCGCCGAACTCGTTCGATGGACGTGGCAACTACAGCCTCGGCCTCGACGACCATTTGGTGTTCCCGGAGCTGGGCTATGACGATGTCGAGCGGGTCCGAGGCATGGACATAACCATCGTCACCACGGCGAAGACGGATGAGGAGGCGCGGGCGCTGCTCGAACTGCTGGGCCTGCCTCTGCAAAGGCCGGTAGCCGCCGTCGAAGAAGCCGAGGAAGTAGTGACCAACTAGACTCGTTTGGGTGATAACACTGTGGCGAAAAAATCGTGGATTGCTAAGCAGAGTAAAGAGGTCAAGTTCTCAACCCGGCGCGTGAACCGTTGCCAAATGTGCGGGCGGCGACGCGGCTATATGCGGGCCTTCGGCATCTGCAGAATCTGCTTCAGAGAAAATGCCCTGGACGGAAACATCCCGGGCGTCAGGAAAGCAAGCTGGTAGGGGCGCTGCCCACGGTCCAGCGGCTGCACAGCAGAGGCGATGGCGGACTAATAGGCGGGGCACGACTTCTTTACAATACAGGGTCTCGATCGGGAGGCTGTGGCATGGGTGTCGTAACCGACGGAATTGCGGATATGCTGACAAGAATTCGGAACGCGGCGGAAGCGCGCCACACCAGTGTGGATGTGCCGGTTTCAAACATGAAACGGCAGATTGCCAAGATCCTGCATGATGAAGGCTATATCCGCGGCTTTCAGCTTGTGGACAGAGGCACCAGCCTGCGCATCCGCCTCAAATATACTGAGTACAGAGAGCCGGTTCTGAACGGGCTGAAACGCATCAGCAAGCCGGGACGCCGCGTCTATGTCGGCAAGGGCGAGCTGCCCAGAGTGCTGGGCGGACTTGGCGTCGCGATCATCTCCACCAGCAGAGGCGTAATGACCGCACGAGATGCCCGCAAGCGTGGCATCGGCGGAGAAGTCATCGGGTACATTTGGTAGCCGAAAGCGGCTACTGGTGACAGGAGCTTCACCATGTCTAGAGTAGGCAACAAGCCTATTGATATCCCTGATAAGGTAAGTGTAAGGGTGGCGAAGGACAACACTGTGACGGTCAAGGGGCCGCTGGGTGAGCTGCTACGCACGTGCCACCCCGACATGCAGATCAGTGTCGAGGACGCCATCGTGACCGTCTCGCGGCCGACAGACCAGCGCGAACATCGTGCCCTGCATGGGACGACCCGTTCTCTGATCGCGAATATGGTCGAAGGGGTCACCAACGGCTTCGAGAAGCGGCTGGTCATAAGCGGCGTCGGCTATCGGGCCGAGCTAAGCGGGAAGTCGCTTACTTTGCGGGTCGGCCACTCGCACTCCGTACAGATTGCCCCGCCCGACGGCGTGGAATTTGAAGTAGTTGACAACACCACGGTTGTTGTCCGCGGGATTGACAAGCAAGCCGTCGGGCAGGTTGCCGCCAACATCCGCCGTGTCCGCCCGGTCGAGCCCTACAAGAGCAGGGGCATTCGCTATATAGATGAGCGGGTTCGGCGGAAGGCCGGCAAGGCGCGGGTCGGCGAGATGTAAGACCGGCCCAGGACGCTTACAGAGAGCGGCTCAGGCCTGTTCGGCAAGCTCGTTTCAGCAAGCTCAGGGCAAGCGGCCAGTGGCGTAGATTCTCAAGATAACCAGAAATGGGACGGCACCATAAGCATGGGAACTGTAAACAAGAAACTTGTACAGAGAGCCAAACGGCGTCTGAGGGTGCGCCGCAAGATCGAGGGCACCCCCGACCGGCCGCGACTCTCAGTGCACAAGTCATTGCGGCACATCAGCGCCCAGGTCATTGACGACTGGGCGGCCCAGACCCTGGTTGCCGCTTCCACTAGAGAGCCGGCCATTGCCGAGGGCCTGGCGGGCACCTGCAATATCGCCGCGGCCAAAGCCGTCGGCCTGGCCATCGGCAAGCGCGCCGTGGAAGCCGGCATCGAGGAGGTAGTCTTCGACCGGGGCGGCTGGCCCGTCCACGGCAAGATCGCCGCTCTCGCCGAAGGCGCCCGGGAGGCCGGACTCAAGTTCTAAACACAGCGGACATGTTGCCATCGCAGATGCGCAACACCAGTAAACAGGGGTAAACAGCAGTCAAATGGCAAAGCGCAAGCAGAAGGCAAGGCTCGAACTCACTTTAACCGGCAGCTACATCGGCTGCAAGCCCAAGCAGCGCGCCACTTTGCGCGCCCTGGGCCTGCGCAAAATAGGGCACAGCGTGATCAAGGAAGACACCCCTTCGATTCGTGGCATGATCGCAAATGTTGAGCATCTGATTTCTATCTGCGAGGCTGAGTGACGGCGCGTTGCCCGGCATGGGCCGCGTTGAGGAGCACTTTTCATGGACCTGACAGACATCGGACCAAATCCGGACAGTAAGACTTCCAAGAAGCGTGTAGGGCGCGGTCATGGCAGCGGGTCAGGCAAGACCTCCGGCCGCGGGCAGAAGGGCCAGAAGGCCCGCTACAGCATCGCCCGTGGGTTCGAAGGCGGGCAGACGCCACTTTACAAGCGCCTGCCCAAGCTGCGCGGCCAGAGCAACAAGGCCCACAACATCGGCATATTCCGGCAGCGCCATACGACCCTCAACGTGGCCGACCTGCAACGGTTTGATGAGGGCACAGAGGTCACGCCGGAACTGCTGATGGAAATCGGCATGATTAAGAAGCTCGAAGCCAAGGGGCTCAAGATTCTCGGCGACGGCGACCTGGACAGGCCCCTGACCGTAAAGGCCCATGCATTCAGTAGTTCAGCCAAAGAGAAGATCGAGGCAGCCGGCGGTACTGCCGAGGTGATAGGGAAATGAAGGAGCGCCTGGCCGCTCTGAGCCAAGCCCTGAAACTGCCCGACGTGCGCAAGCGCATCTTCTTTGTGATGATGATGTTCACCGTCTTTGTCGCCTGCGCGCACGTGCCGATGCCGGGTGTGGACAGGGAAGCGCTGGAGGCGATGTTTCAAGGCGGCACCCTGGGCGAGTTTCTGAACATGTTCGTCGGCGGGTCGCTGAAGCGTTTTTCGGTGCTGGCGCTGGGCATCATGCCTTACATCAACGCCTCGATTATCTTCCAGTTATTGGTCATGGCCATTCCACAGTTGGAGGAGCTGCAGAAAGAGGGGGAGTACGGCCAGAAGAAGATCAACCGCTGGACGCGCTACCTGACCATGGGGCTGGCGGCGTTGCAGGGGATGGGAATGATCGGGTGGTTCAGCGGAGGAGGGGCGTTCACCGGCGGCAAGATGGACATGGTGTTCGCGGTGCTGATGATGATGTCCGGGACCGCCTTCCTGATGTGGCTGGGTGATATGATCACCGACCAGGGCATCGGCCAGGGCGTGTCACTGATTATCTTTGTCGGCATCATGACGGTTATGCCGGAAGAGCTGATGCGCACGATAACGCTGTGGCAGGGCGGCGAAATCGGCGTCGCAAATCTACTGTTCTTGACCGTGATATTCATTGCGACTATCTACGGTATTGTGAAGGTCCAGCAAGCGCAGCGCGAGATACCTGTGCAATACGCCAAGCGAATTAAGGGCAACAAGGTCTGGGGTGGGCAGACCTCCCATCTGCCGCTGCGGGTGAACCAGGCGGGCGTCATCCCGATCATCTTTGCCATTTCGGTGGCTCTATTTCCGGCTACCGTTAGCCAGTTGCTGAAGGGCCCGGCAGTCGTTAACTTCCTGTCCGGCACCTTCGGATTGAAAGAGGGCGCCATTGAGGGGGCCATCTTTTCGATAGTGGAGTTCACAACTCCCGGCGCGAACGGCTTTGCATCATTCTTGTACTTTATTCTGGTGGTAATCTTTACCTACTTCTACACGGCCGTTACCTTTAATCCGGAGCAGATCGCCGAGAACCTGCAGAAGAACGGCGGCGCGATCAGAGGCATCCGCCCGGGGGAAAAGACGCGGGACTATCTGGACAAGATACTCTACCGCATTACGCTGGCCGGCGCCTTGTTCCTGGGCTGTGTGGCACTGATGCAGTACTACATAGGCCCCATCACCGGGGTGCAGACCTTTACTCTGGTCGGTGGCACATCGCTTCTCATCGTTGTAGGTGTGGCGCTTGACACCATGCAGCAGATTGAAGCGCACCTGTTGATGCGCCACTACACAGGCTTCCTGTCATGAGAGGGCGACATTGACTGTGGCCGAGCGCAACGTAATACTGTTGGGGCCCCCGGGAGCAGGCAAGGGCACCCACGCCGAAAGATTGGTTGAAGACTACGGGCTGGTGCATCTGTCCACCGGCAACATCCTGCGCGAGGCGGAGGCCGCCGGCACCGAACTGGGCAAGCAGGCCAAAGCATACATGGACGCCGGCGAATTGGTGCCTGACGAACTGGTGATCGGCATCGTCCGCGACCGGCTTGCCGAGGCTGACACCAAGCAGCGAGGTGTACTGCTGGACGGCTTTCCGCGCACCATCGCGCAAGCCCAAGCGCTTGCCGAGGTCATAGCGCAGCTAGAGTTGACCGGTCTGCTCGTAATCAATCTCTCGGTATCTGACGAGGTGCTGATCCGCCGGCTGTCGGGCAGGCGCATGTGCGACAACTGTGATGCGATCTTTAATCTTGACCGCGACGGAGTTGACGTCGGCGATGACTGCTCGGAATGCGAGGGCGGCAAGCTCTACCAGCGCAGCGACGATAAGCCGGAGACTGTCGCCGAGCGGCTGCGCACCTACTACGAGCAGACTGCGCCGCTGATCGGCCATTACACCGAGCGCGGCCTGCTGACTGATATAGACGGCAATGCAGACGCTGACGCGGTTTACGAACGGGTGATTGCAAGCCTTACCTGATGGGCTCAGGCAGGCATTTGGGGCACTTGACAGTATGTATGGACGGAGCAAACGTGGCGGGGTAATACGCAAGAGCTCAGGCGAGATCGAGGCCATGGCGCAGGCCGGAGCAATAGCTGCGCAGGCTTTGCAAACAGCATTGGCGATGCTGGTTCCTGGCGTGAGTACCTTGAAAGTTGATCGGGCGACGGAGCAGGCAATCCGGGAAGCAGGAGCATTTCCCAGTTTCAAGGGCTTCCGCGGCTACCCGGCGAGCACGTGCATCTCGATCAACGACGTGGTCGTCCACGGCATCCCCAGCGATGAGTTGCGGGTAAAGGCGGGCGACATCGTCGGAATTGATGTGGGAGCCTACTTTGAGGGCGGATTTCACGGGGACAATGCGGCCACGAAGGCCATCGGCGAGGTCTCTGAAGAGGCCCGCAAGCTGTTACAGGTCGCCGAAGAGGCTCTGTACCTTGGCATTGCTCAAGCCGTTGCCGGGAACACGCTGAAGGAGATTTCAATAGCGATACAGGAGCATGTCGAGGCTCACGGTTACAGTATTGTACGGCAATTGTTAGGCCACGGCATTGGGCGGCAAATGCATGAGCCGCCGCAGGTGCCCAACTATTATGAGCCCGGTGAATTTCCGGAATATGAGCTGCGCCTGCGTCCGGGAATGACCCTGGCTATCGAGCCGATGATCAACATAGGCGGACCCGAAATAGCAGTGGACGAAGACTGCTGGACGACACGGACCGCTGACGGTAGTCTCAGTGCCCACTTTGAGCACACAATAGTGGTGACCAAGGATGAATCGCGGATACTCACGCCGCGTACTTGAGGTGACGCAACCGCCAGATGGCAAAAAAAGATAGCAAAGCGATCCGCGCTCTGGGTACGGTGAAGGAAAAGTTGCCCGACGCCAAGTTCCGGGTGGAGTTGGAGAATGGGCATGAAGTGCTGGCACACGTTTCCGGCAAGATCCGAATGCGCTTTATCCGCATCATGGCCGGTGACAAGGTGACGGTGGAGCTTTCGCCCTATGACCTGACCCGGGGACGGATCACTTGGCTGCACAAATAGTCCGGGAGCGCAGCGAACAATTTGACTTAAGCCTCGCCGCATGACCTGGCGTGGTGAGGATAGGATGGCTATCGTGAAAGTACAGGCTTCAGTGAAAAAGCGTTGTGATAAGTGCAAGATCGTGCGGCGCAAAGGCGTTGTGCGCGTAATCTGTGAGAACCCAAGGCACAAGCAGCGACAGGGCTGAGCTGAGGACCAGGCCCGTTTCAGCCAGGCCGATCGGCGGTTCAGTTCGCCCATGCCTATAACGATTATCGGGTAGATCGGGCTTCTGCTTCGACTTCGCGCAGGACGAGCTTTGAGCCCGACACAATAGGAGGAATTGCCATGCCCAGAATTGCAGGTGTAGATCTGCCCCGCGACAAGCGTCTGGAAATCGCTTTGACCTACATATATGGCATCGGCCGGTCAACCGCGACAAAAATCTGCCGAGACGCAGGGATCTCGGAAGACACGCGCATGCGTGACATCACGGAGGAGGAGGCAGCCAAGCTGCGTGAGATCATAGAGCGCGACTACACCATCGAGGGTGACAAGCGCCGCGAGGTACAAAGCAATATTCAGCGGCTGATTGAGATCGGCACCTATCGCGGCCAGCGCCATCGCCGCGGACTGCCAGTCAGAGGCCAGCGCACGCGCACCAACGCCCGCACGCGCAAAGGCAGGCGCAAGACCGTCTCCATCCACAAGCGCACAGCAGTCAAGAAATAGGCGTCAGACCGCCAGTCAGTAAGCCGTTGCGATACTTGGAGGCAGGCTAATGGCAACAGAGAACTCGCAGAGTGAAAGCGCAAGGAAAACGAAGAGGCAGGTGCCGTACGGCCGAGCCTATATCAAGTCAACGTTCAACAACACGATAATATCTATTGCCGACCAACAGGGCAATGTGCTGTGCTGGGCCAGCGCTGGAACCATTGGCTTCCAGGGCACCAAGAAGAACACGCCCTTTGCCGCCCAGTTGGCCGCCGAAAGCGTTGTCCGCAAAGCCCAGGAGTTCGGCGTTCAGCGGGTTGACTGCTTGGTCAAGGGCCCGGGCTCGGGTCGCGAAACCGCCATTCGTGCGCTGGAGGCTGCCGGCCTGGCCATCGGCACAATCAAAGACGTGACACCGATTCCGCACAACGGCTGCCGGCCACCTAAGCGGCGTCGGGTGTGAACCGGAGCTATCGCCGTATCGGATTCATCGGAGGAGGGCCAGCTTAAATGGCTAGATATCGAGCGGCCGCGTGCCGGCTGTGTCGCAGAGAGGGCAAGAAGCTATTCCTCAAAGGCCAGAAGTGTCAGTCACCAAAGTGTACCTTTGAGAGGAAGGGCTATGCCCCCGGCATGTTTGGTGACGACCGGCGCAGGCGCCGTCCCAGCGACTATGCCCTGCAATTGCGTGAAAAGCAGAAGATGAAGACCGTCTATGGCCTGCTGGAGAAGCAGTTCCGCCGCTATGTGCGGCAGGCTGAGCGCAGAGATGGTGTTACCAGCGAATTGCTGGTTCAGGCACTCGAGTGCCGGCTGGATAATGTCGTCTATCGGGCCGGCCTGGCTGTCAGCAGAGCCCAGGCGCGTCAGGTCGTTAACCACCGCCACATAACCGTCAACGATCGCATTGTCAACATCCCGTCATTCTCGGTGCGGCCCGGCGACATTATCAAAGTAAGGGAAAAGAGCCGCGAGATCGTGCCCATCGCACAGGCCATAGCCAACGCTGGCGCCGTTGCGCCGCCGGAATGGCTACAAGCGGACCTGGAGAATGCAACCGTTACCGTGGTAGGGCTACCGGAGCCCGACAAGATTGAAACCGGCGCTGACGAACAGCAGGTTATCGAGTTCTACTCCCGATAGTGTCCGATGTCGGCAGTAGAGGCGGCTACATTCAAGCTCGGAATGTAAGTAGCCAGGCAAGGGAGTGTGCTGATGCAAGAAGGAATTAGCCCTAACGTACGTGCGCTACATCTAGATGACAAGTACGGCAAGTTCGCCATTGAGCCGCTGGAGCGGGGCTACGGCAACACCCTCGGAAGTGCCTTCCGCCGCGTCGTGCTGGCCCACATCGCGGGGGCCGCGGTCACAGATGTGCGGATCAACGGCGTGCTTCACGAGTTCAGTACCATTTCGGGCATCGTGGAAGACAGCACCGAGATCATGCTCAATATCAAGGAAATCGCGGTCCGCATTACCGCAGAGGCCGCTGAAGACGAGGAGCTTGTGCTGCAGATCCGGGCCAAGGGCCAGGGCGAAGTGCTGGTTGCAGACATCCAGACGCCGCCTGGCGTTGAAGTCGTCAACCCGGAGTTGCGCATTGCAGAGATCGCCGCCGACGACGCTGAGTTGGAAATTGACATGTGGGTCGAGCGGGGCGTCGGCTACGTGCAGGCCGACGAGCGCCCTCGCGGTAAACGCGGTGTTGACGTGCTTCCCATAGATTCAGTGTTCTCGCCGATCCATCGGGCCGGCTTCCGTGTCGAGGCCACTCGTCTGGGCAGCCGCACCGACCTCGATCGGCTGATCCTGGAGCTGTGGGGCGATGGCTCAGTTAGCCCCGATGAAGCTCTGCGCATGGCTGCCCGCGAGTTGTGGTCCTATGTGCGGATATTCATGGACGTGACCGAAGAGTTGCTTGAAGACGAGGCGGAGGCCGTCGAGGAAGAACTGGTCGCCGAAAAGCATCATGATATTCCCATCGAAGACGTGGACTTCTCGGTCCGCACCTTCAACTGTCTCAAGAAAGAAAACGTCAACAGCCTCGGCGAACTGGTGCAGAGAACCGAGGAGGAACTCCTCAACATCCGCAACTTCGGCAAACGGTCGCTTGAAGAAGTCATCCAGCGGCTCGAAAGCTATGACATGCATCTGGCCGACGCAGGTGATGAAGAGGAATAGAGGCAGATGTAATGAAACACCGCAAAGACCATCGCAAACTAAACAGATCAACACAGCAGCGGCTGGCATTGCTGCGTGCGGAAGTGGCCGCACTGTTCAAGTACGACCAGATAAAGACAACTCTGGCCAAGGCGAAGGAAACCAGCCGGCTTGCCGACAGGATGATTACTTTGGCTAAGCGTGGAGACCTGGCCGCACGCCGGCAGGTCCTGGCCCAGATCAGGGACGCTGATCTGGTCGCTCATCTTTTCGATGAGATCGCCAGGCGTTTCGCTGACCGCGAGGGTGGCTACACCCGCGTCATCCGCGCCGGCAAGCAGCGCGGCGATGGCACCCAGATGGCTATCCTCGAATTGACTGAGTAGCGGTCCGGAGCATGCAAAATGCGCCACATTGCGCTTACGGTTCAGTACGACGGCACCGAGTATGCCGGGTTTCAGATACAGCCGCAAGTGTGGACAGTTCAGGCCGAGTTGGAAACAGCGCTAAGTGAACTTTTACAACATCAGGTCAGGGTTATCGGCGCCGGTCGCACCGACGCAGGGGTGCACGCGATGGGCCAGGTAATCGCGTTTCAGACCGACAACCCCATCCCGGAAGCAGCCCTCCTGAAGGCCGTAAACGACATCCTGCCACCGGCGATAGCGGCCGCGGCATGTACCGAGGTGCCTGCAGACTTTCACCCATGCTACAGCGCGACGGGAAAGCTGTATTCTTACCGAATTCTCAACCGGCCGCTGCGCTCGCCGTTTATCAGCCGGTATGCATGGCATGTGGGGGAACTACTAGACGTCGAGGCAATGCGGCAGGCGGCTGAGCCGCTACTGGGGAGGCACGATTTTGCCGCCTTCGCCGCTGCCGGTGGCTCCGCGCAGACCACGGTCCGCGAAATCTGTCGGCTGGACATCGAAACAGAAGGCGAGCTGATTGAGAGTCGCATCGGCGGTGACGGGTTCTTGTACATGATGGTCAGAAACATCATGGGCGCCCTGGTAGAGGCAGGCAAGGGCAGGCTTGTGGTAGCGGATGTGGCAGCAATTCTTGAGGGCCGCGACCGTGCACAAGCACCGCCTCCTGCGCCACCGCAGGGCCTGTGCCTGGTGAAAGTGGAATATTAGACTGTGGTGTTGGCTACAAGCCCATCGGAGGCTTCTGCAATGAATGGCATGAGGACTAGATCCGCAAAAGAACAAGACATCACCAGGGACTGGTGGATAATCAGCGCCCGGGGCATTGCGCTGGGCCGTCTGGCCGCCAAGGTGGCGTCGGTGCTGCGCGGCAAGCACAAGCCGATCTATACGCCGCACGTGGACACCGGCGATTTCGTCATCGTTACCGATGCCTCTGAAGTGATGCTGACTGGTGACAAGCTGCGGCAGAAGATCTACTACCGTGCCAGCACCCGGCCCGGCCACCTGAAGGAGCAGCAGTACCGCCACTTCTTGGCCGAGCAGCCCGAGAAAGTCATCATCAAGGCGATAAAGGGGATGCTGCCGCACAACGTGCTGGGCCGCCAGATGCTGCGCAAGCTGAAAGTGTACGCGGATTCTGAGCATCCCCATGAAGCCCAGGAGCCCAAGCCGCTGGAGATGTAGGCGTTCTCTGAACTGTGCCAGGCAAACTGCAACGAACTTGAGGAGGACCAACTTTGCTGGACACACAGACTGCGTATGGTACGGGTCGGCGCAAGACCTCGATCGCTCGCGTATGGATCAGCCCTGGCGATGGCGAGTTCATTGTCAATGATGTGCCGATGGAAGAGTACTTTGTCCGCTTCGCGCTTGTTGATCGGGCCAGGCAACCTCTGGCTGCCACTCAGAATGAAGATAAAGTGAGCATCAGAGCATACACCAAGGGTGGCGGCATTGCCGGACAGGCCGACGCGCTGCGTCACGGCATTGCCAAGGCGCTGGTGGATATGGACGAGACCAATCGCTTGAAGCTGGGGCCGCTCGGCCTGTTAACGCGTGACCCGCGAGCCAAAGAGCGCAAGAAGCAGTTCTGCCGGGGCGCACGCCGCCGCAAGCAGTTCTCGAAGCGCTAGGCTGGCCATACGGTCAGGGCTTGTAACTATGAACTTATGTCACCGACATGTGCTTTCATCATGTTGACGGATTATGTGATACCGCGCCAACACGGCGCGGTATCGCGCGTTTAGGGCTGGGACTCATGGCAAAGGGCACTTTCGCGGTACAGCTTACTGCCGATCGCCACGCCGCTTTGCCGCTCGTAGCGCCGCAGTGACGGCAGGTAAACCGGCTGGCGGCAGGGAACTATTGCAGTAGTTTAGCATTTGCAGGCTTTGCCTGCGCAAAGCTGTATGATATAATCGTTGGCACCGATAATCGGGGTTTGGTTGTTGGCTCGCGAGGATGCACAGCATCCTGCGGAGGGGGCCCGGCGTAATTGACATTGACCGCTACTGGTCAGCTATTGACAATACTACTGTTACTTTTCGCCTCAGCCTTTTTCACGGCTTCGGAGATCGCATTTCTGGCAATCAGACGCAGCCGGGTTGAGCAATGGCGTGAAAGCGGGGGGTGGGCGGCACGTGTGGTGTCCTATCTGCATGGCCGTCGTGCGCTGCTGCTTTCCGTGTTGCTACTCGGCATCACGACGTGTAACTACATGGCCGAGCGCATTGCCACCGGTGTGGCCACCGATTGGGTCGGCGCAGCGATCGGTCCCGGGATTGCCCTTGTGACGATGACGTGCATCGTGTTGGTGTTTTGCGAGGCCACGCCGATGCACTGGGCCGTCGCCAGTCCCGAACGCGCGATCCGCATCACCGGCGTGCCGGTGTTCGTGCTCTCCGTTCTCCTGACCCCGCTTGTCTTCATCATGTCAAGTGCCGCGCGTGGCCTGCTGCGGCTGTTCGGAGTGTATGCCACCACTGTGCTGCCAAGCGTCAGTGAAGACCACTTGAAGGAGATGATCGAGGCCGGCGAGGAACAGGGCGAACTAGATGCCTCCGAGCGGCGAATGCTACGCGGGGTCCTGGAGTTCGGGGACCAGACGGTCACGGAAGTCATGACCCCGCGCCGTGACATGGTCTGTGTCGAAGAAAGCGACAGCTTGCAGCACGCTCTGGATGTGGGCATTGAGTCGCGACATTCGCGGCTGCCAGTGTATGACGAGACGCCGGACGATATCGTAGGCGTGCTTTCGCTAAAGGACCTACTGCCTTACCTGGCCAGTAGCGAGATGGACAAGCCGTGCAAAATCGCTGCTCGCCCGGCGTACCACATACTTGAGGGTCTGCCCGCCGATGTCGCTCTCAAGCAGCTTCAGACCGCCAGGCAGTTGATGGCTATCGTCAAAGACGAGTATGGCGGCACTGCCGGCCTGATCACGGTCGAGGACCTGCTTGAGGAAATCGTCGGCGAAATCCTCGACGAGTACGACCAGGAGGAGCCGGAGGTACTGCCGCTGGGCCCGACCGAATACCTCTGTGACGCCGGCGTAAGCCTGCGCATCTTGTCCAACTACATCCGTCAGCCGCTGCCCGTGGAAGAGTTTGACTCACTGGGCGGGTGGCTGCTCGATTTGGCCGGCCGAATTCCCGAGGCCGGGGAGAGTTTCGAAGTCAACGGCCTGAAGCTGATTGTGGAGCAGGTCACCGACACGCACATCGAAAAAGTTCGCGTGATAGAAACGCAAGCCGTAACGGAAAGCGAACCTTAGGAGGTAGTAACTAACTGTTGGAAGACCCACTATTCTTGATCATCGGGTGCTTAGTAATAGGCGCCTGCATGTTTGGCCTGGGTTTTCTGTCCTTTTCTGAGGCCGCCTTGCTGGGGATTAGCGACATACGACTACGCGCCCTGTGCAAGAGCGGTGACCCCAGAGCCGCACTTTTGCGCGGTCTGGTCAGCAGCCATGAGTTTCTCACTGTCATAATCGTAGGGGTCAATGTTTGCATCATAACCATCTCTACAATTATGACCGTGCTGGCTTCGCGCAGCGCTTCAGTGCATGGTACCTGGCACGAAGAAGCTATCCATATCGGCATGGTGTTTTTCATGCTGATAGTGGCCGAGATCGCGCCGAAGACCTACGGGGCGCTATTCGCCGAGCGTGTGGCTCTGCGTGTGGCGCGGCCGATGAGCATTCTGCTGAGAATCCTCGGCCCGGCGATGGTTGTGATCACCGCTATTGCCTACGGCATACTGCGTCTTTTCGGCGTAAAGGCCGGCGACGAGATCGGTTTTGTGACTAGAGACGAGATCCGGGTCGCCGCCGACGTCAGTGAGGAAGAAGGCGCGCTGGAACCCGAAGAAGGGGAGATGATTGACAGCGTCCTGGAACTCAGCATGGCCAAGGTCAGCGAGGTCATGGTCCCGCGCGTGGACATTGTGGCACTTGACGAAAACGACAAACTGCAACATATCCTGCGGGTGGTCATCGAAAGCGGCTACTCGCGCATACCAATATACAGCGGCACCCTGGACAACATAACCGGCATCCTCTACGCAAACGACCTCTTGATAAGGCTCAAAGACGGCGGCTCGGAGGTGGACCTGGCGGCAATTGCCAGAGAGCCATTCTATGTGCCGGAGAGCAAGCTGTTGGACGAATTGTTCTCTGAAATGCGCGAACGGGCCGTACATCTGGCCATCATCGTGGACGAATTCGGCGGCACCGAGGGCCTGGTGACCATCGAAGACATCCTTGAAGAGCTGGTCGGCGAGATCGAAGACGAACACGACACCGTCTCACAAGACATGGTGCTGATCAGCGCTGACGAGGCGGTCGTCTCGGCCAAAGAGCGGATCGAGGATGTGAACGAGCAACTCCTGGTGTCACTGCCTGACGACCAGTACGACACAATTGGCGGGCTGATAACGGGACTGGCCAACCACATTCCCAAGGCTGGGGAAGCATTTGAGATAGACGGCGTCGTGCTGACTGTAGAAGACAGCGACGAGCAGCACATCGAACGAGTGCGCATAACTGTTAGATTCAGAGGCGGTGGCGAAGACTGATGGCACGAAAGAGCAGGCGCAGACGGAAGAAAAAAGAAGAACTGAAACTGAAGTTGACTGACTATCAGTTTCCAGGTGAAAAGAACGGCTACTGGACTGCTATAGGTATCACTCTGGGGTTGTTCA
The DNA here is from genome assembly GCA_030604405.1 of bacterium. Taxonomy (GTDB): domain Bacteria; phylum Armatimonadota; class Zipacnadia; order Zipacnadales; family UBA11051; genus UBA11051. The sequence continues at coordinate 53,411 of JAUVVY010000020.1, read as the reverse complement.
TCTGGGCGGGTGTTATGGCGTTCGTCTTCAGAGCCAGTCTTTTCGGAGAGAAGCAGTGGTCAGGCTTGGGCGGGATCGGCTGGCCTATCTGGGCAACCGTCGTGATTGTAGTTTTCCCCTGGCTAGCCATTCTGGCCGCTAACATCTTGGCTACCAGACATTCGGCCGCGGACATCAAGCAAGTGGGCCGGCAGGCGAAGGTCATGCCCAATAACTACCCAGAATTGCACCGGGTGCTGGCCGACCATGTCAAGCTGGCCGGAATGAAGCTGCCGAATATGTATCTCCTGCAGGACGAGGCGCCCTACATTTACACCATCCCGGGTGGCCCCGGCACCATTGTAGTCTCAACAGGACTGCGCGACGACCTGGAAGAGGATGACCTCAGTGCGCTCATCGCCCATGAGATAGGACACATCAATTCCCACCATGTCCGCACCACGCTGGCGATAAACTACATCACCAACGCCAACCCGATATTCAAGGTCTTGCTGTTCCCGCTGCTGATGATCAAGTTGTTTGCCGGCGGCTGGATGGACTTGGCCAATTTTACCGCCGACCGCTTCGCCGTGCTGTTGACCGGCGACGCGGCAGGGCTGAACAAGGCCCTTGTGAAGATGGCGGTGCTTGCCGACAAGCAGGCTGACATCACCCCGGAGGAGTTGCGGACCTACCTGGAAAGCAGCAGTGACATCTCCACTGACGCGGCCCAGATGGAGCGCCAGTTCCGCATCGGCACCTTTATCTCCTCCCAGCCCAATCTGGGGGAGCGCATTGAGGAGATGCGCGAGTTCATAAAAAGCGATGAGGGCAAGACGGCGTTCGAGAAGATGGATGAAATCCGCAGGCAGGCCGGCGCGGCTCAGCCCGCCTCCGGGTAGCTGCCCAGTATCTTGACAAACGAACAGCACTCTCTCAGCGCCTTCACAGCCTCGGCCACCTCAACTGAATCGGCGTGCCCGTCGAAGTCAACATAGAAGTAGTAAGGGCCGGCGACGGCCCCGCGAGCAGGCCGCGACTGAATCAGGGTCAGGCTGATGTTGTGGTCGCTAAAGGGAGTCAAGGCGCGGTACAGCGCCCCCGACTGGTGCTCGGTGGTGAAAACGAGCGAGGTCTTGTCCCGGCCGCTAGAGGTGGCGCTGTGCTGGCCAATCACGAAAAAGCGCGTGCGGTTGTCGGCCTGGTCTTCGATATCGGAGGCCAGCACCTGCAGACCGTAGGCATCGGCGGCTTCCGCTGCGGCGATCGCGGCATGATACGGTTCCTCGATGATGGCTGCGGCGGCCGCGGCGGTGCTTGACTCATGCACCAGCTCCGCCTCGGGCAGATTAGCGCGCAGCCACTGCCGGCACTGACCCAGCGGTTGCGGATGCGAGTGCACGGCTTGGACCTGCTCCAGGTCACAGTTGGCCAGCAGGTGCAGGTGGATCGGCACGTAGCTTTCGGCACATATTAGCAGGTTAGATTCAAACAGGCAGTCGAGGGTCCTCGCCTCGACGCCCTGGATCGAATTCTCGATCGGAACGATTCCGTAGTCAGCAGCACCACGCTCCACCGTAGAGAAGATCTCTTCGATGGCAGCGGCGGAGGACAGTTCGGCGGTTTGGCCGAAATACTGCAGTGCGGCGATGTGGCTGAACGTGTACTGCGGCCCCAAGAAGGCCACCCGCAGGGGACGCTGCAGGTTGCGGCAGGCGGCAATGATTTGCCGGTAGATGGCGACGACGGCCTCTTCATCCAGCGGCGCCAGATTACCGGAGGTGAGCTTGTCCAGAAGCTGCGCCTCCCGGGCCGGATCATACACAGCAAGACCGCTAGCGCCCTTTATCCGGCCGATTTCCTGAACTGTCTGACCACGCTGCCGCAGAAGTTGCATGATCTGTTCGTCTATTTGGTCAACGCTTTCACGAGCTGCTTGCAGTGACATAGGCGCTCTCCTTGGCTGCGCGAGCTAAGACGCGTCGCAGCGCCGAGTAATCTCAGTGTTGGGGATAGTACCATAAAGCAAGCAATCAAGCAACGCGCGCACCAAGACGCCTTCGCACATATTTCAGCGTTATTCTACATATCACAGTGAGTATATTGTGGGCAATTGGCTAACGACTCGACTCAGGAAAAGATAATGATAATCACCGCGTGGCACAATGGTCAGGATCCCGAAAAAGACACCAGCTATGGTCTCAAAGTTCACGATGACGATATTAAGAGATTCTTCAAACGTGAATGGGGGGTCGTGACATTGGAACTCGAAGGAGCTTCGAGGCCAGTCGAGGTGAACATTGATAAGCCCTCGTTCTGGGACGGTGTGTGCGGCCAACTTGTCAGGAAAGAGATCGGTAAGTGGCTTCGGCAAGCAGGGCTGGCGCCATGGCCAAAGGGCGCCCCTCCAAAGCTTGAAATGACGCCAATGTCTGAGAACCGATTCTCCGTGCACCGCAAGAACCTGCGTTGATAGACAAGAGCCTGTAACACAGGCCAGGAAGACACCCGAGGGGCCTACCCGGCGAGCGTTCCCGGGCCTGAGGAGTAAGTATGACATCATCAGAAGATGAAAAAGCACCGCCCGGGCTTACATCCGACGACATCCCGCCGGATCTCTGGCAGGCGTGCCCGGAGTGCAACCAGCTCATTTACGCACCCGACCTGGAGGCCGACTTGTGGGTCTGCGTCAAGTGTGGGCATCATTTCCGCCTCACCGTCTGGCAGCGGCTGCAGGTGACCACCGACCCGGGCAGTTTCGAGGAATGGGACCATGACTTGCCGCTGCATGACCCGCTCGACTTCCCTGAGTACCCCGACAAGACGCAGGCGGCTCGCGAGAAGACCGGCATGACCGAGGCGGTGCTCACAGGAGAGGCCACTCTCGACGGCATTCCTCTGGCGATCGGACTCATGGACTTGAGCTTTATCGGCGGCAGCATGGGCTGGACGGTGGGCGAGCGGCTCACGCGGCTGATGGAGCGCGCCGTACAGCAGCGGCTGCCGGTGACAGTATTCTGTGCCTCCGGCGGCGCACGCATGCAGGAAAGCCTCATCTCTCTCATGCAGATGGCCAAGACCAGCGCCGCGGTCGGCAGGCTTGCACAAGCCGGCCTGCTCTATATAACCGTTCTCACCCATCCGACCTACGGCGGAGTCATGGCCAGCTTTGCCTTTCTCGGTGATATCATAATTGCCGAGGCCGGGGCAGCCATGGGCTTTGCCGGTCCGCGCGTGGTGGAGCTGACCGGCCTGAAGATACCGCCCGGGGTGCAAACCGCCGAGTTCCAGTACCAGCACGGCATGATTGACATGCTGCTGCCACGCAAGGATATCCGGCCGGCACTGCACAACATACTGCGGTGGTGTACCGTATAGATTACAGACTATGCAGTTGACCACGCACTTTTTCATCCTAAGCCGCCAGTCGCTAGGCCGACACATAAACGTCACGATCCGGCAGGCCTCGGTGAGGTACGGTGGAGTGCTTTTGTATAGCCGAAGGTTAGGCAGGTGGCAGACTCTCGGAAGCAGGAAAAGGAGGTACACTGATGAGCGGACAATGGAAAGAGGTCGTTAGGCTCGCCTTCAAGGGTGAGCGGTTTCGCGACCACGCATTGGATCTTGGCGCAATTACCGAAATGAGCCAGTTTCAGAAGATGGTGGCCGAGACTGCGAAGGCTCTGTGGCGCGCTGCGCATCCCGAACGCGAACGCCTTCCAAAGCAGTTTGAAGAGCGCACACGTCTGTGCCTACGTAGGATCGAAGGTAGAAGTGCCGTGGCACCATTGGAAGTATATATGGAGGAACCCGACCCGCCGGAGTTGCTTGAGCGGGAGCCTACCGAGGCCAACGAGGCGATTGCGCTAGTGCAGCAAGCCTTTCGAGCTGTTGAGAGGGACGAGCCGCTCCCAGAGAATTTGCCTAAGTCGCTACTGCCCGAGTATGAAAAATGGGGCCAAGGCCTGGGAGAGGACGAAGCGATTGAGGTCTCTGTAGGCGACCAGGAACCGGTACGGGTGACCGCAGTGTCAGGTTCCCGCTTGGCGGCTTTCCGAGACGTCGAACATGAGGATCACGTGGATGTAACGGGAGAGGTGTTGGCAGCCGACGTCCGCCAGAACCGTTTCGAGGTGTGGTTGGACGAGAAAACAGGCATCACGGTGTCTTTCTCACCGGAACAGGAAAATGAGGTAACAAACGCCCTCCGGGATCACCGAACCCTTCACCTACGAGTCATAGGACGAGGTGAATTCTCGCCGTTGGGCGCACTCCTGCGTATAACACAAGTGGAGAAACTGGAGCTTCGGCCGGTCGGGGAGGTACCGTATGATCCCACGGCTCGTCCAATTGAAGATGTCGCGGCTGAGTTGGCTGCTGAAGTGCCGGAGGAGGAGTGGAACAGGTTGCCGCCTGACCTCACAGACAACTTGGATCACTATCTCTACGGAGGCCCCAAACGATGAAAGTGGTGTTTGCTGACACCCTATATTGGGTTGCCATCATCAAGGTGAAGGACAAGTACGCAGAGACCGCCAAGCAGGCGAGGGATGGGCTTGGGAATGTGCGCCTGTTGACGACGGATGAGGTCCTAACTGAGTTCTTGAACGTGTTGTCAAACGCCGGCGAGCATCTTCGTCGTCAAGCTGCGCGGTTGGTGCGGGCGATCCTCAACGACCCAAATGTCACCGTGGTTCCGCAATCGCGAGATTCCTTTCTTCGGGGAGTGGAATTGTATGAAGAACGCCTTGACAAGGAATACAGTCTGACCGACTGTATCTCGATGAATGCGATGCGTTCGCAGTCGGTCAGCGAGATTCTGACCCACGATCACCACTTTACGCAGGAGGGATTCAAGGTCTTGATAGCGACGGAGGAACAAACCAGGTAACATGGCCTCAACTGTGGGCACGAGAGCAATGACCATCCGGCCTGACATTCACCATCTAGTTCGCTGGCTTCTATACCCCGCGTCAAATGTGACATTTCACCAATCCGACTCGGGGACGATAGGGATTGCCTGAGCAAACTGGGTAGCCCTATAGGAAGGCTGACTGGCCGGGATACGTCTGCGCATTTACAGGCCCGTTGTGATAAGAAGATGAGTGACAGCAAGTTCGAAACATTGCGAGGATCGCTTGACGAGCTCGACGCGCGTATCGCCGAGCTGCGACGCCTGGTGCAAAGCGGTCAGGAAAGCTATGAAGGGGAGCTGCGCCAATTGGAACAGAAGGCCGAAGATCTGGCCAGGGAGATCTGCTCTGAGTTGACCTCCTGGGACAAGGTGACACTGGCCAGGCACGAGAGGCGCCCGCATTCCTCGGATTACATTGCAGCCGTCTTTGACGACTTCGTGGAGCTGCACGGCGACCGCCGCTTTGGTGATGACAAGGCGGTCATCACCGGTCTGGCATTCCTCGAAGGCCGGCCGGTGGCGGTTATTGCCCAGGAGAAGGGCCGTACCGCCGCCGAACGCCGCGAGCACAATTTCGGAATGTCGCGGCCTGAAGGCTACCGCAAGACCATGCGTCTGATGCGGTTGGCCGCCCGCGTGAAACGCCCGATCGTGACGCTGATTGACACCCCGGGTGCGGACTGCCTCGAAGACTCAGAAAGTCGCGGCATAGCAGAGGCTATCGCCGCCAACCAGCGCGATATGTTCTGTTTGCCGGTGCCGATAATCTGCGCCATAATCGGCGAAGGCGGCAGTGGTGGCGCCATCGGCATCGGTGTCGGCGACCGGCTCCTGATGATGGAGCACGCGTACTATTCAGTGATTACCCCCGAGGCGTGCGCCGCTATTCTGTGGCGCGACGCGTCGCTGCGCGAGGAAGCCGCCCGGGCCTTGAAGCTGACCGCCCAGGACGCAATGAAACTGGGGGTCATTGACACGATCGTCGCCGAACCCGTCGGCGGGGCGCATCGCAATCCGCAGGCAGCCTGCGCCAACCTCAAGCTCGCATTGCGGGAGGCCGTAGCTGCTCTTGACGGCATTGTGCCCGAGCAACTGATAGAGCAGCGCTACGAAAAATTCCGCCGCATGGGCGCCCCCGAGGGCCTGGCGGAGAGCTGACACACCGGCCCGAAGCACAAGCAAAGGACTGCAACTGACTCAGCCGCAGCCCTGAATAATAGTGCTGGTGCCGGAGGTCGGATTCGAACCGACACGGGGTTTGAGCCCCGCTGGATTTTGAGTCCAGTGCGTCTGCCAATTCCGCCACTCCGGCGGCTGTACCCGAGATGCACCAGGGCACGCTACCAGTATATGGAGCCGAGAGGTGAATTGTCAAGTACATTCGGCAAAGGTGAAGAGAGATCATGGGAACTGATAATTCCACGCCACAACCCGGTCAGCCGACAGCTCCAGGCAGCGAAGCGGAAGCGTCGCAGCCCGTGCCGGCGCAGCAGGCTCAGCCCCCGGTGCCGCCCGCTTCGGGCTATGGTGGCGGCCAGCCGCCTGGTGGCGCTCAGCCGCCTCCAAAGCGGGGCCGCGGCGTCGTAACCGTGATAGTCATCGTCCTGATCTTACTGGGCCTGGCACTGGCCAGCATTGTGGGCCTGGCGCTCTTGGTCAGCTCGATCACGGATACTGAACCCTCGGGCCTGGCGCGGGGTGAGAAGGTCGGTGTTGTGATGGTGCAGGGCGTGATTATGTCCGGTGGCCGCGGCTCGCCGCTATTCGGCGGCCCTGCGGGCTCCCGGGCGATCATGGCCGACGTGCGCGCCGCCAAGGACGAGAAGGACATCAAGGCCGTGGTGCTATACGTCAACAGCCCAGGCGGATCTGCGGCCGCTTCACAGGCTATCTACAAAGAGGTCGCTGCCCTCGCCGAGAAGAAGCCCGTTATCGCCGCGATGGATGATGTAGCGGCCTCAGGCGGCTACTATGTCGCCTGCGGCGCCGACAAGATAATGGCTAATGGCTCCACCATGACCGGCAGCATCGGTGTCATCATGTCCGGCATTGCCTACTACGGCCTGATGGACAAGATCGGTGTGGATGACCACACCATCACCAGCGGTAAGTACAAAGACATCGGCTCTCCCTGGCGCCCGATGCAGCCAGATGAAAGGCAGTTGTTACAGGGACTGGTACAGGACGTTTATGACCAGTTTGTGGACGCGGTAGCCGAGGGCCGCGACATGCCCCGGGAAAAGGTGCTCGAGCTCGCCGACGGAAAGATTTTCACCGGACGCCAGGCCCTCAAGTTGGGCCTGGTGGACGAGCTGGGCTCCTATTACGATGCCGTCGAATTAGCTGGCAAGGAAGGCGGCATCAAGGGGGAGCCGAAGGTCAAGATCTTCGGCGGTGCTGAAGGCCTCTGGGGCGAGCTGTTCGGCGCGGAGCAGCTTTTCCCGTTCTCTTCCCGGCACAGTCTGCTGAATTTGAGCGGGCCGATGCTGATCGAGCCTTTCACGTACAATAACCTGATGCTGCAAGCCATGCCTGTGCGGCTTGCACCTTAGCACCCAAGCTGCACAACAGATTCTGTCCAGGAGCCTTTCCTGTGGCGCGCAAGCTGCTGTTGATAGACGCAAATAGCCTCATTCACCGGGCCTTCCACGCCCTGCCGCATCTGAGCACCGCCGACGGCCAGCCCACCAATGCCGCCTTTGGTCTCGCTCAGATGCTGCTGGCCCTGCTCGAAGAGCAGGCACCTGATGAAGCGGTCATGGTCTTCGACGCCCCGGGCCCAACCTTCCGCCATGAGATGTACGACCAGTACAAGGCCAACCGCCCCGAAATGGACGAGGAACTGGTCTCTCAGTTTCCCATTATCCGCCGGCTCGTGCAGGCTATGGGACTGGTGGCGCTGGAACGGGCCGGTTATGAGGCTGATGACGTCATCGGCGCCCTCGCCGCTCGCGCCGGCAGCGAAGGCTACGAGATCGTGATAGTCACTGGCGACCGCGATCTGCTGCAACTACTCGATGGAGGCGTGCAGGTCCTGATTACCACTCGCGGCACAAAACAGGTAATCGCTTACGATGTGGAAAAGTTCACCGAACAATACGGCATAGCGCCGGACCAACTCGCTGACATGAAGGCATTTGCGGGCGACACTTCCGACAACATCCCCGGGATTGCCGGCATCGGAGAAAAGACGGCCGCAGGCCTGCTTTCCGAATACGGCACCGTAGAGGCGGTATTCGAACACGCCGACGACATCCCTGGCACTGTGCGCAGCAAGCTGGCGGGAAATGAACAAGATGCGCTGCTGTGGAAGCGTCTAGCCCGCATCGAGTGCGAGGTGCCGCTGGAGCAGGAGGCCGACGACCTGGCCTGGCGCGGCCTGGACGCCGAGGCGCTGCGCAAGCTGCTGGCAGAACTGGAGTTCAGCAGCCTGCTGAAGCGCTTGCCCCGCTCCGAGGCCCCGAGCACGGAGGGCGCAGTAGCCGCCGCCGACCCCGACAGCCTCGCCGCAATATGCGACAAGGCCAGGCAGGGCGACACCATTATTGTCGTGCCGACCGAGCATGGGGGAGCCGCGGCGCTGGCGCTTGCCGCCGGCACTGATATCGCCATCAGCCTTATTCTGCCACCGGCGTCGGCCGAAGATGCCCGGCAGGCCGGCCTTTTCGCCGACGAAGATCAGGATAACCCCATCCCTGAGGCGTTGGTCGAAATCCTGACCGACCCGGACATAGCCATAAGCGGCTGCCGCCTCAAGCGCCTTGACCACTTGCTGCGCGGACACGAGCTTGCCGCCTGTAATTTAGCTTTCGACGCCGAGATCGCCTCTTACCTGCTGGCACCGCAGCGTTCGGACCACGGCATCGGCTTGTGGGCGGCCCAGTATCTCGGCTGGGAGCTGCCCGAAAGTGACGCCGCCGACGCCTATGGCATGCCTGCGTGGCAGGCCCGGGGCTGCATCGAGGCTCTGGCGACGGCGCAGTTGCAATCGCGGCTGCGGCGTGACCTGAAGCAGCAGGGGATGCTGGAACTCTTCGCTGATGTGGAGATGCCGCTGGTGCCGCTCTTGGCCAAGATGGAGCGGGCCGGCATTGGCGTGGATCTGGAGCGGCTGCAAGCGGCCGGCCGGGAGCTTTCTGGCATGATGGAACAGCTCTCCGCGCGCATCTTTGAGCTGGCCGGCGAAGAGTTTAACCTCGACTCACCCAAGCAAGTCGGTGAGGTCCTGTTCGAGCGGCTTGAGTTGCCCAAGGGTCGCAAAACCAAGACCGGCTGGTCAACGGCTGCCGGCGTGCTTGATGACCTCGCCAAGGAGCACGAGATCGTCGCATTGATTCTGGAGTATCGGGAGTACGCCAAGCTGCGCAGTACTTATGTTGACGGCCTGGAGCGCGAGATAGATCCCGCAACTGGCCTGGTTCACACCAGCTTCGAGCAGACGGTCACCGCCACCGGCCGGCTGTCGAGTCGCAGCCCTAATCTGCAAAACATCCCCGTGCGCACCGAGTGGGGTCGGCAGATCCGCAGTTGCTTCTGCAGCGGTGTCGCGGGCTACAGCCTAATCTGCGCCGACTATTCGCAAATCGAACTGCGCATCCTGGCTCACCTGTCCCAGGATCCCACGCTCCTTGATGCCTTCGCCAACCATGAAGATATCCACACTTACACCGCCACTCTGATCTTCGACTGCGAGCGCGACGAAGTCAACTATCAGATGCGAAGCGCGGCCAAGACCGTCAACTACGCCGTGTTATATGGTATGGGCCCCAGGGCTCTGGCTGACGCGCTGGACATGAGTGTGCAGGATGCCAAGGAGTTCATCGAGAACTATCACAAGCGGGTGCCGAAAGTGCAGGAGTTCTTGAGCGCCACTCTGGAGCAAGCGCGGCAGACTGGCTACGTGAGCACGATCATGGGGCGCCGCCGGCCGGTTCCTGACCTCGATGCGGCCAACGCCCGGGCCCGCGGGTATGCCGAACGCGCCGCGACCAATACCCCCATGCAGGGGAGTGCGGCCGACATAGTCAAACTTGCTATGATTGAGCTCGACGCGGCGCTGCAGGCCGATTTCCCCGAGGCAGACATGCTTCTGCAAGTCCATGATGAAATCGTTTTGCGAGCGCCTGCTGGCATCGTTCCCGATCTGGCTGTGGTCGTCAGGGAGGTGATGGAAAGCGCCTACGCACTCAGTGTGCCATTGACCGTGGATGTTTCTGTGGGAGAGAACTGGCGTGATGTGCAACCTTTGCATGAGTGACTACCGACTCCAGTCAATTTGTGACATCTAACGTCCTATCTTCAGTTTCACGTGGTCGGGCTTTCAGCCGACGTAGCCTACGGATACTATGGCGAAGTAGGCTCCAGCCCGACAGAGAATTCGACATCGAGTAGCTCAACTTGGTATAGCCGTCCACCAGAGACGGCTGAAGGGAGATTCTTCGCATGGCTTGGGACTTTGAAGACACCGACAAGGAAAAGAAGCGCGAGAATGAAGCTGAGTCATCGTCTGAGAAAGCGTCAGAAACAACCACCGACCCAATGCAGGCCGCCCTCAACCAGGCACCGCCGGTGCAAGTCAAAAAAGGCGATATAGTTACAGGCGTCGTCGCGGCTGTTGAGGATCGAGTCGTCAGCGTTGATATCGGCAGCAAGTATGAAGGCATCATACCCACATCCGAGTTCGCCGGCCCTGATGAGCTGCCGGCCGTGGACGATGAAATAGAGGTCGCCGTTGTCAGAGTTGATGATGAAGAAAGCGTTATCAGGCTGTCCAAGCGCAGGGCCGACTACGAGCGGGTCTGGAACCGCCTCACCGAGGCCGTTGAAACCGGCGAGATAGTCGAGGCGATCGTTACCGAGCGCGTGAAAGGCGGATTGCGCGTGGACGTGGGCGTACCCGGATTCATACCCGCCAAGCACGTGGCGACCCGCAACGTGCGCAACCTCGAGCGCTTTGTCGGCCAATCTCTGCGCCTGCGCGTGCTCGAAGCCGACCGCGAGTCGAAGAAGGTAATCCTCTCGCACCGTGTGGCGATCGAGGAAGAACGCGAACGGCGTCGCCAGGAGACACTCAGCACGCTCGAAGAAGGCGTGGTCTGTGAAGGCAAAGTGCGCAACCTGACCAACTATGGCGCTTTCATTGATCTGGGCGGCGTTGACGGCCTGCTCCACATCTCCGAAATGGCCTGGACACGCATCAAGCATCCCTCCGAAGTGCTCACGGTGGGGGATACAGTTCGCGTCGCCGTGCTGGACATTGACCGCGAAAACGATCGTATCTCACTTTCGAGGCGCCAGATTCTGCCCGATCCGTGGAAGGAGGCTGCGCCCAGTATTCGGATCGGCAGCGTCCTCAAGGCACGTATCACCCGTGTCGTGCGCACCGGCGCTTTCGCGCAGTTGCTCGACTACGAAATCGAGGGCTTCATACCGATATCCGAAATGAGCACCAAACGCATCTCAGAGGCCTCGGACGTGGTTAGCGACGGCCAGATGGTTGATCTGAAGGTCATTGATGTGCGTATCAAGGCGCGCCGCATGAGCCTGAGCCTGGTCGCCGCCGACCAGGAGAAGGAGCGGCAGGAGTACCAGCAATACATGGCCAGCCAGGAGCAGTCCAAGGTAACTCTCGGCGACCAGTTCGGTGATGTCCTGCAGCAGGCAGCAGTCGGAGATGAAACCGAGGCAGTCGAAGCAGAACCAGCAGAAGAAGAGCCCGAACGAGAACCTGAACAAGCAGTCGAAGAAGCCGCAGAAGAAGCCGACGAAGAAGCGGAAGAAAAGGCGGCTGAAGAGGCAGCCGAGAAAGAAGCGGAAGAAAAGGCGGCTGAAGAGGCAGCCGAAAAAGAAGCGGAAGAAAAAGCGGCTGAAGAGGCAGCCGAAAAAGAAGCGCAAGAAAAAGCGGCTGAAGAGGCAGCCGAAAAAGAAGCGGAAGAAAAAGCGGCTGAAGAGGAAGCAGAAGAAACCAAAGAAATGGCCGAGGAAAAGACCGAAGAAGAAGCCGAAAAGCCCAAGAAGCCGAAGAAAGCCGCTAGCACCAAGAAAGCCAAAGAGACCAAGAAGGCCAAAAAAGATAAGGACGCTGCGGACAAACAAGACCAGCCCGAAAAGGCGGATGAATAGGCATACTCTTGTAGTGACAGGGATGAAGCTGGGATGACCGTTCTCGGCATAGTCGGGCCGATGGGATCCGGCAAGACCTTTGTGCTGGAGATCCTGGGCCGGCTCGGGGCTGTGACCATCAAGGCCGATGACCTGTCAAGGGAGTTGCTGCAGCCGGGTGCAGCGCTGACGGGCAAGATCAGACAAACTTTCGGCGACGAGTTTTTCGACAGCGAAGGCAACCTGCTGCGGAGCAGATTGGCCGAATTGATCTTTGCCAGCGAGGAGGCACGCCAGCGGCTCAATGATATCATGTATCCAGCAATGGTAGTCCTGCTGCAGCAGCGCCTCGCGCAGTTGCGTGAAGCAACAGCCCCGCCGGCGGTGGTGGCTGTGGAGGCTGCCAATCTCTACGAAATGGGCGCCGACAGGCTGGTTCATCATATATTGAATGTCACTGCCCCCCGACCCGTGCGGGAACAGCGCATACGCAATAGAGACAATCTGACTGTGGCCGAGACCAGGCGTCGTCTCGACGCCCACGCAGCCGCCGGCTTGGACGACAGCCGAGCCGATTTTGAGATAAACACCGACACAAATGCAGGTCAACTGCAGGGGGAAGTAGAAGCATTGTACCAACGGCTGACCGGGCGTGGTACTTAGTGGCTCACGACGCTGGACATGGATATTTCGCGGAACCGAAATCGCTGGTTTCTTGTCTTAAAGTATCGGGTATATGCTAAAGCAAGCCACCCCGGCTTCGGCGCAGATATATTGGCGGCTCCCGGTGTGTGCCAGGGCGATTTCGGGGGGGAGTTCCACAAATTGTAGCTGGCAGCCGGCATTGCCTCTTGGCAAGCCGCAAGACGGTGTGTTATAATACCAAGGCCTTGGCGCTCACGGGAGAATTGTTGCCCGGCGCGCAATGTAAGCACTGCCTTACGCGCTGCTAAGCACGAATATATCTGGTAGGTGGCCAGGGGTGGGGCTGCTGTGGTTGGCGCTAGCCGGTCAACGTAGAATGCATCAAAGCACCTGCCGAGGAGTGATTGCCTTGCAAAAGGGCCACACCAGACCTCTGGCTTCACTATTGCTCTTCTGTGTGCTGGTCGCGATTTTACTTATCATATCATCCGTCGCCTCGACGCAGTCCTCACGCCTACGTGCTGCGGGGCCGCTGTTGTCGCTGGACAGGCTGCAGCGTGAGCCGTTGCCAGGACCTCCGCGCCAAGTCATCGGCTGTATGGAGTGCCCGGAGCGTGATGGTGGCGTGGATACGCAACAGGGCCCGGACCCGGATGATGATATCACCGCAAACGCGGTGGCGACGGAGGAATTTGACCCCAATTCATCTCCTGTTACCGGCGCCAACTCTATCGCCTTCGTGAGCAACGGCGAAGACGCCGACGGCGACCGCCAGATTGACCCCACATTGCCTGACGAGCCCAACTTCAACATCTGGCTGATGCGGCCCGATGGCACCCAGCAAGTGCAGCTTGTTGATTTGCCGGGTGACCAGCGCGAGCCCGCTTTCAATCCCAGTGGCAGGCTGTTGGCATACGCCTCCAATCAGACCGGCACTTATCAGATATATACCATCGAGATTAGCACAGGCGTCATCTGGCAGATTACCACTCCGGGGGGTGGCGCCGGCAACAAGCGCCATCCGACCTGGTCGCCTGACAGCAACTCGATTGCCTTCCAGTGTGACCGCAGCGGCAACTGGGATATCTACAAGATCCCGTCCACCGGTGCTGGCTCAGAAGTGCCGCTTGCCGTCAGCTCAAATGACGAGACATCTCCCGCCTGGTCGCCGACATCCCCCTACATTGCCTTCCAGACCACCGTGGGCACTGTGGAGCGTATTCTGGCCATGGACGGCGACGGTGGCAATGTGACGGGTCTGAGTACCGGCGGCGGCTACCCGGACGCCGACGATGTAGATCCGGCATGGCAACCGACCGGCCAGAGCATTGTCTTCTCGTCGTCCCGACCGACAGGCCCCGGCGATACTACCAATGATTTCAATATCTGGCGCATGTCCGCCGTCGGCGAAGCAGTCGGCGCAGATGCGACGATTGCCACCCTTGACGTTCTCGATGACGAGTACGATGACACTAACCCGACATGGTCACCTGACCTGGACCAGCGGGCCAGAATGCGGTTCGTCTTTCAATCAACCCGCCCCGACGCCGCCGGCAGTGAGCCCGACATCTGGGCTACCTTCGTCCGGGACACCATGCCGCCTGTACTGGTCAATGCTCCTGGCCGTGAGGATGCACTGCCTTGGGTTGATGACCGTAATCCGCCGCCCGGCTCCGACATCACAGTATCTGTCGCTGTCTATGACAAGGATAGCGGGGTTAGCTCGGTCGTAGCGATGTTCAAGGACCCTGACGTCAAAGTCTATCTCTGGTGGGACGGCGCGCGCTTTGAGCAATGGATGGGAACAGAAGCCGGTTGTCATCAGGCCCTCGAATGGGACTGCGTGACCATCGGCTCCACCCAGTTGTTTGACGATGGGGTGGCTCCAGACTCGACGGCGGGAGACGGCGTCTTCACCGGTACGTATACGACAACTAGTGTGCCCAGGGATTACATTATTGACGTTGCCACAACCGATAATATGGGCAACTCGCTGACCTACGACGACATCTATGGCTTCAGCACAGTAACCTTCAACCCCGACGACCGCGTACTGTTCGTGGATGATTATTGCGAGGGCCAGATGTTCATCTGGATGACCGGCTACAATACCGACTATCCTGCCGCGTTTCCCAACGAAAGCTACTGGCGCTACAATCCCGGCTACGCAGAGGGCTTGGAGTGGAGCACTGATTTCGACAGCATAGCCGGCCCATTCAACGAGAGCTACGACGTCTGGCGCATCATCTGCCGCGGTGCGATACCCGCCACGATTCTGCGCAACTACCTGCCGAGCTCGGATTACCAGTTAGACCCGGCCGACGCCCTCGCCAGTCCCACGACCGCAAAGGCCACGCGGGAGGTTCCGGTCGCCAACCGCATGGTGTTCTGGGCCGCACCCCACACCGGAGATGTCTGGATATGCGATGGCACGATGTTGGATGCAGCCACCCAGGCCCAGATGAGCCAGTTCCTGGACCAGGGCGGCCGGCTCTTCATATCCGGCCAGGACCTCGCCTGGGCCCTGACCATGGAGGACAAGACCACCAACAACTTCCTGACCAACTATTTGCGCGCCAGTTATTTCACCGATGCCGCCGGCACGTGGGGCTTTACGGTCGAGGGGGTCGACACTGATCCCGTCTCCTGGGACGCCTGGGTTGAAAGCTCAAGTGTGCACTACCACGCCCCCCCGATGTTTGCCCCTAACTGGTGGGAGCCAGCGGATAATCCGATCGATCTGGTGACCCCACAGAACCAAACTGCCACCCAGCCCTGTCTTTGCGACGCGGCGGAATTCTCAGACTGGGCCGATGGCATCACCCCGGTGGGAGATGTAAAGATGTACGGGTATGGGGACTTCGACGGCACCGGTGCCGGCACCAGATATCAAAATTTCACTACCGGTGCACGGGTCGCCTTTCTCTCATTCGGCTTTGAACAGATTCACCGGCGGTATATTAACGCACACGATCCTATCCCGGCCCACTGCGCCAACCACCGCAGCCACCTGGCCCACAATGCCAAGTGCTGGATGCGCACCGCCACCTTCCAGGGGCGCGTCGTCTCCATCAGCGAGGGCGCAAAGCCCGTTACCGACCCTGAGCCGGTCGTGATCGCCACCCTGTTGGCAGGAGTCAGAGAAGAGCCCGATGACGGCGACGGCCTGGTAGGGGAGGTCACCGAGTATAAGTATGCCGTCCGCTGCCAGAAGGACGGCACCTATATCATGCAGGGCCTCAACCCGGGCCATTACATCTTCGACGTGATACGCACCGGGTTCGAAATAGACCACGGGACATGGGCCTGGGTCCATGGCGGTCAGGAACCTGTGCAGGTGGACTTCGCAATCAAAGAAGCTCAGCCCGGGGCCATCGCTGGAATCGTGACCTCCGAGGCAACCGGCGACTTCATCAGCAACGTCATCATACGCGTCTATCCGGCACCTGTGGAGGAAGAAGAAGAGGAAGATGAAGAGGCAATAGAGTCCGTCACCGCCGCTCAGGCCGACGGCGATATCCCCATTGACGAGCTGGGAGATCCCATCGGCGAAGGTATCAGCGCGGCTGACGGCACGTTCGTGATACCGGGAATTCCGCCCGGAGACTACATCGTGGTCGCTGACGGTACTGATGTCGGCTATGGTACGCAGCAGCTCCTGGTGACCGTCACACCGGGCAATACCACGCACGTGGTCTTCATACTCGGTGCTGCTGACGGAGTTCTTCAGGTCCATGTGACCAGCGCCGACACTGGCGACGACATTGACAATGCCACAATCGCGGTCCTCGATGAGAACGGCCAGCAGGTAGTTGTGCCCGCCCCGGTAACCGACGCGACTGGTATAGCCAATATCGCTGTGGCTGCCGGCACCTATCAGGTGCGAGCCTCGTGCGCCGGCTACGAAAGCTCAGCCCTGCAGGGCGTTGTGGTGTTTTCTCAGGAGATCGCAGTTCTGGACATAGCGCTCAACAGGGTGCCTGATGGCGGCATCTCCGGCAAAGTCGCCTCTGCAACTACGGGCCAGCCGGTGGGCGGCGTAGAGATAAGGGTCCTGTCGGGTGGCACTGTCATCCGCAGTACCGTCACCAGCGGTACGCTCACCGACCCGGGCGACGGCACACCGCCCTACAACTATATCTTCGATGACAATGATCCTGATCCTGACAATAGAATCCCGGCCGGCGAAGTAGTTGTTCAGCCCGTGGTCTCAGGCTACAAGCCACAGCCCCAGCAGCGCGTTGTGACCGTAGTCAGCGGTGAAACCACCACTGGCGTAAGCTTTGTGCTGGAAAGCCTGCATGTCTTCCCGGCCGGCCTACAGCTCATGTCCTTGCCCTGGGACTTCAGCGACCGGGATGCTGCGGCACTGCTCGGCGTTGCCCCCGCCGAGTTCCGCATGGCCACCTGGGAGACCGACGGTGGGCGTTACCGCGTCTATCCTAACGCTCCTGCCGACCGCTTCCGCCTCGGTAGCGGCTACTGGCTGAACCTGGCAAACGCCGCCGACCTGGCCCAGGAAGGCACGCTGGCCACAACCATTTACGAGACCCCCCTGGTGCCAGGCTGGAACCTCATCGGTAACCCCTTCTTGTCCAGCATAGACTTCTACGCAGCCAGTGTCCGCGAACAGGACGGAGTGTTGCGGTCGGTGCAGGACGCCATGTCCCGAAACGTGCTTGGTTCCGGCCTGTTCGCCTATATGCTGGGCGGCTACCGCGTCGTCTCAGCCCTGACACCCTATGTCGGCTACTGGCTCCACGCCAACGAGCCCTGCAGGCTGTTCATTGATGAGAGCACAGACACGCTGGCGGTAGCGGCACAGGCGGCCAGACCGGCCGTCCCGGTCCCGGCCGACGGTTGGCTCTTGCAGTTACAGACCACGGCCACTGTCGCCGGTCTCCAGGACACCGCAGCCTACATCGGCACCGCAGCCGGGGCCTCTGACGGCTTCGATCCCGGCCTCGACCAGGCCAAGCCGCCGGTGCCGATTAGCGGCGGGTATGTCTATTTGTCACTACAAGGTGCAAATGCCCTGAATATGGCAGTTGACATTCGCAGCCAGCAGTCCAGGCAACAACAGTGGGACATTGAGGTGCAGACCAACCTCAACGGCCAGCCGATCGAAGTATCCTGGCCCGATATGTCCAGCCTGCCGCGCGGCACCCAGCCTATCTTGACCGATCTGGCTAGCGGCAAGCGGGTGTACATGCGCACTAACCGCGCTTATACCTTCGAGGCTGACGGGCACAGCCGCAGGCTACAGGTCAGCACCTCAGCGGCAGGCGTTGGCCAGTTGGCCATAACCGCAGCAGTTGCTTCCACCAGGGCTGCGAGCGCGGCCGTCAGCTACACGCTGTCGAAGAACGCTCAAGTGACCATTGATGTGCACAATATCAGCGGCCGCCTCATCAGCCGTGTGGTGCAGGATCAGAGCCAGGCCGCCGGCCTGCAGTCCGTCGCCTGGAACGGCCGCAACCAGGCGGGCCTGAGGGTGCCCAACGGCTGCTATCTCATCCGGATCAGCGCACACACCGAGGACGGTCAGCAGGTACAGGCGTTGGCCCAGGTCGCGATAACCCGTTAGCGGGCTGCAATAGCGCGGCAGACAAGTCACGCTGATCTGCGACACTTGGTGGCCTTAGACTCAAGGGGACTTTTACAGACTCAATCACGTATGCTATACTGCCTGAGTGGCAGCAGTGGCTCACATCATTTCTGCGTCGGAGGGAGAACTATCTCGATGCAGCACATTCGAAGAAGTCCAATAATGCGCAAGCTGATTTACTTTCTCATCGCAGCGATAAGCCTTCCCTGCGGCATATCTTTCGGCCAGCGAACGGTGTCGTCAGGTGTGGGACGGACTGTCACCTCCTGTGTGGTGCTGCCCTTCACTAATGCTACCGGTCACGATGACCCGCTGCTGCCGGAAAAAGCTGCGGCGGCGGTCGCACTTTCGCTGGAGGGCTCACGAGAATTCGTGGTCACCTCGACTCTGGATCTGAACCGCGAAATGGCGGCCTTGGGCATACGCTCGCCGGTCTCGAAGGGTGAGCAGGTGAGGCTTGGCGGGGCACTAAAGGTCGAGAAAGTCCTCACCGGCACCATCAGCGAGCTGTCTGTCAACAAGGACACCGGTCAAGCCCGCTGCAGCATTGAGGTCAAGATGCTTGACATCAGCGTGCAGGACTTTCTGGATGGCGCGGTGGCAACCGCTGCCACCAGTCCGATACCCGGCTGGAGCGGCGATATCACCAATGTTGTCAACGACGCCATGCGCGCAGCGGCCGAGGCCGCCGTGACCCAGATGATGGCCAGGCGCGTGCGCCGTGGCCACGTGGACCTGGTAACCGACCGCGGTGAAGTCAACATCGGCCTCGGCATCGGCGATGGTATCGAAATCGGCACCGAGTTGCTTGTAATGCGCCCCACCTGGTCTGCGGACCTGGAAATAACAGTTATGCGGCGCGTTGGTATAGTATCGATCAGCGAGGTGACCACCGACATGGCCTGGGGTGGTATTGTCAAGGGGTCTCCCCCTCAGACGGGTGACAGGGTGTACAAGCTGTACAAGCCGCCTACGCGCCAAAAGGCTGAACACCGCGCTAAGTCTCGGAAGGGCATCATCCAGGCGGTCGCCGCTATTGCTCTACTGATAGGCATCACCGCCACTGGCACCGGCAGCTCGATCGCCACTGCCTCCGACCTTGCCGGCAACCTCTCTCAGGCAACGTGCGGAGCGGCTCCGACCGTGGTTCTGAAGGTGCGCACGGACAATACCGAACGGGAAAGAACCCACGGCTGGGTCATTTACCGGGCGGCCAACAACCCTTACTTCCCGCCCACCCCTTACAACATGATTGATGTAATCCAGGGCAAGGACCTGCCCTCCAATAGCTACAGTGACGACCCCAATCTCACTGAGTACATCGAGGACTTTGAATTTACATACTACTATTTTGTCGAAGAAGGCGAACAGGAAGAAGCCGACGTCACCGCCTCATGGAACCACATGCCAATGAGCCCGGGCAGTAGATATTTCTACGCCGTACGCAGAATAATCGAGCCCTTGCGCCCGCCGGGCTTCAACCCGCCGATAGCCACCCAGCAGGCGGAGGAGCCGGTCGAGCCGACCTTCGAACTCGAGGTAGAAGGCGGCGAGGGCTTGTCCGCGGCCAGCAACCATTTCGGGCCGCTTACATACTTCGTGCCACCGCAGCTTTCCAGCCCCTCTCACGGCGCGCCAAACCAGGACGTCGCCAACGTGCGCTTCACCTGGCAGGTGACCACCGGCGCGGACATGTACAGGGTCGAACTGTTCGGCCCCACCGATCCCAACGGCAGGGGCAATCTCTACTGGCGGAGCGGAGACCTCCGTGCCGGCGGCGGCGCGGCAACGATGAGCGCCTCCTTCACCGCCCCCGATCCGGCTGACGGGCTCACTCCGGACACGCCCTACTACTGGCGTGTCGGGGCCTGGGCCAGCGGCGACACAGCCAGGCCGCACAACAGGGACCTCAACCAGGTCGGCCACCTGTACAGCCCAATGTGGGAATTCCGTACCGTCGTAGGGCCTCCGGGCCCCTTGGACGTCAACAACGACAACACCAAACCGGCCACCCACAAGCCCGGCTTCTGGCGAGTTAAACACGGCAGCGTTGGCCGCTGACCCGGAGCCGACATGCAATGGCCACGGCCGCCCAGGCAGGCGGCACTCGTATTCGTCGTCTTTACAGTATGCTCCGTGTTGCTCCTTGACAATGCGTTCGCCGCTGTGCGCCCGAAATGGGGCGTAATGGCGTACCTGAGCGGACAGGGCGGGCTTGAGCAGGAAGCCGCCGCCTACTGGCAGGCCATAATCAAAGCCGCCGCGGACGGCCATTGCGCCGCTGCGGTGCAGATTGACGGACCATACGTCTGTGCCAGGTGGCTGGCCGTGCCCGGCAATCACTGCAACTGGCAGCCGCTAGGCCTTGTCAATATGGGCGCGCAGCCGACACTGACGCGGTTTCTGGAATGGGCACGCGGCAATCTGTCGGCGGACCGCTATCTGCTCATCGTTATGGGCCACGGTACCGGCCTGGCCACCCTCGCGCCGGACCTTAGCGGTGTGGCTTTTGATGGTGGCAGCAGCGACACGTTGAGTATCGCTGAGTTGTCCGCCGCCCTTGCCGAGGCACACGTGGCGGACAGGCCCATCGAGCTGGTATCTCTGCAGGCTTGCTACGCCGCAAGTATTGAAGTGGCCTACAGCCTGCGGCAGACGGCGAATTACCTGGTGGCCTCGCCCGACCGCGTGCCGAGCCCGGGTCTGCCCTGGGCGCAGGTCCTGCCGCGATTGAATGGCTGCGATGACGGCCGTGCGGCCGTCGTGGCGCTGTACGCCGAATACGAGCGTGCGCTTGGGCGGCTCGATCTGCGCGCGGTAGTTGATGTCGCAGCACGCCTGAAGGCTTTGGTCGAAGCATTGAGTGCGGATACGCGTGCCAATGCGCCCGCACTGCGCTTGGTACGCAGCCGCAGTCCCAACTGGGGGTACCGAGACGAGATGTGCGATCTGTTGTATCTGGCTCGGCTGCTGCACGAGATGGCCGCCACAAGGGAAGTCTCGCAGCGTGCCGGCGAATTGGAGGCAAGCCTGGAGCGCGCGCTAGTCCCGGGCCCCGGCCGACAGGCAGCGAACGCAAATGTCCATGTGGGCAATCTGGGAATCTTCTTCCCGGCCACGTGGGAACAGGTCCCGCCACATTACGGGAGCACTTACCGTCTCGCTGCTGAGACCGGGTGGGCCAAGTTCTTGCAGGCCTACTACGACATCAGCGGAAATTAGCTTGTCGGTTTGACAATAGAAGTGGCGTGCAGCGCGGCGGCTCAGGCTGCCCGCGCTGCGAAGAATGGATCACAATAATTCACATATCTGATGCCACCGCGCTGTGCAGCGCAGGGCATGTGTCGGCGCCTTACAGCGAGGAGGAGGAATTCCATTGAGGCATCATGGCCGCCTTGCAAAAGCTCGACTGCAAAGTGTCTGTGCAATCGCTCTGGTCGCACTGCTTCTGGTGTGCGGCGCAGCGACCGAGGCAGCACCGAAGGTATCTGACGACCTGGCTGGTCCGTTGCGCGTAGTTGCTGCTGCGGCCGCCTCAGGCCGGGCGGCGCCGGCCGCTGTAAGCCCACTGGTGCGCAGCCAGGGCGGCCTGGTGCAAGTTGAGATTATCTTCCACAGTCCTCTGGCGGCGTTCTCAACCAACTTAGCTGCGTATGGCGGCCGCGTGGACATTCGTATGGACAGACGCGTCCAGGCTTGGCTGCCTGCCGGCTGCTTGAACACGGTTGCCGAACTGCCCCAGGTGGCGCAGGTTCGCCTGCCGCGTAGGCCGGTGCCGCTGCAGGGCTTCGGGGCGGCCTGCTCCGAGGGCGTCCAACTCACCGCTGCCACTGCGATGCACACCTTTGGCATCATCGGCTCCGGCGTCACAGTAGCGGTCATAGACATCGGTTTTGGCGGCTACGACGAAGCAGAGATTCCGGGCGTCGGTGAGGGTTCTGGGCGTACAATATCATTTATCGGCGGCGGCGGCATGGGCGGGTCGCAGCACGGTACAGCAGTGGCCGAAGTAGTCGCCGATATGGCCCCCGGGGCCGAGATCTATCTGGTTGCAGTTGACACTAACCTCGCCATCGAGCAGGCGATCGCCTATGTGCGGGACAATGACTTTGACGTTGCGGTAATGTCACTGGGGATCTTTGAGGGCCCCTACGATGGCACTCATTCGGTATCGCAGAAGGTAAATGTTGCACGCGCCTCGGGAGTCTTCTGGGTAAATGCCGCCGGTAACCACGCCCAGCGTCACTACGAAGGCGACTGGAGCGACCGCAACAGCGACCGATTCCACGAATGGAGCTCTGGCGACCAGGACATGGACCTGAGCCTGCCCGCCGGCACATTTCAGGCGTTCCTGAGTTGGTATGAGACTGCCGGCGCCACCACCAACCATGACTATGATCTGGTGCTGGTGAACGCGAGCGGCGCCGAGGTTACCCGGTCGGCGGTAACACAGAACGGCGATGATCCGCCTGACGAGATGCTGGTGGCGTACCTGCCTGAGATGGCCATCTACTCCCTGCGCATTGAGCGCATGTCACCCGACTCAATTCCTGCCGACGATCATTTCCAGCTTTTCCTGCCTGATGTTGATGTAGAGGGCATACACCAAGTACTCGAGCACAGTCTGCCGGTTCCCGCCGAAGCCAGTGGCTCGTTCACCGTCGGCGCCACGCGTGGCTCACTGCGAATCGTCGTGGGCGAGCCGGTGCTGCCCATAGACGAGATTGAAGAATTCAGCTCTCGCGGCCCTTCGCTTAGCGGTCTGCTGAAGCCCAATCTGTCAGCTCCCGATTATGTGACCACCAGTCTGGTTGACACGCCGTACGATCCCTTCTCGGGCACCTCGGCTGCGGCACCGCACGTCGCCGGAGCCGCGGCACTGCTGCTGGCTGAGGACGGCACCAGGACCCCGGCCATGCTCGCTGCTACACTGCAGACGCTGGCCGTCAAGGATAAGCTGCAAACCGACCCGTCCACCAACCAACCGATGCCCGACAACACCTACGGCCACGGACGGCTGAGACTGCGTGTCGGCACTGACACCGTCCCGCCACAGATCAGGATCACTTTCCCGCACAACGGCAGCACAATCACTGACGCCACACCAACGCTAATCGCCACCATCACCGATGTCGGCGGCGGCGTGGACGAGGCCACAATTGAGATCCGATTGGACGGCAATCTGGTGACCGGGAACTATGCGCCCAGCAACGGCCTGCTCACATACACGGTGCCGGCCGGGACGGAGCTTACTCGCAGCGAACACACCTTGACCATTGACGCTAAAGACTATGATGGCAACGAGGCCACCACCGCGGTAAGCAATTTCCGCGTCGCGGCTCCATCAATTGACGCCGGATTGCACCTGATAAGCTTGCCTTATGCGGATCTGGTCAATGCGGACCCCTCTCTGGTATTCGGCGTACCGTACGAGCAGTTGCAACTGGCGCGCTGGGTGCCGGACGACGCACGGCCGGTCAAGTATCACATCTATCCCGACGAATATGCCACCTTCAACCCGCCCGATGCGCGCGGCTCCAATCCCATAGTCAGCCACCCGCCCGCCGGCCTCGGATTCTTCGTGCGCCTGCCGACACGCTGCACCCTCAACACAGGCGGCGCCGGCCCGCTTAGCGATATGGAATCGTACCAAATCAAGCTCATCTATGGAACCGATCCGCCGCGCGGCTGGAACCTCATCGGTAACCCCTATGAGTCGGTGGTTGACTGGGGCACGGTTAGCTTCGAGGCCGATGGCCAGCGCTATGACCTGCGCGAAGCGATGTCTGAAGAGGTCGCGCTCACGGAGGGCGTGCTGTTCGACTTCGTCTCCACGGCCACCGGCGGCTACTACCAATTCTCGTCTGATCCGTCCGAAGACATACTGGAGTACATGCGCGGCTACTGGGTGCACGTCTTGCGCGATGCCACCCTGGTCATGTACAACCCGGCAGTGACCACTGCGGTCGTCGAGAGGCCCAGGCCCGCCAGGCTAAGCAACGCGCCTACCAAGGACCAGTGGACACTGAAGATTTCAGCTTATAGCGGCCAGTTCCAGGATCCTGTCAACTACATCGGCGTACACCCTGAAGGCACCCAGGGCTATGACATCGGTCTGGACCTGAGTGAGCCGCCTGCTCTGACCCAGGGCCTCGCGCTGTACATGCCGCAGCCCGACTGGGGTAGCCGCGCCGGACACTATGTGCGCGATCTGCGAAGTAGCCTCAGCGCCCGCCAGGAGTGGGACATCGAAGTCGCTTCCGCCCTCTCACGGGCTCCCGTAACCCTCACCTGGGCGGAACTCAATCGGACGGTGCCGCAAAACGTCCGGCTGATTTTGCGCGACCTGGACGGCAACCGTGACACCTACATGCGCACAACCAGCGGCTACACATTCCGCACCGGAGATGGACAGGAGATACGGCATTTCAGGATAATCGCCACCGTTGCGCAGTCGGGCAGCCTGGCCGTCTCGGCGCTTAACACGGCCAATGCCACCGACGGCGGCGTGACTGTCAGTTACACGTTGACACGTGCTGCCACTGTTACTGCCGATATCCGCAACATAGCGGGTGTGCCGATCGCGCGTCTGACGCCGGCTGAAGCGACCGGCGGCGTGACCCAAACGATGTCCTGGAATGGCCGCAATCACAGCGGCGCCAGAGTTCCCAATGGCAGGTACCTGGTACGCCTGACCGCGTCCACCGCGGAAGGCCAGACCGTACAGGCTATCGCAGTCTTCGATAAGATAAGGTGAACTATCGGCCTTCGAGAGGAGCTGAAGTTGCGTGGGCCCTCAAACCAGTCTTGAACGACAACTGCCGCGGCAGACCGTATTGCTGTGGGCTCTAGTGCTGGTGCTCGTCAGTCTGGCTCCCGTCTTCTGTCAGCAGCCCACCCACACGGTCTCGGTTCTGCACCCAGGTGGGCTGACCAGATTGGAGTTGGAAGACCCCGCACTGATCATAGTCGACGATGAGTGGATGTACTACCCCGCCGGCCGCTTCCAGCTCTGGACCGGCGCCTCAGCTCCTATTGGCGGCGATCCCACCCGCACAGGTGACGAGAACCGCAACATCGCCAGCGTCGCAGCGGCAGGCTCTTTTACCAGCAAGACCACTATCGCGATCAATCCTCGACGCGCTGAAGATGTTGAGGACGACGAAGACCTGGGGTACTTCTACGACATTCACCAGCTAATGGCTAATGAGGATCCCCAAGCCTCGCCGGCCGACCTGACCAACTACTGGACCGCCGCTCCGGTGGCTGGCACCAGAGATCTAATTGGCACTTATCGTCTGCCCGTTGCTCTTGATGACGACGATCTTCCTACGGCATGGATTGAAGTGCGCCAGGCATTCACTCTCATCGGCGACGCTCTACAGGCTGAATACATCGTCTATAACACCAGCGCCCAGCAACAGCGTGTCGGCGTCCGCATTGTGTTTGACGGAATCTTTGGCAGCGCCACCGTGCAGGACGGCCAGGCCGTCATCCTGCCTGATGGGGCCACCATTACCAGGGAAACTCAGTTGCCGGATGCTACCAGTGGCCAACTATTGCCGGACACCTGGGTCACATACGACGACCCGATGGCTCCCACCGTAGCTATACGCGGCGTAACCAACGCCCAGGAAGTCTTCGAGCCCGGGCCGGCCAGCAGGAGCGCAGGCCTGCCTGACTCGATTGCCTGGGGCCAGATGCGCAACATCGGGCTGACCAACCAATACTATTTCACTCCGAATCCGCAAGCCTTGCTGCTGGGCGAAGACTGGGGCTATGCGGTCAAGTGGGACCCCCAAGAGATATCACCGGGCCAGTCGTGCCGCTTTGTCACCTATTACGGTGTGGGCATGTCAACTCCCGACTATGACCGTCCCTATGCATTTCTCGTCTATACCCCTTTCTCGCTTATCCAGCAGACCGGGGATGATCCAGCCACACCAGACCTGGTCGAAGACTACTACCTCAGCGATTCCGAGGGCCGCTCCCCCTTCCCGATAGCAGCCTACATAGATAACTATGGGGCCGAGGCGCTACTGGACGCCAGCGTCCGCATCCGGCTGCCTATGGGGCTGGAACTGATGGAGGGCGAAAGCCTTACAAAGTCGGTGGGCGTGGTGCGGCGCAACGAACTGAAGTGGGTCAGTTGGATGATCCGGGCCACTGCCGCCCGCCCGGGGCGCTACTCGGTCAAGTTCACGGGGCCGCGGGGCAAGGTGCTTGAGCGAGTCATCAACATCCCTGCCGTGCCGGTACTCAATCCGCTGGAGTCGCTGCGCGGGCTGGAGATGGTCTCGATACCTTATGAATTCAGCAATACGGATGCGGAGTGGGTATTCCAGGACTTGGGCAGTCTGCAGCCGGGTGGCAATGCTACCATCGTACGCTGGGACCCGCATACTGGTCAGTACCGTTGGTTCCCCGATCCCAGCACGACCAACGTCGAGCCGGGCGTAGGCTTCTGGCTGTTGAACCTGACCCGTGAGACCGTCGAGCTCCCTGCTGACGCCACTCCTGTATCTACCGACCGCACCTACAGTGTCCGCCTTCCGGCGGGCTGGAACCAGATTGGCAACCCCTTTACCATACCCTTGCGTCTGGACCAGGTCCGCGTGATTGGGCCGGCCGGCGGCGAGTACTCGATGTGGGAGGCCTATACCCGCCTGCTGTTGGTGCCCACCATCTTTGAATACGATCCGCTCTTCAATGACTACGCGTGGTCCACCGAGCTATCCGAGGCGCGGCTGGATCCGTACAAAGGCTACTGGCTGCTGTGCTATGACGACATAACTCTGCAGTTCCCGCCGCCAAGTCTCTTCTCGCCCGCCGCGGCGACCGCCCAGCGGCCGGTCGCAACCGCCGCACCGGACCGTGACCGCTGGGCTGTGAAGCTGTCGGTAACCGCCGGCGAGCAGGTCAGAACCAACCGTGCCTTCGGCACCTGCCCGGGCGCCAAGGACGGCTACGACCGCAACGACATGCCCCAGCCGCCGGTGGCAGTCGCTGATGGTGCAAGGGCACTCAATGCTGGTTTCCTGTGTGGTGACGCGTCGGCGGACGAGGCTGGGCGCCTGCTCGTTGACATCAGGCCGCCCGCGCCCAATACCACCTGGCGCTTTGCCGTCTTCACCGGCGTTGCCGACCAGGATGTCACGGTCAGTTGGGATGACCTCGCACCGATGAGCGGCGACCTGGTGCCTACGCTTGTTGATACAACCACCGGCAGACGCTGCTACATGCGAACAGCCAGTTCCTACACCTACCGCACCAGACAGGACAGCGAGACGCGAGTATTCCAACTGATCGTCCGGCAGCGTGGCGCCAATACGCTCATGGTGACCACCCTCAGCGCGCAGCAGGCTCGCGGCGGACAGGTCGCCATCACCTACGGCCTGACCGTACCGGCTAATGTTGACATCGTTATCCGCAACATATCCGGCGTGCCCATAGCGCGCGTGGCCTCCAACCAGATGTCGCCCCAGGGCACTAACAGTGTGGTTTGGGCCGGCCACAACCAGAAGGGTGCCGCGGTGCCAAGCGGCTGTTACATCTGTCATATTACCGCCCGGTGTCCGGAAACCGGACAGGTTGCCAATGTCCTGCGGACATTCAATATCAGCCCGTAAGGGGAAGTGATGCAATGCACGCAATAAGAAAACGAGGCATCTCTCGCACTATCAGCTTCCTGGTTGCACTCTGCATGTTGACGTCGCTGATACCAATCAGCTTCGCCGGCGCCGCGGAGACGGGCACCAGATCCGTTTTGATTTTCCCGGTGCTTGATGAGAGTGAAAGCGGCAAGACAGGTATCGGCTACAAGGCAACCGCATCCCTGCAGATGGCCGTTGACGCCCAGGCCGAGTTCGCAGCCAGCAGGTTTTCGCCCCATTCCGCACTGGTGATACGCGCGGTCTCCGAGGGCCGTCTGCGCCAGGTTGATGTAGAAGCCGGCGAAACCGCCTCTGCCAGCCTGGCTCTATTCATCGGCAGCGTACTGGGTATGGACTATGTTGTGATTTCCAGCGTGCAGTCATTCGATATTGAGGAAGAGCCGCGACAGGTTAAGATCATATTGTCCGGCCAGGCGTACGAGGTCAAGGGCAATGTTGATGAAGCCACCGGCGAAGTAGTTGAAGAGCCGACCGTCTATCGCGCCTTTGGCGTATCGGGCAGCAGCCAGGCGCGCGCCCACTATACAGGTAGCGACTCGCCGCTTATCGCTGAGGCCCTGCGCGACGCCGCCTACAAGGCTGCCAGGACGCTGGCCGGCATACCGGTGGAATACCAGCCGCCTGCCAAGGGCAAGAGCAAAGCGTGGAGGTGGCTACTTTATGCGCTGGCCGTTACTGTGCTGATCATTGCGGTCAATAACTCCACCAGTAGCGACGCCCCGGCCGGCGTTGCCGAGCAGGCCAAGCCGGTGACCAACTTGTATCTCACGGAGCTGCAGACCAATATCCGCCTCACGTGGAACCCGCCAACCGGCACCACACTGACGAGACTGAAATACCAGATATGGCGCAGTGTTGATGGTGGCGGCTTTAGCCTTCTGTCCGACAACGTCGGGCCCGCCGAGACACAATACACGGACACCAGCACACTCTCAGGCAGACACATCTACCAGTATCGCGTGCGAGTGATGTACACCAACTCACAGACCTCACAATACACTCACTCAGGGTCTCTCGCCTTCACACGGACCTGACGCCAGAGTCTGGCAGGCGTCTATTTGTGCCGCCCCCGGGTAGCCCTCAGCCCGAGGGCGGAACTGTTCTCCCCACCGCGTGGGTCGAGCTTTCCAATCCGACGCATTATGACATAACAGCAGGTTTCAACAGCCTCCCGGTACAAAGCAAATGTTGAGTCGCCACTTAAGACTACTGCTCTGCGCGGCGGTGCTTATAGGGCTGGGCAGCCCGCAGACTTGCGCCCAGGTGGCCCGCAGCGGCCAATACCGCCTCAAGCTCACCGCCATCCCTCCACAACGCCCGGCTGACAACAAGACCGAGGCCCGTGTGCACATTGAGGTGCGCACCGAGAGCGGACAGTTGGCCACCGAAGAAGTCGAGGTCGTCGTCAGCGCCAGTCTCGGGTATCTTTCCACCGACCATGTGTCGCGCCAGCAGAGCCTCCAGGTGCGTGCTATCGGCGGCGTGGCGACCGTGTTCGCCAGCAGCAACACCCCCGGCCTCGCCACCATTACCGCCTGGGTTCGCGACTCCCGCAGCAGCACCACCATCCGCTATCTGCCTGAGGGCGAGGTGGCCCGCCCGGTAGCCAAAGTGATTCATATCAAAGGCAAATGGACCGGCTTCAGTGTTGACCACCGCGTGCTCGAAGCCCGTGATCGGGCACAGGTCCGCCTCGGCCAGTTGACCGTCGAAGCCAGCGACACAATAGACGTTGACCTCAACGACTTCTCCCTGCGCGCATTCTCGTTGGAAGAGGCGGGCGTTGTCGTTAGCAGGGGCGGACGGGAGCTTTCCGGCAAGCAGCTCTACTTCGACATCGGCACCCGCCGCGGAGTGTTGCGCGGGGCCGGGGTGTCCGGCATCGAGCGGGTGTACTTTGATGCCTATGACCTGCAGCCCCTGGAAACTGAATGGGAGCTGCCCTCGGATGCCTTCAGCTACGACGCCCGCGAGACGCAGACCTGGCTCATCGCCGATAGCATCTCCTATTTCATCGGCGAAAAGATAGTGCTGCGCCATGGCTCCGCATGGATTCATCAGAAAAAGATTCTCAGCTTCCCGCCATATTGGGTCATCGGCGAACCGGGCTACACCGGCAGCACCAACAACAACATGTTCGGCGCCGATACCGGTGGCGGTGTGGCTCTCGACTTCCCCTTCTTCTATAGCGTCACCGACACCACAACCGGCGCCGTGAAGCTACAACACGGCACCACATCGGGTTCAGTCGCCGCCGCCCGCGGCGGCTGGTCGCTGGCATGGGAGCGCGAGTATCGCTCGCTTACTGATGATTACGAGGGCTCGATCGAGATCGCCGGCCTGCCGCGCTCGAGCTGGGGCCTGCAATGGCAGGATCAGCGCACCGTCTGGCGCGACGCCAATTGCTACCTCAATTTCAGCATGCCCGACCATCACAGCATCTTTTCCGACGCCAGCGTCTATCGCTACACTGACAGGGGCCGTTTCAACCTGCGCGGCTACTACGACGATCCTCGCGACTACGACACAGGCTACGGCCTGGTGGGCGACTGGCTTTCCAACCCCATTGCTTTGGACGAGCGCAAGTCATACCGCCTTGGTCTAACCGCCGGCGCCGAGCACCACCGTGAGACCGGCGCTGTTGAGTTCGGCAGCGGGCTGTTCGCGGAACTGAACTGGGGCACCTATGATCTCGGCCGCAAGACCACCCTGCGCCCGGTGCTGCGCAATACGTTCGCCTGGGACACCAGCGGCTACAGCGCCAACGGCCTGCGTGCCGACCTGGACTTTGCGCACCGACTCAGTTCCAATTCCACCATCGGCCTTGGTTACAGCGCCGAGTATTTCAGCGGCGACGCGAGGGTTGATGGCATCGAGCAGATCCTCAGCCTCGACCTCAGCGCCCAACGCGACAAGTGGTATCTGTACGCATTCGGCACCCACAATGCTACCTTTGATGACACCTTCGCCTACCTCGACCTCAACTACTACCAAAGCGAGCGCTGGCGCTGGGAGTTGGCCGGCACCTTTTATAGCTTCGAGGACGCCTCATATAACGAATGGGAACTCAGCCTCGCGCGCGTGTTCGGTCAGCGGGAGATCGGCCTTACCTACAGCGAAGAGACCGGACGGCTTTCTCTGGAGTTCGGCGGCTTCGCCACCTTTTAAGTTCCCCGGCCGCTGGCACAAAACTCCGCCAATTTCTGCTATAATACCTCTTGTACCATTGCCCATTCTCAGCTTTTCGGAGAAGCAAAGTGCCTGAGCTTGAAGTAATATCAGAATATGAGCCCAAGGGTGACCAGGCACAGGCCATCGAGGCGCTCAGCCAGGGGATTCGCGACGGCGAGCGCGATCAGGTGCTGCTTGGCATCACCGGCTCCGGCAAGACCTATGTGATTGCCAAGGTCATCGAGACGGTACAGCGGCCGACGCTGGTACTGGTCCACAACAAGACACTGGCCGGCCAGCTTTGCATGGAGTTTCGCGACTTCTTTCCCAACAACGCCGTCGAGTACTTCGTCAGCTATTACGACTATTACCAGCCCGAGGCGTACTTGCCCGCGACCGACACTTACATCGAAAAGGACGCCGAGATTAACGAGGAGATTGAGCGGCTGCGCCACTCCGCCACACATTCGGTCGCCTCGCGGCGCGATACGATAGTCGTCGCCTCGGTCTCATGCATCTTTGGCCTTGGCTCGCCCGAGGAGTACAAGCAGATCACTCTCGAACTCAGAGTGGGTCAGCAGATCGAGCGCGACGCCATCCTGCGCCAGTTGGTCACTATGCAGTTCAGCCGCAACGATCTTGCGCTGGAGCGCGGCACCTTTCGCGTCCGCGGCGATGTCATCGAGGTTCACCCGGTTGACGAGGATTTCATTACCCGGCTGGAGCTGTTCGGTGACGAGGTCGAGCGCATCAGTCGCATCAACGAAGTCACCGGCGAGATCGTCGAAACCACCGACACCGTACTGCTGTTCCCGACCAGCCACTTTGTGACTTCCGCCGAGCGGCTGCAGGAGGCGATGGTCGGCATCCGCCACGAGTTGAGCGAAAGAGTCGCCTGGTTTGAGAAGCAGGGCAAGCTGCTCGAGGCCCAGCGCCTGCAGCAGCGCGCCGACTACGACCTGGAGATGATCCGGGAGATCGGCTATTGCCAGGGCATCGAGAACTACTCCCGTCACCTCGACGGCCGCAAAGCCGGCCAGCCGCCACACACGCTGATGAATTACTTCCCCGATGACTTCTTGCTTGTTGTTGACGAATCGCACCAGAGCATTCCGCAGATCCGCGGCATGTACCAGGGCGACCGCTCGCGTAAAGACAGCCTCGTCGAGCACGGCTTCCGCCTGCCCTCCGCCTACGACAACCGGCCGCTGACCTTCAGCGAATGGGAGCAGCATGTTAACCAGGTCATTTACACCTCCGCAACGCCCGGTCCCTACGAGACAAAGAGGGCCGGCCGCATTGTGGAATGTGTGATCCGCCCCACCGGCCTGCTCGACCCGGAGGTGCAGGTGCGGCCGACCAAGGGCCAGATTGACGACCTGATTGCTGAAATAAAAGCGCGCGTGGACAAGCAGCAGCGTGTGCTGGTCACCACCCTGACCAAGCGCATGGCCGAGGATCTCTGCGAGTACCTGGCCGAGATGTCAATCCGCGTCCATTACCTGCACTCCGACATAGACACCCTGGAGCGCACTGAGCTGCTACGCGATCTGCGGCTGGGGGCCTACGACGTGCTGGTCGGCATAAACCTGCTGCGCGAGGGCCTGGACCTGCCGGAGGTGTCGCTGATGGCGATACTGGACGCCGACCGTGAGGGCTTTCTGCGCTCTGAGACCTCGCTGATGCAGAACATGGGGCGCGCCGCCCGCCACGAAGAGGGCAAGGTCATCATGTACGCCCATGAGATTACCCCCGCGATGCGGGCGGCTATTGATGAGACTAACCGCCGTCGCACAAAGCAGAAGGCCCATAACGAAGCCCACGGTATCGTGCCGCGGACGGTGAAGAAGGCGGTGCGGGAGCCGGTCCGGGCGATGATAGCCGAACGCGCCCGCCGTGTGGTCAGCCCGGAAGCAGCCTCCATCATGGACACTGACGATATGGGGGACGTCATTGCCGCGCTGGAGATCGAAATGCACAAGGCCGCCGAGGAGCTTGATTTCGAGCACGCGGCCGAACTGCGCGATGAAATCAAAGAGCTGCAGAAGATGCTGGACGACTGAACGCCGCGGCTAGTGGCTAAGTCTATACAGACCATGAACCAGCAAAACCTCCTCGAAAAACTCGACCAGGTCCCATCCAAGCCGGGCGTCTATAACATTATGGACGCCGACGGGCAGATTATCTATGTCGGCAAGGCGCGGTCCCTGGCAGCCCGCCTACGCCAGCACGTGCGCGGTGACAGCGACCGTATCGGTGGCTGGGCGCCGGTGATGCACCAGAAGTTGGCCGACTTCGACTACATCGTCACTCGCACCGAGGTCGAGGCCCTGATCCTCGAAGCGACTCTGATTAAGCAGCACAAGCCCCGCTTCAACATCCGCCTGCGCGATGACAAGAGCTACCCGTACCTGTGTCTCACCACCGAGAAATACGCGCGCCTGCTGGTAATCCGCGACCTGCCGAGCGACGCCCGCGTGCGCATACCCGGAGGCGGCGGCAAATACCGGCGCGGCTTTCACGACCCCAAGCGCCACGAGGTCTATGGCTTCAGCGCCGGCGAGATCTTCGGCCCATACCCCACGGCCAGCGTCATGTGGCGCGCCCGCCGCATGGCCAGCCAGCTATTCGGCCTGCGCCAGTGCCGCCGCAAACTCGACGGCACCCCCACCGGCAAGCCATGCCTCTACTACCATCTCGGCCATTGTGTAGGCCCGTGTACGGGCAAGGTCAGCGATGAGCAGTACAGCCAGGTCGTCGAGCGGGTCATCAGCTTCCTCGACGGCAAGACCAAACAGATCACCGACAAGATCAGAGGCGAAATGGAGCGGGCCGCACAGGAGCTTGACTTTGAGCGGGCGGCGATGCTCCGCGACAAGCTCCAGGCCATCGAACGCAGCAGCGAAGACCAGCTCATGGTGGCCAACGACAACCGCGAGCAGGACATCTTCGGCGCGGCCAGTGAACACGAGCGCGCGCTGGTCAAGCTGCTGGGGGTACGCGGCGGGCGCCTGACTACACAAGAAACCTACAGCCTGGCCCATACCGGCGGTCGCTCCCTCGGCGAGATCATCGAAGCGGCGATGACGCTGCACTATGCCGCCGGCAACATTCCGGCCCGCCACGTCCTCCTCGCCGCGCCGCTTGCAGAGCAGCAGGAGTGGGAGGAGTTGCTTTCGCAGATGCGTGGTGGCCCCGTTGATCTCGCAGTGCCCCAGCGCGGTGAGCGGCGCCGGCTGATTCAACTGGCGCAGATGAACGCGAAAACTGCCCTGGAAGCGCTCGCACAGCAGTGGCAAAGCCGCGCCGCAGACAGTGACGCCGCACTCGCCGATCTGGCCGAGGCGTTGGCGTTTGAGCAGCCCCTGCGCCGAATTGAATGCTACGATATATCCAACTTGCAGGGCGATCATGCTGTAGGCTCGATGGTGGTCTTCGCCGACGGGGTGCCGGACAAATCCAGCTACCGCCGCTTCCGCATCCGCACCGTCGCCGGCCAGGACGACTATGCGATGCTGGCAGAGGTGCTGGCTCGCCGGCTGGGAGCGGCGCAGGCCGGCAACAGCAAATTCCTGCCGCTGCCCGACCTGATTGTCGTGGATGGTGGCAAGGGTCAGGTGAATGCTGTTGGGAAGGTTCTGGACGAGGTCGCGGGCGAGGCCAATATCGCGCTGGCCGGTCTGGCTAAGGCTGAGGAAGAGGTGTTCGTGCGGGGCCACCGCGCGCCGCTGGATATGACTGCGCACCCCCGGGGGCAATTCCTGTTGCAGCGGATCCGCGACGAAGCCCACCGCTTTGCGATAGCCTACCACCGTGGACTGCGCGTCAAGACCATGAGCAGTTCCCAGCTTGACGAGATCGAGGGCATCGGCCCCAAGCGCCGCGCCGAACTGCTCAAGGCCTTCCCATCCATCCAGGCGATGCGTAGCGCCTCGGTAGATGAGCTGGCCGCCGTCCCGGGTATGAACCGCAAAACCGCCCAGGCCGTGTACGATTATCTGATACACAAGATGTCCGACTAGCCACTGTCCAGGATGCGCTAGCTCAGTCGTCTTGAATCCACGGCATCATTGCGCGCAGCTCTTTACCGATCTTTTCGATCGGGTGGTCGGCCGACTCTTCGAGCAGCGCGTTAAAGACCGTGCGACCGGCCTGGTTCTCCAGGATCCATTCCCTGGCGAACGAGCCGTCTTCCACCTCGCGCAGAATCTTTCGCATCTCCGCCCGGGTGCCTTCGTTGATGATCCGTGGCCCGCGGCTCAGGTCGCCGTAGGTGGCGGTGTCGGACACACCGCGCCGCATACCGATGATGCCCTTGTTATAGACCAGGTCCATGATTAGTTTCAGTTCGTGGAGGACCTCGAAGTACGCCATCTCGGGCGCGTAGCCGGCCTCAACGAGGGTGTCAAAAGCGGCGGTGATCAATTCGGTCACTCCGCCGCACAACACGACTTGCTCGCCGAAAAGGTCGGTGATGGTTTCCTCGGCGAAGGTGGTCTCGAGCAGGCCGGCCTTGGTACCCTTGATCGCCTTCGCGTAGGCCAGGCCGTACTGCTTGGCCATGCCGGTGGCGTCCTGATACACGGCCAGCAGGCACGGCACACCGGTGTCGGACAGATAGCACTCCCGCACCAGCGCACCCGGGCCCTTGGGCGCGACCATAAAGACATCCACGAAGTCGGGCGGCGCGATCTGCTTGTAGTGGATGTTGAAGCCGTGCGAGAAGATCAGCGCATTGCCCTCTGCCAGGTTCGGCTCGATCAGGTTCTTATAGACCGTTGCCTGCACGTGGTCCTGTGTCAGGATCTGGATCAGGTCGGCTTCCCTGGCGGCATCGGCGGCATTGGCATATACCTCCCAGCCGTCAGCAACGGCCTTCTCGAAATTCGGCGTACCCTCCAGCTCCGATACTATGACATCCACCCCGGAATCGCGCAAACACATTGACTGCGCCGAGCCCTGGATGCCATAGCCGATGATGGCGATCTTCTTGCCATCGAGTACGCTCAGATCAGCATCGTCGTCGTAGTAGATCGTAACAGCCATGGGAAATTCCTCCTTAACGATCAACTGCCAACACTTTCCGGATTATCTTCTTCCTTCTCAGCCGGCGGCCCTGCACCACGAATCAGTTTGCCATAGAGCGCGCCCAGTACGATTCCCACAACAGCGAATATGCAGACATTGAGCACGAACACCGACATCTTGTGCAGCCCGACGTATCCCGTTTCCGGGTCATAGCGGACCATGTGGCGGTAAAAGCGCCACATCACCAGCACGATCGGCCCCAGCATTCCGAACGCTATTCCTCGGCCCAGGCCCTCCAGCAAACGGCCCTGCAGACCTCCGGCGATGGCGCCGATGAGCAGCCCCAGCAGCGGCGCAGCGATGGCCAGGTAGATCATGAACGCATCCACCTGTGCCAGGTCAACAATCTCTGTTAGCTGCGGGTTCACCTTCCGCCTCCTGCCGCGCCCTTCACTCAATATATACCTAATGCCCTGCTTTGCGCAACAGTTCTTCGATATTCACCCCATCTATCTCCAGGCCGCGGATGTTGCAGCGCTCGATGGACACATCCGAAAGATCGGAGTACTTGATGGTAGTGCGCCGCAGGTCGGCGTTCTCCATCGTGCTGAATGAAAAGTCGGTGTGAGAAAAATCCCCGTGGTCAAATTCGCAACTGCTCCAACGGGCATATCTGGCCTTGAAGTATTCGGCGCGCAGATTGCGCAGCTCGACCCGCTCTATGTACCAGTCCGTGCCGCTGCAGCGGAGCAGATGCAGGTCATCGCTTTCGCTGTACTCCCAGATGACGTCATCCATGTCGCAGTCGTAAAAGCGGGTCCCATCGAACTCCATCCGCTCGAAGCGGCCGTACCTGAAGGTGCCTGTATGGAACGATGGATACTCGAACGTCATTTGCTTGAAGCTCGGCTTATGCATCTTTGAGTTACTGAAGCTCACCTCAGAGAAACCGCAGTTCGTGAATTTCCCATTCGTGAACTTGCACCGTTCGAAGAGGCTGTCCCGCAGGTTGACGTCGTAGAATTCCGGGCTATTCATGGTCAGATTCCGGAACTCCGGCTCAGTCAGGTCAGTGTCCTCGAAGTGCAGGGGCGAGGCCTGCGCGCTGCCCTGTCCGGCAATGGCAAAGGTGGCCACCACCAGAATTCCTACGACCAACACGGCCTTCCACGAAGCTGACATGGTCTGCATGCTCCTTTCGACGACAGGTAACGGCGCGCGGCTATTGGCGGAGCGGCTGCCACGAACGCGCCCGGCTCAGGTCTTCTGTGCGCCGCGTGCTAACACGACCTTGCCGGTACGCACTAGCTCAACAATGCCGTAATCATCAAAGTTTTCGATGAAGGCATCAATCTTATCTGAATTACCGATGGACTGCACGATCAGCGCACCGTTGCCGATGTCAATGATATCGCCGCGGAAGATCTCGACCAGGGCGGCAACTTCGGCTCGCTGCGACGGTTTCACCCTCACCTTAATCATACACAACTCGCGCTCTACCACGGCATGCTCGGTGTGGTCTATTACAGTGACCACATCGTGCAGTTTCTCCAGTTGCTTGCGCACCTGCTCCAGCGGCGTCCCGGAAGCGTCCACGGCGATGGTCATACGTGAGATCGCGGGGTCCTCGGTAGTGCTGACAGCCAGGCTCTCGATATTGAAATCACGCCTGGCGAATAGCCCTGCCACACGCGCCAGGACCCGCGGGCGGTTCTTCACCAGTGCTGATAACGTGTGTGTCATATTCGTCACCTTCCCCAGTGCGAAATCTGAGATTCCGCTGGTTTGCAGCACGTCATTTCTGCTTCTCGGGTTGCTCCATCATAATGTCATCAACGCTCTTGCCGGCGGGTATGAACGGGAACACGTTCTCTTCCTTGTGGACTAAGAAGTCCATGAACACCGGCCTATCATTGACCTCCAGGCCTTGCTCGAGGGTCTCGCGGACCTTATCGGGTTCAGCACAGCGCAGTCCCACTCCCCCGTGCGCCTCGGCCATCTTCGCGAAGTCCGGGTTGCCGGTCAAGTCAACACCCGAAAGCCGGTTGTCGAAGAACATCTCCTGCCACTGCCGCACCAGGCCCAGGTAGCCGTTGTTGAGAATAACCACCTTAACTGGCAGCTTATTGATGCTGGCGGTGGTCAGCTCCTGCTGGTTCATCTGGATGCTGCCATCACCGGCGATGTCAACGACCAGCTCGCCCGGGTTGCCCACCTGAGCGCCGATGGCCGCCGGAAAGCCGTAGCCCATGGTGCCCAGGCCTCCGGAACTCAGGAACCGCCGGGGCTTTTCGAGCTTGTAATACTGCGCCGCCCACATCTGGTTCTGCCCAACCTCGGTGGCGATTATCGCACTGCCGCCGGTCAGCTCGTATAGCTGCTCGACTATGTACTGTGGCGCGATGCCCTCATCAGGCGTTGGATATGTTAGCGGGTGCGTGCGCCGCCACTCAAAAAGCTGTTGCTCCCACGGGCCCTTGTCCCGCGGCTTGCAGGCCGGAATCAGTTTGTCCAGAGCATCGCCTGCGTCAGCGCAAATACCGATCCTGACCGGGCGCACCTTCTCGATTTCAGCGGCGTCAACATCAATGTGAATTACCCGGGCCCCGGGGGCGAATTTCTCCAGGTCGCCGGTAATGCGGTCGTCAAAGCGCGCGCCGATGACGATCATCAGGTCGCTGTTCTGCAGCGCCAGCGAGGCGTACGCCATCCCGTGCATCCCCGGCATCCCCATCGAAAGCTCGTGGCTCTCCGGGAAAGCGCCCTTGCCCATCAGCGTGTGGATCACACCGATATTGCACTTTGTGGCGAACTCAAGCAGCTTCTCCGAAGCGCCCGACGCAACCACACCACCGCCAATCAGCAGGACTGGCTTTTTTGCCTCGTCGATCATCTGCGCGGCTCGGCGGATCAGTTCATCATCAACCGGCTTCGGCTGCTCGTAGCCGTCGAGACCCTCGATGTTGCGCTCAGTCCAGGGCACATCACCGATGCTGACGTCGAACGGCACGTCCACCAGCACCGGCCCGGGACGACCCGTCCGCGCCAGGTAAAACGCCTCCCGGCAGATGTCCACCAGCTCGGCCGTGTTGGTCACCAGGTAGTTGTGCTTCGTAACCGGGATTGTAACGCCGGTAGTGTCGGCCTCCTGAAAGGAATCCTTGCCGATCAGGTGCCTCTTGACCTGGCCGGTGATAGCTACCATCGGCACCGAGTCCATGTAGGCGTTCGCCAGCCCGGTGACCAGGTTCAGCGCACCCGGGCCGCTGGTGGCCAGGCACACCCCGACCCTGCCGGTCGAGCGCGCGTAGCCGTCGGCGGCGTGGGCTGCCCCCTGCTCGTGGCGCGGCAGGATGTTCCTTATCTTCGAATCGTACAGCGCGTCATAAATCGGTATCACAGCGCCGCCCGGATACCCGAAGATGATATCCACATCTTCTTCCTCCAGCACCTGGAGCATCCCCACGGCGCCGTTGATCATTTTCTCACTCACGATATTACCTCCTCAGATCCGCAAGGCTTCACTGTACGCTCATCGCGTGGGTCGGGCTTCCAGCCCGACTCCGCGATACTGAAGCCGTTGCGAGATTATTTCATTACCGCGCCAGAAGCCGCCGACTGCACACAGCGTGCATAGCGCGCCAGCCAGCCGGTTGTGATCTTCGGCTCTGCCGCCTGCCAGGCTTCGCGACGCCTGGCCAGTTCTGCCTCATCCACCAGAAGCTCCAGGCTCCGAGCATCCAGGTCAATGGCTATTTCATCGCCGTCTTGCACCAGTGCCAGCGTGCCACCGGCCGCCGCCTCCGGCGAGATGTGACCGACGCAGGGGCCGCGCGTGCCACCTGAGAAGCGCCCATCGGTCAGCAGCCCTATTGACTCCTCTTTGCCCATGCCCGTCAGTGTCGCCGTCGGGTTGAGCATCTCGCGCATCCCGGGGCCGCCTCTGGGACCCTCGTAGCGGATGATGACCCAGGAGCCGTCCGCAATAGTGTCGGCAATGATAGCCGCCAGCGCCTCTTCCTCTGAATCGAAGCACACCGCCGTCCCGCGGAACTTGCGCATCGTCTCCGACACCGCGGACTGCTTGACAACCGCACCGTCCGGGCACAGATTA
The DNA here is from genome assembly GCA_030604405.1 of bacterium. Taxonomy (GTDB): domain Bacteria; phylum Armatimonadota; class Zipacnadia; order Zipacnadales; family UBA11051; genus UBA11051. The sequence goes on along the minus strand of JAUVVY010000020.1, from coordinate 13,176 downwards.
CCGCGCAGGACGGCGATACCACCCTCTTCCCGGTAGGCGTTGTCCAGGGAGCGGATCACATCACTGTCGGTCACGCAGCCCTCGCTGGCGATCTCAGCAACAGTCTTGCCCGAGACCGTGATGTTGTCATCCAGTAACTCGGCCAGCACCGAGAAGGCCCCGGCTATGCCGCCTGCCCAGTCCAAGTCTTCCATCATATAGTCGCCACCCGGACGCAAGTGCGCTATCTGCGGCGTCTTTTTGGATAGCTGGTCAAAGACTTCCAGGTTTATGTCCACACCCGCCTCGTAGGCGATCGCCGCAATGTGCAGGCACGAGTTTGTCGAGCCGCCCAGGGTCATATCCATGCGGATGGCGTTCCTGATGCTGGCCTCGGTGATGATCTGCCGGGCGGTGATGTCCTCCTCGACCAGCCGGCAGGCGGCCACGCCCGTATCGTAGGCCAGCCGCTCCTTCTTGGCCATACCGGCCAGAGCCGTGCCGCACCCGACCAGGCTCATCCCCATCGCCTCTGTCACGCAGGCCATCGTATTGGCCGTGTAGAGGCCCTGGCACGCTCCGGGGCCGGGGCAGGCTTCGATCTCCACTTCGTGGAGTTCTGCCTCAGTAATCACGCCTCGCTCGGCCTTATTGAAGGCCTCGAAGGTGTCGCGGACGAGCGAGAGTGGCCTGCCCGCCAGTCGGCCAGAGTGCATCGGGCCGGCGGTGATGGCAATAGCCGGTATATCAAGCCGGCCGGCGGCCATCAGCATCCCCGGAGTGATCTTGTCGCAATTCGTTAGCAGTACCAGGCCGTCGAAGCCGTGCGCGATCGCCATGCTCTCGACGCTGTCGGCGATTAGTTCGCGGCTGGGCAGGCTGTAGAACATGCCGGCATGGCCCATCGCCACGCCATCGCAGATGGCAGGAATGCCAAAACTCATAGGAGTCCCGCCAGCGGCGGCGATGCCCAGCTCGACACCGCGCAACAGCCGCTGCATTCCGACGTGCCCCGGCACGATATCGCTGTAGCTGTTGGCGATGCCGATAAATGGATTATCCGAAAGCTGTCCGGGCGTAAAGCCGCAGGCGTGCAGCAGCGCACGCGCCGGTGCGCGGCTGATGCCTTGTACCAGTGGTCCACTATGCTTTTTCATCTGACTGCCCCCGTCCCCAATACTGTCTGATGCCGTGCCTGCACCATTGCTGATATTCAAGGTACAAAAAACCCTCTCATCCACAACGGGACAAGAGGCTTGTTAGCTCCTGCGGTACCACCCGGATTCCCGGCACAACCTTGCGGCTGCACCGGACCCTTTAGCGCGATAACGGGCGCACCCGGCCAGGCTTACTCTTGCGCAGTTCAGCCTGACGGCTCGAGGGCGACATTCAACGGCCCGCTGGCGCCGTCTCTCAGCACCACGACGGCTCTCTGTATCCTGGCGGGATCCGCTTACTCCTCCCCTTCCTCGCCGTAAGCAATATCCAGATTGTCCACAGTATAGTACAGCATGGTAAATTCGTCAAGCTGCCGACCCTCTCAGCTTCGCCTGAAGGTCCGTGACGGCTTTTTTCCGCCGCAGGCAGGAAACGAGCGTGGTCGAGGCGAATACCTCAACTGGCGGCTCCACTCATCTCTGAGAAAGGCGGGCTGGTACATGTCAGATATGCGCGACCGTATTACAGGGGACGAAAACGCTTTCCAGAAGCTGGCCGAGGCCATCCCCGGCTTCGACGGCTATCGTGAACGAGAGATTCGCCGCACCGCTGACAGGCTGGTGCGGGACCACCTGGTCAAGCTCTTGGACGCAATCAGGGGCAAGCTTGAGAACCTCATGCGCGAGTCCGGCACCTCAGACATTGAGCTGACCTCAAAGATCGGCCGTACTCAGAGGCGGATGACGGCCCTGCGCGACCGGATTGATCACGCCAGCTACGGCTATACCGGCTTTTTTGACGCTATCAAGATCGGAGAAGAAGAACTCGACCGCATGTACGACTATGACATGTCGCTGATGGGTCACATCGCCGAGATGAACACTACAGTAGCCGAACTCGCCGACGCCGACAGCGCCGGCTATGACGACTTGCTTGCGGAACTCGAAGCCGAGATGGACTACCTCGAGCAGATGCTTGACGACCGCGACGAAGTGGCAAGCTCCGTCGTCCCCGGCGATGAGTGAACAGACGCCGTGGCTGCCGACGAGGCTGTTTCCCATCTCAAAACAGGTGGCTTCATGTCGAATGTTAAGAGCGCCAAGGTAGGCGACGAGATCACGTTGCGCGGGCTGGACGGGAAGATAGTCGGTGTTGACAAGTATGCCAGCCCGGGCCTCAACTGGGCCGTGTGGGAAGTGCAGCTAAGGGGCCAGGAGCAACACCAATGGATTACCAGGCTGAAGGGACGCCTCTACGAGACAAGTCTCAGTCAGCCTGAAGTAGAAGACGCCGTAGCGGAATTGCGCGACGAGGGCTATCGCTTGGCCCGGCAGGGCGATGCTCAGCGCGAGGTGACGGGGCCTTCGGAGCGCCAGTTCAGCCGCTGCCAGTTCATTTATTATGTGGCTGAGGACAACAGCATTGCGCTGGCGATCACAGACCGGGGCCGGACGCAGATATTCAAAGGCAGCCCCATTGACAGTGCGCTTGTTGAATTATTCCCGGCTTGATCGCCGGCAGTTGGCGATCATCTTATGGATCGCATTGATCCCGCGTAGGTCGGGCTTCCCGCCGGCCCTGAGCGAAGTCGAAGGGCAGCCCGACCGAATCACATAGGTCCGATTATTAGGAGGACACCAACATGGCGGCGATAGATGTCATCGAATGGCGAGATGTCACCGGTAACGAGATTGTCCACCGCTGGCCGGAGTATGGGCCGGGTACCATCAAGCTCGGCGCACAGTTGACTGTGCGCGAAAGCCAGGAGGCGATCTTTTTCCGCGACGGCAAGGCGCTCGATGTTTTCCACGTGGGGCGCCACACCCTCACCACGGCCAACATCCCGCTGCTGCAGGCCATCATCAACATCCCCTTCGGCGGCGAGACGCCCTTTCAGGCCGAGGTCTATTTCATCAACATGCGCACCTTCACCGATCTCAAATGGGGTACCGCATCGCCGGTAATATTCCGCGACTCGGAGCTTGACATGGTCCGCCTGCGGGCCTTCGGCGCCTATACATGCCGGGTGGCCGATTCGCAGATTTTCGTAAATGAGGTGGTCGGCACCCAGCACATGTACGACACCGATCTGGTGGCCTCCTGGCTGCGCGATTTCATCGTCGCGCGCTTTAACGACGTCCTCGGCGAGGTTATGGACACGGTGCTGGACCTGCCCAAGCACTACGACGAACTCGGCGAGGTCATGCGCGCCCGTGTCGGCCAGGATTTCGAGAACTACGGCCTCGAGCTTATTGACTTCCTCATCGAGGCCATCGCTCCGCCCGAAGCCGTCCTGGAGATGATTGACGCCCGCTCCGGCATGGGGGCCGTCGGCGATATGCAGCGCTTCATGCAGTTCCGCACCGCCCAGGCGATAGGCGACATACCCAGTGCCGAGGGCGGAGGTGGCGCGGCCGGCGTCGGCATGGGCCTTGGCGCAGGAGCCGGCATGGGCGCGGCGATGATGGGCGCCATGCAGCAAGCCATGCAGCAACAGCCTCAAGCCCCGGCCGCCGGTGGTGGCGCGAGCGTTGAAGAGCGCCTCGAAAAGCTGGCAAGCCTCAAAGAAAAAGGCCTTATCACCGACGAAGAGTTCGCCGCCCGCAAGGCCGAAATCCTGAAAGAGATATAGTGCCGGCTCGTGTGGCATGCTGTTGACATCTATCCCGAACAATTCACAAAACGCGTGGCTCGGCCTGACCTGCGCCAAGCGCAGGTCAGGTAAGAACGCGAGTTATCGCGTTCTCAGCTTTCCAGCCCGAGGTCGTTGCATGATTACAGTGTGTCATTTTGCGCCCCTTCGCAAAAGCCGCTCTATGTATCTATGAACGGCCTATCTGTCCAATATTGCTACACATTCCATTTTACTCATCAATGATGCAGGAATGTCCTTCACTTATCGCGTAGGCCGGGCTCCCAGCCCGACACCAATATATAGTCCAATTCGACAGAATAGTCGATGTGATATTCTTGAAAGCCTTAGCACTCATCGGCAGCCCGCGCAAGGGCGGCAATACTGACTGTCTGGCCGACGCCTTCCTCGAGGGCGCTGCCGAGGCAGGCGCGGAGATCGAGAAGATCTATCTCGACGATCTCAACATCCGCCCGATCGCCGAGGTCTGCGATGATTTCGGTATGAGGGTGGACCTGCGCGCTGACGACGACTGGCGCAAGGTGATGAACAAGGTGATCGAAGCCGACGTACTGGTCTGGGGCGCCCCGGTCTATTGGCAGGGCGTTCCGGCGCAGATGAAGTGCTTTGCTGACCGCTGGTCGTGCTATTACGCCGCCGAGTGGCTCAACCAGGGCTTTGCCGGCAAAATCTGGGCCGTGTTGTGCGCCTACGGCGACCCCACTCAGGACCAGAGCAAATGGGTCACGGAGCCGATCGCGTTCTGGGCCGAACGCTGGCGCGGCGAATACATTGGCGATGTCTGTGTGTCGGCGGGAAAAAGGGGCGCTGTGGCGGAGATGGAGGACGTGATGGCCGCGGCCAGAGAGCTCGGCAGGAAAGCGGTCTCGGCCGCCGGCGAATAGGAATATGTCTGAGCACAACAAGAGCGTAGCGGGGATGGACTGACCGGCTGCGCTTTTTCATTTATCTCATTATCAATTGCCTGGGCTTGCCCACCGTCTCGTCCGCCGTAGCCTTGTCGAAGGCGGGGGCTTTGGCGAAGTCGGAGTAGCACGAGGCACAGCTCGTACCACGCGTGATGACTATCGTAACCAATCTGCGGTAAGGTGAAGGAGTGATTTTACATGAGCGGCAAACAGTTCTGGATAGTGCTGGTGGCCGTCGTAGTGTCGGGAGTGATCGGCGGGATGGTCTCTGATCGAGTGCTCCGGAGTACACCCGCGCCCGCGCAGGCGAACATCTCAGGTCTGGCTCCCGAGCCGGGAAAAGAAACCCTTGTAGCGCATCGGCTGCTCATCGTGGACGAGCAAGGCAATACACGCGCGAGCCTTGGCCCTTGGGGTCTGCGCGTGAACGATCCCAGCAGCAGAGCCAACATCCGCCTTTTACTGGGCGACGGGGACACGGTGCTACCGCGCCTCAGCCTGACCAATGGCCAGAAAGGCTCCGGCACCGTCTCGGCTTCCGTGGCACCCAACGGGGTCCCATACTTGATGCTCCAGCGCGGTGGAAAAGTCATACAGTGCAGCGTGGAGGAGCAGTATGCGCACTTGCGGATCCGTGGCACGGGCGACGGCGGCGGCATCCGGCTGGCGGTAGATGAGGACGACGATGCGACTATCGTCCTGGAGGAAGCGGACGGCCAGGGAAGCACTGGCCTCAGGCGGCTCGCCGACGGAACCGGGGGGCTGTGGATTTCGGATTCCAGAGGCATTCAACGCGCACGTGTCGAAGTGGATTCCGAGGGGAGCCCAGAGCTTAGACTTCGAGACAAGGACCAGCAGACCATCTGGTCTGCACCCTAAGCTGCTAAAAGGAGATAACAGTGAGACTGCTAATGTGCGTATTCATGCTGGCCGGGCTGTGCGCAATAGCCTTCGGCCAGGCAGAGCCTAAGCAGCGCCCCTTCCTCACTAAGCCGCCCTTCACGGTGCTGACGACTGCCGACCCCGACAAGCTGTATGAAGCACGCAAGGGCGATTTTGCCAGGGGCGCTGAAGCTCTGGCGGCTACCTATAAGTCTGGCGGCCGCATAAACTCCGAAAACCGCGACTTCTACTCCCATCTGACCAACGCCATAAGAGTCTTCGAGGGCAATGGCAGCGAAGAGTGCCTGCAGATCGCCGTCGCCATGCTCAAGGCGGCCACCGCCGAATACTACAACATGTCCGAGAAGCGTCTTCGCGAGCAGATGGACGAAGAGGGCGCTTTCAACCCGCTCAACGTACAGATGAAGGAGCACGCCTACGACCTGGCGCTGCTGTATCATCTCACCGGCGACGAGCAGGCCGCGCGCCAGGCAGCGATAATTCTCGACCGCTACAATCAGGTGATCCGCAAGTGGCCGCTGAAGGAGCGCACTGGCGAAGGGCGCTTTTCACAGGATGATGAGCGCTTCAAGTGGCGCTGGGACGCGACCGGTTTCTACGGAGCCTGGATTCCCAGCTTCGTCGGCCGGGCCTTCCCGCTACTGTACTCCTATGACCTGATTTACGACAGCGGCATGATGGAAGAGGTCAGCACCCGCGAGAATATCGCAAGCATGTTGCGCCACCACATTGACTTCAACGAAACATTCGTGCCTACATATGGCAATCTCGACCACTACGACCTCAGAAGCTATTCGCAATTCGGCCTGCTCTTGCCACAGCCCGAGTACATCCACCACGTCGTGCAGCGGATGGCCAACCTGCTCCACTACGGCTTTTACGTCAGCGGATTCTGGCACGAGGGAACGCCATCTTATCACAAGGATATTACGGTGGGCATCACCAGGTCCGTGCCGGCGCTGCTCAACGGCTATTCCGATCCCCCGGGCTTTGTCAGTAAGCAGGACGGGACGCGCTTCGACAATCTCAACCTCACCGAGAAATTCGCCACCCAGTTCAGGCGCATGTGGGACTCCCTCGGCAAGGTCACCTTGCCCAACCGCATCTGCACCGTGATACACGACACTGCCTTCGTCCAGCAGTGCTGGTGGATGCCGCCCAAGACGCACTCAAATCCGAAGCTATTCGGCTGCATGGGCCATGCGATAATGGCGAAGGGCGAGGGCGAAAACCAGCAGCAGGCCCATCTGCACTTCTCAGGTATGCACGGCCACGAGCATTTCGATTCTCTGCACATCATCGCCTGGAGCCAGGGCCAGGAGATGATCAGCTCTACGCGCTATCGCCCCATACCCGATGATGTCTCGACCCGCGAGTGGCACTCGATGGCCGCCGGCCAGAACACGGTTGTTATAAACGAAACCAACCAGTTGAGCCGCCTCAGCAGCCACCGTCGCAAGATCACTGAGATTGACGCCTTCCCCTTCCCCAACCCGCGCTACCGGGCCTATGGTCACGGTGACAGCCTCACCGATGGCAAGCTCCGCTTCTTCGCCGCAGAGTACGCTGCGGTGCAGATCTCAGAAGCCCAGGGCGAGGAGGCTTACCACGATCTGGCCGACCTCTACCGCCGCACCCTGGCAATGATCGAGATAGATGACCAGCACACCTATCTGGTGGACGTATTCCGCGTAAGGGGCGGCGAACTGCACGACTGGATGCTGCACGGATGCCTCGAATTCCCTTACACCGCAGAGACCGATCTGACGCTGACCGACACAGAGGGCAAGCAGCACAAGTACATTGACCAGTTGAAAGTGGCAAGTCTGGACGGCGTCGCCAATTTCAGCTTCGCATATGAGACCGGTAAACAGAGCAGGCACTGGCTGATGATGCCCGAAGGCAGCCAGCTTTACATCGGCCGCGGGCCGGCCATGCGCCGCAAAGGCTACAACCCATTTACCTTCGTCCGCCACAGCGCTTACAGTTCGCTCTTTGTTGCAGTACACGAGTTCTGGGGCGCAGACGAGCAGCCAAGGATCGCAAGCGTTGAGCCGACGCAGATGGTCACTGCCGATGTCATGGACGCAGGTGTACAGATCAACCTCGCCGACGGCACCAGGGACCTCTTCATAAGCTGCTTTGACCCGCAGGCCGACAACGCTGCTTTGTACGTGGGAGCGGGCATGCCGGTGCAGGTGCGCGGCAGGGCCGTGCACGTGCGCACCGCCCCCGACGGCGCCATCACGCGTGCCTTCGGCGTAGGACTGGCCCAGCTCGAGGCTGGCGACCTCAGTATCACCGACAACATTGCCGCCTACACCGGCATCATAACCGACACCCGGCGTAAAGAGACCGGAGACGAACTCGACGCCCTGCAGACCGCCGCGCAATTGCCTACTGATGGCAGCCTCAACGGCGCGCCGGTAATACTGCATTATGGCGACGAGCTGGTGCAGAGCATCCTGATTGACCGCATCGAAACGCTTGCTGAAGGCGGTTCACTTATCGTGCTTCAGGAAGACGCGGGCATCACCATCGAAGACGATGGCGCCCTGACCAAGCTGCACTACTACCCGGGCTGGGGCATCCAGGGCGAGTGCAACTTCACCATCGTCAACACGCTCCTGGCCGAGCGCACCGAGGATGGGCAGTACCGCGTACAGAGCCATCCGAAGTCCGAATGGCCGGAGCCGGTGGAAAACGGCATCACATACTGGAAATTGGATTAGACGGAGCGATGAAGAACGAACAGCCGAGCTGCCGGTTCGTGCAATTCGCGGATGTACATTATGTGGTCCCACCGCATCCGCGGCTGCAATGGCCGCGATTAGTCGAAGAACTCTCTGACCAGCCGTGCGTGACCGAGCTGATTGACACGATGCTGCCGATGGCCCTGGAGCAGATATATGCCGACTTGCGCCCCGATTTCATTGTTTATGCCGGCGACCAGGTCAACCTCGGCTGGGACGAGGAGGGCCTCGCCAACCAGCACGGCTTCCGCAAGCTGCTGGCCGACTGCAGCTCAGACGATGTGCCTGTCTATTTTGTCTTCGGCAATCACGACCGCCCCCGCGAGCGCTATGTGGAGTTCTACGGAGAAACCATCTACAGCTTTGCCTGCAACGGCTGCCATTTTACAGTGCTCGACAGCGGCGTTATGGGCCCACAAGATGGCGTTGATCCTCCGGAACTTTTCGCGGCCGGGCTGGATCAATTGCAGAGCATGCTGGACAAAGCCGACGGGGCCCCGGCCGCGGTCTTACTGCATTTCTACATCTACCCGACAGACATTGACGGCTTCAGCTACCCGGCCGCGGCGGAGGCGATGAGGATAATCGAGAGCTACGACCGCCCCGTACCGGTCCTCGACAGCCATTACCATGCCGGCCGAATAGACATCCTTAACAAGACGCCGTACTTCACGGCCCGCTCTTTCATCCGATCTCCGTTCTGCTTCTACCTGCACGAACTCAGCGAGGACAGGCTGCAGATTCACGAATACGTGCTCGATCTCAACAGCGGCAGATGGGCCGGCTACCGCATGTGCGCCTTCGACCTCAATCCTGATTCGGCGTAGGTCGGGCGCCTACATGGTCTTGTCGCGTGGGTCAGGCTTCCCGTAGGCCCTGAGCTTGTCGAAGGGAGCTTGTCGAAGGGCAGCCCGACGCCAAAACAGACAAATCTAGGAGATGGTATTGTTGAATCACCGACTGAATTCGGCCTTGGTGGCCTTGGCCCTGTGCTTGTGTGTGGCCGCGTGTGCAGGGGCGGCGGAAACGGAAAAGCTGAAGGTCACACTTAGCTTAACGAGTAAGAGTGGCGACTCGGGCAGCAGCACCGACGCTGCCTGGGCGATGGACGGAACGTGGAACTTTACGCCGGTGCCGCGTCAATTCTCGCTGCAGGTCAATTCCAGGTACACCAAGTCCGACGATGGCGCCAAGTTCGACCGTCTCAAGACCTGGTGGCGCTACATCTGGCAGGATATCCCCGAGACAGAATGGCGACCGCTGTTTCTCATCTCCACTGAAGGCGATCACGGCATTGACCAGTTGCACACACTGGCGGCCTTCGGATACCGCAAGAACTACAATCGGGGCTTTATCGAGCTGACTGCCGGCACCTCCAAGGACCTGCAGACCTCTGAATCGTGGGTGGGCGACATCGGCGCTCTGGTCAGTTACGAAAAGCAGTGGGGCAAGCTGTCGTGGGGTCTCAACCCGCAGGGCGAGCTGGGCGTTCTGGGCGATGTGCGGCGTCGCGCCGACAGGTTCCGCTACAACGTGGACACCGATTTGGGCTATAAGATTGGCGATCGCCTGCGCGCCACCTATCAGCTTACTTTCGGCAACACCACTGCCGATTCCCGCCGCACCCAGTTCATCGGCATAACCTACGAGCGCTAGGGCCAACCCCTTCCAGCCCGACGCCGTTGCCTTGCTCCCCTCTCCCGGGTACCCACGCCGTAGGCGTGGGTGAGAGAGGGGCATCAAAGGGGTGAGGGGTGCCATTGCCTTGCGGCCTGTCCGGCCCACTTGCCCAAGTCACGCGAATTGACTCCAGCAGGCCCTAGCTGGCGGGCGTGGCTTCGCCACTCAGCAGCCGCACGTTGACCACGTCAATGAGCTGCTCCAGACGCTCGATCACACGGTCGAGGTCCTGGCGGCGGTTGATTTCCAGGGTAAGCTCCAGCCGCGCCAGGTGCGGGCTGGCTTGTTCTACGCGCGCGCGGGCGATATTGATGTCCGCGTCACTGATGATGGCAGTGATGTGCGACAGCAGCCCCACGCGGTCAACGGCGACGACCTCGATGTCCTGGCGGAAGACGGTGCTTTGATCCTGCGATGACCAGGTCAGCTCCACGATGCGTTCCGGCTCCAACTGCGCCCGATAGGCCAGATTCTTGCAGTCAGCGCGATGGATCGCCAGCCCCGAGCCGCGCGTGATGTACCCGCGTATCGCGTCACCCGGCAGCGGGTTGCAGCATTTGGAGATGCGCGAATAGAACCCATCCACGCCACCCGCAGACACCGGCAGCGGTCCTGTGGCTCGCGCCAGTTGCCCCGCCGACACCTCGGTGGGCAGCAGCATCTGCGCCTCTTCGACCAGGCTGTGAGGCCTGGCCGTTTTCTCCAGCATGTGGTCAAGCACGGTCTGCGCTTCGACGACGCCGTAGCCGATGGCTGCCAGCAGCGACGCTTCGTCCTGGTAATCGAAATGGGCCGCGACTTCGGCCCGGTCAGCATCTTGCGCCTTGCCGCGCTCTGCAGGACTCAGGCGGGCGATGCTCCGCTGCAGCCGCTCGGTGCCGATGGCGATATTCTCCTCGCGGCTCTTTTCGCGCAGGTAGCGACGCACCTTGGCCTTGGCGTGCGAGCTTTGCACCAGCCGCAGCCAGTCGTGACGCGGCTGGCCGCTGGACGAAGTGATGATCTTGGCGATGTCCCCGTGCTTGAATTGATAGTCCAGCCCCACCTGCTGCCCGTTGACGACCGCTCCGACGCACTGGTGCCCGACCTCGGTGTGGATGCGGTAGGCAAAGTCCAGTGGTCCGGCGCCACGCGTCAGGTCAATGACATCGCCGTCGGGCGTGAAGACGAATACCTGGTCCCTGAACAAGTCCACCTGCAGCAGCTCCAGGAACTCGTGGCTTTCCGACAGGTCGGTCTCCAGCTCCAGCACCTGACGCAGCCAGGCCACCTGCTCATCGAGCTGCCGGTCGGTCTCGCCCTCCTTGTAGCGCCAGTGCGAGGCCACACCGTACTCCGCCGTCCGGTGCATGTCATAGGACCGGATCTGCACCTCCATCGGCGAATGATCCGGCCCCAGCACCGTGGTGTGCAGTGACTGGTAGTTGTTGGACTTGGGCATGGCGATGTGGTCGCCGAAAGTGTCAGGTACTGGCACCCACAGATCGTGAACGATGCCCAGCACCGTATAGCATTCCGCGACATCATTCACTACTACGCGTAGCGCATTGAGGTCGCGAAGCTGGCTGAAATCAATATTCCGGCTCTTCATCTTCTGGTAAATGCTGTAGATGTGCTTGGCGCGGCCTTGCACCGTCGCCTCCAACCCGCCTTTATCCAGTTGCTCCTCCATCTCGGCGCGCGCCCGCTCGACGACCTTTTGACGCTCCTCCCGCGTACGGCCGATCTTGTGCACGATCTCGCGGTACTCCTCCGGCTCCAGGTGCCGCAGCGCCAGGTCTTCCATCTCGGCCCTGAGCCTCTGAATCCCCAGGCGGTGACACAGCGGCGCGAATATGTGCAGGGTCTCCTCGGCGGTGCGCAGCCGATTCTCCAGCGGCAGGTAATCCAGGGTGCGCATATTGTGCAGCCGGTCGCTCAATTTGATGAGAATTACGCGGATGTCCTCAGCCATAGCCAGAAACATCTTCCGCAAGTTCCGTGCCTGCTCTTCGCGGTGCGAGGCGAAATCGAGCTTGCGCAGATTCGTAACGCCCTCGACGAGCCCGGCGACCGTATCGCCGAAGCGCTCCTGGATATCGCCGGTAGATATGTTGGTGTCTTCGACCGTATCGTGGAGGAAGCCGCCGGCGATGGACAGTTCGTCACTTTCGATGTCGGCGAGGACGCCGCCGACTTCGCGCGGGTGAGTAATGTAGGGGTCCCCGCTCAGGCGCTTCTGGCCGGCGTGCGCTTTGTCGGCGAAATCGTAGGCATCTACCAGGAGCTTGCGATCCACTCCCGGCCAGTAGCCTGATACGCGTTGAATTACCTGGTCAACGGTGGTTGGCATATTCCCATCTCGCCGCACTTCTAATGCCCATTGTCAGTATCTTGTTGATGTCAATATAGCACACAAAATGCGCGCGCTCAACAGGAGCCCGGGCGGCGGATGCTACTCCCCAGACGAGACCGCGGCTGACCCCCCTCAGCAAGGGCTTGCTGAGGGGGGTCAAATTGGCGTTTTGCTCTAGGGGAGTGAATCGCCGCCAACGCCACGAGGCCCTGATACTGCGGGCTTTGTTACTAGGGGGGGAGGAAATCTACTTTGCATGCCAGCATGCAAAGTTGCAGGGTAGAACGGGAATTTTTTCTATTGGGTAAGCCAATAGGTCTAGGGCAAGCGGCTCGTCGCAATGCACCGGAAATAGTGTCCCCCACTAGTAAGAGTGTCTGCGAGCGAGGCGTTTTACTGGGCTCAAGAGGAAACTTTTTCTAACATTTTCGCGAATTTTTTGTGAATATGCTGGTGGCAGAGAAGGGCTGGGCCCTGCGGAGGGCAAAGGCAACGCCCTCACCCCTTTGATACCCCTCTCCCGCAGGGAGGGGACAACGGCAAAGGCAACGGAGTCGGGCAGCCCTTCGGCAAGCTCAGGGCCTGCGGGATGCCCGACCCACGGGATAATTATTGGGATGCCCGACCCACGGGAATATATTTGGGATGTCTGAGCCATGCGGTGTGTGAAGCCGTGGGCCAGGCTCAGGCATGTTGGGCTACGCCCAAACACACCTTCGGCAGGCCCCTCCGCAAGGCTGGAGCAACGGCAACGGAGTCGGGCTGGAAGCCCGACCTACGCGATGAAAACGGAGTCGGGCAGCCCTT
>JAUVVY010000073.1 GCA_030604405.1 bacterium | reverse complement strand
TAGGAGCCGGCAGTAGTATTCCGATGTTAACATGTGCGATGTTTGGCACCAATAGGGGCCTGAGAGCTACTCGCTGACGGTGGCCGAAGGCAACGCCAAAGACCCAAAGAAAACAAAATCTCCACCACACCCTTGACTGGCCGTTTCATAGGGGCCGGTCGAACGGCGGACGTTGTTTGTCCGACGTGAGCCCGGCCCGCGCAGGGCGCTATCCTGGTGCGCTCTGGACACTGAAACGGCCAGCGACAACGGCTGGGCCAGGCTTGTGAGCTTTGCAGAGCAAAGCTCACTGCGACAGGCCCCTCCATTACTACTAACGACTACAGGCCATCAGCCTGCAACCGGAATTGCTCAAAATCTGCATAACTACAGATCCTTGCCCGAGGCGCTTACCAATACCCGCCATCTATGTAGTACTGGTCGTAGTGCCAGTAGACCTCTCCGGCGAACCGCTCTCTATCGTCGTAGGTCGGGCTTTTCATCCACTTCGCGTGCCCGTCCACGAAGGCGACGTTGGAGCCTTCGTTGTGCGGCGGGCAGCGGTCATATTGCTCCTTGAGGCTTAGACTGCTGGAGCCCCCGGACGGCCACGCCCGGTACCACCCCCACGCATAATCAGCATTGCAGTCGGCGGTGTAGGCGGTGCCGCTGTTGTGGTCAATGATGCACACAGTTTGCGCCGGGTAGCTGAGGTCGCTGACTTTTACGCCCTCATAAAGCGGCCCGGTCTCGGTGGCATGATTGCCGATATACCCCATGTAACAGTTCCACCCGTAGCCGATCCAGTGCGCGGGATTCGACGCGCACCTGAACACCTGGTCGTTACGCACGTAGGCCATCAGCAGATTTGGCCAGGTCAGATAGCTTGCCGCCCAAGTGCCACCGGTGGCCCGGCCCCAGTAGTGCTCGCTGACGGTACAGCCGGGCGGCAGGAGCATCTCGGCAAACGGGAGCGTCTCATCGTAGTCGCCGATGTACATCTTCGCCGCCAGGGCCAGTTGCTTTACATTGCTCAGACATGACGAGGTGCGTGCTTTTTCCCGCGCGCGGGCGAAAACCGGAAACAGTATCGCCGCCAGAATCGCAATGATGGCGATGACTACCAGCAATTCGATCAGTGTAAAGCCGTTTCTCCCGCCCATTCTCTGCTTCCGCACCCCGATAAGGCCCAGTGTCTATGACTATCTGATATTGTAACATACTTCCCCACGGTGAGCTTGTCGAGTATCTCACGTACAGCAACGCAAAGGGCCGCCACTTCCGTGTGGCGGCCATCGGTATTCGACTGCGTGCTTCAGGTCGCGGCTCTAGCCGCCTTCCAGCAGCTTGCGTGCGACCTCCCTGCTATCAACCTGGTACTCCCCGGACTCGATGCGTGCCCTCAGCGTCTGCACTTTATCCTGTCTTACGGCGGGCACATCTGCCAGCGCCTTGCGGGCCAGTTGCATGTCCAGCGCCCTCTGGCTCAAGGCCACCTGATCGGACCTCAGGCTCCCGGTCACGCCCTCCGTCTTCCCGGCACCCGAAGACCCCAGGTCAGCCTGCTGGGTGCGATCCACTGGCTGGCTGCCTATCGGCCCTGAGCTGGCTGGATCAATCTTCATATTGCTGCCTCCTCTCCATACGCCGACAACCCTCCCACCTCTTAACACTCACATCTAATATCGGCTGTCATGTAAATAACTTTAGGACAACAGTCAACATTTCGCAAGCAAATTCTCCGCGCCGGCGCATCAGTCCTTCCGCTTGCCCATCCGCTCCGCCCACCGTTCGATGACCTTCTGGCGCGCTCTGGCCACCCCTAAGGCGGCTTCGGGCACGTCGGAGGAGATTACCGACCCGGCCGCGGTATAGGCCCCGCGCCCGATCTTCACCGGCGCTACCAGTATCGTGTCGGAGCCGATGAACGCCCCGTCCTCGATTGTTGTCTGGTGCTTGTCGCGGCCGTCGTAGTTGCAGGTGACGGTGCCGGCCCCGATATTCACACCCGCGCCGATCACAGCATCACCCAGGTAGCAGAAATGCGGCGCCTTGCTGCCCTCACCAACCTCAGAGCGATTTACCTCAGCCAGGCCAATTCCCGCCTTTGATTTTATCACCGAATTACCTCTGATATTGGCGAAGGGGCCGATTGTTACTTCGTTTTCGATGTGGCTAGCGGATACTGACGAACAGTGCCGCACCAGGCAGCCGTCGCCGATTGTTGAGTTTTGTATCAGCACGTGGCCGCCGATCTCGCAGCCGCTGCCGATGCTGCTGTCGCCCAGGATATGCGTCCCCGGCCAGATTACGGTGTCGGCGCCGATGCTCACCTGATCGTCCACGTAGGTGCTTACCGGGTCAATCATCGTCACTCCCGCCAGCATCAGCCGCTCTCTGATGCGGTCGCGGCAGACCTTCTCCGCCGTGGCTAACTGCACCCGGTCATTGATTCCCATCACCTCATCGGGGTCCTCGGCGATGCAGGCCGCCACAGGCATCTTCTGGTCGCGAAAGTACTTCAGCGTATCGGGCAGGTAGTACTGGCCCTGCACGTTGTCATTGTCCACGTGCCGCAGCGCCTCAAAAAGCTCTGCGACTCGGAAGCAGAATATACCGGCATTGATTTCATTGATGCGCCGGGTCTGCTCGTCGGCGTCCTTGTGCTCCACGACCTCCCGCACCAGGCCGTTTTCGTCTCGTACGACGCGCCCATAGCCGGTCGGATCGGGCATCCTGGTAGTCAGCATCGTGCCTGCCGCGCCTTGTCTGCGGTGCTCAGCAATTAGCTCCTGCAGCGTCTCGGCACGCACCAGCGGGATGTCTGCGCACGTGACCACTATGTCGCCCTCGAAGCCGTCGTAGAACTCCCGGGCGCAGTCAACCGCGTGCCCGGTGCCAAGCTGCTCTTCCTGGATCGCGATTTCCGCCCTGTCTCCGACGGCCTCGCTCACCTGCTCCCGCGCCACTCCAACCACGACGGTCACGCGCTCGGGCTTCAGCTCCGACAGCGTGCCAAGGACGTGGTCCAGCAGTGCCCTGCCGGCCATCTTGTGCAGCGGCTTGGGCGTTTTGGATTTGAACCGTAAGCTTTCGCCCGCGGCCAGCACAATACACGCAACAGGTCTCATCTATGCCCACCCTCTTCCATTATTGACCTTTGCATAAGAGCAAGAGTTAGCGTAGTTTGGGCGAACAGTCTTGCTCGTGAGAAAACGAGCCCTAACAGGGCCAAACTCCAAACCGAGTACCTGCAATTGTGCAAAGGTCAATAAACAGAAAAATGGGTTAAGCATGGTTTGGTGGTGTTCGCCGCTGCCGCCCACACCGCACTAATCCCTGGATGGTCCCAGTCGTATATGAGACCACCAGAGCCACCACTTTGCGGGTCATCATCCGTGATCCAATCGAGACTGCGAGCTACCGCATCTCTATTGTGATCGGATTGGACTTCACCCGCACACGAGGTGTGGCTGGCTGGGGCTCTACCCACGTCTTGTGTGATAACCCCTCTTCTTCCCGCGTGATAATGGACGTCGCATCGCACGTATAAACATCGGCTATGGCAACAATTACGTACGTTCCGGCGTCTAAATTGTACCATTGCATTGCCTTGGGTGGGAACGCGACGATCCCCTCGCCTCCCTTCAGTTCTTGCACTGGCACCACGTAGACTCGCTCTCCGGCCCGCATCATGTAGTACGAGCTCGGCGGCGGACCAGGTTCTTCGATTTGCCCGCGCGGCAGGACCCGGTGGCCGTGCACATCGGTCACTTCAAAGCGCCAAGGATCCTTATCCACATATCCCACTTCCCCTCCGGCATTTCCGAGAGCAACTATCACCGGCACTGCCTCACCGGCATCGAACTCAGTGCCGACGGTGTTCAGGGCC
Source organism: bacterium (assembly GCA_030604405.1). Taxonomy (GTDB): domain Bacteria; phylum Armatimonadota; class Zipacnadia; order Zipacnadales; family UBA11051; genus UBA11051. The sequence continues at coordinate 6,076 of JAUVVY010000073.1, read as the reverse complement.
AGAGCAAAGAGACCCGCCTTGCCACCCGTATTCGGTGCTGCGTGGCACCACCAAACTGTAAATCCCAGACAGGCGACCAGTACAATCAACGCCGAGAGTCTTATCCTCCAGCTTAGATTCATTCCAATCACCCCTGTTTTCAATTATTGTGTATCAGTATCATGCCTCTGCAGTCGTCGCAGAAGTGGCCATCCCGCTTCCAGTTGTTCGAGATCTGATACATTATTGACCTTTGCATAAGAGCAAGAGTTAGCGTAGTTTGGGCGAACAGTCTTGCTCGTGAGAGAACGAGCCCTAACAGGGCCAAACTCCAAACCGAGTACCTGCAATTGTGCAAAGGTCAATAGATGCCCTACACTTCCCACCAGCGCCGCCAGAGCAAGCTTGCGCTGCGCTTGGGCTGGCGTATTCGGATTGTTGTTCTGCACTTCCACGGTGAGTGACGGTGTTCACTGCTTAAGTACCAGCCGATCAACGAGCCACGGTATCCGCCGGCAGTCCCTGTAGCCTCACTCATCTTCCTCCGCCTCAATGTGCCAGATTCTCGTGTCAGGGTGCCCTGCGCGCCACGCATACCAGAAGATGCGGGTCTGTGCCGGCCTGACATTGCCCGGCATCGTCAGATACAGCCGCTGGGCTTGCGGATCAACCCTCAACTCCAGTTGGCCAAATCTGCTGTCTTGCGTGAAAGTTCGCGGCTCATCTCCGGCCGCTGCGAACGCCTCGGCAACCGGCACTGCCAGCGCCTCATCCGGCAGCATCACACCCAGTACCTCCGCCTTATCCGCCATCGTCCCGCTCCGGTCCGACAGCTCTCCCGGCGCCAGCAGCAGCTCGCTTTCATAGTAGTTCAGCGCGTCCCCCTCCGGGCCCTGCACCTGCGTGTACGGGTCGAAGCTGTAGTCGTACTCGTGGCCCGTATCGCGGGACAGCACGGTCGTCTCCGGCCACAGCTCCTGCCACGCCGCCCATGTCATCCATTCGCCCGCAATTTGCTTCAGTTTAACAGCTTGCTCCACTGCCGCACCTACGATCGCCTCGCCGCCAAGTGGATCCCACAGGCTTTCAGTCTGCTCGTCGTAGGGCAGCCCCATGCCACGATAGCCCAGACCGGAGGCCGCAAAGCTGTACGCCGCCCCGCCTTTTTCCGGACGGATCAATGCCATACAGGCGCCGCTGGGTGGGTCGAAGTATATCAGTATCGGCTCGCCGGCCAGCGTGTCATTAGTCAGACAATGCCGCGCCAGGATATTGCGCGGATAGCAGCGCTTGTGCCCGTAGAGTTGTATCCCGAACACGATGTCGCTGTCCTGCAGCCACGTTATCTGGTTGGCCGGTGCTGTCTTCACTGCCGCGCCCTGCAGGCTCACGATCTCGCCCTTGCCGGCAGGCAAGTCGTAGAGCTCATCGGGCGGCACTATGCAGTTGACGGCCGGGAAGCCGGGCTCGTCGCTGTGCCGCGAGGCAGTGATAGAGCCGTCAACTACGCGCACCGGCCCGGTCTTCCACGCCTCGGCCGGGTTTGTGGTCGCGGCGGTCTCGACCACGGCGGCACTGGACGCGCGGTAGGCGGCATGCCACAGCCCGCCCAGTATTGCCAGGGCCGCCAGCACTCCGCTGATCAGGGCTGCGTATTGCCGTGTGACGGGCTGTGCCATCGCGCCTGTGGCTCCTGCGCTGAGATCACTGGGCAGGTACTACCCCATTCCATTTCTACTCTAGCCGCACAAGCACCTTTGCCGCGGCCTCATCCGTGATCGCCCGAGCTCAGGTGTCCCACATTCTCATCGCGTGGGTCAGGCTTTCCGGTTCGACAGGCTCACCGCCCTGAGCTTGCCGAAGGGCAGCCTGACAATGCCTTTTATTTATCCCGTAGCTCGGGCACTCTAAATATCGTGGCGTCGCCCGCCCATTCCAAATATAGTCCCGTGGGTCGGGCATCCTGCCCGACTCCGTTGCCGTTGCCATTGTCTTGCGACATCACGCCGCCCGATCAATCGAAGACGAAACTATTGGATTGCCCAATAGAAAACATCTTCCGTTCTACTTTGCTGGTTTGCCTGCTGGCAAGCAAAGTAGATTTGCTCCCCCCTAGCAACAAAGCTCGTAGTATCAGGGGCTGGTGCCTGCGGCGGCGCTTTACTTACCTGGAGCAAATCGGCGGAAAGTGACATTTTGACCCCCCTGAGCAAGCGGTTGCCTGGGGGGATAACTGCTACATGGAGGCGCGGTACGAGGGAAAGTCCGGAAGCCGGCGCAGCACGGGCAGCATCTCCTGTGGCGTGGCGTCGCTTATGGCGATGCGCCAGATATCGCCGCTGCTGTCCACCAGCACGTTACCGCCGGGCATCTGTTTCAGGTGATACAGTTTCCCGTAAGCAGCGACCTTCTGCATGCCCCTGAGGCTCACCGAGTGGCGGCCTGTGCACAGTACCGATACCGGCCGGCCGCTGACCGCGTACTGCAACCAAAGTGCCGGCGCGCCGTCAAGCTCGACCATGAAGGGACTGCGAGTCGGCGCAGGTTCACTCGAACCGCTGAGGCTGATGTTGGCGTAGCCCGGGCCGGCAGCCGATGATGACAAAGAGGCCACGGCCTGATTATGCATCGAGACTAACTCGATGGGCCGCACGCCGGAAATGGTACGCAGCATGACCTGCTGAACGACGACGGCGAGCAGGATGAGTGCCACACCGACACCGACCAGCCTGTATAGATACGGCCGCGTCGGGTGTTCGTCAACGGAGGGGGTGGCTTGCATGAGTCTGTCCACTTCATCGAGCCGGGAGTTCACGCGATCCCACAACTCGGGCGCGGGCGTGGCAGTGTCTTCGGCCGGGCAGGGCATTTCCATGACTGTCTGTGCGGCGCGCAGGCGGCCCAGCACCTCGCTGCAGTGTGGGCACGCCATGATATGTCGCGCCAGCCGTCGCATCTGCTCGGGCGCCAGGTCGTCTTCCAAAAAGGCCGTTAGCTGCTCTTCTGAAAGTGGGCAGTTAGACTCTTTCATAACAAGTGTCGCTCGCGGGCGTAGTCGGCCAGGCTCTCTCTGAGCCGTTTGCGCCCTCGAAAGATGCGCGATCGCACCGTGCCCAGTGGGATGTCGAGCTCCTCGGCGATCTCGTCATAAGAATACTGGTGAATATCCGAAAGCACCACTGCTATACGAAACTCCTCCGGCAGCGCGTCCAGAGCGGGCACAATTCCCTCGTCGGGCACCTTGCAGAGTACCTCGGCTTCCAGGCCGGGCAGTGATGACGACTCTACTCCGCCCGGTGCTCTCGACTCATCGCCCAGCTCTTCCCATTCCACGGTACTGACACTACGCTGCATTTTCCGGTAGCGGTTGATATGGGTGTTTCTCAATATCCGCAACATCCAGGCGCGGAAATTTGTTCCCAGCTCGAACTTGTCAAACCCCAGATAGGCGCTGACGACGGCCTCTTGCGTCAGGTCCTCGGCGTCCTGATGTGAGCCGGTCAGGCGCATTGCCGCAGCGTAGATGTTGCGCTCATGCTGCTTGAGCAGCCGTTCGAACTCCTGGCGTCGCCTCGCCCGTGAGCGTTGTGCTTTGTTTTTTGGCATCTATGCAAACTCCTGATGGTGCTTGCCGGTGGGGCGGCAAGCACGGCTTTGATGATTGCGCTGTATGATTAGACGAACGGTGGGGCCTACGGTTCGCCACCTGACAACTTCTGCAGCGGCTCGCGAAAGTGTCCTGTGAGTCGGCGAAATACCCTCTCGCCGAGACACCGATGCTCCAGAAATGCCTCCTGCTGGGGCGTTAGCAGCGCGGGAGCGTAGTGCTTCTTTAGTTTATATACCCCACGGAGGTCATTTTCAAATATGTGCGGTAGAACCAGAGCCGCCAGCGGGCTGGAGCCGACGATGACCGCAGCGGTGAAGTCAACCAGCACGGGATACTCGTGTTTGTCAACTAGAATATTGAGAAGCCGTTTGAGGTCCGCGTGGGCTACCCCTCGGCTGTGAATCTGCCGCAGCAGGTCCAGCAGGCATCCGAAAAAATCAGCGGTCAATCGGCTGGGATCAACCTCCGGCGCCGGCTGCGCATCAACAAAACCGGTGACCAGAGTGTAAGGGTCCAGGCAACCATAACAGGGCGGCACACCCCGCAGCCGCTTCAGCCGCATGTAGGCCGCCAGCTCTCTTTGCACCAGATAGCGGCCAATGAAGCGCTTCGCAAAGTTCGCACCTGCGGCATAATCCTTGATTACCAGCAGCCTGCCATCAACATTCAGCAGCCGCACATCCGGCCGCGAGCCCTCACCCGCCCGCAGCACCCTCACCGTAAGCTCCGGGATGTCGCTGCGGCTGAAGCCCAGGTTTTCCGCCGCTCTGGTCACCGTCTATTCCTCCGCTGGCGCTTGGGATGGCATCGCCTGCCACATCGGACGCGACTGGATCGCACCATGCGGGCACTTGGCGCACTCGAGACAGCCGATGCACGCGTACCCGTTGAGCTCTCTGCGTGGATCTATGCCCGCCGGACAGTTGCGCACACACCACATACAGTTTACGCATTTTTCGGCATCAAAATCAATGCGCCATACGCTGTAGCGGTGAAATAGCGAGAATATTGCGCCCAGGGCACAGACCGTACCGCAAAACGGCCGCTTCACAAAGACCATCAGCACCAGAAAGCCGACCAGGATAGCCTGCTTGATCCACCAGAAGCTGCCGATGGCGGCACGCACATCTGCGTCAAAGATGGGCTGCAGCCACCCGCCCTGCAATGCGCCTTGCGGGCACAGCTTGCAGAACCACGGCACACCGGTAAGATACGGGACAATCAGAACCAGCGCCACCAGCATGACATAGCGCAGATAGCGCAGCGCCTTCGGGATCCGCCAGTGCTTCTTGCGCAGCGCGGCCAGCTTGTCCTGCAGCCAGCCGAACGGGCAAATCCACCCGCACATCATGCGGCCGAACAGCGCGCTGAACACAACCAGCGCGCCCAGCACGTACAGCGGCAGAATCGCGTACCAGGGCTTGTTGCCCAGCGTCCATTGCGCAGCTATGGAACTGTTCTGTATCGCGCCGAGCGGGCAGCCGAAGATCGCGCCCGGGCAGGCCCAGCAGTTCAACGCCGGCACGCAAAAGCCCTTGGCCCAGGAGAAGAAGTAGGAGTTCATCACCACCAGGGCCGCGATCTGGAGCCAGTTGCGCTGGTATATCCATCGCGGGCCGCTCAGTGCCTCATCACCGTCGGATTTGCTGCTCTCGCTTGCTTGTGCCATTTGATTATTGTCGCGTCGGTCGGGCTTGCGCAAACAATTGTCGCGTAGGTCGGCGTTCCGCAAACAATCGTCGCGTAGGTCGGGCTTTCCAGCCCGACGCCGTTGTCGTTGAGTCGTTTGGAGGGGCCGCATGGACGGAAGTTTGCCTGCAAACTCACGGCCATCCGGCCCACGGCCGGTCGCACCGCCATCGCCTCAATCACACATGCGCGGGGCACAGACTAGAGATCTGCACAACTACAGTTTCCAGCCCGACAGCCGTTGTCCGCAGGGATGCTAGATGCCGGACGGGCTGGAAAGCCGCACCCACGCCTGCGGCGCGGGTACCCGACGCGGAAGTTTGCTATCTTCTTGATCTTATGAGGCATGGCTGGCTTCCAGTCGGCCTCCGAATCAGTCACTCAGCCCGATACACGAGGTGCACAATATCCGGGCCCAGGCCAGGACCGTGCCCCACTCGCCCTGGCCGAGACCGACGATCACCCCGGCCAGGCCGACAACTGCCGCAATTATCCACAGATAGCGCTTCACTGTGAAACTCCCAAGAAGAAAGGGCCGATGGTCACCTCAGGCGAAAATCGGCCCCTGTGAGCAAAATGCGATTGCAGGCCGCCTTGCCTAGATCTCCACCGGCTGGCCGATTTTGGCCGACTCGTGAATCGCAACCACCGTCTCGGTGTTGCGCAGGCCGTCTATCGGCGTGATGAACGGCTCGGTGCCCTCGCGGATGCACTTGGCAAAGTAGCGGATGCTCTCGATGGCAAAGCCGCGCATCTCGCCCTGAATCTCCGCCAGCGCGATCGGCAGCGGCAAGTTGG
>JAUVVY010000040.1 GCA_030604405.1 bacterium | reverse complement strand
TCAGGCGGTGTGGTGGGGCATGCCCCACCACACCGCAGACCTTTTCCACCTGCATCCCCCACTCCCCTCCACCAAACAGAATAACCCATAGGAGGGGCCGCATACGAGGCGGAAGCGCAGCTTCCGCCGAGAATCCGGCCCAGCCGTCAACAGCATTTGCATAACTACAGTCTCTAGCCCGACGCTGTTACGGGCCAACCACCAGCCAGGCTGCGGTTCGGCCCATTCGGCAAGCTCAGGGCCTGCGGCAGGCTCACCGCCCTGAGCACCGTCGAAGCGGAAAGCCTGGCCTACGCGGAATTGCACTGTGTCATTTTGGAGGTATTCTAGGAAAGGGCGCTGTGCGGGTCGAAATGCCCTTTGCCAGCAGTGTCGCCTCCTGTGCGACGATCTTCGCAAATAATCCGGGCTAAGGTACGCGCCTTGCATTTACCATCTTTCTTCCAAAATCACCTGCTGGAGACAACTGAGATTTGCTTAGCCGCCGACGGATACACGCATTTACATGGCGCTTTCCCACGCGCCCAGGTCCGGCAGTGACTCCGGCGGGGCGGGCCGCGGCCTTCCTGCGAGGTCCCTCGTCGCCATCAGACGCAGCCTGTGGCTGAGACCCGCGAGCGGCAGGCCCGCACCTATGCACGGACTGCCCTGGCCCAGGCGCAGGTCGCCGTTCTCCGCATCTCGGAACCTCGGATCCGCGTTGATGTTGCCGCCGCCATCGCCGCAGCCGTCCGCCAGGCCGCCCTCAATACAACAGTGGGACATGGTCGGCTGATGCTCTCCTTCTGCCAAAAGACTTGTACCATTGCCCCACACGACGCAATTGGCTATCACTGCTGCCACATTCGCGCAGACGATTCCCGTCTCGCTGGCGCCTGTCACCGTGCAAAAAGCCATCTCCACGTCCGAGCAGCCTGCGACAAGTTCCACGCCCCGGGGGCCATCCGCCTGCACTACCACATTGGCGGCGAATACCTCCTGCGCCAATAGGGCCAGATAGCTCGTACACACGTTGTAGATCTCCACATCGCGGAGCGGTGTGGGCTTGTCGGGACGGCCAAGGAACAGGCCGCCAGGGAAGTCGCCTGAAACGGTGACCTGCTCTACGCCGCTGAACAGCTTGACTGGGCAGTCGGCGTAGCAGTTCAGCAGCCGGATACGGCGCGTGACATTGGTCTCGGTGCGGCTGTAGATGTCCCAGGCATCAGCAGTGACGTTAGTGACGCGGCAGTTGACGAAATTGATGTTTTCGGTGACCTCGTGCTCATAGCCGCCATGATTGCGGACAGTGAAGCCATCGCCGCCGGCGTGCTCGACCGAGCAGTTGACCAGCCACACATCCTGCACCCCGTCCTCGATCTCCCATCCGCTGTCACGCGAGCCAGGCAGGCCACCATCCCGCTCATTGGGCGCTCCGCGCGCATGGCAGTTGATGAAGCTGATGGACGAAGAGCCGCCGGAGCGGCCCCCGCCGTCGGCATTGAAGCCATCGTTATGCCAGAGCGTCGCCGTGCAGTTCAGCGCGGTGCACTGCTCGCAGCCCGCGCCGAACGTCATCGCGACGAACCCGCGCGTGAATTCACAGTCCTTCACCAGCGCCCCGACTGCGTAGTCGCAGTCCAGGCAGCGGGGGTTTCTCGATCCGCTCTGCGCCCAGTAGTTGCCGTCAAGTGTCAGGCCCGCTATGACGAGGTCCTCGACGGGCTTTTCAGCCGTGCCGACGACTTCGATGACATCGGTGATGACCCCGTCATTGGCATGATCGGCCAGCTTCAGCGTCGCGCCGTAGCCGACGATGCGGACGTTGCTGCCCGTGATGGTGATGCTGTCTCGGACAATGTAGGGGGTCTCACTGGGCGGGATGACGACTGTGCCGCCGCCGGCCGCTTCCACCTGCTCGACGGCTTTCTGAATGACGGGCTGATCGTCGCTGGCGCCGTCACCCTTGGCCCCCAGCTCCGTGACATCCACTAGCGGCGGTGGTATGCGGTGCATCTCTGTGGCCTCCTCCGCTTGCTGCGCGATGATCGTCTGCGCCGACACTGTACGTGGACCGCCAAACCAGGCGCAGCAGCTTGCGACAACTACCCAGATTGTTAGCCCCACCGAGATTTTCATCATTCCTCCTCCTCTACTCTGGAGCCTACTTTCAGTTGCCATCCAACAGCTCCGCCACCGTCACCTCGATCGCCTTCTCATTCAGCGCCTGTTGCAATTCCGGCGGGCACGGCAGCGAGTTGTTGCGGATTTCGGAGGTAATGATGGCGCTGTCTTTGTAGATCTCACCCCAGCGGTCAACGAAGTACTGCCGCTGCTGGCCCGTGTAGCCCAGCGGCGCGATCTCCTGTCTCGGTTTACCGCCCGGGACCTCTTCCCAGGCCTCCACGATCCGCCGCGCCCAGGCCGATTCCATCTCTTGCAGCTCCGCCGGCTGCTCGTCATACAGGCACGGCAGGATCATCATGGCGTTTTCCACCGTGCCCGTGAATTCGCACTGATGCAAGCTCAGCATCCGATCCCATTTGCGGCGCTCGCGCAGCTCGAGGATCCACCGGAACAGACTCGAGCGGTGGTGGCGGTTCGGCTCCACGTACTCGTGCTCAGATATCTGCTCATAGACGATCCCGTAGCGCAGTGGCAGCGGCTCCTCGACGGTGTCATCCCACAGGTCCACGCGCTTCCACATCTTGCCGGTTTCGGGATCAATGCCGCGCATCCAGGCCCAGAACTCCTCGTTGGTGTACTGGCTCCCGTCCCAGGCATCAACAGGTGCCGCTGCGGTACCGGCCGGATTGGCGTCAGGCATCAAGCACAGCACGGTGTTGGCGAGAATCTCCTCACGCGGCAGAGCGGTCGGTGTGCCATCCAATTCCTGGCCGGTCAGAAGCTGGCTGATGAAGTTCATCTGCGCGGCTATTGGTGCTGGCTCATGGGCGTGGGGCTTGAAGAACATTGCCGCCGGCTTTTGGTCGCTTTCCTGCTCGTGGTCGGTCACAGTCAGCGCCCACACCGGGTGCCCGCCGTATTGAGTTTTCGACTCGGCCCTGAGGTATTGCGGGAATTCGTCGGCCCATTTCTCAACTAGCGCATCAACATCATCCGGACGCGACACCCATTTACTCATAATTGTTGCCGTAGCCTTTCGGAGGGCCCGAATGAAATGTCTTTCACTTACCGCATACCTCGGGCCTCACAATAATCACCGCATAGCTCGGCCTTCTTAATACTCATCGCGTGGCACAAGCTTGCCCGCCATCCTGTCCGCCATAGCCTTGGCGAAGGCGGAAGCTTTAGCGGCGGCGGGGCTTTCTAGCCTGTGAATGTCTTTTACTTACCGCGTAGCTCGGGCCTCACAATATACTCCCGTGGGGCGGGCATCCTGCCCGCCGCCGTTGCCGTTGTCGTAGCCTTTCGGAGGGGCCAAATAGGGTGGATTTTGCGAAAGCAAAATTCGGGTTCCCTATCCGGCCCAAGACCTGTCACAGCACCATCGCCTATCATCACAGATGCGCGCGTCGCAGACCAGGAATCTGCATAACCACAACGGAAGACCTACGCGAAGGTACTCGGCCAATCGGCGTAGATACCGAAGGCCAACTTGTCCCGGGAAGCAGCGGCGCCGTTGGTCCCCCGGACTAACCACTTACACCCTTCCCTGCCGCCTTCCCCAAACCTTCCGGCAGGTCAAGACGCCTCTACTGCGAAATATTGTCTTACCGACACGCCCAAGAGGTGGTCACATGTACGATCCGACAGGCAAGACCGTGGTAACCAAGCACGACATCGTGGCTGGCCTGCGGCAAATCGGCCTGCAGCAAGGCGACTTGGTGCAGGTACACACTTCCCTCTCCGCGTTCGGCCATATCGAGGGCGGAGCCGACGCAGTGCTTGACGCCCTGCTGGAGGTTGTAGGGCCTGAGGGCACCGTGATGACGCCGACCTTCAACCACGGCAGCGCCAAGGTATTCGACATAAAGACTACGCCTTCGACAAATGGCGCTGTTACCGAGGCCTTGCGCAAGCGGCCCGAGGCGCGCCGCAGCATGCACCCGACGCATCCCTATGGCGCTATCGGCTATCTCGCTGACTGCCTTGTCGAAGGCCATCTCGAGGCCGGCACCTTCAGCCATAATTGCCCGCTGGGCAAGCTGGCCATCTGGGGCGGCTATGTGCTGTTGCTGGGCGTGGGGATGAACACCAATACGGCATTTCACATGGGCGAAACCATGGCTCACTGCCCCTGCATCGCCCCCAGGCTGGAGCCGCGCAAGATCGTTGATGCCTTTGGCAACGTGGTACAGGTATGGGGCGATACATTTCGCAGGCACGGCCCGTGTCTTGTCGAAAGAGCCATCGAGGGCCACATGCGCAGCCGCGGCCAGATAAAGGACAGCAGGATTGGGGATGCCGACGTTCATCTGATGCGCGCGGCGGATGTCATCGGCGGAGCCTTTTTCCTGGCCCAGACCCTCTGCGCTCAGTGCGCCACAGCCGTCAACCAGCCGCAACCGGAGGAGCAATGATGCCAACCGACGAGGCGCGTGAGGCCCATCAGCGCGGCATGGACCAAATGGGCATGAACCAATTCGACCCGGCGATTGCAAGTTTCGGACTGGCGATCAGCCGCGACCCCGCGTATGCCGAGGCGTATCTGGCTCGCGGTGTGGCTTTTGCGAAAAAGCAATCCTACCGCCAGGCCATAGATGATTTTGACACGGCCGCTGATCTGCAGCCTGACCTGCAGGGCCTTTATGTGCGCCGAGCCAATGCCTACCGCGCCCTGGGCCGACTTCACGAGGCCGCCGCCGACTACACCCGTGCGCTAGAGCAATCTCCCGATAACGCCCATTACCGCGAGACGCGCGAGGATATCTACCGGGAAATGGAATGTCGTTGATTCATCCGCCGCGCAATCTTGACAATATGATGCCGACTATCTCGAACAACTCATCAATCAACGCGTGGCTCGGCCTGACCTGCGCCAAGCGCAGGTCAGGTGAGAACGCGAGGGCACCCACGCCAGAGGCGTGGGTCAGCGTTCTCAGCTTCCAGCCCGAGGTCGTTCATTTGCCTCACCGTGTCGCCTCCTTGCCTCACATGGACAAGCATCCAAGAGCATGTTATACTGCCTCAAGACAGAACATGCCCTGCCGGAATAACCAAGCCGGTCAGCCCACATGTACTCAGGCATATCTTCGCGGTCAACTGCATCAATAGGAGCATCTCCACGCCGCCACTGCAAACCCTACTGGGCCACGACAGGCCGCTAACCACGGAGGTTTACCTGAACCTATCGCCAGGACACAGGATCAGGGAGTTTCTGAGTAAGCGGTGCCCCGGAGGTTGAAGAGATGAAAGAGAAGGAACTGACTTATACCGTGGTACTCATGCGCGAGCAGGACGGGGGCTATTCAGTCTCTGTTCCGGCCCTCAAGGGCTGCCACACACAGGGCGATGACCTGCCAGAGGCACTGTGGATGACCCAGGACGCGATTCAGGGCTACCTGGCGGTGCTGGCGGAAGATGGCGACCCTATGCCGCCGGACGTTGACACAGTAGCCCTCGACTTGGGCGACGGGAAAGAGGCGCTAGTTTACAAGGTGACAGTGAGGGAGGCCGCTGCTGTTGCCTAAGCTACCCGTAGTTTCCGGCAAGGAAGCTGTGCGGGCGCTAGAGCGGGCCGGCTTCGTCTTTAGGCGACAGACCGGCGCTCATATGATACTCCGCCACCCGAAAACGAAAGTGACTGTGCCGGTGCCCGTACATGCGGGCAGGGACCTGAAGCCCGGAACCCTGAGAGCTATTCTCCGGGACGCGGACTTGACCATAGAGGAGTTCCGGCGGCTGCTCAAGTAGCGTTGGTGTGACAGATCACGTTCCCGCCGGACTTGTTCTTAGCCCTTCTAATCGGGGAGTTTCTGAGTAAGTGGTGCCCCGGAGGTTGAAGAGATGAAAAAGAATGAACTGACTTACACCGTGGTACTTATGCGCGAGCAGGACGGGCGGTATTCGGTTTCCGTTCCCGCCCTCGACGGGTGTTTCACCTGGGGTAAGACTGTACCCCACGCACTGCAAATGGCTGAGGAAGCGATCCAGCTATACCTTGAGGTTCTGCAGGAGGATGGCGACCCCATTCCGCCCGACAGCCCACAGGTATCATTTGACATGGCCGCCGCAACCGAAGCCCTCGTTTACAAGCTGACTGTGAGGGAGGCCGCTGCTGTTGCCTAAGCTACCCGTAGTCACGGGAGCAGAGGTCATCAAGGTCCTAACCCCAATCACTCACCAACGCGTGTCACTCACGAATAATCCAGGTTACAGGCCCACAGCAATAGCCGCCACAGCTTGTGGCGGCTATTGCATGTTCTGCTGCAGGCTATCCCGTCAGTTACCCACCGGCGGCAGGCACCGGCTCCACCCGCACCACGAAGTCCAGCACCGCCAGCTCTTCCAGCTTCTCCACCGGCAGTTTGGCGATTACCATCTTGACGCTCTTGGCCTGCCCCAGTATCTGCAAGCCAAGCTCTTTCAGCTTCGCCAGATTCTCATCCGAAGCATCGCTCAGCCAGACTTGCACTTCGACCAGGCCGGCCTTGACCTCGACACCATCGGCGGTGGTCAGGTTGCCGTTCTGGCCTTCCTGAGCGACCTTCTCGGCCAGGCCTTGCAGTTCGTCCGCCAGGCGGTTCTTCAGTCGGAACTCCCGCTTCTCCCCGGGCGTCATTTTCTCTTCCCGAGCTTCACGGTCGGCGAGATCGTACACGTCGTCCTGGATGTAGTCCACGGCTCCCCTGCCGCTCGCACGCGGCCGCCCGACTGGTCCCGCTGGCCCGGCTGTCGGCGCATATGCCCGGCTGGAAAGTCTCCTCGCAGAATACACGCCCAACTTCATGCTATCCCCGAACACACCCTCATAGCTCACTCCCTCGGGCATCTCGACAGGCACCGGCACTCTCCGCGCCTCGCCGCCCTCGGTGATCACCATCCACTCGACGGCCACGAACGAGGTATATTGGGTGACCAGTCGGAATTTCAGGCCCAGGTCAACAATCTGCTCCTTGATGTCCGTGCGCGGTTTGCCCTCCTGCATGCCTCGCCAGTCCTGGTTCATCAGGTGCTCGATCTTCTGCCGCGCCCACAGCGGGCCCAGGACTTCGTGCTCAGGCTTGCGGTCCGGCAATTCTACGGCGATCTTGCGCTCAAAGGGCCGGCCTGCCACCTTGCCGCGCAGCGTGATCTGCCCGCTGGCCGCCTTCAGAGCCTGCCCGTACACAACTACCGGCTTGGCACTGAACAGGTCCAGAATGCGCTCCGGATATAGCTCGGTGACCGGCAGTCCGCCCCAGTCTATCTCAATGTCAGTCAGCACCGGATTGCGCAGCCGCTCGTAGAAACGCTTGGCTACGTCTTCCCCGGCCGTGTTGAGTGTCACGTAGTCCACCTCGCCGCGTCCCGCCTTCGCCATATTGTCGAGCAGGAAGCGGTTGACCGAACTGCCGACGCCAAAGGAGAAGATGCGGGCATTGGGATGGCGCTGGATTTCGTCAATTATCGCCATATCGTTGCCCACAAAGCCGTCGGTCATGAAGCAAACGATGCGCATGTGCTCCTGCGAATCTGAGGGCTCAAGCGCGGCCCGGATCGCCTTCATCATCTCCGTGCCCCCGCGGCCCTTAAGGCTCTTGACGAAGTCCTGGGCCTTCTCGACATTCTGCTTAGTTGCCGCCACCGGCTTATCAAACAGAATGTGGGTATCGCCGGCGAAGGTTATGAGATTAAAGGTATCTTTCGGGTTGAGATTGGCCAGGCAATGGAACATTGTCTGCTTGGCTTTCTCGATCGGCTCCCCGTTCATCGAGCCGGAGGTATCGAGGACGAAGACCATCTCCTTGGGAGTGATCTGCTCCGGGGCCACCCGCTCCGGTGGCTGCAAAATGAGCGTGAAGAATCCCCCGAGGTCGGAGGCGTGTGTCAACACCGCGTCCCCGATCTCGTCGCTGGCGGTCTTGTAGCGCAGGATGAAGTCCTTGTTGGGGATAGTGGCTTTCTCTTTGAGCCTGACTTTGATGATATCGCCGTCGCGCTCGGTCGCGGTTTCGTGCTGCTTTGAATCCAGCTCGCGCACCGCTGCGCCGGCGTCCAGGTTGACGCTGATGGAGATGTCGTGGCCGGCGCGGGTGCCCGGGACCGTTACCGGCGGCGTGATCCGCGAGGCGTCCGGCACCTGGTCGGTATCCGGCAACCAGCCAGTGCCCTTCGGCTCCTTCTCACCCTCAGGCGTCTCAACTTCCACTACTTTGCCTTCGAGCTGTGGGGGCGTCTCCGGCTGCCGGGAGGTCGGCTGCCCCGGAATGTAGCGCGGGCCGACTACCGTTGGAAAGGAGAACTCGAACCAGCCGTCCTCGTATTTGAGCACTTCCACGTAGCGGATGGTCACATCCACGCTCTCGCCGGGCATGATGTTGGCGACCGACTGGGTGAAGATGTTGGGCCGCTCCTGGTCCAGCAAGCTCGCGATGTGCCCGGCCTCTTTGGCCGCCTCGTAGATGCGCCGAGCTTCCTCGCGGCGCTTTATCTCCCCCTTGATCTCGCGCTCGCCCACCTTCATCAACATGTCATCAACCGCGGCATTCTGCGACAGCGGGAAGGTATAGACCGCCTCGATCTTCTCTTCGTAGGGGTTGTGGAACTTCTGGGTGACCTCCACCCGGACGACGAAGCCGGAGATCTCGGCGCGCACATCGGTATGCTTGAGCGGGCAAGTGCCGACCACCTCGCCTTCTTTATTGACCACGTCCAAAGCGCCGCCCGTGGATCTGCCCGCTGCGACGTCATCGGCGGCCTGGGCGTTTGACGCCCCCTGCAGCCACAGCCCCGCTGCCCCCACGCCTACCACCACTATGATCACTACTGCTATGATGCTCGTGCTCGTTTTCCTGGTCATCGCAACCATGTCCCTTCTGTACCCAGCTTCACGATATCAACCACCGTGCTACTTGTTATAGCATTAGACCTGAGACAGGTTGCGATAGTTCCATTCCCAACAGTCTCGGGAGAAAACAGTGAAGTGTTTCGGGGGTCGGGTGCGGGCCCCGGACGGCCCAGCGCGCTGCCGTTGATCGGCTACTCGATGCGGAAGTCCACAACACGCGGCGGCGGCCGGCGGCGTCTCCGTACCAGCGGCCTTGCCATCAGGTAACCGGCCACAAAGCCACCGACATGCGCCACGAAGGCGATCCCGGGCTGGCTGCTGATGATCCCAAGTGCGGATACAAACTGGAATACGAACCAGATGCCGATGAAGAGAACCGCCGGCAGGTCCACGACCGTGATGATGATAAATATCGGCACCAGGGCGCGGACTGTGGCGTGTTTGAACAGCACGAAATACGCCCCCATCACCCCGGCGATGGCTCCGCTGGCGCCCACCATCGGCACTTCGGAAAAAAGTGTAACCAGACTGTGGGCCAGCGTCGCGATGATTCCGCAAGCCAGGTAGAAGACCAGGTAACGGCCGTGTCCCAGGCGGTCCTCCACGTTGTCGCCGAAGACCCACAAAAAGAGCATGTTGAAGGCCAGGTGCAGCAGGCCGCCGTGCATGAACATTGCGGTGATGCCGGAGAGCAGTATTGTTCCCGCGCCATATTGGGACCACGCCGCCGGGCTGACGAGGTGACGGGGCACAAACGCCCAGCGCAGCAGGCCGTCGGCAGCCGCGAACTGGGCCACGAACACCAGCACACAGATGCTGATGAGGCCGATGTTGACATACGGCGTGGACTGGGACTTGAGGCTATCGCGAAGTGGTATCATTGTCTGATATCTAAGAAAGCGGACAGCGCCTTTTTGGATTGCGTTGACTCCGCCGAAATTGTTGTGCTATAGTGAGCCTGCGCAACTCCAGAGACTCAGACAGCAGGCATGTAGGTCAGAAAGAGGTGCTTCAGGCGATGCAACGAGTGATGCTAGGCACAGCCATTATAGCACTAATCGTGATTTGTGTGGCCGCCGGCGCCAACACCACGACGATTTCGGCCGGCAGCCAGCTCGGCATTACGATTAACGCCGCCGAGCCGGTGGTGCCGCTGGGTTCATCGGCGGCCGTGCGCGGACAGATCACACTGCGGCCGTCCAGCCCCATGCCCCAGGGCATGAAGAACTTCGTGGTTGACGGGGCGATCAAGCTGATGACCGATATCAGTATGCCCGAATACGCCCTCGACACCGGCGATCTGGCCGACGGCGTTCACGAGTTGCGGATTGACTGTACCGAGGGGCAGGTGCTTCTGGCCTCGACCGGCGCGGTGCCGCTGCACATCTACAACACATCCCACCAGGCGCTGTTTCAGCAAGTCACCAGGCCTGACCCCAACTTCTTCAAGCTGCGCCGTAAGATCATCCTGCGCGAGATCGTGTGGTTCAACGGCCGCGAAGCCGATCTGGAGAAGCACGGCTTCGTCCGCAGCGGGCGGGTCTATATCACCCTCACCGACCTGATGCGTCACATCGGCGGCGGCATCATCTGGGGCCCCAGCCGCAACTACATCGAGGTGCATCGCAACAGCATGGTCGTGCGGGTCATTCCGGGCAGCGCCAGGATTTACGTTGACGGCAACAAGCAGAGCCTGGGCCGGCGAGCTGTTCGCATGCAGAGCCGCACTTATGTCCCGCTGCGTCCGATGTGCGAGCTATTCGGCATCGGCGTTGACTGGAACAGAATTGACAAGCGGGCCCTGGTCAATTTCGCTACGTAGCCCTACAACTCAGGAGACCATGTGAACAAGCTTACGCCGCAGCAAGTGGTCTTAATGCCCTGACTGAATGCCCCTGGCCTGAGCGCCCAGGGGTTCTTTTCTTGCATGAGATGAAATGGCAGAAAGCCGCACCGATACAGTGAAAACTACAGACACCGGCCTGCCAGAGCGCACCAGCGGCGACACCGGAATGCTCGATCCGATGCGCAGGACCGCAACATGGGCGCTGTGCGCGGTCGGCGCGGCGATGTTGTTGCTGATCGCGGTCGGCTACTGCCGGCGCGCCACGGTCAATGGCCGCGCGGTGCCAATGCTCAGGGCGCTCACCGTGGCCGACTGCGCCAGGCGACTCGATATCCCCCTGCAGCCCGGCGACCTGCTGGATGTTTCAGGCGCACTCCTCAACAAGGGCCGCGGCACACCGCCCATATTCCGAGTAAATAACGCACTCGTGAGGCCGGACGAATCGGTGCGGCCGGGCGATGTCGTCGAGATCAGTCCCGCCGGCGATCGTGTAGAGCCGATTACGCAGACCGCCAGCTTCATCACCCCGGTGGTCATGACCCCTAAGGGGCCCAAGCCGCTGCCCTGGCTGACTCAAAGCGGTGTCGGTGGCATCAAGTACGTCTATCGCGGCCAGATCAGCGGCAAGCTGCAGGGGATTGTACTGGCCGCCGTCACAACCGCTCACGGCGGCGTGCCCGGCAAACGCAGGCGGCTGGCGCTGACCTTCGACGACGGGCCGCATCCGACTTACACCCCGCAGATACTGAGCGTGCTGGCCGCCCATCACGCCCGGGCGACGTTTTTTGTGCTCGGCTGCTGGGTGCCAAAACACCCCGACATAGTCAAGCGGGCCGTAGCCAACGGCAACGAGATCGGGTGCCACACCTGGTCACACCCCAACTGCACGAAGCTTTCCAATGCCGCCATCCGCCAGCAGGTGCGGCGCTGGGAGGCGGCGGTGGAGCCACTGACAGGGGGCCGGGCGCGGTACTTCCGGCCGCCCTACGGAGCAGTCAATTCGCGGGTGCGCGGAGTGCTCAAGAGCATGGGCTATAGCGTCGTGATGTGGACCGGCGACACCCGTGACTGGCGGCGGCCGGGCTCAAATGCGATATACAACCGCGCAATGGCTGCGGCCCGCGCCGGTGCGATCATTCTGATGCACGACGGTGGCGGCCCACGCAGCCAAACCGTGGCGGCAGTCAAACGCATGGTGCCCGCTCTGCAGGCCAAGGGCTACCGGCTGGTCACGCTCTCGGAGCTTTACAGTAAACCTGACGCCTGGGATGATGAGTTCATTATCCACACTGAGAGCGGCGACGTGAAGCTGACTCCAGCCGACAGGGACCTGAAGGTAATCATCAACGGGCAGGCCGCCGACCTGCCGGTGCCGCCGGTGGAGATCGAAGGGCAACTGCTACTGCCGGCGCGGCCGACCCTGGAGATGCTGGGCTGCTCAGTCTATTACGACAAGCCCGCCCAGCGACTGCACATTGGCGCGCCGGTGTTCAAGATGCAGATGGACCTCAACCGCCGCACGATGCAACTCGGCTCGGAGGAAGTCTGGATGGTGGTGCCGCCAGTGTTCTACAAGGGCACCAGCATGGTGCCGCTGTGGATACTGATGGACTACTGCGGCGCAGATGCCACCTATGACCCGACCACCAAGACGCTGCACCTGCATGGCAAGTACGGCCGCTCGCGGTGGCCCGCGCCAGGAGAAAGCCGCTACCGCAGCGCACTCGACCGCCGCCTTCACGCGGCACTAACCGACGAGGCCCCGTGGCAAGAAAAGTTGGCCTGCAGCTTCTGACCGCAGGACGGCCCGGGCAGCGTCATTTGACCCCCCTCAGCAAGCGCCCGCTGAGGGGGGTCAAATCGGCCTTTTGCTCTAGGGGAGTAAATCCCCGCCGACGCCGCCAACCCCTGATACTACGGGCTTTCTTACTAGGGGGGGAGGAAATCTACTTTAGTTGCCAGCATGCAAAGTTGCAGAGTAGAACGCGGATTTCTTCTATTGGGTAATCCAAGAGGTTCCACTTCGACTGATCGGGCGGCGTGATGTCGCAAGGCAACGGCAACAGCAACGACGACTCGGGGTGGAAGCCCGAGCCACGGGGCGATGAATAATGCGGGCTATGTTGTCAGTGCGGGTGCCACTACCTGGTGATTCTGATATGACCGGCGGCATAGGCGGTTTTGAAGGCCGTCTCGGTGCCAGCCTTGGCATGGCCGTCGCAGAAACCGAGGTTTTGGAGCCCGTTGTGGTCGTAGCGTGAGCCCGACGTGTGCGCGTTGTAATTGTAGCTGTTAAACCCGTACCAGGTGTACCATCCGTACCAACGCAAGGCGCTTGTGTGCCAGTAAGCCGTTTCTCCCATCAGTACGGTCATGGCGGGCCATCGGACCTGCCCATCAATGAGGTTGTCCAGTCTGTAATTGAACCCGTAATCTGCGTAAGCGCCACAATACCAGTTGGTGCGTGCTTCACGGTACGACGGGCAGCGCCACAAGCCCTCGGTGGAGGTCTGGATGTAGGGCTCGACCACGCGGGGCCAGAAACACTTTCCGCTGCAGCCAGAGAGACCCGCCATCACGTAATATCGCTCCGGATACTTGCCGTCATAGTCATTGCAGTACATCAGAAGGCCTAAGGTTATCTGTTTGACGTTGTTGAGACACGAAGTCTGGCGGGCTTTTTCGCGAGCCCGGGCAAAAACCGGGAAGAGGATCGCCGCCAGGATCGCGATTATTGCGATCACCACCAGCAGTTCAATCAGCGTGAATCCAGAGATACTGCGCAAGCGTGTTCGCGACATCTCCATTACCTCCGTAGCTCTTCTAGGATCCACTATAACATTTTACCCATTTTCGACAAGGGATAAACGTATTCCTGCAGGCAAAGCATCTTTTTCTTTCTTTTCTTGTGTGATCTGGCTCCCGGAGTCGATCAGGCAAGGGCGAAGTAGCGGAGACAATCAGGCATGAGGCCGATGCGTTGACGACCGGGGCCTTGATTTCCGAGGAGGATTGCTATATATTCTGGACATGGGTGCTCCGGATGGCGCGGAAGTGCCCAGGCGGCGTCCTCGTGGGCTGAGAAGTGGCGGTGCGTTCACACAGACAGGAAAGCAATACGCCAATTAGTGAGAAAAGATGCAGCATTTCGAGGCAAGGCACTTGCATTTTGGCCGATTTTCTGATACAAAAGGAGTCGCCGCCAGGAGGGGCACAGGTATATGAACATGGATACAGTCGTGCAGTGCGTGTGTGGCCACCGCATCGGTCTGAATGAACTGCTGGCCCACGGGTTCGTAATGGTAGGAGACGAGCCGGTACACGTGTACCTCAAATACCGCTGCGCCGAGTGCGGATACGAAGGGCTGGAACTGCTGGACTACGAGAAGTGGAACGCGATGATCAAAGAGCCGGAACCCGACAGCGATGAGGCGGCCGAGCTCAAACGGCTAGGCCCAATAGATGCCGGAGAGATAATACAGTTCGCACAAGGACTCGCGAACGTGACAGATAGCGAATTCTCCGACCTGCATAGCAACAAAGCCTGAAGTAGCGCGGATCAGTTCAAGATTGCAAAAAGAGCCACCGAGATGGGTGGCTCGTTTTGTTGGTGGCGGCAACGCCTGGGCCGGATGGGGCCCCAAACATCCCCCATTCGGCCCACAGAGCGATGAGAAGGGCGCGGGCCAGTCTCAGGCATGTTCGGCCCGCCGAACAGGCCTTCGGCCCTTCGACAGGCTCAGGGCAGGCAGGCCCCTCCGGAAGGCAACGGCAACGACCACAGGCTGCGGTTCGACAGGCTCACCGCCCTGAGCAACGTCGAAGGGGAAAGCTTGTGGCACGCGAGATGGACCAAGAGAGGGGAAAACTAACTGTGGATTTCCCGTCGCGATTGCTCTTCAGGCCGGTGGTCGAGTGCCCCCGTGCCGGCGACATCACCATTGACGGCGACCTGTCCGACTGGCAGGCCATACCCGCCCTGCCGCCGCTGGTTCAGCTCGATGGCGGCGAGCCGTTTGCCGAGGTAAAGATCGCCTACAACGAGCGCGGCGTCTATCTGGCTACTTTCGCCGAGCGCGAGGAACCCGTCGCCATCAGCCGCCAGCGCCCCCACAGCGCCGACAGCTTCCAGGTATGGCTGGACACCCGCGGCGGCCTCAGCGGCCATCGTGCGACCCGCTTCTGCCACCATTTCGTCATCCTGCCCAAGGGCGGTGGCCCGGGTCGCCAGGAGCCACTCGGCTGGCAGACCCCTATCCGCCGCGCTCACGATCAGTCCGCCATGGCCGCGCCTGAAGACATTGTCATCGCCGCCCGCCAGGACGAAACATCTTACAGCCTCGAGGTGCTGTTGCCGGCGGAGATCTTGCAGGGCTTCGAGCCGGAGCCGGGGCAGACGATGGGGTTCACCTACCTGATTACCGACCTGGTCCGCGGGCGACAGACATACGCAATCAGCGACAGATTTCCGTACACTTACGACCCCAGCACCTGGGGCCAAGTCCGGCTGGCGGCTCTGTAAGGGAAATTGGGGACAGTCACCCATTTCCACCGATCTTGGACGACATTATGATCGCAGCGGCAAGAAATGGGTGACTGTCCCCAATTTCCCTGCTTTGTCAGCCCCGACGCTTCACGTCCGATAGGCGAGTAAGCGACTTCGGGGTTCCGCGAGGCGCTGGCCTGGGAATGCTCTGCAGGCGGACTCCTCGGGGTGTGTTTTCAATTCGCCAGCCTTTTCTGCGCAGCCGTCGCACCTGAGCGTGCACGACGTGCCTGCTAACGCCGGCGCGGGTGGCCTCCGTCCACGACAAGGAGCCGCGCCGCTGCAAGTGCTTCTCTACAAAGCCGGGTCGAGCGCTGGCTCGCGGCTTGTCCGCCGTCCGGCTGTGCAGCACCCAGCCCCGCGCCGTCGTCTCAATCTCCCATCCCTTTTTGCGGAGCCAATAGACCTGTCCGCGAAGCTGCTTTCGGCTGATGCTCTCGCCGGCCACTTCCTCCGGCCACAGGTGGCCGTGCTGCAGTAGATGCCTTTTCACGAAACACCAGCGGCCCCCCGACTTTGATGCTGGTTGAGTCGGGGTATCGTCGTAGAGCTGGCTTTGGGGAGTTGCGATAAGCTTGTATCCTTCTCCGGGAAGGTTTTCAATTTGCCAGCCTTTTGTGCGCAGGCGTTGGACCTGACCGTACACGACGCGCCTGCTAAGGCGGGCCAAAGTGGCGTCCGCCCACTTGAGCCTGCCGTAGCGCCGTAGGTGGTTTTTTACAAAGCCGTGGCGCGCGGGAGCTGGGGAATCGTCTGGCGGCCGGCTGTGCAGCAGGTAACCGCGTGGTGTCGTCTCAATCTCCCATCCCTTTTGCCGCAGCCAATAGACCTGTTGGCGAAGCTGCTCTGGGGCAATACTCTCGGCGGCCACTTCGTCGAGCCACAGGTGGCCGTGCTCCAGCAGCAGCCTTCTGACGAACTGTGGGTGGCTGGGGCGGTTCTGCTTTGGCTGCCGGGGAGCCGGCGCATCGGTGGAGTGTTGCATTTCGGGCCGTGCGATGAGCTTGTAGCCTTTTCGAGGAACGGTTTCAATTTGCCAGCCTTTGCTGCGGAGGCGATGCACCTGGGATATTACAGCATGTCTGGTCAGCCAGCCTGTGTCAACATCTATCCACCACAGCCAGCCGAAGGTTTCCAGGTGCCTTTTGACGAAACCGACTACTTGCCGTCTCCGCTTACGTTTGGGTTTGGCTGGTTTGGTGTGAAAAGTGATCCTTGTTACCATGATTATCGCAAGCTCTCTTTCACGCTTGAGGGCACAGAGTCCTGCCTGGAGGTGCGGAGTCCTACGACATACGCCGCCGGTATGGCCCCGATGCGGCTGCGCGAATGAGCTGCCCCTTGCACAGGCGGCCTTGCGGGCGTGGTTGGGCTCGGCCTGTCCGTAGGGGCGTGATTTATCACGCCCTCCACGCGGCTGCTGAGTGGGTGCAATCAATTGCGCCCCTACACATCACGCTGTCATGTTTCTGCTCTCACGACCGCTCAAGATCGCCTACCCACAATTCTCACACGCGCCCCACAGCCCACGGCGGGTTGACAAGGGCCGCATACATCTATAATATCAAGACCGCAAGTCTCCACAGCTTCGTCATTCCGCTCGCACCGAAAATCCATCCAGGGGGCGCACAATTGCCTGAACAACACAGACTGATTGACATCATCGCCGCCACAATCACCAAGCAAGCCAAAACGCAAGGCGCCAGCCGCGTGCTCAGCGCCACGATCAAGATCGGCGAACTCGCCTCGGTCACCCCCGAGGTCGTGCAGGCCTGCTTTGCGCGCGCTGACAAGCCAGGATTGGAAGACATCGTCTTGCACATAGAGATTGTCCCGCTGCTGGGCACGTGCGCGAAATGCCAGACCACCGTGGAAATAGACAACACCTTGTGTTGCAGGCGCTGCGGCGGGCCTTATGTAGAGATCGGCGACCACAACACAATACTTCTCGAATCGTGCGAGTTCGCCTGATTCGCCAAGCCTCGAAAGAGCGTCCTACCAATGCGAGCCATACCTGAGCCGCAAGGCGGCCAGACCACTGAGGATACGAAGCTCTCTCACCTGCACATTACCGTCGAGGGCATAGTGCAGGGCGTCGGCTTTCGGCCCTTTGTCCACCGTCTGGCCACAGAGCTGCAACTGAGCGGCCAGGTGCACAACTTCACCGGCGGCGTGGAAATTGATGTCGAGGGGCCGGCCGAAAAGTGCCGCCGCTTTGCCGACCGCCTCGTATCCGAAGCCCCTCCGATAGCCGTCATCGAGCGCGTGGACGTAGCAGAACTCCCGCCCGCTGAGTACACCGGTTTCACCATCGCCCCCAGCGCTCACAGCCAGGCGGGCGTCATCTTCGTATCGCCGGAGGTTGCCACCTGCAGCGACTGCCTGCGCGAGTTGGCCGACCCCGAGGACCGCCATTATCTGCACCCTTTTGTCAACTGCACCAACTGCGGGCCGCGCTATACGATCATCCGCAGCATGCCTTACGACCGGCCGGCTACCTCGATGGCAGAGTTCCCGATGTGTCCCGAATGCGCCGCCGAGTACGCCGACATTACCGACCGGCGCTATCACGCCCAGCCGGTGGCCTGCCCGCAATGCGGCCCGAGCCTGTGGCTGGAATCAGACGCAAGCCGCGTCGAGGGGCACGAGGCGATCGTGCAGGCACAGGAGCTGCTGGCCGCCGGTAAGATAGTCGCCATCAAGGGCCTCGGTGGCTTTCATCTGGCCTGCGATGCCACGAATCAGCAGGCAGTCGAGCGGATGCGCATGCGCAAGCATCGCGAGCAAAAGCCGCTGGCCGTGATGGTGCCTGATGCGGAGACGGCGCAGAGGCTGGGGCTTATGTCGGAGCGGGCCCGCGAGCTCCTGACCAGCCCCCAGACCCCCATCCTGCTGGTGCGCAAGCGACACCCCGAGGGCCTGGCAGCAGCCATCGCCCCCGACAGCAGCGACTATGGCCTGATGCTGCCCTATACCCCCATCCACCATCTGCTTCTGCGCAAGGGCAGCCGCCTGCAGGAGACGGCCTTTACCGCCCTGGTGATGACCAGCGGCAACATCAGCGACGAGCCCCTCTGCATCAGCAACGATGAGGCCTTGGCGCGCCTGGGCGACATGGCCGACGCCTTCCTCCTCCATGACCGCGACATCCTCGTGGGGTGCGATGATTCGGTGGTCCGTGACAGCGCCGAGGGGCCGATCTTCCTGCGCCGCGCCCGTGGCTATGTGCCGTTCCCGGTGCGGCTCGGCGAAGAGCTGCGGCCGGTGCTGGCGCTGGGCGGAAACATGAAGAACACCGTCTGCCTGACCACCGGCAAGAACGCCTTCATGAGCCAGCATCTCGGCGACCTGGAGGACGTCGCAGCGCTCGATTACTTCATACGCGCGGCCGAACATCTCATGGACATCTTCAGGACCCAGCCCGAGGCGCTGGCCTGTGACCTGCACCCGGATTATCTGTCCACCCGTCATGCCAAACAGCGGGCCGCTGAACTCGACATCCCGCTTATCCAGAGCCAGCACCACCACGCTCATATCGTCGCCTGCATGACCGAGAACCGCGCTGCTGAGCCGGTGATCGGCCTGGCCTGCGACGGCGCCGGCCTCGGTGACGACGGCACCGTCTGGGGCTGTGAGGTGCTGGTGTGCGACTACCGCAACTACGAGCGCATCGGCCACCTGAAGTATATCCCGCTGCCCGGCGGCGATGCGGCGGTCAAACAGCCGTACCGCGTCGCGATGGCTTACCTGTATGACATCTACGGCCCGGAGGCCGAGGAACTGATTGCCCGGCTATATCCGCCGGAAACCGCAGCCGCCTGGCCGGCGTTCAAGCAGATGATCGACAACAATGTCAACGCTCCGCCGGCATCCTCGGCAGGCAGGCTCTTCGACGCGGTCTCGTCGCTGCTGGATATCTGCCAGCACGCCACCTACGAGGGCCAGCCGGCCATG
The DNA here is from genome assembly GCA_030604405.1 of bacterium. Classification (GTDB taxonomy): domain Bacteria; phylum Armatimonadota; class Zipacnadia; order Zipacnadales; family UBA11051; genus UBA11051. Next base: position 17,825 of record JAUVVY010000040.1, on the reverse strand, counting down.
ATGCTGGAGGGTGCAGCCGACATCTCAGCTAAGCAGGATGTTGATTTCGGCATTACAGAGAACAATCTGATGCTCGACCCGTCTCGACTATTGCGGCAGATAGTAGAGTCCCGCCTCGCCGGTGTCGCCAGAGAGAAGACCGCCGGGGCCTTTCACGTAGGATTCGCGCAGATGCTGGCACAGGCCGCCACGGCAGCAAACAAGCGGACCGGCCTGGACACGGTGGCGCTGTCCGGCGGCACCTTCGCCAATCGCATACTCGTCGAGGAGCTGGCCGGGGCTTTACGCGAGGCCGGTCTCGGGGTACTATTGCACCGGGACCTGCCGCCTGGCGACGGTTGCCTGTCGCTGGGCCAGGCCGTCATCGCGCACCATCGGCTTAGCTGAGTCTTCTTTCATCGCAGGCGGCGGGCTTCCAGCCTAAGTCTCCGGTTGTCTGGAGTTCCGGACCAAAACTGCTTAACGGTCGGGAAGCCAACGCATACGCACAAACAGGTATGGAGAATTCGCGCTCATATTGCATAATCGAGATGGGGTGAGCCCTATGCTTCGCAGAGTCAACGGAGCCTTGTTAGGTCTATTGCTGTGCATGGCTACGTTCGCCGCGGCCCAAGCTCCGCAGACCAGAGATGTTACCATCACAGGCCGGGTGACTGATCCTGCCGGCGAACCGCTGTCCGGGTGTCGTGTCTTCGCCAAGAGTCACTGGTTTGGGGAGACCTATGCAGAGACGCAGGCCGACGAGGCGGGGGCCTTTACAATCACCGTCACTGCCCTGGCTGCCAGTGCCCTAAAGAATCTCTTCATGGATGGGCGGGAACGGGAGCAGAAACACACAATCGTCGCTGCGAAAGAAGCCTATGCGGTCGGTTGGGCGATAGTGACCGAAGGCGACAAGCCCACTGTCAAACTCGGCGACAGTCCCGTCACCTGCGCGGGGACGGCCACGGACCGCGAGGGCAATCCGCTGGCAGGGGTCACGGTAAATGTTACGTTTATCCGCTACGCTGGGAGAGATGGGCTGGAAAGCTGGTTTTTGAGAACAGCTTTCCCGCTGCTGAGCGACGTTACCGATGAGACCGGGCGGTTTGAGATTTCGGGCTTGCCCCGAGGGAGCGTGCTTGGGTTGCGGGCATCGGCGGAGGGCATGGTGGAACTGCAGCGGGCCGGAAATGTGGAATCGGGCGCACAGGACACCTCAATCGTCCTGCAGCCGGCCGCTTCTATATCCGGGCGCATCACCCGCGATGGCCGGCCCGTGGCGGACGTGCAGATCCGGGCCCAAAGCACGGATTCGATATCTCACAGAGATTCGGATGCTGCCGGCGAGTTCAAATTTGATAACCTGTCGCCGGGTATATACAACGTGCTGGTAAAAGCACCGGAGGACTACACGGCTGTTGCGGCCGCCGACATCAGGCTGGAGGCCGGCGACCATCGGCAGGGCGTGGAACTGGAGTTGATCGAGGGTGGCTTTGTCGAGGGCACCGTGACCGATGCAGAAACCGGCCAGCCCGTGGCCGGTGTTCGCATTCGTGCGCACGGGCCGGCAGACCCATCGTCGGGCGGCACGCTGCTGGGAACCAGTACCGACGAAGCCGGCTACTACCGACTGCGCCTGCCGCCCGGAAACAACACAGTAAGCGTCAGCTCGAGCGGCAAAGACTACGAGCCGGCAGAGCCCGGCATGCTCGGGGTGGAGGTTGTCGCAGGAAAGACCGCCGCCGGCATAGATTTCAAGGTCACAAAGCCCAAGTTAATCAAGGGAATCGTGCGTGGGCCGGACGGGAAGCCTGTGGCCGGCTTGACGGTGGTTGTCGCGATAGAAGGAATGTGGCACTACAGTGCCGATTTTCGTGACGGCCTCCTACTCTACGAGACACAAACCGATGAAGCCGGACGCTTTGAGTACCGCCCCGGCCGGGGTCCGGGATACCGCCACGGGCCCACGTATGCTGTGTTCACCAAGGATGCAGAGCAAGGTCTGGCTGGCGCCCAGTTCCTTTTCGACCTGGATAGTTCCGTCGAAGTCAACTTGCAACCAGGCGCGTACATACTCGCAACAGTGGCTGACATCGAAGGCAACCCGCTGGAGGGCATACCGGTGGCCGCTGAATTGAAACTTGACCGGCCGGGTCCCGGCCCCTGGACTTATGTCATCATGGGGGCAAAAAGCGACGCCGAGGGGAATTTGCGCATCGGGCCCTTGCCTGCGGGGTATCCCCTGCGCGTGCGGCCGGTTGGGGAAGCGAACGATAAAGTCGCGGACGATACCTGGCGCGAACTGGGCCTGATTTCGCTGCGCGAAGGCGAGGAGTACCAACTGCCGCCGCTGGTGCTCAACCTTGCCGGCCGGACCGTGCGCGGGTGGGTCGGCGACGAGCAGCAGAACCCCGTGTCGGGTGCCAGAATTCTCGTCACCAAGTGCAAGCAGGCCGCCGAAACTGATGCTGACGGGGATTTCGAGATCGCCGGTTTGCCCATGAAAGACCGGGTCTGGATCGTGGCGATACATCCCACCAAAGCTCTCTACAAAGCCGAGCGGCTCAATCCCGACTGGGGCTTCGAGCCAGGACTGATACTGGAGCCGCCGGGCGAAGTAACCGGCCAGATCCAAGATGCAGCGGGCAACCCGGTCAGCGGGCTGCGCGTGGAATTGAACACCATGGTCCGTTTCGAGCACGCGATCGCGCAGTGGCTGCCGCCGGGCGCCACTCAACAGACTACCCAGACCGATGCCGATGGCAAGTTCAGCTTCGAGGGACTCATCGGCGGCATCGGATACTGGATCTCAACGAGTGGGACCGAGACCGACCTAGACCTTAGCGAGCAGTTCACAGCGCTGTCGAAAGCGGTTGTGCAACTCGGCACAATCGTTGCTACCCAGAAGCGGCGGCCTTGAATCGTTGTGTCGGCGCCATCTGTCAGGCGATCCAAGACCAGGCGCACAGTGTCCCTGCGTCCTGGCGACACTGTGGTCATGCGGATCTGAGACTTTAGACGTCTTGGCACGGCAGAAACGGAAAGCATCCGATGCGGCTGAGGCGTCGCACGCACGCCGCTATTCTGGGGAAATATCGAGACCAAAACAGGAGAATACGCAAATGTGCCTCGCTGTTGCAGGACGCATAACTGAAATAGACGGCAAACAGGCCAAAGTCGAGGTGCTCCAGACCACCGTTGCGGCCCGGCTCGATTTACTCGGTGATGATGTCGGCGTCGGTGACTATGTACTCATCCACGCCGGCTTCGCAATCAACAAGATAGATGAGCAGGAGGCCAAAGAGCTGGAGGAACTGTGGGAGGAACTCGGGGGGGCTTTCTGGTGAGCGTCATCGCCCGCTGCCAGGAGCTTGCTCAGCTCATCGCCGAGGCCGACCCGCCGCCGCTGACCATCATGGAGGTCTGCGGGACGCATTCGCACGAAATCGCCCGCTACGGCCTCGCGCAACTTCTGCCCGACCAGGTGCGCCTCATCTCCGGCCCCGGCTGCCCGGTGTGCGTTACCGCTGACGCCGACCTCGACGCCATCGTACAGATCGCCCAGCAGGGCGCTATCATCGCCACCTTCGGCGACATGGTGCGTGTGCCCGGCCCGCGCGGCAGTCTCGCCGATGCCCGCGCCGCCGGAGCCGATGTGCGGGTGCTGTACTCGCCGATGCAATCACTTGAGGTAGCGCGACAGAACCCCGACCGGGAAGTGGTCCTGCTCGGCATCGGCTTTGAGACCACCGCCCCCAGCATCGCTGTAACCATCTCCGACGCAGCCGGCGAGGACCTGAAGAGTTTCAGCGTCCATTGCGCCCATAAGCTGATCCCGCCGGCGATGGCGGCGCTGGTGGTGGACCCCGAATGCCGCATTGATGCCTTCCTGTGCCCCGGCCATGTCAGCACCATCATCGGCACGCAGGCCTATGACTTCCTGGCCGAGGACTATGGGATTGCCTGCGCGGTGGCCGGCTTCGGCCCCAGCGACATCATGGAGGCGATCTACGCCATCGTCGGGCAGATCAAAGGCGCCACATCGTATGTCCACAACGCCTACACCCGCGCGGTGCAGGTCCTCGGCAACACCGTCGCTCAGGCCCAGATGGCTGCGGTCTTTGAGGTCGCCGATGCGGAGTGGCGCGGGCTGGGAACAATTCCCGCAAGCGGCCTGCGGATAGGTGACGAGTATACCGTCTTCGATGCCCGCAACCGTTATGAGCTTGAGCCGCCCATCGAGCGCGACCCCGGGCCGTGCATCTGCGGCGATGTGCTGCAGGGCAAGGCACTCCCGACGGATTGCCCGGCCTTCGGCAGCGCCTGCACGCCGCAGTCGCCGATCGGGCCCTGCATGGTCTCCTCAGAGGGTTCTTGCGCGGCGGTGTTTAAGTATCAACGGCAACAGGGATGAAGGGCAAGCACCTTGGGGGAAACTTTTTTGGGTGACTACTCACCTACCCCCGGCGGATGCTGGGCATCCGCCGCCCCCTTCCGACACGGAAGGGGGCAAAAAGGACAGGGGGGCCGCCTGAGCGAAGCACCCGCCCTTCAAAAAACTCTAATACGCAGAGCGAAGGCCAGTCGAATTATGAATACAGGAAAGAACTCTGAGACTATAAACCTCGGCCACGGCAGCGGCGGAGCGATGATGCAGGAGCTTATCGCACAGGAACTGCTGCCCGCCCTGCCCGGGCAGTCGCCCCAGGCGCTGGAAGACGCTGCCACCATCAGCATCGCCGCCGACCGGCTCGCCTTTACCACAGATTCTTTTACCGTCCAGCCGCTGGTCTTTCCGGGTGGCGACATCGGCACTCTCGCCGTCCACGGCACCATAAACGATCTCGCGATGCGTGGGGCGACACCACGCTTTTTGAGCCTCGGCCTGATTATCGAAGAGGGCCTGGCGCTGGCGCTGCTGCGCCAGATAATCAAATCCATCGGTGCGGCCGCGCGTGAGGCTGATGTCAACATCGTAACCGGCGATACCAAGGTTGTAGGCCATGGCAGCGCGGACGGCATCTTCATCAACACCGCCGGCATCGGCGAATGTGGCGCGCATGTGCCATCGGTCACCGCTGCGCAGCCGGGTGATAAGGCCCTGGTCAGCGGCACCCTGGGCGACCACGGAATCGCTGTGATGGTGGCCAGGGAGGCGCTGGAGATCTCGGCGGATCTGCGAAGTGACACAGCGGCGCTGCACACGCTGGTGGCCGCAATGCTTGAGGCCAGCGGCGAAGCTGTCCACACTCTGCGCGACCTGACACGGGGCGGGCTGGCGGCGGCGCTCAACGAAATCGCGGCCTCATCAGGCGTCGGGGTGCTGGCCGAGGCCACCGCGATCCCTATGCGGCCTGAAGTCGGCAGCGCCTGCGAAATTCTGGGGCTCTCACCCTACGCGGTCGCCAACGAGGGCAAGCTGCTGGCGATGGTGGATGCGGCCGCGGCGGATGAGGTGCTCCAGGCCATGCAGTCGCACCCGCTGGGCAGAGACGCCTGTGTCATCGGTGAGGTCATCTCCGAATCGCCCGGTATGGTGCAACTGCAAACCCCGATCGGCACCAGGCGCGTGCTGGAACTGCCCGCCGGAGAGCTGCTGCCCCGCATTTGCTAAACACCGTCCCCACACAAGCGACCAGACACTGCAACCAACAAGGCCCTGGCTTTCTGAACTCTTCGCGAGGCCCGAAAAAAAAGCGGCTCCCGCTAGTTCTACGGGAGCCGCCGTTTCTATCTCATTCATCCCCAGGTGCGAGTATTGCTCCGGTAAAGGTGCGAGGCCTGCTGCGGCCGTCTGCAGCTTAGCTGGGCGCGGCGCTAGGTGGCCTTGGTAACGATGTCGCTTACCGACACAATCCCCTGAACCTTGCCATCGAAGATGACAGGGGCTCGCGACAGGCCAAGGTTGGCCATGAGCCGCGCCACATACCTCACATCCAGGTCCGGATTGACGACCACGAGCGGCTTGGACTGAATTTCATGCACCAGCACATCTGCCGGGTCCGCCTCGACCGCCAGCACTAGGTAGGCGATGTCGCGCATGGTGAGGATGCCGTAGGCGTCATCCGGCTCGCGCCGGTCCACAATCAGCGCCCTTACCCCCTCGCTCTTCATCGTCTCGATGGCCTCGGCGACGGTCGCCATTCCGTTAATCACCACTACCGGGCTAGCCATAATCTCTCTGGCCGTAGCCATGTTTCGCACCTCCCTGCAGTATTCTGTGGTATATGTATTGTTCTACGAAGCGCGCTTTGTTCCTGCAAAGAATTTTTCTTGCATATGCAAAATGACCTGAGCAGCCGGCAGAACCACTGTCAGACATCGCCTTAGAAATACATGTTCTCCGCGATCATATACACGAATTCGGGCTCCAGCTCGTTGGGCTTGGTGTGGCGGATTTTGGTGGCCCAAAGCTCAGCTTCTTGGCGTCGCCTCCTGGACAGAAGCATTTCTGCCGCGCCGGCGAGGGCGGCATTGCCGATCTTGACGACTCTGCCTCTGACGTCCGGGAGCAGGCCAATAGTGATGGCATTGTCATCGTCAATGTAGTTACCGAAGCCGCCTGCCAGGTAGAGCTTGTCCACATCTGCAAGCTCGATTCCATAGTAGTCAATCAACAGGTCCTGGTCGGTCCTCAGCCCGGCCTTTGCTGTGATGAGTTGGTAAACGTCTTGCTGGGTGAGCTTGATCGTTTCGGTGAGATGGAAGTCGCCGGCGAGTTTGGCTTTGCGAGTCATGATACCATCGTTGAGCAATTCGGCCAGCAGGTCAATCAGCCCGGAGCCGCAGATACCAATCGGAGGCTTGTCGTTTATCGTCTGGTATGAGACCTGGCCGTTTCGGATCTGGACGTTGCATATTGCTCCGTCCAGTGCGCCCACTCCGCTGGTGACGGTAGCGCCCTCGTAGGCGCCGCCGGCGGCGACCGAAGCAGTTATGATGCCGTCAGCGGTGCCGATCGCCAGCTCGCCGTTGGTGCCAATATCAATGAGCATGGAGGGCTCTTGGGCTTCATGGAGCCGTGCAGCGATGATGTCGGCGATGCAGTCGGCGCCGGCGTGTCCACCGATGAGTGCAGCGCCGTAAACGTTGGCCTCAGGATTAATCTTCAGACCCAGGGCCGAAGTCTTCACGTTGACCGGCTGCTTATCGGGCGGCTCAAAGGGGATGACGCCGAGCGACTCGACCTGCAGGCCGAAAAACAGGTTCCGCATGGTGGGATTGCCCACCACGACGGCCTCATATATCTGCTGGTGGCTCAGGTCATCTTGCTCGACGATGCCTTCGATAATCTCGTTGACTGCCCGAATAACGGTCACCTGAAGCTCCTGCAGGCCTCCCTCGTTGTACATCGTGTGACCTATTCTGGAAATCACGTCGTCGCCGTAGGCGGCCTGCGGGTTCTTGGTGGCGAAGGTGGTGATCTGCTCTCCAGTTTGCAAGTCGCAAAGCTGCACGACCAGGGTAGTGGTGCCCACATCTACTGCCAGCCCGTACATCCGGCCGGTGTGTGGTCCGAGTATGCGCTGCCGCTCCGGGCCGTTCCAGACCACCTGGCCATCCACACTCCGCACCAGCGGATCCACTTCCATTTCATGCTGAACGGTTTGGCTGAGGATGGAATATTGCCCGGCGTCCTTGATGAATACATAGATGTCGGCGGGGCGTTCGATGGTGGCCTGGCAGGCGAGCCGCTCGGAGCTGCCGAGATCGAAGTCGCGCTCCGCCGGCGTCAGGGGACCGAGCGCCTCTTGGCCCCGCTCGATTCTCACCACGCAAGTGCCACACGTTCCCTGGCCGCCGCACTCTGCGTTAATCTCTACGCCGAGCTTGCGGGCGTGGTCCAGAATGGTGCCCTCAAACAGCTCCAGGCCGACCTTGCCCTTTCGATACTGTGGGAAGTAGATCTTGTGGCCGGCGGACCGCTTGCTCATTTAATTCACCTTCCTGGAAATTGGGGACAGTCACCTATTTCTTGACATTTCCGCAGTCGCCACTCGTATTCGTGTACGGGGCAAATTGGCCGAAATAGGTGACTGTCCCCAGTTCTAGATCGTGTAATCCTCCACTAGGTCAGATATGAGTCTCACTTTCTCAATATCCGCCGGCGGGGGCAGTTCATCAGATATGCCCAGGATCAAGTTGGGAGCAAATAGGTCCAGCACCCGGGTGGCGAAATCTATGAGCTCCTGCTCCGAATACTGAGGCAAGAACAGAATCGCCGGGATGCCGTCCAGGAGTATCGTATCCCCCATCGCCTCTTTGAGTTGCTCCAACGTGACATCGCCCTGGGGCAGAGGAGTGGCGGCTTCGATGCCGTCGAAACCGGGTTCATTCAGCAGCGGCAGCAGGGGCTTGAGCGCCCCGTCCATGTGTATGTGGCAGAACTTGCCTGCTTGGTGGAGTTGGCCCACCCTTTTTTTGTAATACGGGATGAAGTACTTCTCGTAGAGGCCGGGCGAATCGATATGAGCGTCAATGTTCTCTCCCAGATTCAGTATTTGCACAGACGACTTGAGGATAACTTCATACATCCCGTCGTCCCATTGTTCAATAGCGGCCATGAACGCCTCTGTCTCGGCGGGATGATCGTTCAGTGCGTAGATCGTGTTCTGCCAACCCATGTAAGTGATAAGCAATCTCTGGTATGGGGAACGGGGGTAATAAGTCTGCACAACTCCGCGGGGCCCGAAGGCTGCCTCGGCCTTTTCGAAGGCGGCCTGGTCGAAGCTGAAGCGCGTGTGGTCGAGAATGTACTTCATCACCTGCATATCTTCGGGGGTTTTTACCGGGTACTCAGTATGGTAGCCGCCGGAGCCTCTTTCGCCTTTTCTGACCACCTCGTGCAGCGAACCGACCGGGGTGTCGCGGACGGTGATGGTGTTTTGATCTTCTTCGTAGCTGTGGACCCGGACTGTGTCGTCCACTTCCATGTTGAAGACCGAGATACCCAGCACCTCAGGGCAGTACCTCGGCGAGGCGGCCAGGTCGTCGTAAATGTCCAGCATGGACTTGCCGCGATACTTCTCGGGCATCGTCCCATCAGCCGTGCGGCCGTTGTACCAGTAGTAAATTCTCGGCTGCCACAGGACCCTGTCCAGCGGCTTTTTCTCGAATGTCGCCAGCACTCTTTCGCGGAAAGTCATTGCCATATCTGTAACCTCATCAGTAAGCGCCGTATTGCTTGACAAGCTCCAGAACGCGGCGATATTGCTCGAGACTGATGTTGTTGGGGAGAGAGTGGTCCGAGTGATAGATGTATCCGCCGCCCTGCTTGGCGAGGGGAATCTTGCTGCGGATCTCTTCTTCGATTACCGTCGGGTCAGGGTCGGCCATCGCCCGCACATCAATCCCACCCATCAGCGTCAGCCTGTCGCCGAGATTCTTCTTCAGTTCGAGTAGGTCCATTCCCGCCTTGACCTCCAGGGGCTGCAGGCAGGTCAGGCCATCTTCAATGAAGTAAGGCATCAGCTCCTCGACGTTGCCGCAGCTATGCAGGAGAATCGGCAACCCCTCGGCCTGGAAGTAGTCGAAAACGCGCTGGAAGGTCGGGCGGAGCGTCTCTTCGTAGTGCCTGGGCGAAAACAGCAGCCCGTTGCGGTATCCGAGGTCACAGTAGGCCCAGGCAGCATCGAACTCGAAGCCGCCGTCCTTCATTATCTCGTACATCTGCAGTGATAAAGTGGCGTCGGTCTCGTACATATCGCGGACCCATTCCTGCTCGGTGGCGATGGCGATGAGCAGTTGTTCGGAGGCGACGTAGCTCTGAATCTTGTCATAGCCGATAGAGCAGCCATAGCAGATGAACCTGCCCTGCGCGCGGGCTTTTGTGTTGCCAGGGAGGCCGAGGCGGTGGTCGGTGCGGCCGATCTCTAATAGCGAATCCTCGCCGCGTTCATCCTCGGCTGAGCCCTTGAGCCACTGGCCATCCCAGTCAACGCGAGTGGGGTCCGGGGCGAGTTGCTCCTTCATCTTCTCCCAGTCATCCCGGTTCTTGCAGGGGTAGTCAATGATCTCAGGGGTGCTGGCGTAGTCCTTGCGATCGCGTCGCAATCCGCCGGCAGGAGTGGTGCAGATGATGTATTCGTCAGTCTCCTCGACTATCTCGATTGGAAAGCGTGGTGTGGTATCGGCGTTGAAGGTCACAATCTCGTAGTCGAAATACTCAGCCGGAGCAGGGTCGTGAGGGAGGCCCTCCTGATACCAGCGTTCGATCGTGGCAGCCCAGGGGGCGTCGTGAATTGGCACTCGATCCGCCTCCTCGTGATTGAGCGCCATCAGTACCCGTTCTCGCGAAGTCATCTGTCCTGCCTCCTTTTTGAGATCGCAGTTCCGACGCTTGAGGCCGGGGCCGCACTCTCCTTGGGTCTCCGATGTACAGTTCTCCGTTGCAGCTTCTTACACCTACGCAGAATCTCCTGAAAAAGTGGCCGGAGCATTTTCTCACAGCGCCGTCCTGGACGACAGGCACGGACAGGCAGAGATGCCTGTCCTCCAGGAGACCGTAGAGGAGGCCAGGCGTCCCCGCCTGTCCAGCGAAGCTGCCCTGCCTGTCGAGGCTTGGACGGGCAACCTCCGATCACCTACGCACCCTTGGCTGCTGAATTGACCGGCGATTGCAGCGGGGACTATAATGGCGGCGAGAAGGTTACCCCATGAGCTTATCCGATATCCGCCAGCGGCTGCGCGCCGTCAATCCCCAGGTGCTCTTATTCCTGCTGGCCCTGGGTTTTACCGGCGCACAAGGCGGCGTATTTCACACCACCTTCAACAACTTCCTGGACGACACCTATCACATCTCGGCCGGCACCCGGGGCATGTTGGAGTTTCCCCGCGAGATGCCCGGCCTGCTGGTCACTGTGTTCGCCGGCTTTCTGGCGTTTTTGCCGGAGACCCGTGTCGGCGGGATTGCGCTGCTATGCACCTGCGTTGGTCTGTTCGGCCTGGGCGGCGTCGGCTACATTGACAGCCACGGCGCAAGCTGGCCGCTGATGATGGTGTTCATGTTCGCCTGGAGCGTCGGCAACCATCTGATTATGCCGGTGCGAGAGTCGGTGGGCATGAGCCTGGCCCCGGAAAACGCCCGGGGCAGAAAGCTCGGCCAGATACGCACGGTCGGGGCGTTCGGGGCGATACTCGGCGCCGCCGCGGTCTGGATCACCACCGTCGGCTTCAAGGTGCCGCCTTACTGGCTCACCTTCGGTTGTGGCGCAGTTTTTGCTCTGATGGCCGGGCTAATATTTGTCCGCATCCGCAACGTCGGCGTGCAGACCCAGCGGCCGCGGCTGATAGTGCGGCGCCGCTACTGGCTGTATTATGTCCTGTCACTGTTCTTCGGCGCACGCAAGCAGATCTTCATCACCTTCGCCCCCTGGGTGCTGGTGCGCATCTTCGGCCAGCCGCCGGCGACCTTCGCCAAGCTCTGGATAATCTCGTCGCTGTGCAGCCTCTTCTTCATCCCCACCGTCGGCAAGCTGATCGATCGCTTCGGCGAGCGCGCCGTGCTGATGGTTGATTCGATGATAATAGTTGTCATCTGCGGGGTCTATGGCTTTGCCTACCATTGGGGGATCGTCGGCATCGGCCTATGGATCACCTTCGCGTGCTATATCCTGGACCACTTGCTTTTCTCAGTTACCATGGCCCGCTCGACCTACATGTCCAAGATCGCCACCGACCCGGATCATATCCCTCCCACCATCGGCATGGGGGTCAGCTTCGACCATGTTATGGGCATGTCGGTGCCGACTGTCGGCGGGCTGGTGTGGATGGCTTATGGGCATCAGTGGGTCTTCGTCGGCGCGGCGGGCATCGCGCTACTGATGTGCCTGTTGGCCTCGCTCATCCGCATTCCAAAGCCCCAGGTCGAGGACTAGCGGACAATCGGCAAGGTGCCCGCCCGACCTGCGGCGAATACCCTCACCTGTGACGGTGGCAGAGCGGGAGTTTGTTGCTGGCTGTCGGATATGCGGCTGGCAGAGTCAATAACGGAGGATACAGAGATGGATTTCGACATTCTCATCAACAACGGTACGGTCGTTGACGGCACCGGGGAGCAGGGCTATCTGGCCAACGTCGGCATCAAGTATGGCAAAATCGAGGCAATCGGCGAGCTGGCAAACGCCACCGCCGCCCAGGAGATTGATGCCTCGAATATGGTCGTATGCCCCGGCTTCATTGATGCCCATACCCACTGCCACAACAATGTCAACGACGACATCATGCACGAGGACAACCTGGTGCGCCAGGGCATAACCACCGTGGTGTCCGGCAACTGCGGCAGCTCCGGCTGGCCGTTCGGCGAGCACCTGGACAAGGTTGACCGCCTGGGCATGAAGCAGAACTACGCGATGCTGATAGGGCATAACACCATCCGGCGGAAGCTACTCGGTGATGAGCAGGCCCAGTTCCTGGACCCGTGGCAGCTCAAAGATTTGCAGAAGCTGGTAGTCCAGGGCATGGAGGAAGGCGCATTCGGCGTCACTGCCGGATACATGAGTGATTATGCGATCAATGACGAGCTTTTCGCATTCGCCCAGCCGGCCGCAGAGCGCGGCGGCTTGTACGCCTCCCACATCCGCTCCGAGGGCAAGCATCTGCTCCAGGCCATCGCTGAGATCATCGAGCTGGCCCAAGATGCCGACATACGCATCCAGATCTCACACCTGAAGACTATGAACCCGCCCAACTGGAACAAGCTCGACGCTGTGTTCGGACTGATGGAAGGGGCGCTTGACCGGGGCCTGAGCGTGCGCGCCGACCGCTACACCTATTGCGCGTGGGCCGGCGGCTCCACCAATGCCCTGCCGCGCGTGGCCTACCAGATAAAGCAGGAGCGGGGAAGCTGGGAGAACCTCCACGACCCCGATGTCGAGGAGGTCATCTACGAGGAGCTTGACAAGATGTGGGCCGAGCGCGGCGGGCCGGAGACGCTGCTGTTGTGCTCGATGGGCGAGCCGCGGCCTGAAGTCGAAAACAAAACGCCGGCACAGCTCGCCGAGCAGTGGGACTGCGATCTGCTGGAGGTCGGCGTCCGACTCGAAGAGATGGGCAAAATCTCGGCTATCGGCATGGCCATGTCCGAGGACAATATCAAGCGCATCCTGGCACATCCCCTGGTCTGTGTCGGCTCCGACAGCCACCAGGAAGCCGACAAGACTGTGTTCACCCACCCGCGCAGCTACGGCACCTTCCCGCGAATGTTGGCCAGGTATTGCCGCGAAGAACAGGTAGTGACCCTGCCGCAGGCCGTGAATAAGATGAGCGGCATGACCGCAGAGCATTTCGGCATCAGCGACCGCGGCCTGTTGCAGGACGGCCTGGTCGCCGATGTGGTGGTCTTCGATCCGGCGACCGTCCAGGATACCGCCACCTTCAGCGAGCCGCACCAGTATCCCAAGGGCATCCCGCACGTCATCGTGAATGGCAAGTTCGCGGTCAAAGACGGCCACACCACACCCGAAAACCACGGCCATGCCCTGCGCAAGTAAATTGGTAAATTGGGGACAGTCCCCGATTCAGGAGGAGAATGTGCTATGGCGAAACGCAAGCGACCTGACGAGCAGGAATTCGAACTCGTACCGCACACGAGGATCCGCAAGGCCATCGGTGACCGTACGCTGCAGAGCGTCAATGAAGCGCCGCAGTTCCGCGTGCAGAAGATGGCAATTGCCGACGGGATGGTGACGTTTCGCAACCAGTTGAAACAAAGCGGCACCGAGCCGATCCCGACCTACAACGACATACTGATCAAGCTGGTGGCCGCAACGCTGCCGGACTTCCCCCGGCTCAATGCCTGGCATTCACCCGAAGGGCTCAAGCTGCTGCAGGACATCAACATCGGTTTTGCGGTGGATACTGAAGAGGGCGTGCTGCTGCCGACTGTGCTCAATGCCGATAACAAATCGCTGGCCGAGATAGCCGCCGAGACCGCTGAGTTAGTGGACCTGGCGCGGCGCGGGCGCCTGCGTGCCACTCTGCAGATGGGCGCGGGCTTCACCATATCCAACATCGGCCCGATCGGCATGGACATCTTTGATGCCGTCATATCGCCGCCGCAGACCGGCATCTTGGCAATCGGCTCCATCATTCCACAACCGATGGCTATCGCGGGCGAGGTGGTTGTGTGTAGTACCGTCTGGCTCTCGCTGACGATGGACCACCGCTCGGTTGACGGGGCTGATGGTGCCCGCTTTGTCGCGAGGCTGGCCGAGGCCATTGCCGAGGCACCAGCGATTCTGACCGCATAGATTCTGCACAGGCAAGATATTTGAGATGTCGTTGGTCAATGTCTTCCACGTCTCGCGTGGGTGCGCCTTCCAGCCCGACGCCAACCACCTGTCGCGTGGCTCGGGCATCCTGCCCGAGTCCTCATCCTTCCCCCTTTTTCTTCTTCAGCCTATCACACATTCGAGCAGGAGAACGTTCATCTTCGTCCAATAATATATCAAAGCGCCAATGAAGTTGCATCCAGGAGTGACCAATGGCGGATAACGAGACCAACCAAGATGACTTCGTCAAGATACTCCTCGACGAGCCGGTTAAGGAGGGCAAGCTCGGTTTCGAAGTCTATGCCGATGTGCTCACCAACATCATCCTGGGCGGCGACACTCCCTTCACCATCGGCATCTTCGGGGACTGGGGCACCGGCAAGACCACGCTGATGAAGATGGTGGAGGGCAAGCTCGAAGAGCACATCAAAACTGCCAGGTCACCTAAGGTTATCCCGGTATGGTTCGAAGCCTGGCGCTACGAACGCGAAAGTGAACTCATATTGCCCCTTCTAAACACGATAGCGGAGGCTGTGAAGCGGCATGACAGGGGCTTGGGCAACAAGGTGAAAGCTGCACTCCGTACGCTCGGTCGTGGGTTGTTGTCTGTCCTGCGAGGTTTCACCTTTGGTGCCGAGATCAAGACGCCCGGAGTATCGGCAAGCGTCGAGTATGATCCAGAGAAGACCTTCGTGTACTGGGAGAAGCTACGTAAGACAATGCCCGGCTCATCCGAATATGAAAAGGCTTATCAGAGGCTAAGGGAGGAGATCGGTAAGTTCGCTAAGCCAACGGGGCACGAGTATCAGAACAAATTTGTGGTTTTCATAGACGATCTCGACAGGTGTCTCCCCAAGCCGGCACTGGCGGTGTTAGAAGCCGTCAAGGTATTCCTCGGTTTCCCCGGCATGGTCTATGTCCTTGGTCTCAACCGTGCCATTATCCAAAGATGCGTGGAGATAAAGTATTGCCACAGGGGTGAGAAGCTTGAAGAGCATCCCTACGGTCCCGATCTGGGTGACGAGTACATAAAGAAAATCGTTCAGGTCCCGTTCGCCATACCCCCCGGAACGCAACGGGAAATGGACGGCCTCGTCCAGGGCCTGATCTCTGAAGAAAACCTTCCTAATGAACTACGCCGGCCCATCGCAGATTTGCTACCGCATGACCCAGAGGAATATCTCAAGTTCGACCAGCAGCCCAAGAAACTCGAACTCCCGGGCCTAGAAAAAGTGTGTGACATCGCTACCATTTACTTGCAGCAAAAGCCGCGCGAGATGAAGCGCCTGCTCAATGCCTACATCGTAAGCTCGGACATGACGCGCGCAGAATTGAAAGACACACCAGGAACCCCCTTCAATCCCCTCATAACGGTATCCTTGCTTGTGTTGCGTTTTCTTGACGAAGATACTTACAACCGTCTTGTCGCTGACTCCACAGACCAGTACCGAGATCTGCTCTACCGGCAAGCATGCCGCGAACTGAACGTGGACATCGGCGCAAACGCAGAAGACGCCGGTACTGAGGACAATACCCCGGAGCCGACACCACCTCAGCCAGGTCGCATTGCCAGTGGCGCGCGTGACGATGAAACCCGTAGAAAGGTCGCCCAGCTCCTGCTGCACACACAACTCTTGGAGTTCCCACCGGAACAGATACAGGCGCATGCCCGCGCGACGACCGTCACGGTGACACCAGAAACTGAGGAACCTGGAGACGGCCCGCTGACGCGAGAGGAAGCTCTGAAGCTTCTCCGCGCTAGCAACATCATGTATTTCAACCGGCGACGTGCAGAGACGGACTACCAGCTATTGGATCTTTCCGGTGTGGACCTGCACCAGCTCAACTTGACCCAACACTTACACTTGGGCGGGTTCGGACAGGTGGCCTTTAACGCCGCCACCTTTGGTGGAGATGGAGGACTGCTCTCGGTCGATCTGCGCAAAGTTGTGCTCGTCGCCGCAAATCTATCGCAAGCAAACCTCATGGGGGCCGATCTGCGCGACGCCGACCTGACCGGAGCCAACCTGCGCCAAGCCGTTGTGACCGGAGCCGACCTGAGCCGAGCCGACCTCCACGGAGCCGACTTGGACGATGCCGACCTGCGCCGAGCCGTCCTGCGCGGAGCCAACCTGACCAGAGCCCGCCTCTGGGGAGCCAACCTGAGTGAAGCCGACCTGGGCAAAGCTGTCCTGAGGCGAGGTCACCTGCCGGGAATCGTCCTGCGCGAAGCCGACCTGAGCGAAGCCGACCTGAGCGGAGCTGAGGCGCCTGGAGCCAACCTGACGGCAGCCAACCTGAGCGGAGCCGACCTGAGCGATGCCGACCTGAACCGAGCCGACCTGACCGGAGCCGACCTGCGCGCAGCCAACCTACGTGGAACCAAGATCCATTACGCAGACTTTGCCGAAGCTGATTTGACAGATGCATCGTTAGAAGGCGCGTGTGAAATCGAAACTGCCAACTTCTACAAAGCCAACCTCACAGGCACCATACTCGAAGGTAAGGGCCTGGAAGACGTAGATAGAAGCAAAGACCCAGATTGGCGGGCTTGATGCGTCTGGGTTGAAGCGAGCGTGGCAGCACCCTTCCTTGGGTCGACACGCAGTGCCAGTTTCTAGAGGTGAAATGCACGGTCGGCCCCGCGTTGACTCGGCATTTGGCATGGCTTATAATCGCCTAGCTGCCGATATTTTGGCGCAAATGGCGCCGGTGAGATGCCGGCGCAATAATCGGAGGAGGCTCGCGTAATGTGCGATGAAAAACTACGTGTGGGACTGATCGGAACCGGCGTGTGGGGTGACACCCATCTGAAGGCTTACACCTACGACCCGCTGGTGGAGCTGGTCTGCATCTGCGACAAGAACGAGGAACTCCTGGCGCAGCGGGCCGAAGAGTACGGCATCGCCGACACCACGCCGGACTATCAGGAGCTGCTGGCGCGCGACGACATCGAAGCGGTATCCGTAGTGACGCCCGACTTCCTGCACAAGGAGATCGTGGTGGCCGCGGCCAATGCCGGCAAGCACATTCTGGTCGAAAAGCCGATGGCGACGACCGCGGAAGAGTGCAAGGAGATGATGCTGGCCGCCGAGGAGAGCGGCGTCACGCTGATGGTTGACTTCCACAACCGCTGGAACCCCGCGTTCACAGAGATCAAGGCCAAGCTCGACGAGGGCGCGCTGGGCGACCCGCTGATGATAACTCTGCGGCTCAATGACACCAAGTTTGTGCCCACGCAGATGCTCAGTTGGGGCGGGCAGTCCACTGTAGCGTGGTTTTTGGCCGCCCATGCCGCCGACCTCGCCCGCTGGCTGTTCGATTCCGAGGTCAAGCGCGTCTATTCGGTCTCGCGCTCGACGGTGCTGAAGGCCGAGGGCTACGACACCCCGGACTTCTTCCATTCGATCCTGGAGTACGACAATGGCGCAGTGGCGCACATCGAAAACTGCTGGATAATGTCAGACAGCATGGCTGCGGTGTGCGATTTCCGGGGCGAGTTGATCTGCTCTGAGGGCACCTGCATCATGAACATCATCGCCAATCGCGTTGTCGAAGTCTATGAGAACAGAG
>JAUVVY010000058.1 GCA_030604405.1 bacterium | reverse complement strand
CATGCCTCCTATGCGATTTCTGTTCGTCGGGGCAGCGCTTTGCCTGCGGCTTCCTTCAGACCAACCCTCGCGGAAGTGGCCCTTGCCGTCCGGCTAACAGTTCCCCCTGTCGGGCCTGTAGAGGACTCTCACCTCCAAGTCGGCGCGCCCTGCCGGGCGCACCCAGAAAAGGGCCGGACATCAGCCCAGCCCTTTCGTATTCTCGCTACGGTTACTGCCTGGTACGGCTACTTCTTCACCGTGGTGAAGATGCTGTGTCTGCCGCGCTGGACCAGCAGCAGCACGGTATCGCGCTTGCTGGCGTTGACTATCTTATGCGCCTGCTGGACAGAGGCGACTTTGCTCTGGTTTACGGCCACGATCAGGTCGCCCGCCTGCAGCGGCATTCTGCTTTGCATCTTGGCCTCATCTGTCCTGGTGATGACTATGGCCCTGGCATTTTGGGGGAGATCCATGCTGTCGCGGAGTTCGGCGCTCAAGTCGCTGGCCCAGATGCCGGGCAGGATCTCCACGTCGCCATCTACGTCGGGCAGGCCAACGGCCCTCTCTGTGGGGGTCTTGGGCCGCTTGCCGATCCTTACGGTCCTGGTCTCCTCCTTGCCACCACTGACGACATCAAGAGCGACCTCGGTGTCCGGCTGCGTAGTGCCGATTATCGCGGTGAGGGTACCGGGGGTGTCAAGTTCTCTGCCATTGACACTGAGTATGACATCTCCGACCTTCAAGTTGGCGTGAGCAGCCGGACTTTCCTCCTCCAAGTACGAAACCAGGACGCCTTTTGTGTTTTTCAGATTAAACTGTTCGGCCAGTTCCGGAGTGATATCCTTGATCCTAACACCCAGCCAGCCGCGGACAAGCTCGCCGTGCTCGACCAGGCTGTCCATCACTCTGCGCGCCAGGTTGGTCGGTATGGCAAACCCGACGCCCTGGTAGCCACGAGTGTAGGTGGCGATGGCGGTATTGATGCCCACCAGTTCACCTTTGAGGTTAATCAGAGCACCGCCGGAGTTGCCCGGGTTGATCGCCGCGTCAGTCTGAATGAAGTCCTCGTAGCTGGCCTCTCCCACTATTCCCAGGTCCGTGCGACCCTTGGCGCTGATGATCCCCATTGTTACGGTATTGCCCAGACCGAACGGGCTGCCGATGGCCAGAACGATCTCGCCGACCTCAGCTCTGTCCGAGTCGGCCATCGCCAGCACCGCCAGGTCCTTGGCGTCAATCTTCAGTACCGCCAGCTCACTGCCCTCGTCGCTGCCGACGACTTCGGCGTTCATGACCCGCTCATCGTACAGATGGACCTCGATCTGATCGGCGTTGGCGATCACATGAGCATTGGTGAGAATGTAGCCGTCCTCGCTGACGACCACGCCGGAGCCCAGGCCGTGCTGCTCATATTCGCGCTCTTGACCCGGAATATCGCGGAAGAAGCGACGGAAGAAAGGGTCATCGGAGAACGGTCTCGGAAACGGGCGAGATGTCACAATTTTCGTCGAAGCTACCGCGACTACGCTGGGCATGGCTTTCTTGGCAGCCGCAGTAATCTGGCTCTGGTCAATCACCTGCGCGGATGCCGGAGCTATCGTGCTTACCTGCACTCCGGCGTCGTTGGCCTTCTCAAGCCCGTACAGAACCCATCCCCCGGCCACTATGCCAACTACCACAACAACTGCAAACACGCGCAACACTTTACTACTACGCACAAATGTCATCGGAACTTCTCATCCTTTCGCACATGCTGAGACTTATGTCGCAAATCATTATCAATAGTGACGCTCCAAGCAGCAAAAAGTTCCCCTTCGGCTGAGTGATATGCAAATGAGGGGGTGCATGTTAATCAGCGTGCGGCGTAAGAGGTGACCGACGTCGAGGGGCCGTTGGTCACTGATGACGGCAAGAGTTGCTCAGGCCACTCGTCCCGCGCGCCTTTTCGCTTGCGTGGTTGAGGGCAGGCCACACCGTGAAACAATGTCCGCGTTATCTGCCAGTTCTACGCGCTCTCTTCGCTCACCTGCTCTGAGAGCGCTGAATTCGGCTGTAATTCCTCTGCCGCCACTGCCTCCCCGTTCAACCGCAGCAGGCTTCCTTCAGCAATGGCAGCGAAAGAGACCCGGGCGTTTTGCACGGATATAACCGCAACCGCGGCATCAGTCTGCAATGTTCCTGCTGGGGTACCTACTTCGATTTCAGCCGGCTCAAGCTGGCTGATGACGATGTCGCTGCCCAGGTTCGTCTCTATCGCCAGTAACACCACGTTGTCGCGATAGTCTTCCGGCACGGCCAGACGAAACGCCGACTTCACCAGCCCCGCCCCCGGCTTGTGTGCCTCATAGACGGTGCAAAAGGTCGAGACGCCTGCGTCTGGCTTGTGGCGACGCACGACGTAAGGAATTGTTACCCCCTTGTCGCTATTGCGGTGATCTCGCTGGCCCCAGCCGTCGCCGATGTAGGTAACCTCGCCTCTCTGCCCACAATGGTGAGCCGAGAACTCCAAATCCTCGGCCATCTTCCAAGTCCCGCACCAGCTATCAGGACTGTATGCAGATTTGATGTTTTCCAGGTCCATTCTGTCCTTGAGGGTGAACTCGAGAGTGTGTTGTGTCCACTCATCACCAACCGGGACGGAGCCGAGGCCCAGGTGATCGCGGTCGCCGGCGCTGTTGGGATCACTGCGCCACATCACAAACCCCACGTTGCAGCCGGCCGCGTTGCCACGGATCCAGAAGCTGACCTTGCCTTCAGCACCCTCGGGCATTTCCAGCGCATTGGGTCCGATGTACCCGTTGGTGTCCCCCTGGATCAGCGCCTGGTTGATGTCATCCCCACCCGTTATCTTGATGTAGGCACAGTGCTCGTCGGTGCGGCCCGGCGATGCGCCTCCCCACTCAGCGCTACCAGAGCCACCGTAGCAGTTCCAGTCCACCGGCTTGCCGGTCTCCTGGTCAGTCTGCGCGGCGGAAGGGTTCTTGGCAAGCTCCGTGCCGTCGTCGAGCATTATGCTCACATCGTCAACGTATATTTCATCGGTCTTGCCGGTCACATGGAAGCGCAGCCCACAGCGAATTGGCTGTTTGTCCGCAGCGACCACATCGCCTTGATGTAGCTCGATGCCGCTGACTTCATACTCGCTGTTGGGGCCGTGATACACCAGGTCACGTGACCCATCGGCCTGCAGACGGAAGAGATCCACGATGTAAGAGTTCTCGGCCGCGTGGTCAATCTGAACCACAGTGCGGCGGTATATGTCGGCCTTGTCGTAGGGGGTTGAGGAGGCCGCCATCACCTTGACCTTCTCGCCGGTGTGAAACAGGTGGTAGAACCCGCCCCGGCCTCTGGACTTTTGGCCTGCGAGGTCCACCATGCCGGTATTGTGGGAAAAGGTTCGCCGCGTCATGCCCGCCTTCGGATGATCCCACAGGTAGCCGAGGTCGGTCAGCAGTTCGTGGCCGTCCTTCCAGTAGTAGAGATTGAGGCTGTCAACATGATGATGACCGCCGTAGTGAGTGGCGCTGAGCAGTGCCAGCGATCTGCGCCCGTGTTCGCCCGTGCGCACCTGCCCCAGGCACAGTATCGAGAAGAAGTTGTCTTCGAAATGAAGTGGCGGCGCTTCCTTTTCCTCCAGACCCGGTTCCCGGAAAAACAGCGCCGTCTCCTTATCGCATTTCGACAGGTCCTCGCCTGCATACGCCTTCAAAAGCGCCAGGTACTGCGGATTGTCGGGGTAGTTGGCGACCAGCAACTCGGCGAAACGGCTGCCGAGAGCGCTGGTGCGATATGAATCGGCATACGGCGGATAGCGAAGATTGCCCTGCAGGCCTTCGAACATCCGCTGCCACACCAGCTTGTACTTGCCTTCATATAGGTTCAGATCTGCGATCCGTTCCCCGTCCTCATCCACATACCCCGGAGGGTCCGAGTAGCCGCGAATCGCCTGCGCAAGCTGATGGATGCCGTTGAGGCTCATCATCGCATAGGCCGGTGATTCGGGAGTGCAGCCATCGGCCAGGAACCAATCATCCATCGTCAGCTTCCAGCCCTCCAGCCCGAAGCGCACAAAGCCGGGGTGCCCGAGCGCCATGCCGACCATTGCGACGGCGATGCGGTTGCCGACCGATTTGTTGTTTATGTTTTTCTCGCCGATGAGATGGGCGCAGCTTTCGAGGATCAGATCGCGCTCGATCTTGATGCGTTCTTCTTCGCTATAAAGCGGCGTCCCGTCGGCTTGCGTGGCGTTGTAGGTGAACTCATAGGCTTCCAGGAAGGAACGGGTAGCATAGCCTTCCTGCCCGCCGCCGCCGGCGCGGCAGCTTGCCCAATAGCCCGCGTACAGCTCGCGGTCCGGCTTGTTCGGCGGATAGACGAGTTCATCTTCCGGCAGGTGATCCAGATTCAGCGCCGCTACGTGCGGGTCCATGTCGGCGATCTCACCGTAGCTGGAGACGAGCAGCCAGCGGGGATAGACCTCTGCCAAGCGCAGCAGGATTCTGCGCGCGACCTCCGCGTATTCAAGCTTCTCGGTGAGTGCATAGGCATGGGCGAAGGTGTGGAGCCTGCCCTTGCACCAGTTGACCTTGTAGTAAGCGACCATGCCGGAGAAGCTGGGCCGGTAGTGAGCATAGCCCCACTGCTTGAAGGTCTGGCCGCCGTAGTAGCTGAACTTCTGCCCCTTGCCGGCCTCCGACTTGCACTCGAGCACGATCGTCTCGGGGTATTCGTGATTGGGGAAGACGGTGCCGCAGACGCGGCACTTGATGTGGTCGGGGTCGTCGAGCGACCAACTCCATGAGCCGCCCGGATGTCGTGGGAGGTCCTTGTCGCGACAGGCCGGGCACTGATAGCACCTCTGCACCGTTTGCTGCTGGATCATCTCCTCAAGGAATTCGTCGGTGATGCGGTCGAGGTCAGCCTTTGCTCCCTTCTCAACACGCTCTGCATAGGCCCGGGCCCAGTCGTAGCGCTTGATATTCTCTCGCGCATTCTCCAGGTCCTGGGCGTTGATATACCCGGCCGGGTGCTGCACAGTGCTGCGATACTTCTCCCACGCCGACCAGTCCATCAGCGGCTCATCTGCAATGGCATCAGCGCCCGCAACACCGCTCATAACCATCAATCCTCCCAGCAGCATCAGCAAACCGCAATAGTGACGCAACATAGTATCTTCTTCCCCTTACCTGTTTAAGACAATTACCTCAGGACGGCGCTGTTGACTATTTTGAGTTTCAACTCGCCAGGGATGCCCCAGTTCGGGAAGTACTGCAACTTCACGTAGCCATCTTCCACTGTCATCCCCGGCAGGCGGTCTATCTGAATAATTTTCTCGCCGTCGGATCCGCGTTCGACCGTCTCAATGAAGAATCCCCGGGTGCTGCCATCGCCGTCTTCGGTCAGGAGCAGCCGCCCCCGCAGGCGGCTGTCGGCGGGCAGATCCGCATCGCTCACAAAGGCATTGATCTCAGCGCCCATGTCCGTCCCCAGCGTGCGCAGCACTTTGCCCTCATAGGCCACCACGCCTTCCAGCTCATCCTCGCCGAATTGCAGCACGCTGGCGTCAACCATGTAGGCCTGGTTGTAGTCATCGCCGGAGCGCGACAGATAGGCGAGGTGGCCGGTGAAATCTAGACCTTCGAACTTCACAGCGCCTGCGCTGTCCAGCGCAGACAGGATATAGTCCGTGCGGTCGGCAAGTTCCACCTGCACCGCCACGGCCATCTCGGAGCCCTCGCTCAGTGATGTGAGCTTCACCGACTGCACTTTCGGCTCGTCTGTGTATGGCTCGTGCACGGCGACGAAGATGTTTTCGGGGCCCTGTCTGCGCACGTCCAGGAACTGTGCTGTGCCCTCCCGGCGCATCGCCGGCGCATCGCCGATGATCACTTCTGTATTCTCGGCCCCCAGCACGATCGTGCGCACTTTCTGGCCGGTATCGGCAGTGAAGGTCACACTCCACTGGTCATCGGTGGATGCCGATCTCAGGTTCTCGATCCATCCGTGCAGCTTGCCTTCGCGCGGCTGCAGGCTGACCGACGTGTCAATGGTGTACTCGTTCTGCAGTGGGCCGTGCAGCATCCAGTCATGTGTCGAGCCGCCACGCACGCGGAAGATGTCCACAAAATAGACATCCGGGCCGGAGGATTGCACCATGCAGATCGTGCGGCGATAGAGCTGGCAGATCTCAGCCGGATACGACCGCTGCCCGTCAACCTCGATTACTTGCAGTCCGTTGGGCCCGTCGGTGGCAAAGAGCCGCAATTGCCCGTCGGTCAGCGTGCTGCCGTGCTTGACCGTCTTGCGGGCCCAGTCGAAGTCCTCGACAGCGACCTCGTCAACCGGCGTGAATTCTCTTTGCGCTGCGCTGCTGCGATGAAACTGGTTCTGCTCATCAATGACCACTGTGTTATGACCGGCGGTGGCGCTGCCCCAGCCGCGATGGCCGTGGGCCTGATAGTCAGTCTCCGAGATTATCTCGATGTTCTTGGCCCAGAGGAAGAAATTGAGGCGGTCGAGATGGTCGTGGCCGTAGGTGCCGCCGAAGTTGAGGCGCGCCTGCACCTGGTCGTCACCTCTGCCCTGGCCAAGTATTGCGTGGCCGGCCCACGTCAGCAGCGTGGGCTCCGATTCCTCCGGCTTGTACTCGTCAAGTATGCCGTAGCAGTCCCACCGCTCGGTCGTATTGGACTCCCAGTGACTGTCATTGATTGCAGCATAGTAGCCGTTGGGCCAGACGAACTTCTGCATGGCACGGGCGGCCTTTTCCAGGAATGGCTGGTAGCGGGCGCGAAGGTCGGCATTATCAAAGCGCGTGCCATCAACCGGGTCCACATAGCCGGGCGGATCGGAATATGCGTCGAGCTGCGGCATCATGCCATACGCTGCCCAGCGCCCGGTTATCATCTGGTGATAGCACGGGCTGCCCTCGTGCCAGAACGCGCTGGGAAAGTACGATATCTTGATCAGCCCGTCGCCGAAGCGGATCGCCCGGTGCACAAGCTCCGGGTCACCCAGCGCCTGGCCCCAGGTCAGCATCCCCAGTTGCCGGTTGGCTTCAGTATTGCCATAAGACAGCGGGTAGCGGTCATCTATGGACAAATTATAGTAGAGCAGCTCGCGCTCCAGGTGCAGCTTCATGTCCGCAATACCCAACTCTTGGCCCAGCTTCTCGATCTGGCCGCTTTCGTATATCTGGTCGTAGGCCAGGACGAGGGGCGCGGAGCGGTGGAGGTCATAGGGATGCCAGGAGGACCACATGCCCGCATAGCGTGGTGGCATCATCCAGCCCCAGGCCGGTTCTACATAGTCATGCGGCTTCAACTCCTGGCTGATGCGGTCGTACCAGCCCCAGTGCTTCAGCACCTCAGAGTAACGGTGCAGGATCACCGCCGCCTTATAGGCGTATTTGTCGTCCCCGCTCTCACCATACTTCTGCGCCAGCACCTTCAGCGCGCCCACCATCTTCGAATTATCGCCTGAGCGGTATTCCACATCATCAATATGCGACCGCAGCTCTTGACTGGACATGTCCGCCCAGTCATCAGCCTGCTCTGAGGTGCGCACCAGATTCCACACACTGTGGTCCCAGGAATAGACTGGGTGCTGCACATTGTACTTGCGGCAGCGCGGCAGCTCTTCATCAGCAGCCTGCGCCCATACTGCAGCACACACGATCACAGCGGTCAATATCACTGCCAACCTTGTTGCGCTCATGCTCTGTCTCCCTGTCTGTTCTCTTCTAGTGTGAGCTCGAATCGCCGGCCCGCCACATCGCCGACGAACTTACCGAGCCGGTAAATCCCGTTGATATTGGGTAAATCCCTTTGTCCCAGTACGACCTCTATTCCTGCCGTGTTATCTACGGTTACTTCATACATCGCGCCCTCGTACGTGACCCGGAAGCCGTCCTCCAGCCGCTCTATCTGCGCCTCGGCCATCCCGTCGGTCACCAGCAGCGGCACGACGAATTCGCTCAACTCTCCGCCCTCGACCTCTGGAACAATGGTCACGCCTTCGGGGGTAAGCTCGTAAGTCTCCACGATCGCCTCTGCTCCGGTCAGGTCACCGCTGTAGCGCAGGGCAAATGCGACCCGCTCTTGCGTCTCGGCGATTACACTCAGCTCGGCGGAGTATATTCCTGTAGCCATGCCGGCCAGCGGCTTGTCTTTCAGGCCCCATTTCACTGCCGGGCCGATGGCAGCGTATTCAGGAGACGCTTCGATTGACATCTGCACCCCCGGTTGAGCGGGAATTGACATGGAAAGCGCCGTCTCAGGTCGCACTCCCTTCTTATGAAAGCGCCCCAGGCCGGTGGCATCGTGCGTGCTTTGGCCCTTGTTGTCAATTTCGATATGGTAGTCACCGCAACTGGCGAAGGTGCGGTGGAAGCTCGGCCATATCTGCAGTACGTATCCGCCCCTGTCGCTTGGTGTTGGCCCCTCGGCGATCTCCTCGTCGGCAAGCTGGTAAGCGCTGCCCAGAATGCTGGCAATCAGCAGCGCGTAGCAGGCGTATGGACTGTCGTCATAGCCGGCGTCTCCATGTCGCTCCTCGCGATCGAATCGGTTCTTGGTAATAAATGCCGGGTCGTAGTCCATGATCCAGGAACGCACCGCGGCCGCTGCCAGGTGCGCCGCTCGCTTAAAGGCTCCCGCATACTCTGGCCGCTTGGCCTGGTAGCGCCGCGCCTCCATCTCGCATATCGTCGCGGCCATCGCCTCCATGATGTGGTACTGGTTGCTGCGGCCACCGTAGGGCATCTGGCCGGTAACAGAAGTGTAAAGAAGCTGTGTCAGCGCTCCCCGCCGCGTCGCCTCATCTATCCACTGCCGGTGCCGACCCTGATACCCGAAAAGCGGCAGCATCCCAAGCTGCTGCCGGTCTGTCAGGTCGTAGGTGAACGGGTCGTTGGGGTCGCGGTACATCCCCCAGGGGTTAATCAGCTTGAACTGGTTGTCCAGCACCGCGTCAATGGCGTCCCGTGAATCGGCCAGCCCGGCGTATGTCTTGAGCTGCTCACCGCACACCGCGTAGATGGGAAAGTTGCTGTCGTTCCAGTTGCGCCAGCTCGGATACCGGGCCCACGGATCGAAGCTGCCGAGCTGTCTCCCCCAGCGTCGGTGTCTGTCCTCGTCCACCTTGCTTTCGAGGGCGAAGTAGGCGAACATCAGCTCCTTGGTATAGAACTCCGGTCCGCCGAAGGGTCCACCCGGCGGCCTTTCTCCGGCCATGATTTCACAGCAGTAGTCCATGCTCAGGGCGCAGACTTCCACCAGGTCGTCACAGCGCCCGCCCCGGATACACCCGGCCACAGCGCCGACAAACCGCGCGGTTGTTGTCGAGGTCTCGCGCCCCACAACCGGCGATATGATCGCGCCCTGGTCGTCCTGCCAGCCCAGGCACTGCCGGACGATGCGCTCGGCCAGGTCGAGATAGAGTTCCCGGTTCACGCCGCTCGGCTCAAAATCAGTCCCCGACTTCAAATCGCAGAAAATCTCTTCTATCTTATGCTCCAGGGGAAATGGGGGAAGCTGAAAGCGATTGCCCGACATGGCTGCCTCACCTCGTTTGGCGCTCTGGCCTGCACTACTCTTCAGCCTGCCCGCCGCACGCAATACCAGGGGCGCAATGGTTCAAACATCCGCAACGGCTTGCGAGACACTGTCCCGCAAACAAATCATCCCTCGGTGGTGGCCTATGACGGCCCCTATCAACCGAGGGATGAGTCTTCGCTGTCAGCCACACGCTTTCCTGCCGGCGCGGCTGTGCCGTCTATCGGTAAGTCAGTGCGCGCCTCAATTCGTAGTCTGTACATAGAAAAAGCCTCCGCCATCCTGGCGGAGGCTTTCGTGTTTCTCTTAGCGGCCCGCTGATCAGGTGTCTTTGCGTCTGCGGCGCAGGGCAAGGGCAGCCAGCCCCAGGCCAAACAGAGCAATGGTCCCCGGCTCGGGCAAAGTAGTGGCGTACTTGAGGTCGTCATTGGCGCCGTCCTGGTAGCTGATGTGGGCGTAGCCGTAGTCGTCCAGCGCCAGCGAGGTATAGTGTACGGAGCCGCCGGGGCTGTCCACCGTCTCAATGCCCCACGAGGACCCATCCCACGCCGCGTACTTGAGGGCCTCGTTGGTGAGGTCGCAGTAACTGATGTGGGCGTCGCCGCTGCTGTCCAGCGCCAGCGAGGTATCCCAGCCTACGGCACCTCCGCTGTCCACCGTCTCAATGCCCCACGAAGACCCATCCCACGCTGCGTACTTGAGGTGCTCCTTGGCCATGTTCTGGTAACTGATGTGGGCGTAGCCGCTGCTGTCCAGCGCCAGCGAGGTCCACCAGCCGACGTTGTATCCGCTGTCCACCGTCTCAATGCCCCACGAGGACCCATCCCACGCCGCGTACTTGAGGTCGTCGTTGGTGTTGTCGCGGTAGCTAATGTGGGCGTAGCCGCTGCTGTCCAGCGCCAGCGAGGTATAGTAGCCTACGTTGCCGCCGCTGTCCACCGTCTCAATGGCCCACGAAGACCCATCCCACGCCGCGTACTTGAGGGCCGAGTTGGTGTAGTCGGAGTAGCTAATGTGGGCGTAGCCGCTGCTGTCCAGCGCCAGCGAGGTGTACCTGCCTACGAGGCCTCCGCTGTCCACCGTCTCAATGGCCCACGAAGACCCATCCCATGCCGCGTACTTGAGGTCGTAGTTGTCGTACTCCAAGTAACTGATGTGGGCGTAGCCGCTGCTGTCCAGCGCCAGCGAGGCAGAGTAGCCTACGCTGCCTCCGCTGTCCACCGTCTCAATGCCCCACGAGGACCCATCCCATGCCGCGTACTTGAGGTCGTCGTTGGTATCGTCGAAGTAGCTGATGTGCGGATAGCCGCTGCTGTCGAGCGCCAGTGAGGTATACGCGCCTACGTCGTCTCCGCTGTCCACCGTCTCAATGCGCCATGCGTCCGCCTGGGCCAGGCCTGTGCCCAGCCAAGTCAGGGTGATAACCGCCAATACGACTATACGCCGCATAACGAACGGCCTCCCTAGTGATTCGGTCGTGTGGCACGTGCCCATTCTTGCATCACTAAGGTACTGCAACCTTCCTTTCGCCGAATTACTGGAGATTCCTTCTCTAGTTAGATATTTTTTTGCAATAAATTTAGCTTCCAGCTTCTGGGCTGCTCGAATGCCGTTTGCGGGACATGTCACGTACTGCGCGTCCTGGCGCCTGCTTAGATATATCCCAGTTGCTTACCTGCGGCGAGGACTTGCTCGGCGGCCTCTTCGGCGCTTACCTTGGTGGTGTTGACATGCACCTCCGGGTTGTCCGGAGCCTCAAAGGGCATGTGCCAGCCGGCGATGTCACTGATCTCCCCACGCTCGGCCCGGGCGTATAAGCCCTTTGGGTCCCGCTGCTTGCAGACTTCCAGCGGGCATTCCACCATTACCTCGATGAAATTCGGGCACCATTCACGCGCTCGGTCGCGGTACTTTTGCAGCGGCGAGACCGCGGCCACCAGCACGGTGACACCGTGCTTCGATAGCATCTGCGCCATCCACGCCAGCCGCTTGGTATTCTCATCGCGGGCTGCCTCGGTGTAGCCCAGATTCGGGCTCAGATTCGCTCGCACTAGGTCGGCGTCGAGGTTCTCCACCGCCAGCCCCATCTGCGCCAGCCGCGCCTGCACTAACGATGCTATTGTTGACTTGCCGGATGCGGGTGTTCCTGTGATCCAGATGACCGCACCGTGATTCTCTTCTCCGCAGCACTTCTCACACATAATTCGTTTGCCACCAATCTAATAAATCTTCTTGCCTTCCATTTCAGCAGGTATGGACACATCCAGCAGCTCCAATACTGTCGGCGCTACGTCCATCAAATGCAGGCCCTGACGCCGGCCTGATTCGGCCCGCCCTGGCGCCCTGCTGAGGTAGATGCCATCATAATCGTGCACGGCATCATCGGGGCCGATTTCGGTCTCAAACGAGTAGATCGTCTCATTGCCGAGGTCCTGTCCGGCCCGCCAGTACAGATCGTCGAAATAGACCAACAGGTCCGGAGCGTCATCTACATACGGCCCGCTGTAAAGCTCCTGAGGCTTATGCACCACGGTGTTCATTGCTCGGCCCTTGTCATCCGGGATGGATTTCAGAGCCGCGCTCAGCTCATCTCGCTCGGCTTCGTAGCGCTGTAGCGGGATTATGCCTTGCGGCTCCCGGCCGGCGACATTCATGAAGATGCGGCTGTAGTAGCCGCCCCAGCCCCATGCCCTGGTACGCGACCAGTCAACCAGGTCCTCGCTGAACCGCGTCAGTTCTGACACCGGCTCTCTCAGCGTCAGATAGCCCTGCTGCATCAGCCAGTCGTTGATATTGAACGACCCCTCCATCCGCTTGGCCCCGTGGTCGGAGACTACCATCACTGCGGCGTCCTCGCCGGCAAGCTCAATCAGCGTCCCCAACTGCTCGTCGAGCTTCTGGTAGTAGTCCTTTATCGTATCCCCAAATGGGTTACCCGGCTCGTACTTGTGATGCGCGGGATCGTGGTATTTCCAGAACGCGTGTTGGATGCGATCGGGGCCCATATAGACCATCGTAAACAGGTCCCACCGCTCCTTTTTCAGCAGGTGCTTCGCCGCCAGAAAGCGCTTGTCGGTAATCCGCTGGATCTGCTCCAGCAGTTCCGACTTGTTCTCGGTGCGGAAGTTATCACAGTCAATCTCATACCCGCCGGTGACTCTATCAAGCTCCTCAGCGACCTCGGCCGGGTAGGTATATTCGCTGTCCGTGCTCGGCGTCAGGAAGCTGGCGATCATTATGCCGTTGATGGGCCGCACCGGAAATGTCTGCGGCACATTAAACACGCAGCAGCGCTTGCCTGCGTCCGAGAGTATGTCCCACACTCGAGGCACCTGCACCGCTGCCGAGGTCGCTATCCACTTGCCATCATACGTTCCCACCTTGCGGTTGCGGAATCCGTAGAACCCCAGGGCCCCGGGATTGCGCGAGCCGAACATCGAGGTCCACGCCGGCACCGTGATCGGCGGATCGGTGCTGCGCAGCGGGCCGTAGGTGCCATTGCTCACGAGCTTCGCGACATTGGGCATCCGCGCCAGCCATTCTTCTGAAAACACCTCCGTCGGCGCCGAGTCCCAGCCGATTATCACCACTCGCTTTGTTTCAGCCATCAGATTACCCTCACTCAGGAAAGTCATACCAAACCGGCCACTGCTATTCCACGAAAATCTCATCAAACTGCAAAATACACTCCAGCACCTCCGGCCGCATCACCTGCTCCGGCACGGTGTCTCTGTTTATGATAGCTTGTCGTATCTCGGTCCCGGAGAATGAGATGTACTGGTCCTGGTGCGGGCACATCCGGTCACTCGATACGTTATTGCATTTGGTGCAGTAGCCGAAGTCGCCGGCGATGCTGAACGGCTCAATAGCCATGTCCGGGAAGTCCTTGAAAATGTGAATGGCATCTTCTTCGCCGTAGTAGGGCTTGCCATCGGGGTCGCTCACACCCGCATGGTCGCGGCCGATGATGATCCCGGTGCAGCCGTAGTTCTTGCGCATGATTGCGTGCAGGATGGCCTCCTTGGGGCCGCCGTAACGCATCTCGGTGGGCAGGATATTCAAGAACACCCGGTCGCTGGCATAGTAGTTATCCAACAGCGTCTGGTACGCGGCGATGATGACCTCGTCGCGGAAATCGCCCGGCTTTTTCTTGCCGATGAGCGGCTGGACGAGCAGCCCGTCGGTGAACCCCAGCACCGACTTCTGCAAGAACTCGTGCCCGATATGCGGGACATTGCGGGTCTGGAAGGCGATGACGCTTTCCCAGCCTTTTCCTTCGAACACTTTCCGCGTCTCGGCCGGAAACAGATTGACATCCGCGAACGGCCCGCGGTCGTTGTCAATCAGAAAGATATCGCCACCAACCAGCCAATCGCCCCGGCTGTACATCCCGCCAACACCGGGGTGATGCTCGTCATTGGTACCGAAGAATGCCTTCGTCGCCGCTTGCTTGTCCCAGTCATAGACCTCCGCGACCTTCAATATCGCCATCGCCTCTGCTTCGCCCTCACGGCACAGCGCCACTTCCTGACCGGGCTTGACGGTGTCCTGCTCAGGCACATCGAGGATAATCGGTATCGTCCAGACGGTGCCGTCAACCATCCGGTCGTTTGTGGCGATGCTTTCGAAATCATCCTTGCCGACAAAGCCTGCCAGCGGGCTGAAGACCCCACGGGCGATATTCTGTATGTCGCTGGTCAGCACATCCGAGATGGTCAGCTTTTCAAGCGTTGCCGCCCGCGCCACAGCGTCGTCAAGTTCGTCACCACTGAGTATCTGATTTACCAGTTTCCCGCCATGCGGTTGGATCATTCTACTTGCTCTCTCGCTTTCTGCATCTCTATTCTCAGTCTGCCGAACACTCCTATCAGACTCTTATAGGAGTGCAACGAAGTTTAGCACACTTCCCAAGCCCTGTCAACCTCCATCGCGACTTTTTCCGACTGTAGCCTGCTTGGCAGGTGCCGCCACTACGTTGGAGAAATGAATCTTATGAGACAGCCTGCTGCAGGTCACCCGCAGCCGACCAGTCATTATAAAGCGGAGGCAAAATGATGAGCGCCACAAAGACAGGAGCCGCTTTACTGGCTGCGGCACTGGCGATGGCTGTGTTCATGTCGGCATGCCCAGCCAGAGCCCAGGCAGATGAACCCGGGCCGTGGGTCGAACTCACCCGTCCCCAGAGCGATGACCAGGGGCACTGCTACGCCCTCAAGGAGAAGCTACGGCTCGACGTCGAGGGCCTGGTCGCAGCACCTGGGGAGGTCGGCTCTGTGGCCGTCAACGATAAGCAGGCGAGACTCCTTTTCACAGGTCTAACGCCATTCGGCGCGACGGATGACATCGAGGCCATTGCTTTCAAAGCCTTGCTGTGGCTGGAACCGGAGACTGAGGTCAGCGTCGTCGTTACTCTGGCCGACGGCACACAGCATACTTCGACATTCGTGCCCGATACCGAGACTATGATCGCGCGTCTCCGTGAACTGCTCGTGCAGACCCCTCGGGATCCCCAGGCTCTCTTGCGAATGAACTACTCATCCGATCCTCGCGAAGACAGGCTCGCACGGGCCCAAGAGGCACTCGCTATCAATCCCGACCTTGCCGAAGCGCACCTCCAACTCGCTGAGCTCGTCTGGGACCAGTATGACAGGGAACCGGCGATTGCAGAGTACAGAGAAGCAGTGCGCCTCGCGCCCGAGTACGCACAGGCCCACTTCCTGCTCGGAATGGAACTTGCCATGCAGGGAATGACCGGGGACGGTGAGGCCAAGTCCGAAGAAGCCATTGTTCATTTGAAAGAAGCCATCGGCCTTGACCCCGGCCATCTTCGGGCACGGATGCACCTCGGGTGGGCTTATCTCCACGGCCTCGGCGACTTCGAGGCAGCCATCGCCGCGTTCCAGGGCATCCTCGAAATAGATCCACAGTATCCCGACGCTCACCATGGCCTCGCACGGGTCTGCGTTAAGCAAGGCGACCTTGACGGCGCCATCGCTAAATACAAAGACGCCCTCAAAATCGACCCCGAGCTATTCTTGGTCCACTGGAACCTTGGACGCGCGCTTGAGGAGCAAGGCAAAACCGAAGAAGCCCTCGCGGCCTACAGAAAGTCCTTCGAAATCATGCCCAGGTTCTACGTCGCGGGTGTCAGTGTGGGCAATGTCCTCGCCGAGCAAGGCAGGATGGACGAGGCCATAGCGGCATACAAGCAAGCCATCGAAGCCGGGCCCGAATACGCCGAAGCTCACTACCGCCTGGCGGAGGCTTACTACAAGCTCAAGCGCTACGCGGAGGCCAAGCAGGAAGCGGAAAAGACGGTGGAGCTCGATCCAAACCACAACGAGGTGTACCCGCTTCTTCACAGTCTCAAATATAAAGGCTATTGAGGGTCAGCTTCAAACGACAGCCGCTCTCGGATAATAGAACGACTAGAAGCCATTTCAAAACCTGCATCTATGTAGGTTTTGGGTCTAGACTTTTACATTATTGTGTGTAATAGTAAAGGGCCAGAGGTGATAACCTATGGCCCGAAAAAGAAAACGCCAGCCGCTGTTGAGCGACGAACAATGGGCGAAGATCGAGCCGTTGCTGCCGCCCAACAAGCCCGGCCGCAAGGGCGGACGCCCGCGCTGTGATGACCGCAAAGTGCTGGAAGGTATCCTGTGGATTCTGCGCACCGGCGCCCGCTGGCAGGACCTGCCGGATGAGTACCCTAGCCCCAGCACCTGCTGGCGACGGCTGTCGCGGTGGGAAGAAGAAGGCCTGTGGCTGGAGATCTGGCGGACCTTTCTGACACAGCTGGATGAGCAGGGCTGTCTGGACTGGAGTGAGAGCTTTGCCGACGGCAGCTTTGCTTCGGCCAAAAAAGGGGCGATGCCGTGGGGCCTACAAGGCGGGGCAAAGGCACGAAGTGGATGGTG
>JAUVVY010000088.1 GCA_030604405.1 bacterium | reverse complement strand
CGGCGGCATCCTTGGCGAGCTCGGCATTGAATGTTGCTGCATTTAAGCCTGTGTTCGCCATATGCCCCCTCTTATCTTGCTTCTACCAACAATTTTTTGCATAACTACAGTGGAAGCCCGACCTACGCGTGGTAAGGCGAAGAGGCGAGCCGTATCACCGCCGCGATCTGCTCACTGCTTCGTACACCTCGTAGAGCTGCTTGATGAGTCTGCTGATATCGAACAGCTCGGCCGCCCGCTGGCGACCGGCTTTGCCCATCGCCTCTGCCCGGTCGGGATCACCCAGCAGTTCCACTATAGCGCCGGCCAACTCGCCTTCATTGCCGTGCTCAATAAGTAGCCCGGTTGTACCCTCCTCGACTATCTCCATAGGGCCTGCTGCCCGAGTGGCGATGACCGGCTTTTCGGCCGCCATCGCTTCAATCAGCACCATCCCAAACGGCTCATCTCTGGACGGCAGCACTACCACATCTGTGAGCGCCAGCAGCTCCGGAATATCCTCGCGGAAGCCCAGCCATCTGACCGCCTCCGCGCAGCCCAGTTCCTCCGCTTGTTCCTGAAGGCTTTCTTTATAATCACTTTCCCAGAAGCCGGTGTCGCCGATGACCAGCAGCCGCGCCGCCGGCTCCTGCTGCAGCACCTCTCTAAAAGCCCGCAGCAGTGTCTGGTGGCCCTTCCAGGGCGTCAGCCTAGCGATTACGGACAAGACTTTCGCTCCGGGTTGAAGGCCCACCTCTTCGCGCAGCTTCTCATCAGGCGGCCGGGGCCGGTACTTCGCAACCGGTCGCGCGCCCAGCACAACGGTCGTGTCGCAGTGCGCATCGGCGAGGCTCTCGGCAACCGCCGCCGACATTGCCACGAGGTGCGGCCTGGTGATCTTCGCCACTCTGAGCAGCAGCGAGCGTGCTGCTCCCGGCTCCAGAATATCGCGCACATCCCACACCAGCGGCTTCCTGGCCCATTTCGCGGCAATACCACCCAGCACGTGACACTTCAGAGTATTGGTATGCACAATGTCAACGTCTTCCTCCAGGATTGCCCGGCGCAGCTCCCGCACCGGTTTGATGCTTTGCCACACGCCGGCCAACCGGCTGCCAAAGCCGGCCAGTTCATCGCGCGAGTGCTCAAGGACAGGTGCGGAAGCGGGGAATAGGGCGCGGCAGGTGATGCCTGACAGGTCCACATCGCGGAGCCACTCGGCGCGTTCGGCATGCAGTAGCACGGGCTCGACGACATCGCGGTCCAGGTAGCGGAGGATATCCAGCAGCGCCTCCTGCGCGCCCCCGCCGATATCCCCGGCATGATCTATGTATGCTACTCTTATGCTCTGCTTATTCATTCCCGGTTGCTTTGTCAGCTCGTTGGTCCATACCTCGTGCCGGTCGCATTATTCCGCGTCGTACGGCAACTCTGGAGTGGTTCTATTTCCGCCTCTGCTGCCGGTTTCCTGCGTGTTCTTGAGACTGAAACACGAAGTTTACCGGCACAGCTAAACTTCACTCTCCCGTCGCCGATAACAAATACACTGGGTGGGTGGAAGTGGAGCAAGACTGCGGCCAAAGGCTGGTGCCCCTGAGGCTCCGCCAGGCCCTCTTGAAGCACATTGCGGTCAACCTCTTCGCTTCTGCCCGATAATTGCCAATATCCGTTTGCGGAATTGGCCAGATCATCGGCTGGAGGTAAAGAGTGTGCCGTACACGGTGCTTGTTATCGAAAATGAGCCTGCGTCCCAAGCACTACTGAAAACCGTCGTAACCGATTGCAACTACTTCCCACGGTGCGTCAGCACGGGTGCCGGTGCTCTAGAGCTGGTCTTTGAGGAGAACCCCGCGCTCATCCTGCTTGGGCTGATGCTGCCAGACATGGACGGCTTCGATGTGTGCCGGCGGTTGCGCAAGCAAAGCAGCATTCCTCTGATCATTGTCAGCTCCCGGACTTCAGAACTCGACCGCATTTGCGGCTTCGAATTGGGCGCTGACGATTACGTGACCAAGCCTTTCCGCCCGGCTGAGCTAAGCTGCCGCATCAAGGTCCTTATGCACACTGCCTATGCCAAGCGCATCGGCACTCGCAACAGCCCGTCACTGCACTTTGAGCGCATTGTCATCGAGCCGGACAACAGAGAGGTCACCATTGACGGCGAGCCGATCCATCTCACTCCCAAGGAGTTCGAACTGCTGCTGGCGCTGGCTGAGAACCATGGCAACGTGGTCTCCTCCGAATGGCTGCTATTGAATATCTGGGGCTACGATCAGAGCATCAGGACGCGCACGCTGGATGTTCACATCAACCGCCTCCGCTCCAA
This sequence comes from bacterium, assembly GCA_030604405.1. Classification (GTDB taxonomy): domain Bacteria; phylum Armatimonadota; class Zipacnadia; order Zipacnadales; family UBA11051; genus UBA11051. Next base: position 2,920 of record JAUVVY010000088.1, on the reverse strand, counting down.
GATCGAACCCGACACCGCCAACCCACAGTTAATCCGCACCATCTCCGGTGTCGGCTACAGCTTTGCCGCGGCTGCGGCCTGAGGTGACGGGCCCGCCTGCAACTGATTCAGCGCCCGGACGGCCATCCTTGACCTTCCACTCATCTGAGGGTACAATCCGCACGTACCAACATGAGTAGGGAGTTTACCAGATGGCTGCGAAGGCCAGGATGCTAATATTTCTGGGCGATGGCATGGCCGGCCGCCCCCTGCCGGAGCTTGACGGTCGCACCACACTTGAGGCTACTGACACCCCCTCATTCGATCGCGTTGCCTCTGAGGGCGCTTGCGGCATGTTGAATCCCATATCCCCGGGTGTGGCGGCCGGTAGCGACACCGCTCACATGGCGATTCTGGGCTATGAGCCGTATGAATACTACCGCGGCCGCGGCCCCTTCGAAGCCAAAGGCGTCGGGCTTGAGGTCAACGCCGGTGATGTTGCATTCCGCTGCAACTTTGCCACAGTTGAAAACGGCGAGGTCCTTGAGAACAGGGCGGTTATCGATCGCCGCGCCGGCAGGATCAAAGAGCGCACCGATGAACTGCGCCAGACCATCAATCAGCAGATACCCGAAATTGACGGCGTAAAGGTTCTCTTCAAGGAGTCCGTTGAACACCGATGCGCTCTCGTGCTGCGTGGCGAGGGACTTGACGAGCATATCACCGACGTTGACCCCCACGCGGAAGAACCCACGGATTATCACGAGTGCAAGCCGCTGCCGGGCTACGAAGAGGACGAAGCCGCGAAGCGCACGGCGCGCATTGTCAATCAGTTCGTGGAAAGGTCTCGCAAGGCGCTCAATGGCCACCCGCTAAACCAAGCCCGTGAGGCTGATGATCTCAAGCCCGCCAATATTATCCTGCCACGTGGTGTCGGCACTGCCGTCGAGCTGGAGCCCTTTGCCGAACGGTACAAACTCAGCGGCGCATTGATAGTCGAGGTTGACCTGGTCCGCGGTCTCGGCCTCTACCTGGGCATGGACGTCGTTACTTGCGAGGGCGCTACTGGCGGGGATGACACCGACGAGCTAGCCATCGCCGCCAGCGTGGTCTCAACCTTTGAGGACCACGACTTCGTACTCGCTAACATCAAGGCTCCTGACCTTGGCGGCCATGACGGCAATGTCGAGCAGAAGATTGCGGCCATTCAGAAGGTGGACCGGGCACTGGGCTATGTTCTCGACAACATGGACTTTGACCGCGCAGTGGTCATACTCGCCGCCGATCACGCCACTCCGATTAGCGTGCGCGACCACTCCGGCGATCCAGTACCCGCCGCATTCTTCGGCTATGGTGTCACTCCCGACGATGTCCAAAGCTATGGCGAGAGGGCCTGTGCGCAGGGGTATCTCGGCCATTTCTGTGGCTCCGACGTGATGAGTATTCTGGGCAATTACGCCGGCGCCGGGGAGAAGTACGGGGCATGAGGCTGAGCCGCGTCGTCATCCTGGCGCTGGTGGTGGTGGCGGCGCAGGCATTGGGCGACGATTTCCCTCGCGGCCCCAGCAAGGATATTGTCTTCGAGCAAAACCAGCCCTGTCACGAGGCGATCCGACTCCGCATCGTCAACGCCGGCGGCGGGGAGATTACTGCCAGCAACGACGGCGGAAAAACGTGGCGCACACTTGGGCATGTCGTGCAGCCGGCCCTCAAGGTCAACCCCAACGGCTACACTGCCAGCAGGTGGACCGAAGACAGCGCCGTGGCCGCCACCGCCGTCAATGGCATTCACATCAAGATAGCCGACAACCCCGATAACGGCAAAGGCATCATCTTCAGCATCGTCCCTGGCGCGGAGACAGTAGGCGCAGCGACGGAGCTTCCCGGGGCTTCGCTAGTCACCGACATCCCTGGCGGTGGCGGCATCTTTGGCGGCTACGGCCCCTATGTCAACTCACCGGTATATCTCGAAACCGATAATCGGATTGCCGCCCTGCCAGCCGACTACGTTCCGGCTGAGGGGGATGTCATTCAAATTATCCGCCTCGAACCTGAGAAGCGGCCACTTTACTGCAGCTTCGAGAACGAGTTCGGCGGCAAGATATTCATTGAGTACGAGAATGAGCTGCCGCGGCTGATCGGGCAGGTGCTGCGACCGGTGGTGGGCATTGGCCGTTTCGAGGGCACCAAGTACGCTGCACCGGGCCGTCTGCGCGCGAACCACTGCGGCGTCATTGACATATCTACATCGCCCGTTGGCAAGATCGGCGGATTTCAGATCGTACCCCGCGAGCACGCCGGCAGCCCCGAGGTCCGTTATATTCGCGAAAACACTCAGTGGATGGTCATCGGGCCTGCTGACGTGCGCGACCCGTCCTGGGAGGGTGTAGCGCCGCTGTTCTCCGGATACCTGCTGCCCAGCTATCGGCCTGACGACATCACCGGACCACATTCTGACTGGATGAGCAGAACGCTCTCGCGCCTGATGGTGCAAGTGCGCTATAATGATGGCGAGTGGGAGAACATGCCCAGGATCTGCCTCGATCCCAGGGCCGAGACCGACACCGGGAAACAGACCGAACGCGGGCGCAGCGGGTTGTGGCGCATTCCGGCCAATCTCAAGCCGTACAGCCCGCTGCCGGGCAGCGCCTACATAGCTCTACGCGGCGTCACACACCTGCGCATAGTTTTCCCGCGCAATAGCTACTGGCCTGAAGAACCCGACACTTCGTCAGCGCCGGGCGGGTAGCACGTAACTGCCAGGCCAATACGACAGATCCCGTGGGTCGGGCTTCCATAGTAGTTATGCAGATTTCGAGCAATTCTGGTTCCGGGCTGGTGCCCTGCAGCCGTTAGCCGTAATGGAGGGGCCTGTCGCAGCAAGCTTCGCAATGCGAAGCTTGCAAGCCTGGCCCTGCCGTTGTCGTTGGCCGTTGCGGTG
>JAUVVY010000005.1 GCA_030604405.1 bacterium | reverse complement strand
TGCCACGGTGGATGAACTGATCGAGGCGCTGAAGAAGGCACAAGCAGGCGAGACTGTCTATGTCGAGCCGGATGCCGACATTGACTGCACCACATTGGTGTTTGCCGAGAAGCTGGTACTGGAAATAGCCGCAGGAGTTACGCTTGCCAGCAATCGCGGGCACGAAGGTTCGAAGGGAGCCGCAATCTACAGCGACGCCTTTGCCACCAGTCCGCTGATAAAGGTCCTGGGGCCGAATGTGCGCATTACCGGGTTGTGGATTCGCGGGCCGGACCCGAAGCGCAGGATAGACCATCACCGGCGCTCGTTCGGAACGAGCCGCAAGGAACCGCACGCGTACTACTACAAGTTCCCGATGTGCCGGGGCATCTCCACAGAATTCTCCGGCCTGGAGGTGGACAACTGCGAAATCTCCGGCTGGAGCCACGCGGGTATCTACCTGTCGAACGGGAAAGACCACCACATTCATCACAGCTACATCCACCACAACCAGATAAACGGTCTGGGTTACGGTGTGTCGCATGGGTACGGCGAGGAGGCCGTTTCGCTGATCGAGTATAACCTGTTCAACGCCAACCGGCACTCGATCGCGGGCACCGGCAAGCCCGGCAATGCCTATGAAGCATCCAACAATGTGGAGATGGGGGTCTCGCTGAGTCACATGTTTGACATGCACGGAGGCGGAGACCGGCGCGATGGCACCACCATCGCCGGTGACTGGATGAAGGTGCATCACAATACGTTCCGGTGCGCGCGCGTGACGGCCATCGTGATCCGCGGCATACCTGTCGAGGAGGCCGATATCCATCACAACTGGTTCTTCACCGACAAGCCGGGCGACAGGGACGTGCGGCCATGGCCGACAGGCGGCGAGACGCACGTTGTCTCGCACGACAACGCGTACGGTCAAGAGAAACCTGCGGTCCTTGACGCGAGCAACTAATCAGAAACTTGCCAGACACAATTTCTCACAGGCAACAAGGCCGTTTCGCAACGGTCTCCTGCATAGTCTCAACTTGTCGCGAAGAAATCAGGTGATTGAAGATAGAAACACTAGGATACGGCGTGATCGGCTGTGGCAAAGTAAGCGCCAGGCACATGGATGCAGCGGAACAGATCCCAGGCGCAAAACTGGTGGCAATCGCCGACCAGAATGTCGAAAAGGCCGAACAGGTCAGTCGGGAGCGAGAATCTAAGCCGGCTGTGTATCAGGATTACCACGACCTGCTGGATGACAGCAACGTGGACGTGGTGGTGGTCTGCGTACCGACACAACTGCACGCTGAGGTGACTATAGCCGCAGCTAATGCCAAAAAGCACATCTATTGCGAAAAGGCCATGGCCCCGACGCTGCAAGAGTGTCGCGCCATGATCGCGGCTGCCGATGACAGTGGCGTTAAGCTGATGATTGGGCAGAGCACGCGCTTCCAGGCCCCGTACGCGCAGGCCGGTCGCACGATCGAAGCCGGACAAATCGGCGATGTGATTGGCGTTGACGGCGCCTTCCCCACCAAGGCGACCCTTGCCGGGGACGTAGGTGCCGATTTCTGGCGTTTCAAAGCCGGCGCGCAGGGCCACGGCCATGTCGTCAACTTCGGCTGCCATTATATAGACACGGCCCGCTACATTTGCGATCAGGACCCCAGGCACGTCAGCGCGTATATCGGCAACCGCTTCAGCGCCGGCCAGACACCGGAGGACCAGTTCGTCATCACCGCGGTGTGTGAGGGCCAGGCCATCATCACGATCGGCCTGTACGCAGCGCCGGTTTACACAAGCGCCCGCAATGCCGGCTTCACTATCTACGGCATCGAAGGCATTCTGGAAGCCTACGCGAGTCCCGACGGCCTAACTGTGAAACGGGGCGTCGAAGGATCCACTCCGATCGCAATAGACGACGACTTGCGGACCGAGGCCGTATGGACACGCATGCACAAAGCCTTTCGCCGGTGTATCGAGGACGACAGCGAGCCGCCGGTAACGGGCCGGGACGGGATGTTGAACGTGGAGTGGGCACTGGCGGCGTATCTGTCCAACGAGCGGCGGGCGTGGATGGACTTGCCGCTGGGGCCGGAGTTTTACGAGTACGGCGGACCCAAGCTGTATGAGGCGGTCGCGGTCACGCAAGAATAGTGCATGGCGCCTGAAGTTGTAATCACCCCAACGACCTCGGGCTGGAAGCTGAGAACGCGACAAGCCGCGTTCTCACCTGAGTGTGGCAGAGGCCACACTCAGGCCGAGCCACGCGTTTGGTGAATAATACAGGCTAAAGGGACTGTCCCGCAGGCCCCCGAGTAGTTGCGTTAGCGTCATTTGTGCCGGGGGGCGGGGCGCGTCCACAGCTCCACAACGTGGCGATACTGCGGGAAGGTTCGCCCGCGGAGGTATTTCCGCTTCATTGCGACATCTGGGTCGCGGCCATAATGACCCCGCCATTCTCGCCTGAAGCCCAGCCCCGCCAGCTCTTCTCCGACGATCTCGCCGATGCGCGCGAAGTTGACCACTTCCCACCCGCTCAAAGGCGAATACTGCAAGAAGACGCGATCTGCGCGCGTTTGCTCAATACGCCCAGCCACTGCGGTCTTGTCGTAGTACCACGCAAAGACCTCCAGGCTGCCGGAGCCGTAGTAATAGACAAAGGGCGTCATCACCGACCAGACTTGATCGCCCGGCTGGGCAAGCTCACGGGTCATCGCGGCTATTCCGCGCCAGTCATCTGTTAGCTCCCGGTACTGATATTGGCGGTGCGCGTAGAGATTGAATAGCCCGTAAGCCACCAGCACCGTCATAGCTACCGCACATACCACTTGCAGGCGGCGCGATGTGATGCTGAGGAGTCCTGCGGCGATGCCGATATGCAGCGGCACAAGCAGAATTAGCCAGTAGCGTGAGAAGGCGGCGACCGGAGCCACGACGATTACCGGGAGGCACAAAACGAAGAACGCAATGGCCGCGCCTCTGATGCTGCGCACCTGGGTCTCTGAACTGGCGGCAAAGCGCCACCCGATGTAAGCCAATAACAGGGCTGCCGGGAGCATCACAGGCCAGTTCCAGGGCAGCACTGTCGGCCCGACTGTGAGGTTCTGCACTAACAGGCCCAACTTGCCGATGACAGGGAAAACACTGCGGACCGGCTCCCAGAATATCTGCCCGGGCCGGCTCCAGAATATGGCCGGTCGCACCAGTGGAGCAATAGCCGCCAGGCACAGCAGCGCCGCGCTCAGCCATCCCGTCAGCGGCTTGCCCGCTTTGAGCGTGTGGTGCAGGGCTAACAGCATCAGGACAATCGCCACAACACCGGCCAGAAACACCGTACAGAAGGCCAGGGCAAAGGCCACGCCGGCCACTAGCCATCCCCACATCGCATCGCGCTTGACGGCGACTACCAAACTCAGGCAGGCAACGGCCAGGATTCCGGCCACTAGCGGGTGCCAACGGCTAGTTTGGCTGAATAACACGGCCATTGGGGAGGTGGCGGCCAGCAGCCCGGCTGGCAAGCTCAGGCGGGGCGAGCCCCAGACCAAGGGGATCAGAAAAGTGGCCGCAGCAAGCAGAACACCAAACAGGACGCCTGCCATGCGCCATTGTGATTCCGTGTGCGCGCCTGCGAGGTACAGCAATCTGGGGATGCCGTAGTGCAGCGGCGGATGCCAGGCCGGCTTCGTCACACTTTGCAGCTCTGACATCGTCTTGCTGCTGGCGATGGTGACAGAGAGCATCTCATCGCCGTGGAACGACCGGCCGCCGAGGTCGTACAGCCGCAGACCTGCCGCTAGCATCACCACCAGCACCAGGCCCTGCCAGCCGGTTATCCGCACCCGGCCGTAGTGTGCGACTACGTCCCGCAAGCTGGCCTGCTGGCTGTTTGTTGTGTGCTGAGTGCATTGGCTCATGGAATGAAGGTATGGCCGCAACTGCCGGCAGGCCGGTATCTATTGCGGAGGCGGCTGGGTAGTGGTCGTAGAGGTGGTATCAGTAGTTGCCGGCGGTATCAGTTCCGGGTGCAGTGGCTGATTGTATTTGACACTGTCGCGATATCTTTTGAGGTCCTGCAGCAGGTTTTCCAGGCGCAAGATCAACTGGTCGAGAGCATCACCGGTCGCCAGGGCCTCGTAAACTTCGATCTCGCCCAACTCGATGAACTGATCGGAGAACCAGTTGGAGGTGAATATGACCTTCATGTAGCGACACTCGACCGGCGGGAAGTCGAAGCTCTGAGTAATCGGCTTGTTGAGCAAGCGGCCGCTCTGGACCGTGGCCCACGGGCCGTCCTGAGTGGTGCTGGACACGTGTATCTCGAAGTCCCTGGCCCATCTGCCGATTTCGAGGGGATCGTCAGTGACGGGGTCGAATCGGACGCGCGCTACGAGCCGGGTGCGCTCATCCTTGAAGGCCAGTATGAACCACTGGGGCTTGCCCGGCGCGGGCGCTACGGCGGATGACCAGCCGTAGGAATCGCGCGGGCGGTCGCTGCCACGGATGTGTTTTCCGTCTATGACATTGTTGATTTGCCACTGCGTAATCGGCTTGCCGTTTTCGTCCAGAACGTGACTGGAAAATGCCACTATATGGCCGCCGTTGGCAGCCAGCGCCACATTTGTCGCGCCGACTGCGAACTCGTCAGCGGCCCATGCGGGCGTTGCTACCACAACCACACTCACTGCAACCACTTGAGCAATAAGCACCGCACAGCGCTTCAGCATACTGTTCACCTCATTGTACTTAGCCTGCATTATTCGTCAACGAAATGATATTTGCAGCAAGATCAGAACGACCTCGGGCTGCCCTTCGACGTTGCTCCCTTCGGCAAGCTCAGGGCTGGCAGGGCCGTGAGCCTGTGCTTCGACGTTGCTCAGCACCGTGAGCTTGTCGAACGGTCGAACGGGAAGCTGAGAATTGACCCACGCCTGTGGCGTGGGTACCCCCATTCTCACCTGAGCGTGGTAAGAAGGACACCACGCTCAGGCCGAGCTACGGGTTTTATAGAAGCTGAGAATTGACCCACGCGTTGGTGAATAATTCGGGTTAATGGTCTGTGCCGTTGTTATTCGCCGGGCGCCGGCTCCTCCACCATGAACGTGTCGCTATGGACGACCTTGTCCTCGTGATAGATCTCCACTCTAGCATTCCCGTTGATGATTACCTGGGCCTCCTCGCTGTCGCCGGGATTGAGTGTGTAGCTGCCCACCTGCAATCGCGGGCTCATGTCATCGCTGAGGATGACTTTGATCGCTTGGCCCTCCTGCGTGCCCTGGGCAGTAATGCGCACCAACAGCCGACGCTCGTTCGGGCTCGCAGCCTGATATGCCTCGTCCTCAGTTATTTCGACACGCGGATCGGCCGGGCGTTCTTCTCCCGCAGGTTCGTCACCGACCGGCCCCTCAGGCTCTTCTTCCGGCTCCGCTTCTTCTTCAGGCCCCTTGCTTACTACCAGGTCCACCGCCGTGCCTTCCTCCACCTTGGCGTCCGGATCAATCTTCTGGCTAATCACACGATTCGCCGCCACCTCGTCGCTGAAGTTCCACTCAATGCGTCCGGGCTGCAAGCCAGCTTCGGCCAGCAACGCCTTGGCCGCATCGAAATCTTTGCCTACCACGTCAATCACCGTAACTTCCTGCTTGCCCTTGTTGACGGTGATATTGACCGCGGTCTCGGTCTTAACTGTGGCCCCCACCTCCGGGTTCTGCGCAACCACGGTGCCGGCCGGCTCGTCATCTTCATAGACATAGGTAACGTGGCCTAGTGTCAGGCCGGCCTCAGTCAGCTGCCCGACGGCCTCTGCTTCGGCAAGGCCCTTGAGCATCGGAACCTGGACGTTTTTGGGCGCATGGCCGGGATAGAAGGCAGCCTTGGCGAGCCACGCCACACCGGCCAGAGCCAGAATACCGACTACGATTGCCGCGACCATAGCCGCCCACATCGCCGACTGGTTGGCCTCAGGCCGCGGTGAGGCTCGGGTGACCGGGGCCGCAGCGGCCGGCGCCTCCGCAACCGTTTCGGGCGCTGGCGGCGGCTCAGGCTCTACCGGCGCTTCAAGCCGCACTGTAGCCTCCTCGGCCCTGGGTGTCAACACGCCGGTCTGATCCAGCTCCATGCCGTCGGCGAGCTTTTCGAGGTCCATCAGCATCTCGTTAGCATTCCGATACCGCCGAGCCAGGTCCCGCATCAGCGCCTTGCCGACGACAAATTCGACAGAGGGCCCGATATTGACGTTGTGGAGTCGCAGCGGCGGGACCTTTTCCTGCACGTGTTTAGCCGCTACCTCCGCAGCGGTCTTGCCTGTGAACGGCAGTGAGCCGGCAAGCGCCTCGTACATCACGATCCCGAGGCTGTAGAGGTCTGCCTGTGGGCCGGTAGTGCGGCCCTGCGCCTGTTCGGGCGACATGTACTGCGCTGAGCCGAGCACCATACCCTCGTCCGTCAGGCCACGCTCGCCCATGGCGGCCGCGATGCCAAAGTCGGACAGCTTCGCATGGCCGTCGTCGGTGAACAGAACATTGTGCGGCTTGATGTCGCGGTGCACGATGCCCAAACGATGCGCGTATGCCAGCGCCCGGCAGCACTCGATGCTCACCTGCAGCACCTTGCGCAGCGGCAGTGGCCCGTACTCTCGAATGATGCGCTTGAAGTCGGCTTCCGGCAGATACTCCATCACGATGTAGTAGGTTCCGTTGTCGCTGCCGGTGTCGTAGATTTGCACGATATTGGGATGATTGAGCTTCGCAGCAGCATGCGCCTCGCGCCGGAACCGTTCCAGCACTTCGGGGTCACCGGCGTATTCCGGTTTAAGCACCTTGATGGCGACCTCGCGCTCCAGCGAGATATCGAGACCGCGATAGACAACCGCAACGCCGCCTTCGCCGATGCGCTCATCGATCCGATAACGTCCAGCTAGCAGAGAGCCTTCCATTTGCCTGACCACCTGTAAGGCTACGGACTGTTGTTCGCGTGCTGCTTTGGAATGGAGTCGGGCAGGATGCCCGACCCACGGGATTTTATTGAGATGCCCGATCTACGGGATAAGCGAAAGGCATCCACGGGCTGGCGGGCCCGTGCCACGCGATCATATGTGAGATGCCCGAGTTACGCGATATTATGATGTGTTATCTTTACCCCGATACTGGCTTGCCTCTAAGTTCCTGTTTCCAAAGCCGCCCTCAGGATCTCTACGGCGATGGGTCCAGCCGCCCTCGCACCCGAGCCGCCATTTTCGACCAACACCGTCACGACCACAACCGGCTCATCGTACGGCGCAAAGCACGTGAACCACGCATGCGGGTCGCCGGAAGGGTTCTGCGCAGAGCCGGTCTTGGCCGCGACCCGCACCCCCCGAATGTCTGCAACCCCAGCAGTACCATGTTCGACAACCGACCGCATCATACCTGCCACCGCCTGGGCCGTCTCCGGCGACACCGCACGCCCCAGTTTTTTGCCCCGACCGCTTGGCAGCCTGGTAGCTGCGGGCGTCTGCACGTGGTCCACCAGATACGGCTGAATCACCTCGCCGCCACGGGCCAGAGCGGCCGTGAGTCTCGCGATTGATAACGGCGTAATCAGAGTCGCTCCCTGGCCGAAGCTGGCTTCCACCAACTGCATATTGCCCTTGAAGCCCTTGAAATCGGCCATACGACCCGTCGAAGTCGGAAGCGGCAAATTGGCCGCATCGAGCAAGTGAAACTGCTTCACGTAGGAACGAAAGCGGTCGGGCCCGAGTTCGTCGCCGAGCTTGGCAAATGCGACGTTGCACGAGTCGGCCAGTGCCCGTCTCAGGGTCAGATCGCCGTGGCCGGCGGCCTTGCGGCATCTGACCAGTGTGCCTGCTATGCGTTCCGCGCCGGCGCAATGCAACTTCTTGCCTGGGTCGGCCAGGCCGGCATCAACGGCCGCCGCAGCCGTGAATATCTTAAACACCGATCCGGGCGGGTACATCCCCTGCAGTGGCCGGTTAATCTCGGGCTTTGCCGGATCATAGGTGAATACGTTATAAGCCTCTTCAGATTTGGTGATCGTCGCTGCGTCATAGGTCGGCGCACTGTATAGCGCCAGTAGCGCGCCGTCTCGCGGGTCGATTGCGATGACCGCGCCGCGTTTGCCGCGCATCAGAGCGTGGGCACGCTGCTGCAGCCTGGAGTTGATGGTCAGATAAACGTCGTTTCCTGTCTGGCGCCCGTGCAGTATGTCCTCCCACACGTGCGCGTAGCGGCCCTGAGCGTAGAATACTTCACTGAGGGTCTTCTGTAACCCGCTGCGGCTGTTGTAGCCGGCCAAGTGGCAGAATGCCTCGCTATCGGAGTAGGCGCGCTCCCAGCCTTTGAGGCCCTCTCTGGCATCCAGGATGACCAGGCCATCGCGCGTCAGCAGCCGGCCCGGCTGCACGCGCCGTCGCATCCGCTCTGAGCGGTTGTTCTGCTCGGCGTGATTGAGCTGCGGCGCGGCGATTACCTGCCAGTAGGTGAGCGTCAGGCACACGACTATGAAGCCGGCCAGGGGCCAGGCCACCAACTTTCTTATGCCGTTGCTCAGATCATGCATAGTCACTGCCTGCTTGCACAAACCGGCGGAAGTGGGAGCGCTTGCGAAAGGCAACCCTCACCCCGCACCCACTCATTTGGAGGCCCACGCAAAACGCCATCCTCGCGAGGTTTGCACACCCAAATGGCCAACGACAACGGCTGGGCCAGGCTTGTGAGCTTTGCACAGCAAAGCTCACTGCGACAGGCCCCTCCATTACGACTAACGACGCCACACCGTCGCCCTACAACTTCAGTTGTCCAAGATTTGCATAACTACTGTCGAAGGCCGTGCTACGCGATGATTATTGTCAGGCGTGCGCTGCGACGGCCAGGGCCGGCAATCACGCGAAACAGTAAGAATCAGGCCCAGCGCAATAAAGTTGACCACCACCGAACTGCCCCCGTAGCTGACGAAGGGCAAAGTGATCCCGGTTAAGGGGATCAGACGCAGCAGCCCACCGGCGATGACCAGGGTCTGCAGTGCGAACACGATCCCGAGGTTCGCGGCCAACAGCGCACCAAACCGATCCTTTGACTGCCATGCGATGGCAAAAGTTCGATATGAGACAACTACGAACAGCAGCATCAGGCCGGTTGCGCCGAGCAGGCCGATCTCTTCGCCGATGACCGCTAGAATTGCATCGGTCTCGGCGGCAGGAAGGCTGTCTGGGAGGCCCCTGCCGAATCCCACGCCACTTACTCCTCCAGCCGCCAGTCCGAACAGCACCTGCAGGATCTGGTGCCCGGCTCCGTACGGGTCGGCGTGAGGGGTCAGCCACGCCGCCATGCGCCGCCCCACGTGCGGGAAGTAGTAGTAGGCGGCTACTGCGCCGGCGACAAAAAGCACTGTCATCAGCGCCGCATAGCGCTTCCGGCCGGTGGCGAGGTAGCTCACTGCCACGAATAGGCCGAAGAACAGAAGCGCAGCGCCCAGGTCGCGCAGGAGCACAAATACGGCCAGCGAAAACACTACTACCAACAAGAGCGGGCCCATATATCGCAGAGCAAGCGGAGCCAATAGCCCCGAATCTTTGCTGTGACTGCGAATTAGCTCGCCCTTATCAGCGACGTAGCCGGCCAAGAACACGCAGATGAGCACCTTGGCAAGCTCGCCGGGCTGGAAGGACACGACATCGGGGATTCCCAGCCACAGCCGCGCGCCGCCTTTTTCCTGGCCCCAGATCATGGTCGCTACCATCAGGGCAATTGCGCCGACTCCGGCGGTGTACTTGTAGCGCGCCAGGTCGCGCACATCGTTCACGAGATAATAGACGATTATCATCAGCGCGCTGCCCATCAGCATCCAGATAATTTGGCGCGATGCCGATTCGGGGTTCAGCCGCCACAAGAAAACCACGCCACAGCCGGCGATTAGCGACACTGCTGGCAGCAGCAGATGGTCGCGGCCTTCAGATTCAATCTGCATCAGCAGCGCCGCCACTATGAAGCTGCCCGCCACCGTCATCACCCGCAATACGCGCAGCAGAGACTGGCCTTGATCCAGACACACCAGGAAAAGCCCCAGCCCCATCAGTCCGGCGCTGTACAAAAGCAGGAGTATCTCAGTACGCCTTAGCCTTGAAATGGTCAACCTTCTCTGGAGAGGATATGTTCCGCAGCCACACCGTGCTCAGCAAACGCCCAAGCCGACACCATGAAGCATTCGAGCTAAGCGCCGGCATTGCTGCGGTATTCCAGCACGACAGTGCCTACGGTCACCAGATCACCGTTGTTGAGAGCAACTTCGCCTGCGATGCGCTTGCCGTTGCGCATGGTGCCATTGGTGCTGTCGCGGTCGCGCAGAATGCGGCGGCCGCTTTTCAGGAAGATCATAGCATGGTGAGTCGAAACGTAGCGATCGGAGATCCGCACCGAATTCTCCTTGGAGCGGCCAATGGTCACTGCGGCGCTCAGCGGAAACTCGGTGCCGGCAGTCAGCCCGGACCCGCCGGGGTCTCTCACGACCAGGCACGGCTTTGACCTGCTCGCCGGTGCGGGGCGTGGCGCAGGGGCAGTGCTGCTTGCTGCGGCCGGCTGGGTGTCCGCCTGGGTGCGCGGCATCTCCGCTGCCGGCCGCTGGGTGCGGGCTGGAGTCGTTGGAGTTGAAGCTGCGCCAGCCTCGATCTTCAGGCTGCGGAAAAGCTCGCGGAATATCCAGAATATGAACAGATACAATCCCGCAAGAAACACGTACTTGCCGATTAGTTGAATAAGCCCCAGATACGGCACGCTCTCACTCCACGAAGAATCTAAGTTGTACCAACCCGATCTCTATCAGGTCCCCATCAAGAAGTGTGGCCCGCTGCACCTGCTGACCGTTGACAAAGGTGCCGTTGGCACTGTTGAGGTCTTCAATCTCGTACTGCACATAGCGGTAGGCGATGCGGCAGTGACGACGCGATATCTCCGGCGAATCGATGACCGTGCCACAACTGCGGCTGCGACCAATGATGGTCTCGGTGCCGATAGGGTATCTGCCTACCTGGGGCAATCCAGCTTGCGCCTGCAGATATGCAGTTTCCGGGCATGCCGCAAAGCCGGCTTCGGTTCGCACTTGACTCCGTGACAACTCGGCATCGGGCTGCAACTGCACGGTCACATACGGCCCGATCTGCCAAGCCTCTGCATCGGTGTACGAGCGCAGATGTTCGGCCAGCTCCGCACATACCGTCTCGCTAATCGAGGCCAGTTGCTGGCAATCCTCGGCAGCCATGAATACAAGATAGGAGTTCGCGACGAATGTTCCGTCGGTAGTCCGCACGCGGCTGTCGCGGGCGGCATCGCGCAGCTCCGCCGCCAGCTCCAGAGGATGCAGCCTGCCGGGGAATATGCGCGCAAACGGCTCCTCAAGTGCCCTCTTCAGAACCGCTTCCAGGCGTTCAATCATGATCACATTTGCCGGGCGTCGCCCCGCGCTAAGGATTATAGCAAAATCGGCCCGCAAAGTCACCTGCCTGCCAGAAGCGACTGCAACTGCATCAAGTATTCTCGCGCAGGTGAAGCTTTCTAGCCCGATAATGCCTGATACCCATCCTTTGCGTCACCCTCTCCCGCGGACCGAGCTTGCACAAGTTAATCCCACACCGTTGCCCGTCTGTAGGAATCCATCATGGTTTCGGCGAATGTTACAGCGCTGCAGCCTCACATCGCGAATTCCGCGTCAGAGGGTTGGAGGGTACGACTCATGCCTCCTGAAGCTCAAGAACTGTTCGGCCTGGATAAGGCCTTGCGCGCTGAAGGAGGGCGCGTGCTGGCTCAGTCCGGCATCGGAGCCATCATAGAAGAGGCCGGCTACGTGCCAGTGGGCAGTCAGGTGATGCGCACGATGACCTGGCGCGACCTGGATTTCGAGTTGCCTGAGGAGCCGCTCGACTGGAATGCGCACTGGGCAATCGGCTCCCGCCTTGCGAGCACCGGCTGGTGTGTGCGCCTGAACTGTGTGAACGCCTATCGGGAAACTCCGCAGGACCCCGGACTGTACTGGGGACTGCGTGTGGCCGATCCGAAGCGCTCAGAGCCGGCACCAAAGGGGCACCCGAGCGTGTGGAAGCTCGATCTCTGGAGGATTCGGCCCGCCGACTTCGAGCACAACAAGCGCCAGTGCGAACGGTGGCTGAGCCTGATGACCGAGCAGGCACGCGCCAACATCATCGCCATCAAGCAGGCCCTCTGCCACGGGCCGGAGTATCGCAGGACGGTGCTGTCGGTTCACATCTATGAGGCCGTATTAGAGCACGGTGTGGGGGACCTGGCCGCCTTCCGCAAGTGGTGGGAAGAGAGCGTTGAGCGCGAAACCTAGTGAATGCTGGATGTAACCAAGGGGGATGTTGACATGAAAGTCTATATCGCCGTTGACAGCGAAGGCAGCGCCTGCATAGTGCGCGAGAAAGATCCCGAGACCGTGTATGGCACCTGGCAGGCGGAATATATCCGTAAGCAGGCGACCGCGGAGGCGGCAGCGGCAGTGGAGGGCGCGCGCGAAGCCGGAGCCACGGACATACTCGTGCATGATGTCGGCTTCATCAGGGGCCATTCCCCGATCGGTCTGGTGTTGCACTACGATGACTTACCGCAGGGGATACAGATCGGACTAGGTGGCGCAGCGATTAAGCAGGTGATAGACGAAAGCTTCGACGCTGCAATCCTGCTGGGCCACCATGCCATGGCAGGCACGTCCGACGGCGTCCTGGCCCACACCTTTAGCTCCGCAAGCATAGAAAAAATGACGCTCAATGGGGAGGCGATTGGCGAGATCGCCATCGAGGCGCTGCAGATCGGGCACTTCGGGGTGCCGGTGGTGATGGTTTCGGCAGATGAGGCCGGCTGTCGCGAGGCGGAGGAGTGGCTCGGCGATGTGGAGATAGCGCCTACCAAACGCGGGCTCGCCATCCATCAGGCCGTCTCACTGCATCCCGCCGATGCCTGTGAGTTGATCCGCTCGCAAGCCCGGGCGGCTCTGAGCCGCCTGCAGGATTTCACACCATTTGTATTCGACCCGCCATACGAACTGCTGATAGATTGCTTCACCCGACAACAGGCTCAGATCCGTGCCGAGAGCAAAGGTGGGGAGTTCGTTCCGCCGCGTAGCTGCTTCATTAAGACCGATAACTGCCTCGACCTCATCTGACTGAAACCAACAAAGCAGGGACAAACCAGCCTGATGGGGAATAGTACGACAGTTCGGAATTCCGATTCGGTCATTCGTGGCCGTATGAACATATCTTCCAAGGAGGCAGAACCGTGGATAAAGTCAAGTGGGGCATCTTAGGCGCAGGCTGGTTCGGAGAGAAACACGCCGAGGCACTCTCCGGCATCCCCAATGTGGAGCTGTACGCGCTGTGCAGGCGCACCAAAGCACCGCTGAAACGCATGGCCAAAGAGTTCGGCGTGGAGAACACCTACACCGACTACAACGAGATGCTGGCGGACCCGCAGCTCGATGTGGTCAGCGTGACGACCATGTGGGATCACCACGTCGAGCCGACGCTGGCCGCGATCGAGGCCGGCAAGCACGTCTTTTTAGAAAAGCCGATGGCCTCGACGGTGGCTGACTGCAAGAAGATCGTCAAGGCGGCCAAGGCCAGCAAGAAGTACTTCATGGTCGGGCATATCTGCCGCTTCAATCCGCGCTACGCTGCCGCGAAGCAGGAAATCCAAGCCGGCAATATCGGTAAGGTCATCTCGGCCTACGCGCGGCGCAATATCCCGGCGGCAGTGGGTGGTACAGTGCTGCCTAAGATCGGCCCGATTATCGGCGACGGCGTACACGACATGGACCTGATCCTGTGGTACACCGGTGCAAAAGTGGTCAGCGCCTACGCCCAGACAACAGCCTTCCACAAGTACGCCAACCCCGACAGCGGCTGGTCCATGTTCCGGCTCGATTCCGGCGCAACCGTGGTGCTGGAGAATAACTGGTGCCTGCCTGACGGCACGGCTTTCCAGATTGACGAGCGCATGGAGATCATCGGCACCAAGGGCTCGATCCACATCCACGAGACGCACCCGAACTTCTCGGTGGCCAAGGACGGCGGCTGGATCTCGCCGGATACGACCTACTGGCCGGAGCTGCACGGCATCCGGGCCGGTGCATTGCGTGAGGAACTATCGTACTTCGCCACCTGCGTCGCCGAGCGCCGCAAGCCAAAAGTCATCACACCCGAAGAATCGATGGCCGCGGTGGAGGCATGTCTGGCGGCGGAGAAGTCGGCAGCGACGGGGAAGGTCGTGAAGCTCAGGCACTAGCCAGAGTCCGCGCAGGGCTCGTGGCTTGGAAGCGTGCACGGAAGCGACGACGGGGATTCCTGTCGTCGCTTTGTATTCCGGCATCTTCGGCAGGCTGAGACGCCGGCGGCTTGCAGGTCATGCTGAGGCAAAATAGATCACTGCTACGAGCAACACGCCTCGATCGCATACTGGACATTCAGTGAGATCTGATCTTCGTACTTGTCGAACATGCCCACTACCACGACATCCGTGGGCTTGATATTGGCAAAAGCAAACTTCAAGGCCGCGCGTACGCCTTCCTGCGTTGTGCAGCGGCGCCCCGCAGCCAGGGCCTTGAAAGCCAGGCACGTCTTTTTGGTGGCCCTGATGGTCTGGCACATCCTGGGCGGATCCTGCTCAAGGAATGCCTCATCGTACGTTGCCGCATTTGACACCAGCGCGCTGTCTCTGGGCTTGCGATTGAGGTTGTATAGGGACGCCATGTAGAAATCAAGGTCCCAGCCGTGCTCTTCGGCGTACTCAATGACTTCCGGGATATGTGTGCCCAGCCCCACCTGAACTCCGCAGTCCCGGATGCATTTGAGGTAGTCGTTGACCGCGTCAATGTCGCCCTGCAGCCAGAGCTTGTCAGTGGCGGTCCCATGGTGATAAATCCCGACAGCGCCGGCTGCGGCGATGACGCGAATATTCTCGAAGACGTCAGCCATCTCGGAGGCGGTTTGTGCTATCCAGTGGAGGGTCCCGCCTTCGCGCTTGAATAGCTCCAGCCAGTGCAGAACCCGGTGGTAGTCACCACGAGCCTGGATAGTGTTGATGCCGGCCTGTTCGAGCCTGTGGAGGTACTTGACCACTTGCTCGGCAGTGAAATAGGCTCGCATCTCCTCATCCATTTCTAGTGAGAAGTGCGAATTTCCGCAAAGGGGATTCCCGCCACTGATGAGGCGGGTTATGGCGACGGGGCCGAAGGAAACCGTCGGAAGCTGCGAGTTCATTTGGTCACTTTGCGTCATCTGATGTGATGCGGTGTCTATGAGCGGGCGGCACGGAGCCGCTGGTTGCAGCGCCGGAAGAACCAACGGCCGCAGTCGAAGCGTGCCTCCCTACCGAGAGATGTGCAATCGCGGGCAAGCTCCTGAACCTCAAGCACTATCGCGACTTCCCGCAGAGCTAGTGGCCTCGGAGGCCCTAGAGCAAAGCGGCGGCGGGATTCCCGCCGCCGCTTCAGTTGATGTCGGCGGCAGAGCCTGATGACGCCTCTGTGGTGGCCTCGTTCAAGGCGCGTCGGAGGGCAACAGCGGCGCCCAGCAGCAAGATTGCGGCCACTACTAGTTTCGGGACACAGCTCCCCGCAGGCTGCTCCCAGCCGAGCCACATATGCAGCGCATAATGGCCGAGAACAAGCCCCACTGCGCCCAGCGCACTAGCCCACCATTCGCTCTTGCGAGCGGCGGACAGCATCGCCAATACGCCGCCCGCGAAGAACGCAAGTACTATGTAGGATAGGAACGTTCCAGCCGCGTACCACAGCGCCTCGGCAAGGCTCTCATCACGCCATCGAAAATAAGTCGGAGCGGAGAGGACAACTGGATATATCGTGCCGATCAGCGCCAGTAGCACGGTGAGCTTGGTCGCTGGAAGCTTCGGCTCCCATCGCCCAAAGCGCACCGGCAAGCCCTGCCCGATCCGCTGCACCACCCAGCCCACCGCCGCCAGCGCCGCAAACGTAGCCAATAGTGCCACACTCTCCGGAATCTGGACCCATGACCACGGCTCGTCGAACCCGCCAAACAGATCAACCCCCCCGAACAGTATCAGAAGAGCCCACCACGCGATGACGTATGACCAGGCCCCCGGCAGTATAGCGTATGCGAGCTGCAACAACAGCTGAAGAACCAATACGTACAGCAGCATTGCCAGGATGATGCGTAGGAACACGCCCCCACACCGTGCGAGCATCTGGTTGTGCCCTTTCTGGCTTCAAATCTGCTCCGAAACTCCGACCGTGCCAGGTGATTCAGTAGCCAGGGCTAACGCTTTCAGGTTGGGCCGGTCCGTGGCTACCACGGTGGCAGGGCGAGGGTGCCGCCCTCCATCATCACCGAACTGCCGCTTATGTAGCCCGCATCATCGCTGAGCAGAAAGGCCGCGGCCTTGGCGACATCCTCAGGGGTGCCCAGGCGGCGGACCGGAATCTTCTGCGCCACGTCGGCCAGCAGCTCGTCCTCCGGAATGTCCCAGCCGGCGCAACTGGCCCGCAGCATCGGCGTATCAATGGTCCCGGGGCATATTCCGACCGTGCGGATGACACCGGCATAGTCGGTCGCCATGCAGCGGATCAGTGCCTCCAGAGTGGCCTTCGATGCGCAATACAGGGCATGGGCAGGGAAGCCGATGAAGGCCGCCACCGAGCTCATAATCAGGATCGTGCCCCGGCCCTGCTCCTCCATGACCGGGACGATGTGCTTGAGCACCAGGAAGTTGCCCCTGACATTGACCCCGAAGATGAGGTTCCAGTCCGCCTCGTTGAAGTCCGTGACCTTGCCTTCGCGCCACACGCCCGCGTTGCTCATCAGACAATCAATGCGGCCATAGGTGTCGAGCGTTCGCTTGACGAGGTTCCGGACGCTGTCTTCGTCGGAGACATCGGTCTCGACGAAGATGGCCTCGTGGTCGGCAGCCTGAAGCTCTTCCTGTATCGCCGCGCCCTGCTCGGGCTGATTAGAGGCGATGACCACCTTGTTACCCAGTGCGGCGAAATGGCGGCTGCAGCCCTCGCCGATGCCCGAGGTGCCGCCGGTTACGATTATGACTTTGCCCTCAAGAGACATAATGGCTTGGCTCCTTCAACAATCCGCATTTTTCTGGACAAGACCGGTGGGCCGGATGGGGGCCCCTTCGAGTTTCTTCGAAACTCTCATCCCCATTCGGCCCCTCCATTACGGCAACGGCAAGGCCCACAGGCTGGAAAGCCTGTGCCACGCGATAATACTTGGCATGCGCGAGCTGCGCGTAAAGGCGCCCTCACCCCCGGCCCCTCTCCCGCAGGGAGAGGGGAGAACGGCGACGACAAGAGCTCACAGTCTGGAAAGCCTGTGCCACGCGATATTTCACGGCGACGGGCAGGATGCTCGCCCCAGGGGTTGGTTGGTGAGGCATTATTGGCATCTGCGGCTAACACGGTCTAGTCTGTCAATCGCTGCTTGCCCTCGGCGTATTCCATGAACTCAAAGACCGCGCCGTCTTGCAGAATGAAGACCACTCGCAGCCCCTCAAGCGCCTCGAACGGCCCGAGAATGACCTCCTTGCCCTCGATTTCGGCGTCCAGGTCGTCGGTCTCGAAGGCGAAGTGAGCCTGGTCGCGCAGCGGCCCTGTGACAGGCGAGTCCGGCTCGTAGCGCAGGAATTCGATCTTGTACTTGTGATCCAGAGGTTCGGTCACCCAGACCTTGGTCGCCTCAACATAGATTTCATTTGGCTGCTTCTCATCAGTAGGCAAACCTACGTGGTGAAATTTGCGCATGGTGCAATCACCCTTTCATCAATTGGCAAGAATAGAAATGGCTCACTGTGTCGCGTGTTCCTTTCGGTATGCGACTGCGCGGTCAATCATAGTGAAAATGTCATTCTCTGGCGCGTAGCCCAGGATTGAACGGGCTTTGGAGATGTCAATCTCAAATGAGTGGTAGCCAGGGCAGGCGATCTCAATAACCGGGATACCGAGTTTTTCGGACAGGTATTCGCAGGCTACGCGATACTCGAAGGCAGCGGGGGCGGCGATATTGAAGTCCTCGCCTGCCGCAGACGGGTTACCAAGCATCTTGGCGAAAGCCTGCATCACATCGTCAATGTGGACAATGTGGCGATGATAGGGGGCCCCATCGGCGTCAACCTGCATGGCGATACGCTCTTCGCCGGCTTCGACCAGGGCCATGACATCGTCGGCAACTTCGCCAAAGCCGTGCCCCGGCTCGGCCGGATTCACGTTCTCCAAGAGAGAAAAGTGGTTCAGCAAATCGTCCTTTTCGAAGATCCACGAGGAGCGCAAAATCGTAATCGGCACGCCGTACTGAATCGCATATTGCTCGGCCATGGTCTCCTCGATGACCTTGCTGAATGCGTAGTAGCCGGGATAGGCGGCCTTGGCATGGTTCTCGTTGATCGGGATCGGCTGGGGATAGAACCAGATGCCCTGAACTGCGTCGCCACTGAAGAGTATAAGCTGCTGAATGTCAGCCTCTCGACACGCTTCCAGCACGTTGAACGTGCCCCTGATGCTGACATCGAAGAAGGTGTCCGGGTCCTCCTTCATGGTGGCCAGGTGCACTACCGCGTCGGCGTGCTCGACGACCTGGCCTACCACCTCCGGGTCAGTGACACTCCCGTAGATAGTGTAAAGGCCATCCAGCTCGATGGGTGTGCGGTGAATCAGGGCGCGGACATTCAGGCCCCGCCCCTGGAGCAACTGGATAACTCGGCGACCGATCTTGCCGCTGCCGCCGAATACGGCGACGGTCTTCAGGCTCATTCTAGGTCCCCCTTGACAACCGTTTTGGCACGACTGTCATTTCCGCAAGCTGGGCCGTATTCCTGCATGAATCTCGCCGGTTCGCGGAAGGTCTGCCTCGGCCTCAGCACATTTCGGACACAAGTGTGTCAACCACCAACGCGCAATCGGCTACTGAGGCGGGAAAAGCTCGACCTCGCGCACCCACATCAACCCCTCGCGCTCCCTTGGCCCCCTGCCACCGGGCTGAAACAGGCGGAACGTGTCGGCACTAACCTCCTGTGCAAGCACGATATCTGTCGCAGGCACCGGTGCCTCGGGTCGCACCGTGAGTATCGTTTTCCAGCCGTCGCCCTCGGGAATCTGCAGTTGCACCTCCTGAGAGGTCCGCGCAATGCCGGCATCCAGGGACCAGTAGATGGTGACCCTGGCGATCTCACGCGGCTGGTCGAACTTGAGCGTGATGAAGTGCTCCCTGGCACTCTCGGCCGAGGCCCACGCTTGCTTGGTCCAGTGTAATCCCTCTGTTTGAATGAGGCCGTCGTTGATGGGGCTGGGATCGTAGCCGGAGTAATTGCTATCTACTGCCACCTGCGCATCGCGGGCAAAGTTCCCGATACGGCGAGGGTCTTCCATGAGCGCGACATCATCAAAGTACGCGGTGCCGGACTTGCCCCGCAGCAGCAGATAGAGGTTGACATTTCGAATAGGCTTTTGGGGCTCGATGTAAAGCTCGCCCATTTGCCAGTCGGTGGTGCCGGTCTGGAAGTTGTAAGTCTGGCCGTACAGCGGCGTGCCATCCATGTAATAGATGTCCACATATAGTGAATAGCCCTTGCCCGGTTTGCCGCTGACGTCCTTCGCCTTGGAAGAGGCGCGCACCAGAATCGCGCAGGGACTTTCCTGATTCAGTGCCACCGACTGAGATGTTTCGCTCTGGACCGCCGCAGGATTCTGTATCCGCAAAGACGCCTGGCCACTGCGCGCCTCCTCAGTCTCTATGCTGACAGTGTCCTTGCCAATGCCCCAGCCCGTGCCGCCATCCTCGAAGCCCGCGTTCTTCAGCAGGTTGGCTTCCCTGGGTATGTACAGCATGGTGATGCGCGAATGGGTCGTGTCCTTGGCGGCTGTGGCAGAAATGTTGATCTCGACTGAGCCCGGCGTAGCCTCTTTGGTGGGGCTTATCTGTGCCTCGGTCGAGGCCTCGCCGGCGGCCGGCACCTTGATGGTGGCCGGAGCCGCAACTCGCCAGCCCTGCGGGGCATTCACGGCCAAGATGGCCGTGGTATCCCTCATGCGATTGTTTCGTAGCACAATGCGCACACGGCAAGCGCCTGTTTCCTGGTCGGCGCCGTGACTCTCCAGCCTCATCTCCAGAGGCGGCATGATGGTAATCTGGTGCGAGGCCTTCACCGTCGCCGCCTGGCCCGGTGCACCAATGTGGAGCAGCCCTGTGATGTCAATGGTGGAGCCGATCTCGGCGTCTGCCGGCACACGCACTCTGCAGCCGGCAGCGTTCGGCGGTATCTTGACATCGTCAGAACGCAGTTCCGTGCTGGTCGGCACTCCGGCTATTTCAGGGGCCGGGAAGGCTATGCCGACTTCATCACCGGGAGCTGCGGCGATGGGACCCTTTATCTGCGGAAGCTCGATACTGAAAGCGGCCAGCGTGACAAAGCCGAGGTGCTGCTCGATCGCTTCCAGGTCGCGCAGGACCCGCCGGCAGCCGTTCTCCGCCTGCTCCTGGGCGATGAATTCGCCCAGCTTGCGACACTTGCCCGATACCTCTCCCAACATCTCGCGCGTCGTTCCGGCGGTCAGCTCCGCCACAACATTCTGAAGACTGATTAGCGAAGTGCGGAGGCTTTGGCAGTCACTGTCAATGCGCTCCCGCATGTTGTCGGGCACCGGCTCGTACCATTCGCTGAACTCGGGATCAATAACGTACTCCTCGCGGTTGATGTCTGAAAGCGACACCTGCCCCAGTTTCAGCGCGCCCTGGACGCTTTTGCCGATCGTGGGTGTGAGGTAAATGGAGCGCAGGGCGTGCTCGGAATCAATCGTGAATTCGAAATCTCTCCAGTCATACGTGCCGGTGTCCAGATCAAAGAAGCGGGTCTCGTAATGAGTGTAGCTCGGTGTGACCCACGCCAGGCGACAGCTCACGCCGATGCTGCCTTTGCTACCGACAAGGTCCTGCCCGCTGGCCCGGACGTGCAGCTTGATCTGCTCCGCTTTCGGCTGGAAGAACATTACCCACTGGCCGGCGCTTTGGGCGCTGTTGCCATCTCCCTCGAATACGAGATTGGTCTTGGCGTCAACCATCTCGCGGGAGTAGGTCTTGCCTTGCGGGAGCCAGTGAACCAGGATGGGCGGCTTGCCTTTATCAACTTGTCTCATCAGGACGCCGCGGTCGAGGGTTTCGACCGCCTTTTCGACACGCCAATGTGCCGCGACGTGTGGGTGCGTGATCTGGAGTGCCATCACGCCGTCAGAGGGTATTTCCAGGTCGGCTGAAAGCACCCCGGCCCTTAGCTTCAGGTCAATAGGGGCTCCTGTCACGACATCCACGGCCTTTACGGTGGCCGCATCGAGCTTCAGCGCTTTGGCATCTATGGTCAGGCTGGTCTTGTGTGGATGAGAATCTTCATTCAGCAGCGTAAGCCACACAATTCCCTCTCTGGTGGGGCCGAATCGCTCGACGAAGACCTGCGGCTCGGAACTGCGCGCGTAGGTGACGGGTTCCCAGCCGGCCATGGCGAGGTCGCGGCACAGCGGCTGATACTTGCGGAAGATGTCGCGGTCGCGCTCATAGTAGCGAGAATGATACCAGTATCGTCCTCCGGGGCCGAGGCCGCTGGGCGGCCAGTCGAAAAAGCCGGGGAACACTCCGTAGGCCAGACAGCGCTTGTGGAACAGCTCCATCTCGGGGCGCGCGATCTTCTGCTCGTAGTTTCCCTTCAGCAGTGTCAGGAAGGGCTTGTGATAGGTTGTGGCGCGGATGTAGTTGAAGCTCTCGCGCGGAATGCGCAGGCCTGTTTCTGCGCCCAGGACATCCAGCCATGGCGCGACATAGAAGCTCGCGCCCAGAGCGCCGTTCATCATGGTGATGAGGCCGCGCGGTCGCAGCAGCTCGGCGGCAGCCCGGGCGAATTCACACGATGAGAAGAAGTTGTTTATGAACGGCGTCCCGGCCACGGGATCCCACAAACAGGGCGCATCCGCTGTCCTAAAATGGTCCGGGCGATAGTTCACCCCCGCCGACAACCCGTCATAATAGAAGCCGTCCAGGTCAGCGTTCCTGCTCTTCTTTGTCTGGTCTATGCGTGCGATTGCCTGCTTCAGCGTCCACTCGCCGTACAGCAACTCAGGGTCGAGATTGAATTGCGCGATCAGATGGGCATAGACGCGCCACTTGCGCACATCCAGCTTGCCCTCGGCGTCGTGCAGGCCCACCGCGTGATAGACGCCGTCGAGTTTGGTGCGGCGCTTGAAGGCCGCCTCCATCGCCTCCACCTGCACCTCGTGAGCCGGCAGCGGATCCGCTTCCGGGTCATAGTTGGGAATGTTGGCCCCCATGCCGGCGTGAGTGAAGTAGGGGCAGGAAAGCACGCCTATCTTGTCATCGTATTCCGGCTCCGAGGCACCCTCCTGTAGGCTGAAGTAAAACTCATTGGCGTTGTCAATCTCCGACAGCCTGCTGAAAGCCATCCACTGGCCCTGGTCTCTCACGTAGGTGCGAAAGAGCTCGGGATAGAGCCGATAGTAACGCGCCAGAGCGCTGCGGAAAGCCCAGTTGGGGTCACACTGGTAGAGGTCGAATGTGAAATCTACCTCATTGGGCTTCCTGGTGTCCGGCGACAGGGCAAAGTCATAGACGATCTCGAGTTGCCTGGCGTCGCCGTCATAGGCGGTGCGGAAGATGCACGGCTTATCAATGGGGACGGCGAGGCACACGCCCACCGGCCCGGTCAGCACGGTGCAGAAGTTGCGGTTGGAATAGCCCATCCGGAGGGCCGGCTCGTCCTGCCACTCCGGCAGGTCCGCATAGGCGCGCAGCGGGCGCACATTCTCATACATCTTGTTCTCGGCTATCGCGACCGCGGTCTGCATGTCATTGTGCCACTGCCAGCCGTCGGCATCAAAGGGGAAGGCAAAGCGCAGCAGCATCCCGCGCGCAGGCAAGTCTTCGCCTTTGAGGTTGCAGGAGAACTGCAAGGCATCGCCATGCGACTTCACGACCAGCGTGCCTCGTACCTTGGCCCCGGCAAAATCCAGAGCCAGGCCCTGGTCGGGGCTGCCGGTGACCGCCGGTGCGACAAACTCGGCTTTCTCGACTTCACACAGCGTCACCAGAGGGCCGGGCGTCACCCGCAGATCTGTCTGCCCTATCGTTATGCCGGTTACGTTGGCGTTGGCATCCAATTCCAGGGCGAGGCCACCGGCCTCCAGCGTGGCGGCGTAGTTGAGAGACACGCAGACCAGTATTAGGGCCGATAACAATCCAAAGCGAACTATGCAGCACATTTTCCCGCCTCCCAAGGCTTATCACGAGATTGAATGCCGGATTTCGAGATGAACAGCACCTGTCGCCTGGCCGCCGTAAGGTCCTGGTGACGGCCTTGCTCACTTCGCAGCTTCGTCAAGAGCGGCCTCGAGCACTTCAGCGTACAGCCGGTTGTTTTCAGGGTTATACGGCTCAGTTCTGCCGGACCCGGCTGCGTAGATCCATACCCAGTCATAGGCATCAAACAAGGCCTTGAACATCGGCTGAAAATCGGCGATCGTCTTCAACTCCGGATCCTCGCCGGCTTTGGTCTTCAGCCATGTTGTCAGGATCGTGTACTCGTGATATGGCGAGATGGTGCCGACCAGGAACAGGTGGTCCGGAAACTGCTCCAGCGCCCAGGCCATATTGCTGTCGCGCTTAGCTATCTTCTCGCGCAGCGCGCCGGGATTCGGGTTGTAGTAACCAACGCTGACTTCGCCGCCGCACAGGTACTTGCCAGGCAGATCGTGCGCCCTGGCGTACTTCAGAAAGCCGAGACTGATATGGCCAGGGGTAGGATGTATCGGGTCCGGGTGGCCTTCGACGGTGTGGGGCCGGTCCAGGCGCGAAAACAGCGTCCAGACGATGCACTCCGGGTATTCCGCTTCGATGATTCTTGCCAGTTCGGCGCCGACGGCCTCGCACTTTTCGATAACCTCCGCGATGCTCTCGCCGCGCTGCTGGGCCACGTACTCGACGCTGTATGCGCGATAGTTATTGTATGCCTCCATATCCAGGACTATGCCGGGCGAGCGCCACTGCCTGGCTGCGCGCACCGCAATCCGCCACATCTTCAGCATGTCGGCGCGGGCGCCGGTCTCATTGTCGAGGTCGAGAATCGGGATGCGCTCAAAGTACCCGGGGTCCTTGGCATGCTTGCTGGCGTGGCTCTGAGCGTCCGCCGGAGCGCCGATGAAGCGGTTGGTGAAGACCCACGGCCACGGATCAATCTCAAGCGCCTCTCCTACCAGCTTTAGTTGCGGCTGTAAAGCTTCATACTCGGGCACCGGGTCGGTCTCGTACCCGCTCCAAAGCGGAATTGCCACACCCGCGTAAGCCGAGGCGTTGAGTACGCTGAGCCTTTCGGCAGTCGCCTTTTCGAGCGTCGGCGAGTAGAAGCTTATCAGCGAAAGGTAAGTCCGCCTCTGCGGCTCCAGGCTGCGGAAATACTGGCGACGGGAGTCACGTATTTCCCCCGATTTGTCAAGGAGTTCTGCGGTCGCGTAGTGTCCGCCGGGTGTAAGGGTCTCGGTGTAGCGCCGCCACCGTTCACTCTTGTGCCTCATGCGCATCTCGCGAGAGAACTGTCTGCTGCCGCCCGTGTCAGTGACTGTGCAGCAAAAACTGCTTCCCTCGGGCGGGCCTTCGATCGCCACGACTCCGCCGACACTGCTCCCACGCGGGAAGATGCGCGATGTGACTGAGCAACTCTGAAAGACGGGCCAGGTGCGCTGCCCCAGCCGCATGTCATCCACGTAGAAATTGATCTCATCGCCGTCTCGATACCAGCCCTCGGCGACGTAAAATGTAAAGCCCGTAACCTGGGTGAAATCAGTCCCAGCGGCCAAGGGCACCGACATGAGCTGCCAGCGGCCCGGCTCGATGTCAGGCAGCGTGTACCAATCGACATTTCCTGCACCAGCGCGAATCGGCGCACAGCGCAGGACGCGGTCCTCGGGCAGTGAGGCCCCTGTCTCGGTGTAGAGCCAGAAGAAGACCCTGTCAAACTGCGACCAGTCTTGCGGCGGGTCGAAGCCGCGCGACATCATCGGCCAGCCCCTGGGGTACTTCTCCCCGGGCCTGGGCGTCCAGTTCACGCGGATCATGAATGCCAGCGACTGCTTGCCCTGCTTGACGAAGTCACTATTAGGGACGACTGCAGCATCTTTCTGCTCAAGATCGGTGTTCGGATCTCCCTTAATCCAGGGGCTTGCATCCTCGAAGTCATCCAGCGGCGCATAAGTGAACTCCTCAGCGACGCTGCAATGCGCTACACAAACGCAGACCGCTAACGAGACAATCCTCGTAAATGTAAGACGGGGCATCTTCACATCCCTTCCGCCGCGTCAGGGCACTTTGGCTCTCTCTTGCTTGTGCGATCGTACCGCGCGCAAATCAGGTAAGATGTCCTGTCGGCCCTCTGGCGCGGCCAAGTCCCACCTGAGGTCGTTCAAGCAAACTGGTAGCGGCTCATGATGCGGCCAATCGCCTCGAACTTCTCCATCGGGATTCCCGGCAAGCCGTCTGCAGCAGTGCAAAATACGAAAGGCCGCTTGAGGATCTCTGGTGTCAGGAGCGCCTGGATGTTCCGCTCGATCTCCTCGATAGGACGGTGGGTCCATTCGGACGGGTCCAGCAAGCCGTGTATGATCACACTATCGCCCAGGATCTCGAATGCCTCTTCAAAGTCCACATCCCCCGTCGGCGCCGGCGTCAGGCAATCAATGGCGTCCAGACCGGTCTGGCGGATCAGGTGCAGCAACCGGTTGACCTTGCCGCACATGTGTACGATCGCCACCTTGCCCTGCGCGTGCATGGCCTCTACGAACCCGCGTACGTGCTCGAGGCTATAGCAGTCATAGATCGCAGGTGAGACCATGGTGGTGGAAGTGTTCTCGTACAGCATGACGAACTCGGCTGAGGAGGAAGCTACCAACTCGTAAAGCTCCAGGTTCTTCGCGTGCATAACAGCCATCAGGCCCTCGAGCTCGCGCTGGCAATCGGCCAGGTGATACGCGAAACCCTCAACGCCCAACTCAAACTGCAGCAAGCGCTGGACCGGCGTCGGGCCGATGCTTGCTGTGACGATGCCGGCGTCCCCGACCTGGTGCTCAGCTTCACGCAGAGCGTCTTCGTCCAGCACAAACCGCTGATTTTCGTAAACAAACCTGAAGGCCTCGTAGTCGCTGAGGGTCTTTATCTGACGTTCCACGAGAGAGCCGGAGCGATACACTTGCCGAAGCGTGCCGAAGGGTGTCTGATACTCGGTGACCTGCGTGTCCCGCTCGGCGTGGCGAGCGATCTCAACCTGCGGCTGCTCAATACGATGAGCCGTGCCCCGGTACAGCACGTCACCGCCAACAGCGCGGGTGAAAGCGATTGTGCCTTCTGTCTGGACGCGGTCCGGATAAGTCGAAAGAGTCGCCTTTGTGACGATCGGCGCCCACGGGATGCGGTCCGCAAGACTCCCCCGATATACCGTTGAAAGGCGTTTTCGAGCGTTCATGCACGTTTTCCCCTGGGCAGCGGCTCAGAATTCGTTGAAGGCCTCGACGACCTGGCCGGTCTCGATGGACTCCCATGCGGCGGCGATGACGGCCATCGTCTTGGCGCTTTCGACCACACCGGGAACCGGCTCGAGGTCGTTGTCGAGACAGTCCTGGAAATGGCGCATGTAGCGGATGACAGCAGCGCCAAGCCCATAGGCGCTGAGGTCGGTTTCGGGTTCGAAATCGGCGACCAGAGGCTTGTGGTCAACGAGCTTGTCCAGAACGACGCGCACCTGGCCGGGTTCGTTATCGGTGAACTCCGTCTGCAGGCTGCCCCTGGTGCCGTAGATGCCGATCTGCATCATCGGCGTGGGCGGATGGATGATCCCGTAGAGGCCGGAGACACGTCCGATGACACCGGACTTGAACTTGAGGTTGAGGAAGAAGTTGTCCTCGAGCGGGTAGCCTGCGGTGAGGTCGCCCCTGATGGCGATGGCGTGAACAGTGTCAATATCGCCGGCGAAGGCGCGGAT
Organism: bacterium; assembly: GCA_030604405.1. GTDB lineage: Bacteria > Armatimonadota > Zipacnadia > Zipacnadales > UBA11051 > UBA11051. The sequence continues at coordinate 122,899 of JAUVVY010000005.1, read as the reverse complement.
GGCATCCACGGAATGGCAACAGCCACCGTAGAGAAAATCCTGAGGCACGGTCAGCCGCCAGGGGGTGAACTCGAAGACCGCGCGCAGGTCATGGACGTAGTAGCTCTCGATGGCGATGAGGTCGCCGAGGTCGCCGTCGTCGAAGAGCTTCTTGGACATGTAGAACTGGCGGTCGAAGCGCATCGTCTCGCCGACGAGGAACTTGACGCCATGCTCGCGCACCAGGTCCACGAGCCTCCTGGCCTCTTCGAGGGATGTGACCATCGGCTTGGTGCAGACGACGTGCTTGCCGGCCTCAATGGCAGCGGCGCAGTGATCGGCGTGGAGATGATCCGGCGTGAAGACACAAACCACATCCACGTCATCACGTTGGGCAAGCTCGCGGTAATCCAGCGTCCCGAACGGCACGTCGAACTGCGCCATGCACTGGTCGAGCACTTCCTGGCGCCGCGCGCAGATCGCCGTGATCTCATACCTGAGGTCCGGCTCGTCGCTCAGGAGTGCGAAGGTCGAGGCCATATTGGTCGGCGACATGCCGATGATCCCAAGTCGAATCACTTCATTGTTCATTATTGTGCACCTCGCTCTTCGAATTTTGCGCGCATAGGCCCTTAATCTGGGCTGGCCATGTGGGCCTCCAGCTTGTCTTTCAACTCGGCCGCCTTTGCCGGCTCCTGGTCGAAGACATTATTCTGCTCTCCGGGGTCATCGAGCAGATTGTAAAGCTCGTAGCTCTGCGTATCCGTAACGGGGTCGAGGTTCATAATCAGCTTCCATTCAAGCGTCCGAACGCACCAGATGCGGCGCTCGTCGCCATCGAGGGCCTGCCATCCCGCCGGCATGGTCTCGGCGTAGGCCTCCTCGCGGAGCCGCTCGCTCCCGCCGTGGATCAGCGGCAGTGTCGAGGCACCATCGTGGGGGAGCGAAAGCTCCAGGCCGAGGATGTCGAAGATGGTTGGCATCATATCAATCTGCGAGACCTGCTGCGTCACGACCTTCCCGGCCGGCAGCTTCTTCGGATAGCGCATTATCAGCGGCACGCGAATGCACTCATCGTACAGCGTACCCTTGAGGTTGCACGAGGTATGGCCGACGTGACCGCGTTCGAGGAGCTCCTCGCCGTGGTCGGAGATGATGACTACCAGCGTATCGTCAAGCTGGTCAAGCTCTTGAAGCTTGGCGATCCAGCGCCCGACCATGTCATCGAAGACGCGCATCTCGCCGTCATAGAGCGCGCGTATCCCCGGTGCATCCTCGGGCTGGAACTCGACGATAGCCGTGCTGCGCTTGTGAGCACCGTCGCCGACGCCGATGGGGTCTTCGCGGCCGGCTTCCAGCGCCGACTGCACGTCCGGCGGGTGCAGGATCATCCGCGTCCTGACGATCTCCAGGCGTTCTAGAGTCTCCGGGCTCGGCTCGAAATCCTCGTCCACGAACATATCGTAGTATCGCTGTGGCGGGTCGTAGGGCAAGTGCGTCGGATACGGCTCGGCGAAGTAGAACCACCGCCTGTCGCGATTTTGCTCCATGTAACCCTCAAGGTCGTCGGCATCGTGGGGAAACCCAAGCGGGGCCCAACGGGTCACCTGTTCGCCATCTACGAGGAAGCCGTTGTCTCGAAGCAGGTGCAAGGGTGTGCGGTGGCCCTCCCAGAGGCCTTCATTCATCCACGCTGTGTAGTTGGTGGGGCTCATGAGGCCGTGCGTGGCCGTCGTCTGGCCGGTGATGATCGAAGCCACCGACGGGAAGGTGTGGGTGGACACGGCGATGCAGTTGTCGAAGCGGACGCCCTCACGCGCCAGCCGGTCGCAGTTCGGCGTCGTGTTCTTCGGGTAGCCGTAGCATCCCATGTGCGCCGGGCGCACCGCGTCCTCGAGTATTACCAGTACGTTCATGCTTTTCTCCCCGCGCTATCAGCCTGGCGACGTGGCCTCCTCTTCCTCGCCTCGCCAGACATTACTGGGTCTGTCCGCGTATTTCACGGCCTGCGCCACGATGTCAACCCCGACTTCATCGCTCCACGCCTGCAACAGCGCCTGCGTCAGTGGCCCGGGCACCTGCTTCATGGCCACGTGATTCACTGTGGACAGTGGCAACATGCAGTACGAGGAGGTGGTCCAGAAACCCTCGTCGGCCCCATAGACATCATAAAGCGTCAGGTCCCGCTCTACCACCGGAATGTCCAGCTTACCAGCCAGCTCGATCACGGTCTGCCGGCTGATGCCTTCGAGAATGTTACGCGTCGTCGCCGTGTACAGTACCCCTTTGGAGGCAATGAAGAAGTTGGCGCCGGTCCCCTCTGTCACGTACCCGTCGGTGTCCAGCATCAGCGCGAAGGCGTCGGGATCGCTGACTTTGGCCTCCAGCTTCGCCATGAAATAGTGCAGGCGGAACCGGGTCTTGCCGCGCGGGTCAACACACGCCGGCGGCACGTTGCGCACATTGGACACAACCGCCGCTTGGCCTTCCGCATAGCAGTGGGCATATTGGTCGTACGGCAGCCGGCTGACGTATGCCATCACCGTGGGCTTGCTGTGTTTGCCCTTCATCATAGGGTGCGGAAAGCCGAGGCCGGGCGTCACCTGCGCGCAGACCCAGCAGTCATCGTCCTCCGGGAAGTTGGCGATATTGGCCTGGATGACTTGATTGATGACGTGCTCCATCTGCTCCTGGCTGAGGAGCGGCTCCAGGCCGACGTAACGCATGGACTTCTCGAGCCGCTCCAGGTGATCTCCGAGGCGGAAAACCTTATGCTTGAAGGTGCGCACCGCCTCCATGAAAACCGCGCTGTACATGAAGCCGATGTCGAAGATAGATACCTTGGCTTCCTGCTCCGGCACCAGTTCGCCATTTAGATATACCAGCGTCTCCACGATGATTCTCCTCCGTCTGGATTTTGCTAATGCCCAGTATTATGCTGTGGGGCGGGCTTCCCGGCCGGCATTACCGCGCTGTGCAGCTTGTACGGCCGCCGGCGGATTGTCCACCAGGTCCATAATTTCTCTGGCCCAGATTGTCTGCTGCGTCGAAAGGTACTCCAGCAGCATCTGAAGAGTCGTGAAGCCGTCAGCCAGGTACATACAGATCGGGTGCGCCAGGATGGTCACAACGCCGCCCTTATTTTCGATGGCCTGCGCCTGCTCCAACACCAGCTTGCCCCACTCCTGGATCGTGTAGGAAGCCGCGCCGAAGGCATCGGCCCCGTAACCCCTGCGGTTGGCAGCCTCAACGAACTCCTCATCGCGGTGGGCGTGATAGAGGTGGTCATGGTCGGGAATTACGTTCATCGGGTGGGAGATCAATCCATTTTGTATGCGTTCAGGCCAAATATTGTCCGCCGATACTTCGTCTGACACCAGCTTGAAGCCATAGTGTGCCAGGAGCGGATAGGTGTTCGGGTCCACCTTGTAGCTGTGGGCACGCCACGAGACCGGCCGGTAGCCGACTTTCTGCTCGCAGACCTGCACATTCTTGCGGATGTCCCAGGCCTGATAGGCCTTCGGCCCGTTCCAGTTCCCCGTGTGCCGGCCGTACCAGTCGAAAAACTTGCGCGGCTGCCTGGCTCGAAAGCCGTGGCCGCCGACTTCGACCAGGGGAGATTTCACGACCGGCTCCAGCTCCTCCCACTCTTCGGTGAAGCACTTCCCGCAGATGTAGAGAGTGGATTTCACCTCATATTCTTCCAGCAGGGCCAGATAGCGCTGCGTGACCTTGACCTCGGTGTCACCCGGCTCGGTCAGGAACCTCTGGTCGTTGCAGCGCAATGACATGTGGTGCACATCGCCCGTCAGGCAAATCATCTATGTCTCCCGCCCTGCCACCTTTGTCCTCCCGCTTGTCGGCAATACCTATCACTGCAAAACAGTGGAGCCCTCACAATTCTCGCGGCTGGGTATGGGCTTGATTTCGCTTTAGGCAACCTCCCCTCCTGCCACAGAGGGTGATGATGTGATTCCAAGCTCAAGCTGAGTATTCCGTATTTCCGTGCTGGTACTACTCTATCCCGCTGGCGCGGAGTTGCTCCAGAGCCTGTATCAATATGCTTTCAAAGCCCTTGGCCAGCGGCGCCGGGTATCTATACTCCCAATAGCTCACCACCTCGTATCCGCCCTCGTCAATCATGTCCGAGGTCGGCATATAGAGGCCTTCACCATTGCTGTACCCCAGCGGGAACGTAACGCCCTCGCCGTAGAAATCCCGAATAAGAATTCCCAGTCCGGCGACCATCTCGCCTTCGACCCCGACGATGCGCAAGCCCTTGCCAAGCTGCACGCCCTGGATGAGTATTGGCACCGAAGTCGGCAGCGGCTCGCCGCGCTCGATGCGCTCAAGTATGCTCTGCGCCCACAGCCGCCGGGTTTCGTCGCCCTGCGGATCCTCGGCCACGGCCACATACACATCCTTGCCCAGGGCGGGCTGCAGCGGCCACTGCACTTGCACCAAGTGAGTACGAACCTGTGGCTCTATCTCTACAAACCCCGCCTCTAGCGGCCGGATTACCTCATCGGCGACCATTTCTCCGGCCTCGGCCACATCGTCCCAGGTGTCTCGCCTAACGCTGACATTGGCATCGGCTCCCGCTCCCTGCAGGAAAAGACTTGCGCTGGTGCCAAGCTGCGCGTCAAGCCGGTCCATGGCAGCGCCCGGGTACTCGGCGGAGACCTCGAAACCGCTCATTATGACCGGGTGACACGAGACGGAAAACAGCAGGCACACCGGCTCGCCCGCCAGGTCTTTCAGCAAGCAAATCGGCACGGCATCATAAACCACGCCATCGGGATTGGGACCACTGGTCACGCTGCCGTCCTCATGTCTTATGCGCCTGCTCATCGGTAGCGCCGAGCGACCGACTCCAGCGGACACGGTGACCTCACGCGGCGCGTCTCGGGCCTGACATGCTACACTGACCACGGCCGCATCCAGGTCCTTGAGGTAGCGATGGTCGGGGGCGATGTAACCCGCCGAGTGCCATGTGCCCACCGCCGGGCCGACGTGGTTGTGTGAGGTATTCAGGAGTATCTGCTTGGCGGCAAGGTTCAGCCTCTGTCCAATGGCGCTTTTGAGCCGATCCGCGTCGGCTCGTCCGATAAAGCATAGATCAAAGCCCATGATCAGGGCCGCTTCCCCAGCGTGTTCCAGATAGACAGCCCGCACGAAGATGTCGTCGTGGATTGCCGTACACCCGTGCTCGCGGTCTCGGCCTCCGAAGCCCATCATCCGCGTTCCGATGGGCGGTGTTATCGGGACCTTTGCAAATCCTGCTCTCATGGGATATGCTCCCTTCTCAGCAACGGTGTTCGGCGTGGGACGAGATCGCATTGGCGTCTTGGTTGTGGAGTTCGACGCCTGCTGTCCTTTATCCTGTATGCCCTGGAGTGGATGTGGTTTTCGTGGCACGAGTTGACGGACAATGCTGTAAGGCTGGCCCTGTTTGTGGTGCACAGAGCCTTTGAAGGAGAACGCTCGTCTGCGGCGAAGATTTCAGCCAAGTCATTCAATTCAGAGCAATTGTGTGGCAGAATCAACAAACTGCCTTAGCTTCAACTAAGGTGCAGGTAACTCATCCCTGCAGGTGGATGTGAGAATGGAGTAGCCCAGTGAAACTGAGGATTCGTCATACTGCAGGTAAGTCACTTCTTATTATGGCCATCGTGGTAGCTCTCGTGCCCCACGTTCTCCAGTGCCGGCAGCCCTTTTTCCAAGACGAATGGGTCATAAACGCAGATGTTCTGCGATTCTTTGGAGATAGGACTATCATACCCCATCACAAGAACTACCCGACCCTCTACCCGTACCTGGTCAGTCCTTTCATTGGGGCTAATGCCGTTACGCTTAAGCTGAGCGGCGAGATACGGAGTTTCTCCGAAATACCAATACTGTATTCGTCCGAGCCGTTAAAGGTAGTCTGGCCCGCACGGGCGTTCACTGTACTGGCTTTGCTGGCCTGCGCGCTTATTGTGGGCGCTTTTGTCGCCCACCGACACAGCCGGTTGGCAGGGCTGGCTGCAGGTGGTGCACTTTTGGTCACGCCAGCACTCCTTAGATATGGTGCTTATGGACTCCCGGACGTCACTACCATGCTCTTTGCTGCGCTTGCCCTCTTACAGGCTCTTAGGATAGCCGAATTCCGAAAGGGAGCGGTCAACCTTTCGTGGCAGGTGGCGCTGGGCGGCTTGCTAGCCGGGCTCGCCACTGCCAGCAAGTACAATGGTGCCGTCGCTATTATTCCGGTGTTAGTGGCCATTGGCCTAGTCGCAAGGGGCAATAAGCTTTCACTGACAAGTGCTATGAGTCTCTTTGCAGTGGCCGGTGTGGCGATGGTTGGCGGCTTCCTGGTAGGTTGTCCAGGATGGCTGCTGGTTCCGCATTCTTACTGGACCGCGCTCCGATCTGTACAGTTGCACATGGCCACGGGACACACGGGGGCGAGCGGCGTGCCCCTGCTAGGGCAGCTCGAGTTAATGGTTAGAAGTGCCCCGGTGCTGAGCATGGCTGCGCTTGTGGCAATTCTAGCATGGTCGCGACGCACTGACAGAGCGGGCTGGGTGGCCGTAAGCCTGATAGTGGCCACGCTCATTCTTACAGCCAACGCGCAGAAACAAAGCCTGCAATTCCTGTTTCCCCTGTTTCCGGCGGCGGCATTCTTTATAGGGACCGCAGTACATACATGGTCTCACAGGAAACACCCGAAAACCGTCGTCCTTGTCATCGCCGTAGCAGCTATTATCCCCGTTGCGATGTCTTGGACAACAGGTGTGCGCTACCTCCGGCCGAACTCAACCGAACTCGCGCGCCAATGGATCTACCATAACATACCAGTTGAGAGCACAGTGGCCGTGGACTGGGACTATGTGCCGAAACTCTACTCGAGGGAACGAATCAGCCGCCTGCGCCAATTCCAATCCCGGTTCGGGCAGGCAGGGCTTCGCGTGGTCGATGAACTGGCGGCGGAAGTCCCGCTCTACGATGTGCTTTCGATTCAATACTCCATAGACTGGCTGCACGAGACGGATGCGGAGTTCCTAGTTACCAGTAGCGGATGCTATAAGCGCTTCTTTACACATGGAGTTTTCACTTCCATACCGTCCCGGCCCGACTCACCGATATACGAGGGGTTCCGAAAGCGGCGTATCTTTTACGAAACACTCTTTAATTCACACGAATGGCAGGAGGTCTATCGCGTCGACACCGGTAATGGCCCAGAGACCGTTATGTACCGTCGCGTATCCGCTGCCAAACCATCTGGACGAATGTAATGTGACTTGAGCCAGCCAGCAAGATCTCTGGGAACTATATTGATGGCAGGGACTTGGGACTATTGATCTTGGGACTTGCGCAAATTATCCTGATGAACTCCATCGCGAATATCCCTGGTGCCGATCTACCCAACATGATGAATGATATCACCTGTTGCAACGCGCTACCTTCAGCCGCCAGTATTAGATGCTTCGCCGAGCCCGTGCAAAGAGAGGTTCGACTGCACGAGGCCGATGGCCAAAGTTGGCATTGCAGCAAAGAAAGGCAAAATCAAGGGAGGCTGCAATGATGACGAAAATCGCTGTTGTCGGCTGTGGGCGATGGGGCCCAAACTATGTCCGCAATTTCATGGAAATTCCAGAAAGCGAAGTTGCTGCCTGCTGCGATCAGGATGCGGAGGCTATTGACAGGCTCTCACAACGCTATCCCGGCCTGCGCACATACACAGACTACCGTGATATGCTGCAGGAAGGCGAGTGTGATGCTGTGGTCGTAGTCACCCCTGCCGCCACGCATCGCGAAATAGTGCAAGACTGTCTCGGCGCGGGCAAGCATGTGCTGGTGGAAAAGCCGTTGGCCGCCAGTGCAGAAGACGCGCTCGCCCTGGCCCAATCGCCGCTAGCCGACGGCCAAATCCTGATGGTAGGACATATCTTTCGCTTCAACGCCGGTGTCAACAAGATGCGCGAGTTGATGTATGACGGCACGCTGGGCGAGTTGCGCTACATGAGCTTCGTACGCACCAACCTGGGCCCGGTGCGCAACGACGTATCTGTCATCTGGGACCTGGCGCCACACGATCTGTCAATCGCTCTGCATCTGCTCAACAACATGCCCACCGAGGTATCCGCCGTCACCGGCACGTACCTGGACGGCTCCAGAGGCGACACGGCCTTCATCACCACAACCTTCCCGAACGGTGTGTTGACCAGGATGCACGTAAGCTGGCTGGACCCGAAGAAGCGGCGCGAGGTACAGGTGATAGGGTCAAATTCGATGCTGGAGTTTGACGACATGAATCTGGCCGAGCCCGTACGGATTTCGCAGCGGGGGCTGCGCACCGAGCCGGTCTATAGCACCTTCGGCGAGTTTCAGCTTGTCGCCCACGCAAGCAATGTAATTATTCCCGTCATCGAAATGCACGAGCCGCTAAAGGCGCAGTGTGAGGAGTTCCTCAACTGCATCGCCAGCGGCACGCAGCCCCTGACCGATGTCTGGGACGGTTACCGGATCTGCGCCATACTGAAAGCGGCCGAGGCCTCAGCCAAATGCGGAGGCGCTCCCGTGCCAATTACCGACATGCCTGGCACGGGCGAAACTGCCGGCTCGAACTATGAAGAACAGAGCACCAGTTGAATCATGGCAGAGGGTATAGATCAACAACCGGGGCCGCCGCAGGGACGCCGGCGTCTCGCGCTGGCGATCGGCGGCGTCGTTACGATCGTCTGCCTCATCGCCGCCTTCTACGGAATTGACTTCCCCACGTTCTGGGCCGCCATTTACGGCGCAGACGTCTGGCTGCTTATTCTCAGCGCGCTGGTTGGCCTGGCAAGCTTCAACGTGAGGGCCGTGCGCTGGCAGCAGATGCTGGGGCCCATCAAACAGATCGGCCACGTGGCGGCTTATGACGCGGTGCTGGTCGGCTTTCTGGGAAACAGTGTCCTGCCCGCGCGTGCCGGAGAGTTCATTCGCGCGCATGTGCTGGGCCGCCGCGAGGGCGTCAGCCGGGCCGCGGCCTTTGGCTCAATTGTCGCTGAACGGCTGCTGGATGCGATCGCTCTGCTGGCCATCGGAGCCGTTGCCGTATGGCTCTATCCATTCCCCGACGAGGTCAGAGCGAAGGTGCACGTGGGGTTGGGCGTGGCGGCCGGCATCATAGCTGTGGTAGTGCTGCTGGTACGTCTGCGAAGTCAACTACACGGGCTTGGCACGTACCTTGCTCGTCTGCTACCTGCAAGTTGGCGCGAGCGAACTCAGTCCGTGGCCGGCTCTTTTGCAGATGGCGGTCAGTTTCTGCGCGAGCCCTTGCGAACGGTAAGCGTCATCGCCCTCAGCGCAGCCGTGTGGGCGACGGTGCTGCTTGCGATCTGGATATCCCTGAAGGCCGTGCATCTGGACGTTCCTGCAACGGCATCGGGCCTGGTATTAGTCGCAACCGCACTGGGCATGTTACTGCCGGCTGCGCCTGGTGGGGTAGGGACCTTCGAATTTGCGGTCATAGTGGCGGTGAGCTATGCAGGGGTGGGGCGCAGCGACGCAGCCGCATACGCCGTTTTGCTGCACGCAAGCCAGCTTGTGCCAGGATGTCTGATTGGGGCAGTCTGCGCCTGGCGCTGTCAGGTAAAGCTGTCGCGGCTTGCTTGACCCCGGCTGCAAGGGGACTGCATTACGGGCTGCCCACACATACCGAAATTCAGATGACCTCGACAGGAGACCCACGTCCGGTTACAGTCCTGCTCTCACAGGCGTGCCCTGCGAGGAGAGTTGCGCCAGCGGAAGCCCGATGATACAATTCGCCTGGTGCAGCGTGTAAACGCGCAGCGGCACCCTTGTGCATCGCGCAGAATCAACTACGCCCCGGCGAGAGGATGAAGATTATGATTCACCCGAGTGCGAAAATCGGTGAGAACGTGTCGCTCGGCTACGGTGTAGTGATCGAGGCCAATGCTGCAATCGGCGATCGGGTCGTGCTCAAGAGCGGCGTCGTGGTGTATGAAGGTACCCAGATCGGGTCTGACTGCACAGTCTATGACCACGCGGTGCTGGGACGGCCGCCGCAGGGAACGGGCGCCATGACGCGCAAGATCCGCGAAGACCTGGCGCCACTACGCATCGGAGCGGGATGCGTGATCGGTGCCTGTACAGTCCTTTACTGTGGTACCACAATTGGGCAGCAGACGCTGATTGGAGACCTGGCTTCGATCCGCGAGGAATGCCAGGTAGGCGACCACTGCATAGTCGCCCGCGGTGTCACCTTGAATTACCACGCCATTGTCGGCGACCGAGTGAAGATACTGGACAGCGCACACATCAGCGGCAATATGATAATTGAGGATGATGTCTTCATTGCCCCCCTGGTGGGCACCAGCAACGACAACAGCATGGACCGGTCTTCTGCGGACGAGGAATACAAAGGGCCGACCATCCGCCGGGGTGCCAGCATCGGCGCGCTGGCTTCGGTGCTTCCGGGCATCGAGGTTGGCGAGTACGCCATTGTCGGCAGCGGCGCAGTGGTCACTCATGCCGTGCCACCGAAAAAGCTCGCCCTCGGCGTGCCTGCTCGAGTGGTCGGCAACGTCCGCCCTGAATGGCTGCCCGAAGGGGTGGAGCCAGCCTCCGATGATGACATCGAATGAGCCCAAAAAGTTGATATGCAGGCTGTAGATTCGGCCGGATTGACAAAGGCCAGCCACTACTATGATGCATTCAAACACAGACCGACTGTCAAGAACGATAGTGATAGCCTCCTGCTACAACGAGAGTGACAAACTGAAGGCTATGATGACCCGCTATCCGGCCGATCACGACTATGACATCCTGGTCGTGGACGACGGCTCTACCGATGGCAGCGGTGAGATAGCGAGGCAAGGCGGGGCGATAGTTGCTCGACATGAGGACAACCGCGGCGTGGGAGCCGCCCTGAAGACGGCTTTCACCTATGCACTCGAAAACGAGTACGAGATAATGGTGATAATGGCGGGCAACAATAAGGACGAGCCGTTGGAGATTCCGCGCCTGGTGGAGCCAATCAAGAACGGCGAGGCCGATTTCGTACAGGGCTCTCGCTTCACACGCAGCGGCCAATATGGCAACATGCCTCTGTACCGGGTGCTGGCGACGCGATTCCATGCCCTGCTCTTCTCATTATTCGCCCGCAAGTGGCTGACAGAGAGCACAAACGGCTTTCGAGCCATCCACCGGCGAGTTCTCGAGGACCCGCGGATTGACTGGCGGCAGGATTGGCTGGATAAGTACGAGCTGGAACCCTACATTCTGTTTAAGACCATCAAGTTGGGCTACCGGCACCTGGAGGCGCCGTGCACCAAGATCTATCCGCCGCGAGAGCTGGGCCAGACCAAGATGAGGGCATTCAGCGGATGGTGGAGCATCCTGAGGCCAATCTTCCTGCTGGGCCTGGGGCTGAAGAAATAGCAAGAAATGCCGTGACACGCGCGCCCATAGGGAGGTACTTGAATGGCGGTCCCATTCGTTGATATGAACCGCAGCCATGATCCCATCCGCGCTGAACTAGATGCGGCGATGGGTGCGGTCATTGATCGCAACGCATTCATATTAGGGGATGATGTGGAGCAGTTCGAGGCCGATTTCGCGGCCTACTGCGAAGTCGAACACGCCGTGGGAACTGACACCGGCACCTCGGCACTCGAGCTGTGCCTGCGGGCGTGGGGCATCGGTGAGGGTGATGAGGTAATCACCGCGCCGAACTCCTTCATTGCCACGGCCTCTGCCATCGCATTCACCGGGGCACAACCCGTGTTTGTGGACATTGAACCGGGCACCTACACCATTGATGTCAATCAAATCGAAGACGCCATAACGCCGCGCACCAAAGCCATTCTCCCCGTCCATCTCTACGGCCAGCCTGCGGACATGGACCCGATCATGGAGATCGCCGACAAGCACGGCCTGAAGGTGCTGGAGGATGCCTGCCAGGCGCATGGCGCGCGATACAAGGGACGGCGCTGTGGCAGTCTGGGCCACGCCGCTGCGTTCAGCTTCTACCCTGCCAAGAACCTCGGCGCATTTGGGGATGGCGGGGCACTGGTCACCAATGACGGTGAGCTTGCCGAGCAAATGCGGATGCTGCGCAATTATGGCCAGGAGGTGAAATACCACCACCTGTACCTGGCCTACAACCGGCGTCTGGACACGCTGCAGGCCGCCGTGCTGCTGACGAAGCTGCCTCACCTGGATGAGTGGAACGCGTCTCGGCGGGAGGCAGCGGCACGGTATGATCAGCTCCTGGAAGATTCGCCCCTGGTTACTCCTGCCATAGCGGACTACGCCGAGCACGTCTATCATCTGTACGTGGTGAGGTGTGGCGAGCGCGATGTCGTGGCTGAGTGTCTTGATAGAGCAGGGATAGGCTGGGGGCTGCACTACCCAATTCCGATACATCTGCAGCCGGCCTACCAGCACCTGGGCCTGGGGCCCGGCAGCTTCCCCGTCGCAGAGAGCGCGTGCGCCGAGATTCTCTCGCTGCCGATGTTTCCGGGTCTGACCGCCGAGGAAGTACAAGAGGTAGCCGCGGCGCTAGAGTATGGGAACTGAGTGAATAACGTTATGTATGCTCGCGGACACTGGCCGCTGATCGTCCTTGCGCTGGGGATCTTTGCCTGGCTGGTTGTGGCGTTCTGGCCCTTTACGGTGGATGACGCATTCATCACGTTTAGATATTCACAGAACCTGGCCGGCGGCTACGGGCCGACGTACAATGTCGGGGAGCCGCCGATTGAAGGCTATACGACGTTTCTGTGGATGCTGATCATGGCTCCGGCCCATCTCCTTGTCCGGGAGCCGGTGGTCCTCGGGAAGTTGCTGGGCGTAGTGTTCGCCCTGGCGCTGCTGGGCGTGGAGTTCGCTCTTGTACGCCATCTAGCCGCCGCCTGGCAGATCAGCGGCGAGCGTATGGTAGCGGCGGTGGCGGTTCTGCTGCTTGCTTGCTATCACCCCACGGCGGTGCATGCCGTCGCCGGCATGGAGACCGCATTGTTCGCCCTGCTGCTGATGCTCTTTCTATACCATGTCACCCTGTTCGCCAGCAAGCCCGGGCCCGGATTGGCCGCGAAGATAGCCTTCGCGGCGCTTCTGACCGGGCTGACGCGCCCGGAAGGGAATCTGGCCGCTATAGCGGGAATCACAGCGTTAATGGCCATGAGTGGTCCGAAACAGCGAAAGTTATTGCTGAAGGCATGCGCCATAGGTTACGTCTTGCCGGCCCTGGCCTATTTTGGCTGGCGCCTGGGTTACTACGGCCACCTGTTCCCGCTCCCCTTCTACATCAAAACGACCGCCCACCCAGGTCTGGCAGGTCTCGGCCCGGTGCTGCGGTATCTCAAATTGATAGGACTCCCGCTGCTGGTACTTGCTATTCCGGGCTTGGCAAGGGCGGACAAGCGGATTGTACCCGGGGCGGTGGCGATGGTGGCGCTGGGAGCTTTCTTCCTGTTCCCGGAACATCTGATGAGCTACGACTTCCGCTACCTGTACCCGGTTAGCTGCTTCTTGATAGTGCCGGCGGCGTTAGGCATCGGGGCTGTGGCGGAAAAAGCAAGATCGTGGCTTCCAGCAGCAGGCACTCTGCAAAAAGCCAGCGCCGCGCTGCTGCTTGCAGCGCTGCTCGTTGTGGCGACGGCGGGATACGGACCCATGCTGGCCAAGGATCTGGCCAGCAAACGCCGGGACGCGGAGGCGCTTGCAAGGGCGCATGTGAGGCTAGGCAAGTGCCTGCGAGCTTTTGGATTGGAGGCGGGTGGACCGCTGGTGGTGGCAGTAGGCGATGCAGGAGCGATCCCGTATTTCTCCAGATGGTTGACGATCGACACCTTCGGCCTCAATAATCCCAATATCGCTCTTCAGAACGACCGCAATCCAGACCATGTCCTGCAGCCGACACCTGACCTCGTTGTGTTGGTTTCGTCCCGCCCCGACAGCTTCAACCCCCTGTTCCCGTGGGAAGAGGGCCTATACGAAGAGTGTCTGCGCAGGCGCATGGAACGTGTCGGCGTCTGTGTTGCCCACCCACCAGGTTATTATCTGTGGCTAATGGCCGAGCCGCAAAGCGCGCTAGGTAGCTACCTGGCGGAGTCCTGGCCCGGTGAGCGCACACTGTAGTGGGGATGGCCCCAGATCAATAAACCGCCCCGCCCCCCTGCCCTATTGGCGGCCTGGAGGTCTTGGTACCACAATCGGCTTTTCCGGGACGTAAGGGCCGACAGTCGGAAGAATCGTGCTGAGGCTATTGTACTTGCGGTCGTATAGGGGATCCACTACCTCGGTGTCGAGTTCTTCCTCCACCGCCCATCTAGTAAAGATGTCCTGTACGTCCTCGCCCTGCGAGCGGATGACGATGTGGCCTGCAAAGCCGTAAGGGACGAGGTTCTGCATCGCCCACTCTCGGGAATACGCAGGAAGTATGGCTACCTCAACCTCGTCTCTGACCCGTCCCAGGAACTCCCTGCGATATTGCTCGTTGTGGCCGTAGCCGCCGGTGATTGCCGGCCGCCCCAGGTACCAGTAGGCCACCGCCGGGTCATTCTCCACAAATAGTCGCTGGTCCGGACCGACATTCTCTCGCACCCAATAACCCGCCGTCTTCATTCCGTAATTCGGCGCTACGCCGCCGTAAACCGTCCCAGGCAAATGCCAGAATACGGTGAACGGCTTCACGCTGAGGACGCCGCCTAGTGTAGTCGCAAGCGTGCCACAGACCACAATGGTGGCCAAAGTTGCAGCAAGCCAGCGGGTACGCACAGCACCCAGCGCAATGGCCACGAGAAGCGCTAGGGCCACGATCAGATGCTCGTGATAGCCATACGACATCGTGACCTCGCGCGAGACGGCCACCAGGAACGGAAAAGCTGTCAGCCCCGCCCACAAGGTCAGCCATTTGAGGCGATTGTCGGTCCAGCTTGCGGCGATGGCCGACGGGACCAGAATCAGCGACACCACCAAGGGCAGGCCCATGTTATGCCGCAGGTCGGAAAAAAAGCCAGATACGTGCAGGCCCCAGTCGGCATTGTGTTCCGCCAGCATCGTGCCGAGATAAGTCTGATCGGGATACCCGAGACGGCAGGCATATATATAGATGAGGACGTAGGGGCAAAACAGCACCAGCGGAGGCACCAGCAACTCGGGCTTGAAGATGAGGCGTTTCAGGCCCTGCCAGTCACGGTACTGCTGGTCTTTCGGCCAAATCAACAGCAGCGCGCCCAGGACCACCAGGCCGATGGGGAACTGAAGGTCCGCGCAAACGTACAGAGCGACAGCCAATCCTGCCCACAACCTCTGTCGCCGACTCGTCGGATCGCGCAAATAGCGGACCAACATGAGAACGGAGAGCAAGAAGAATAAGCTGCTGCCCAGGTGGTGGAACCCGCCGATCGAACGTCCGTAAATCACCGTAAGCGGCATGATCGCGACAAGCAAGGCCGCTATTATCCCAGTCGTCACTGTGCGCAACTCCAGGCCCAGGCGAAAGACCAGAAGACAAATCAAAGCGCTCACGAGCGCAAGCGGTATGGGTAAGGTCGCCTCGGAAATGGGTATGTGCAGCGCGTCGAGACCTTTCACGTAGGCCAGGTAGAACACAAAAACAGGCCAGCCATAATCCCAACTGAGAATTCTCGCCAGGCCGTTGTCCATGAGGTCAAGGTTGAGTACGGAGAGCTTCGCGTTGTTGACGAGGAAATACGCCCACAGCGCTTCGTCCGGATTGCAATAGACGAGACTGCGCAGACCATAGGTGCGCAGCACTACGGCCGCAGCCATGATGGTCAACAGCACAATGATTGTTGTTCGTCGGCCGCTCCACATTGGCGAAGCTCTGGGCTCTGGGGGACAGTCCCCGCACATACCCTATTTCAAAAAGCAGCAGCGTCTGGAAAGCCCGTGCCACGTGAATACGTTTGAGATGCCCGTGACACGCTCGCCGTCTAATTCGCGGTCGGGAACGGCTTCGCCTGCTCGACCCGCACAATGATGCGCTGTAAACAGGCTAGCTTGCGACGGCGGGAGAATGTGCTGAGCAGGGGAAACTGGGCGCAATGTAGAACTCTGCAACAATGCCATGAAGAAGCCCGCAGACACACGCACTATGAACTTCTTTGACTGCAACTGCAGCTACGGAGTGCCGTCACATCCGGCGTTCCGCTTTGCGCGCACTCCTGCCGAACTGTTGGAGGAGATGGATTGGTGCGGGATAGACCGCGGTCTGGTCTATGTCGCCGGCCTGCGCTACGGCTCTCCGGTGCTGTGGAACGAACTGACGGCGCCGGACCTGGCCTCGCAGCCGAGGCTGGAGCCGACATGGGGTATCCTGCCCTCCCAGACGGGCGAGCAGTCACCGCCGGAGCAGTTCGTGACGCAGATGAAAGCCAGCGGCGTGCGCGCGCTCTGGGCCTTCCCCAACGAGCATCACTACCGCCTCGACGGCGTCACGTTCGGGGATCTGCTCGAACTGCTGACCGAAAAGCACATTCCGCTGTTTGTGAAGCTCAATGCGATCGCTCTCGGTGAGCTGATGAAGGACTTCCCCGACCTGACAGCCGTCGCTGTGAACCAAGGGCCGCACAGCCTGGAGCGATACCTGCGTCCGCTCTTTGATACTTATCCCAATCTTTACCTGGATACGTCCTATCTGCTGGTAGAAGGCCTGATAGAGGAGTTCTGCGAGAGATATGGGCCGCGGCGTCTGCTGTTTGGCTCGGCGTTTCCGGACAATTGCAGCGGCTCTGCGCTCCTGCGCCTGACGCAGGCGGAAATTGACGATGAGGCGAAGCGAGCCATTGCCGGGGACAATCTGGAGCGCCTGCTGGAGGAGGTGCGGATATGAACCCGACCAACCCCTCGACACTTGCGCACGACTTCATGCAACAGGGCTGCTCGGATGACTGCCCGATTATTGATACACATACCCATTACGGGCCCTACCAGGGGGCTTATCTGCCGGTAATGCCTCACGAGAAGATGTGCCACGCGCTGCGGCGGGCCGGCGTGAGCAAGGCTCTCTGCTCGTCACACGAGGCAATCCTGGGAGACGTTGACTTCGGCAACGCCATGACCCAGCAGGCCGTTGACAGGGAGCCGGACCTGTTTCGCGGCTACTGGGTGGTCAACCCGAGGTATTCCGATGCCATGCAGCGGCTCATCAGCGACTACGAAAACACGCGCGGCTTTGTCGGCTTCAAGCTGGGGCCGGAATATCACACCTACCCGCTGGATGGGCCACGTTACGCCCCGGCGCTCGAGTACGCCAATGAGCACAAGCTAATCGTGCTGATCCACACCTGGGGAGGTAGCGCCTTTGACTCGCCCCAGCAAGTAGCAGCAGTCGCCGAGCGCTATCCCGAGGCGGCATTGCTGATGGGGCACTCGGGCTTTGGTGACTTCGAGACCTCGGTGCGTGTGGCGCGGGATTACGAGCACGCATATCTGGAGCTTACTTGCGTGTACTCCGCGCATGATTTTTCGATGCTGCCGGCCGGAAGCTCCACGCCGGTACAGCTTGCATCGTCTCTGCACGTCAACGGAATCATCGAATACATGGTGGAGCACGCTTCATCGAAGAAGGTCGTTTTCGGCACCGACATGCCCTGGTACAGCCCGCACTTCGCTGCCGGGGCGATCATGTTTGCGCGGATTGATGACGAGGCACGGAAGGACATCTGCTACCGGAATGCGCAGGGCCTGCTAGAACGTGTCCGGCCAACCAGCGGCCGTTGAACCGGGCATCGCGCCCCGTCTAGAGAGGTGAAGAGTAGTGACAGGCAAGCCTGAAGATCATTTGATGCGGCAAAGTCTTACTCGTGATTACCCCCGCATCGTTCGCGGCGAGGGACCTTATCTCATAGATGACCAGGAGCGCCGCATTATTGACGGCGCATCTGGCGGCGTCGGCCCGTGTAATATCGGACACGGGGTTGAAGAAATCGTGCAGGCCATGACCGAACAGGCCCGCACGCTCGTCTTCGCCCATGTATCCATGTACGAAAACCAGCCGCAGATTGACCTGGCGAACAAGCTCTGCGATGAGCTCGCCCCGCCGGGGATGGTCAGGGCGTACTTCACCTCCACCGGCACGGAAGCGAACGAACTCGCCATCAAACTCGCCCGATTGTACCACCTGTGCAGGGGCAACGCGACAAAGTACCACATCATCAGCATCTGGAATGGCTACCACGGGAGTTCAATCGCTGCCACGTCATACTCCGGGCGCAGCAGCCGCCGCCACGAGTTGCACCCCTACTTTTTCCCGACGACCAGGATGGAGCCGCCGTACTGCTACCACTGCCCGTACCGGAAGACGTATCCGGACTGCGGCCTGCACTGCGCCCACGCGCTCGAACAGGCCATTCGCCACATCGGCCCGGAGCATGTGTCCTGTTTCATCCAGGAGCCGATTGGCAATACGCTCGGCTGTGTCGCGCCACCGCCGGACTACTTCTCCGTCATCCGGAAGATCTGCGACAAGTATGACGTGGTGATGATTGCCGATGAGGTGATCACGGCGTTTGGGCGCTGCGGGGTATATTTCGCCATCAACGGCCACTACGACACAGTTCCCGACCTGATCGCGACCGGCAAGGGGATTTCATCGGGCTACTCGCCGCTGGCCGCAACGTTGATCCACGAGAAGATATGGAACGTGCTGGCTGAGGCGAAGCGATCACTGCCCGGGTTCACCTACGGCGGTAATCCGCTGTCATGCGCCGTCGGTCTGGCCGCGCAGAACTACATCCAGAAGCACAACCTGGTGCAGCGCTCGGCTGAGCTGGGCAGCTACATGTATGAAAAAGCTCGCGCGGAGCTTACAGACCTGCCGCTGGTAGGCGACATTCACGGCGGCAAGGGCCTCTACATGGGCATCGAGTACGTCCAGGACAAGGACACCCGCGAGCCGTTCACCGCCGAGCTGAATCTGGCCGGACAGATTAGTGACCTGGCCTTTGAAAATGGCCTCGCTACCTGTCCGGTCACGGGCGGCGTGGACGGCATGCTCGGAGACGTCACAATAATCAAGCCGCCTTTCACCATCCCGCAGGAAGATATTGACCGGATAATTGACATCGTGAAGAAGACTATCCTGCAGGCTAATGATACTATCGTAAGGCAATGGCCCGCTCACGGTTCTTTCCGCAAATGAAAGGAGCCACTGGCACATGCCAGCCACGCCGCTGAAAGGCGGACAACTGAAGGTCCTGACCGAGCAAGAGTTGGCCCAGATTGACCAGGCGACCGTGCAGGTGCTGGAGAAAACCGGCATCAGGATGGAGCACCCGGAGGCGCTCAAGGTCTGTGCCGATAACGGCTGCGAGGTGGACTTCGCTAATCAAATCGTCAAGATGCGTGAGGAGGTGTGGAAAGAGGCCCTGGCTCGTGCCCCTTCGCAAGTTACACTGTATGGACAGGTGCCTGAGCGGGACGTCATGCTCGACGACTCTGATGACGTTTACACGATGGGCGGCGCCGGGTCGCTGTGGGTTGTGGATCTGGAAGGGGAGCGGCGGCCTGCCACCAGCCAGGACTTGCGTGACCTGACCCGCCTCCAGGATGCTTTCAAGTACTACCACATCGCCCACTTTCTGGTACTGCCGCAGGACATGCCCCAGATCGGTTCAGAGCAACTGGTCTTCGCCGAGATGCAAAAGAATACGCAGCGGCCTCACCACACCCTCGGCGGCGGGAGTAATGGCATCAAGTGGCTGGTCGAAACTGCCTCCGTGCTTGCGGGCAGCGTACAGACAGTCGAAGAGCATCCTACTTTCGCCGTCAACGTGTGCGTCCACAGCCCCCTGCATCATCCGTACGAGGCGCTCGATGAGACCATCGCGTGTGCCCAGCGTCACCTGCCGATGCTGGTCGAGGCCGACGCTATCGCCGGAGCCAGCAGTCCGTTCACGATGGCCGGAGTGCTGGTAGAGGTCAATGCCAACGTGCTGGCCTGCATTGCGCTGGCGCAGTGGGTGCGGCCGGGCGCGCCCTGCATCTACTCGTCCTCGACTGGGATTATGGACATGCGCGAGGTCAATTACGTCGGCAACGCCCCCGAAGCGACGCTGATTCACGCAGCTCAGACGCAGTTGTCGCACTACTACCATCTGCCCTTCCAGGGTGCTAATCCAACGGACGCGAAGGTACCCGACGCCCAGTGCGGCTACGAGCGCGCCAGCCATTTTCTCACCCTGGCTCTTGCCGGCTGTAACATCATCCACGTTGCTACCGGAAATCTCGAGGCCATGCGAACAGCCAGCTACGAGCAGTGTGTCGTTGACCATGAGATCCTGGGCGCGACTTTTCGCATCGTCGAGGGCATTCAGATAGACCAGAGCACGCTGGGGGTTGAGGTGCTGGCCGAAGTCGGTCCCGGTGGAAATTTCCTTGGCACCGACCACACCGTCAAGTACCTGCGCAGCCAGCGGTGGCAGCCGGCACTCACAGACCGCTCGCAGTGGGAGACCTGGGAAGAGCGCGGTGCGACAACTATGCGGCAGCGTGCCAACGCCGAAGCCCGGCGCATCCTGGCCGAGCACCACCCGGAATATGTCAGCGAAGAGCAAGCTGCGGAGATTGACCGGATTGCTCGCGCGGCGCAGAAAGATCAGGAGGCGAAATGCTCCTCCTAGTCCGAATAATTTACAAAACGCGTGGCTCGGCCTGAGCTTTGTGGTGTTTGCAAAGCTCAGGTGAGAATGCGACAGCATTCTCAGCTTCCAGCCCGAGGTCGTTGGGCTGATTACAGTGTGTCATTTTGCGCCCCTTCGCAACAACCGCTCTATGTATCCATGCGCCGCGTGTCCGTGCAGTTTTGCTAGCTATTCCATTTCACTCATGAATAATATAAGCCAGCCCAACCCGGGTCTGGCCACTGCGAGAGAGAGGGAACCATGCGCCTGAAAGACAAAGTTGCCATAGTCACCGGCGGAGCCACCGGCATCGGCCAAGCCATCACCGAAGCCTACGCGCGCGAGGGCGCAAAGGTAGTGATCGCCTCGCGCCGTGCCGAAGTCGGGGAGGCTGCCTCACAGGAACTCACCGATCAGGGCTACAGCGTCGCCTACGTGCAGACCGATATCAGCCGCCTTGAGCAGCTTGATAACCTGGTCGCGGAGACGCTCAGTCAGTTTGGACAAATTGACATCCTTGTCAATAACGCCGGGCTGGTGACAGAATTCGGGCCATTCTTCGAGTGCACCGAGGAGCGCTTCGATAAAGTCACAGCGGTCAACCTCAAGGGCAGCTTCTTCCTGACGCAGAAAGTTGCGGCGGAAATGATCGAGGCCCGGCGCGGCGGGAAGATCATCTTCATCAGTTCCAATGTCGCCCAGATGGCCCAGGCAGACAGCGCTCACTATGTGGCTACCAAGGGCGGGCTGAACTCGCTGGTCATCAACCTGGCTGGCGAGTTGGGGCCGCACGGGATCAATGTTAACGCCATTTCGCCGGGCGAGATATTCGTAGAAAGCGCCCGCGAGTGGTTCGAAGACCCGGCCAACCAGCACCGCTTCGAAGCCATTCCGCTCAGGCGCGTGGGCCAGCCACAAGATGTGGCCGGGGCCGCGGTCTTTCTGGCCGGCAGCGACTCCGACTACATCACCGGCGCTAACATACCGGTGGACGGCGGGCAACTCATCACCTGAACCGTTTTGGAGGAGCGTCATGCGACAAGTGAAGCGAGTGTTGGACCTGTCACTGCCGATCTATCCGAATAATCCAGCAAATCCGGCCCTGCCGCCGGTGGAGATTACCGTCACCGCTAACCACGCCACCGACGGCTACCAGATGGAGCGCCTGGTCACCTACACCCACGACGGGACGCACATTGATGGACCAGGGCACATGTGGGAACACGGCGGGCCGCTGCACGAGCTTCCGATTTCAGGCTTCGTGGGCCCCGCCGCCGTCTTCGACATGCGCCACAAGCAGGCGCGAGAGGCCATCACCGCCGATGATCTGGCGGCAGCGGACGTGGAGCTGGCGGACGGCAGCATCGCTCTGCTGGTGACCGGCTGGGTGGAGAAGTTGGGCTATACGAAGGAGTGGCTCTTCGAGTCGCCCTGGCTGCGCCAGGACGGCGCCCAGTGGCTCGTCGAGCGCGGCATTGCCGGCGTCGGCATAGACCACATCAGCATCGCCGGCATGGAGGAAGAAGAGGACTACGCGACTCACCAGACACTGGCGAAAGCGGAGAAGTGGGTGCTCGAAGGCCTGAAATTCCCGCCCGAAATCCTTGAGCCGGTGCCGTGGCTGATTGTCGCCTTGCCGCTGGCTTTGGAGGATACGGCCGGTGCGCCGGCGCGTGTAGTGGCCATCGAGTTTGAGCCATAGTCTCATCTGCAAATGATGCATCGGGGAGAGTGCGACAATGGCTGAGATCAACTTCCGGCTGGATGGCAAGGTGGTAATGGTAACAGGTGCCGGGCGGGGCATCGGCAAGGGAATTGCTATCGCCTGTGCGGGGGCTGGTGCCGACATAGTGCCGATCAGCCGCACCGCCGAAGAGATAGAAGCGACAGCCGCAGAGGTCGAGGCACAATGCCAGCAGGCTCTTCCGCTGGTCTTGGATATTTGCGATCTGGCGGCCCAGGATCAGACAGTGGCGCAGGCGGTGGATCATTTCGGTCGGATAGATGTGCTGGTCAACAACGCCGCGACGAATGTCTATCGCGATTTCGTAGATGTCCCTGAAGAAGAATTCGATACCATCGTTGGCACAAACCTGAAGGCGCTTTTCTTCATCAGCCAGAAGGTCGCCCGCCAGATGATCGCAGCCGGCGCAGGTGGCAAGATCATCAATATCGTTTCAGCGATGGCCCTGGTCGGCGGGGAGAAGCGGGCCGTTTATTGCGCCAGCAAGGGCGGCGTCCTGCAGCTTACCAAGACGATGGCAATCGAGCTTGCCGACCACGATATTCAGGTCAACGCCATTGCCCCGACCTTCATCCGCACCGCGCTGAACGAAGAGGCCTTCGCTGACGAGAAGTTCTATGGGGAGATAATCCGCCGCATCCCCGCTCACCACGTAGGGGAGGTGGAGGATGTAGCCGCAGCCGTGGTCTATCTCGCATCGCCGGCGGCCGACTTCGTGACCGGCCACTGCCTGTCGGTTGATGGCGGGTACGTGGCGTGGTAGCAGCCCCCCTCCGGCAGATTCCTACATCAGCCTGCAAGTCGGATATGCTTTCAACATGGAAATCTGGGCCGCTAGCGCGTCCTTTAACTAGAAGGGCGGAAGTGCAATGGTCGCGAAGCTAGTAAGACGTGCCCAAGCCGGGGATGCCGAAGCGTACACCGAGCTGGTGCGCAGGTTCCAGGATGCCGTGTTCGCCACCGCGTACGAGAAGGTGCTGGATGTCGAAGCAGCCCGCGACATTGCCCAGGAGACGTTCATTCGCGCATACGAGCTGCTCGGGACCTTGCGAGACCTGGCGTGCTTTCCCAGTTGGATAGTTCGCATCTCACGCAACCTGGCGACGAGCTGGCTTCGCAAGCCCGAGCGAGAATGGGTGTCCCTGGACGGCATAGACATGTCCTTCCCCGATACGGCGTCAACCGTGGTATCCAAGGACCTGGTGGCACGCGCGCTCTCCGCACTTTCCAATGACAACCGCCTCGCCCTCTCGCTCTTCTTGGTGAACGGGTACAGCTACCAGGAGGTTGCGGACCTCACAGACGTACCCGTAACCACTGTCAAGGGTAGAATTGAAAGGGCAAGGCGGAAGCTTTCAGAGGAGGTGTTGCAAATGACGGAAGACACGCTGAAGAGCGGCGCGCCCGACCAGCAGTTCACACTGGATACCGTGCGCAAGAGCATGGACAGGGCCCGGGAGGCTGTCGAGCGGCAAGAACTCAGCGCGGCCAGAGCCATGGCAGAGGAGGCTCTGGAAGCGCTCTCGGAGGCCGAGGGCAGGGAGGAAGAGCAACGCACTTTGCGCCTAGAGGGGCTGGGTATCGTGCGGGCGTCCACGTACTTCGCCGATAAAGAGCGCTGGCAGAAGGCCACGCGGGAGGCGCTGCGGATTTGCGAAGACGTGGATGACCGAGCGCAGGTTGCCCAATTGCTGTACACCTTGGTGAATGGTGACCGCCAACTCACGCGAACTGAGCGTGATGCGCTGGAGGCACGTGCGATCGAACTGTTCAAGGAAACTAACCAATACGTGGATCTTGGCGGAGCCCTGTTCTTCCGCGGCTGGCACCATATTTCCTGTGGCAAGTTTGATGAGGGCTTCGAGATGCTCGAGCAAGCCCGTGACGCCATCAAAGACGAGCCTTACATGCTATGGCACGCGTGCCTGGACGCCTCAGACGACTTCCAAACGATCACCGGCGGACAACTTGATCGCGACGCCAAAGTGAACTGGGGCGCTGGATGTGATGTCGTCAAAGTACAAAACGAACGCCTCTGCTTTGAAGGGCAGCCTGGCTTTTCAGTCACTAACGGTACGCGGGAGGAAACGGCCAAGTTCATGAGCGGCTTCGACTTGCTGTGGCAAATCCGCTGGTTACCATATACGGGTCCACAGAAGGGCTGGCAAGAGGAAATCAGTACCTTCTCCTATACAGGCAACCCGACACACACACGCATCCGCATAGAAAGCGAAGAAGAGGGCGTGAGTACCCCAGCCGGAGAGTTCGAGGGATGTCTGCTGGTGCGTGCTGAGACCACCGAATCGCCGCTGGATGCCGACAACGAGTCGCGACAACGCGAGCTGAACAAAATCTGGTGTGGGCAGCACTACTGCTGGCTGGCCAGGGGCGTAGGGCCGGTCGCCTACCGGCACGAAAGGGCCGATGGCATAACCGTCCACACAGTCCTGTCGAAGTTCGAGTGCCCTGAAGAGCGGGAGGAATGGGTCCCGCTGGTACTTGGGACGCGCTGGGAACATGTGCCAGCGGAGCCGCCTGAGGACCTGGATGCGCTCATGGTCTCGCGCCTGACCCACATTGACGAGGACGGCAAGGCCTACATTACCGGCACCACAGTGGGGAACCGAAAGTTGTAACAGTGCTGCAACCGGCCATTGCCTGTCGGTGGACGGCAGATACGTGGCCTGGTAGTGCGCCTGTCAGCCGTCTGGAAGATTCCTGCGAATAGGAACTAGACGACTTCCATCGTGGATGGGGGCTTGGTGGCGATGTTGTAGGTGACGCTTACGACGCCGGGCACCTCTGACACGATTCTACTGCTGAGCTTCTCCAGGACTTCCCAGCGCAGCCGAGTCGGTGTAGCCGTCCGCGCATCAACACTGTCCCAACACCTGATCTCGATTTGCAGGCCAAAATCCCTCTGGCCCTCGCGCATGCCGGTGACGCGATCTTCGTGCAGTATCGCCATGTATTGAAAAGCATCAATGTCTGCCAGTTCCGCTTCCGCAATCACCGTCACCTGCCTGACTAGCGCCAGTCTTTCGCGTGTCACCTCTCCGATCACCCGTGCGGCCAGAGCCGGCCCGGGGAATGGCATCTTGCTGTACACGGATTCCGGCAGCCCGAGTGCTTCCGCGACCTTCCTCACGCCGTCCTTGCGGAGCTGGATGAGGGGTTCGATGATCTGGTATCCGAACGCCTCCTGGGGATCAATGCCCAATTGCTCGAATACATTGTGCTGCCGCTTGATGCCGGCAACCGTCTCATCCACATCGGTCAAGATGGTTCCCTGCAGGAGGTGCTTCGCGCCACTTTCTCTTACCAGACGCCCAAAAACGTTCTTGTAGAATGTCTGGGTAACCGCTTCGCGCTTTTCCTCAGGGTCCGTGATGCCCGCGAGTGCGTCAAGGAACTCGTCTTGAGCATCAAGCAGTTCGACGTGGACGCCCAGCTCCGCAAAAAGGGCCACGGTCTGCTGTGGCTCATCCTGTCTCATCAGCCCGTTATCAATGAAGTACGTCTTAAGCCGGTCACCCAAAGCCTTGTGGCTGAGCATGGTGACGGCTGAGGAATCAACACCGCCCGACAAGGCATTTATTGCAAGGCCCTCTCCCACGGTATCACAGATCGCGGCCACTTGCTCCGCTATAAACTGCTCCGGGTTCAGCTCGCTTGCCGTAATCTCTTCGATTGACATCCCACGCATCACTCCTTTCAGATTGGGCCTGCGTTCCGTATCTTCAGCTTCTCGTGGCGGCCAGGCAACGGCTAGCCGTACATGCCATTTCTCTTCGTATCGCCAGACGCCCTGCAATCTATTCGTCGGCGAACTCCACACGCACTCGCTTGCTCTCGCCCGGTGATGAAAGCTCTACCGGCACGAGCGCGTACTGTGGACCGAGGATGGTTCGCGGCGTTGCTTCCACCGGCCGCCCGTCCACGGTAGCGCCGACTGCCGTCTTGCCATAACGTGCGGCGTCACAACGGATCGCCAACAGGCTCAGTTTGTTGAAAATGGAAAGCAATGCCTCCAGTTGCTAGTCCGGAATGAACCACGGGAATTTGGCTTTCAAGCGGCGGCGCATGTCGTCCAATCCATCGTCCGGCCAGCCGAGGTACGGCGGCCGCGTGCGCTGGTGGCCGACCAGGAAGCCCGTCACGACCATCAGGCCCTTGTCTATCACCGGGTCCATCATACCCAGGCCAAGCTCCCCGCACATGGTAATCGCAAACTGCGTCACTTCGGTCATCCCCGTGGCAATCTCCTCGGCTTTTTCCCACTCGTCCGCCTCGGCCAGGTTAAACATCTTCACGGTCAACTCCGGCTGCCAGAGCACCCACGAGCTATAGCTGCCGGGTGAGCCGATCTTCATCCCGTCCATCAGATGCGGCTCGCCGACAAAGTGGGCCAGCTCAGGCGTCAGGTCAATGACCTCCTGGAAGGTATCTATTTCGATCTCGCCGGCCCACTTCACGCCAATCAGATTAGGCGCTGCCTGAACAATATCGGCGAACTGCTCGCCCGACAGACTCCACTTGGTGCGGCTGGAGTTGTAGCAAGTCAGCGGCAAGTCAGGCACCGCGCTGGAGACATCGCCCCAGAACTTCAGTATCTCCTCCTCAGTCAGCTTCATCCAGAACGGCAGCGCCACCTGTCCCCCATCGGCTCCAGCGTCCTGCGCATACTTGAGCATCCGGATGACCTGGTGAGTGGCCGTGGCATGGCAGCCGACCTGGGTAGGAATGTCGCTGGGGCCGACTTCCTCGATGAATATGTCCACGATGCGGCAGAATTCGTGGTAGCCAAGCGCATGAAACTCGCCGGTGCTGCCGAAGGTGTAAATCCCGTGCGGCTCGGCGGCCATCAGCCGCTGCAAATTCTCACGAAACGCCGCCTCATCCAACTCATAGCTCTCGTCCCATGAAAGCGGCGCCGCTGCCCATATACCTTTCAGGTTTTCTCGGCTCAGTCGGCTGCTCATTTTCACACCTTCCTAAGTCGTGACTACTTACCTAACCCCCTTTTGATTCCCCCTTCCCTACCAGGGAAGGGGGCTAGGGGGTTAGGCCAAGCCACAACGTGAGTAGTTACCCCGAGACTTCGGTAGCAAGATCCGTCCACCGCTCGTAGATGCCACCGCGCTCACGGCTTGGGTGCCTGGTCTTCGATCTTCTTGAGCAGGCCGCTTTCCCGTGCGGGATCGTCCCCGCCGTAGAACCACGAGATCGGCAGCACCTTCAGCTTGCTTGTGCCCGGGTTGACGACCTCCCCGGTGACGCTGTCGTGTAGCGAGTAGGTGTGGGAAATCAGCACGCGGTCCTCGGCGACGAATGCCGAGGGATACGCCCAGCGACCGTAGCCTTCCGGCAAAGGCACTGCATACTCGGCCTCAACCTCGGACGCGGGCACCTCTGGGTGCACCGCATAACAGCCCTCGGGTCGGACCTGGTAGATCGGGCCTGGCTCGACGTGGGTCGCCTCGTGCAGCGATTCCACATTCTGGAAGTGCTCCCACAGCCCGCCACCGTTTCTGCTGATGGCCGACGACAGCCGCGTCCGGATGAAGCCCTCGCGTATCTCCCGCTCGCTTTGCTGGGTCCAGACTACCAGAAGATGGCCGGTCTGCGGGAACTTGCGGAGTTGCCCCGGTGCCTGAGTACCTGCCAGTTGCGTCGGCTGCAGCCGTGACCAGCTCTCGCCATTGTCATCAGACCAGGCCTGGAACAGCCGCCCCAGCCCGGTCCGCACGATCATCATCAGCTTGCCCGGCTCGACCTCCACCACCGCCGGCTCCGGTGCGCTCTCCGATGGCCCGCCGAACTCCCTGACGACGAACAGCTCCCCATCGCTGTTGGGTTGCCACGTAGCGCCCTCGTCGTCGCTGTACACCACATAGCTGCCGCAGAAGTGGGGGTCGAGGAAATGCGCGTCGGTCGAGACGAAATTGCCGTTGAGATAGCCTCCCACAAACGGTTTGCCCTGCTCGTGCCAACTGCCCTGACCGACGGCGAAATAGACCGGCAGAATGATGCGCCCCGACACGGTCCGTATCATCACGTCCTGCAGAGCATGGGCGCGCAGCAGGCACTGGTTCATCACCCTCGGCGGCGACCAGGTATGGCCCTGGTCTTCCGAGGTCCTGAAGACCATCTCGGTGTCATACTGATTGGTGGATTCGGGCCTGTAGCGCAACGTTGCCAGCCCGATCGCGTCGCCAGAGAGATTGACCAGTGAGGCGCAGTGGCCCTGCAACTGCTGCCCATTCTCGTCAAGAGCCGGATACGGCTCAGACCACGTTATCCCCCCGTCATCGCTGTAGAGGAATTCTGCGCCGGTGGATTCGAGTATCCGGCCGCCCTCCAACCCGACGAAGGTGACCGAGTGCCCATAGTGCTGTTCATGAATCGCCAGCGCCTCTTCCGGCCTTGTCATCGGCACATTGCTCATTTCACACACCCTTTTCTCAGTCAAGCTAGTGAAAGCGCCCGCATGGGTTCCAGCGCGTCTCTGTTCAACCACTACTCATTTCGCGGCATTCTTAGTCATTTGCCACTCAACGTGCATGTGCCACTGCCGGAGCACGTGATCGTTGTCACTGCCATTCTGCGTTGCGCTCTTTCGATGAGAAGGCCCGATCTGCACGGGGCGGACTGGATACGGTTTACCAAAGGCAAAGCCGAGTGCCGCCGCATGCTGCCCTCAAAGATTCACGTCGGATATTTCGACACGCTGTGTACCCTGCCACTCTCGAAGCGTATCTCGTACGTTGTATCGTCAAACTTGTAGCGCCAGGTACCCAGTTCTGCCCACAAGGACTCCACCCTGTCCACGGCGGCACTCGTTCCGACCCAGCGGGCGCGGTCCTTTCGCGTCGCCGCGAGTAAGTCGGTACCTGTGGCCGCGGCGTGCGGCTCGCCCAGCAGGGCTTTCACGTCGGCCTGAGACGTGCCGATAGGAATGTTGGGTCGCTCCCAGCACCGAAGCGCCCGCGAGGCCGCGTCGCGAGCAGCTTGATGGCCGCTCTCAAGCGTGGCCCGAAGGGGCTTCTCAGCCCACACATCTTCGGTAGTGGCGAGGACGTACAGAAGGTCCCTACATACCTCCGTGTCCGGGACGGTGAGTACGGCCACAAGCGCGTCCAGCGCCCGCATCTTGAGCAGCGCCTCCGCGGTAGCCGAGCGCACATCGGCGTGCCTGTCTTTCAGGGCCTCAGATAGCGGCTCCACGGCTCGCGCATCGCCGATCTGCCCCAGCGCATACGCGGCCAGGCCCCGCGTATGCGGGAAGCCTCCGTTGAGCGCCTCGCATAGCGGCTCCACGGCCGGAGCGCCGATCTTGACCAGCGCCTCCGCGGCGTGCGTGCGCACATCCTCCTTGGTGTCTTTCAGGGCCTCAAGCAGCGGCTTCACGGCCCGCGCATCGCCGATCTGCCCCAGCGCCCTCGCCGCGGCCAAGCGCACATAGCGGTCGCTGTCTTTGAGGGCCTTACACAGCGGCTCCACGGCTGGCGCATCGCCGATCTGCCCCAGTACCCTCGCGGCGCGCCAGCGCACATTGGCGTCGCTGTCTTTGAGGGCCTCACACAGCGGCTCCACGGCTCGCGCATCGCCGGTCTGCCCCAGTGCCCACGCGGCGTACGAGCGCACCTGGAAGGGCCTGTCTTTCAGGGCCTCACACAGCGGCTCCACAGCTCGCGCATCGCCGATCCGCCCCAGCGCCCACGCGCCGTACGAGCGCACATGCCAGTTGCTGTCCTTTAGGGCCACACACAGCCGCTCCACGGCCGGAGCGCCGATCTCCCCCAGCGCCCCGGCAGCGTTCCGGCGCACACGGTCGTCGCTGTCTTTGAGGGCCTCGCACAGCGGCCCCACGGCCCGCCGACCGCCGATTTTCCTCAGCGCCTTCGCGGCCTTCCGACGCACATACTCGTCCCTGTTCTTGAGTGCCTTGATGAGACCGCGCACGTTCCCCCTCTTTTTCATCTTCCAGATGTTGGGTTTGAATGGCCACATAGCTAACCTCCTTCTAACGCTGCACATTCTTCGGTCGTACGCATTGTATCAAACACTTTGAGACA
The DNA here is from genome assembly GCA_030604405.1 of bacterium. Classification (GTDB taxonomy): domain Bacteria; phylum Armatimonadota; class Zipacnadia; order Zipacnadales; family UBA11051; genus UBA11051. The sequence goes on along the minus strand of JAUVVY010000005.1, from coordinate 92,456 downwards.
CTGCATGCTCGAAAAAGGCGATTGTGCTGCCCTTGCGGCCAACCCACCATGTTGTGTTTAGCAAAGCAACCTCATCCCGACGCGGCGGCCGAGCGCACATCGGCGTAGCTGTCCTTGAGGGCCTCACACACCACCTCCATAGCGACGGCACCCAGCGATGCCGCGCGAGTCGCCTCTCCTCTTGCTGCTAGAGCGTGGCACGCCTACACAGTTGCGTCGCGGCGCGCGCGAATCTCGTTAAGCGCCTCGCGAGCGGCCAAACGCACTTCGCCGTCGCTGTCTTTGAGGGCCTCACGGAGCGCCTCCACGGCTCGCGCATCGCCGATCTTGCCCAGCGCCCACGCGGCGTCCCGGCGCACGAAATAGGTGTTGTCTTTGAGGGCCTCACACAGCGGCTCCACGGCTCCCGCATCGCCGATCTGCCCCAGCGCCTTCGCGGCGGCCGAGCGCACATTGGCTTCGTTGTCTTTCAGCGCCTCACACAGCGGCTCCACGGCCCGCCCATCGCCGATCCGCGCCAGCGCCTCCGCGCCCCTGTACCGCACATCGCTGTGGCTGTCTTTCAGCGCCTCACACAGCGGCTCCACGACTCGCGGATCGCGGATCTTTCCCAGCGCCCACGCGGCGGCCGAGCGCAGATCCTCCCTCCTGTCTTTCAGGGCCTCAATGAGCGGCTCCACGGCTCGCGCATCGCCGATCTTCCCCAGCGCGTACGCGGGGACCAAGCGCACAGAGCCGTGACTCTGTTTCAGCGCCTCACATAGCGGCTCCACGGCTCGCGCATCGCCGATCTCTCCCAGCGCCCTCGCGGCGGCCCAGCGCACATCGTCGTGGCTATCTTTGAGGGCCTCAAGCAAGAGCTCCACGGCCCGCCCATCGCCGATCTTTCCCAGCGCCTCCGAGGCGGCCGAGCGCACATCGGCGTAGCTGTCCTTGAGCGCCTCACACGCCACCTCCATAGCGACGGCACCCCGCGATGCCGCGCGAGTCGCCCCCCCTCTTGCCACAGCGTGCCACGCCTACACGGTTCCGTCGCCGCGCAAGCGAATGTCGTGGAGCGCCTCCTCGGCGGCCTCGCGGACATCGGTGTGCACGTCTTTGCGCGCCCTCTCACGCAGTGGATCCACGGCTCGCCTATCGCCGACCCGCCCCAGCGCCCACGCGGCATCCGAGCGCACACGCCAGTCGCTATCTTTGAGGGCCTCACACAGCGGCCCCACGGCCGGAGCACCGATCTTGACCAGCGCCTGCACGGCGGCCGGGAGCACAAGCCAGTAGTTGTCTCCCAGCGCCTCACAGAGTGGCTCCACGGCCCGGGGATCGCCGATCTGCCCCAGCGCCTCCGCGGCGGCCCGGCGCACACACGACTCGGTGCGTTTGAGGGCCTCACAGAGTGCCTCCACGGCCGGAGCACCGATCTTGACCAGCGCCTCCGCGGCGGCCTCGCGCACATAGCGCTCGCTATCTTTGAGGGCCTCACACAGCGGCTCCACGACCCGCGCATCGCCAATTTCTCCCAGCGCGTGCGCGACGGCCGAGCGCACATAGCTCCCGCTGTCTTTGAGGCCCTGACACAGCGGCTCCACCGCCCGCGCATCGCCGATCGCCCCCAGCGCCTGCACAGCAGCCGAGTTCACATTGCCAAAGCTGTCTTTGAGGACCACACACAGCGGCTCCACGGCCCGCGCATCGCCGATTCTCCCCAGTGCCCTCGCGGCGCCCGAGGCCACATCGTACCTATAGCACTTGCTCTCTTTCAGAGCCTCACACAGCGGCTCCACGGCTCGCACATCGCCGATCAGCCCCAGCGCCTCCGCGGCGTGGTAGCACACCATGCGCTCGCTGTCTCTAAGGACCTCACAGAGTGCCGCCACGGCCCGCGCATCGCCAATCCGCCCCAGCGCCCGCGCGCCGTTCCCGCGCACATCGTCGTCGCTATCTTTGAGGGCCTCGCACAGCGGCTCCACGGCTCGCGCATCGCCGATCTCCACCAGCGCCCACGCGGCGACCTGGCGCACAAACTCATCCCTGTCTTTCAGGGCCTCACACAGCGGCTCCACGGCCCGCGCATCGCCGATGTGTCCCAGCGCCTCCGCGGCCCACGAGCGCACATCGTCGTCGCTGTTTTTGAGTGCATTGATGAGACCGCGCACATTTCCCCTCTTTTCCATCTTCTCAATGTTGGGTCTGAATGGCCACATAGCGAACCTCCTTCTAACGCTGCACATTCTTCGGTCGTATTTCCTGGGCACCTATTCCTCAACGACAGTGTTCTCAAGCACGCCGATACCCTCAATGATGACTTCCACTTTGTCGCCGGGGCGCAGGAATACCGGTGGCTGGCGAGTGAAACCCACCCCCGAAGGCGTCCCGCTCACAATCACTGTGCCAGGGCGCAAAGTGGCCACTTGCGAGCAGTAGCTTACCAATTCCGCGCAGGAAAAGATCAGATCATTGGTATTGGAGTCCTGCATTATCTCGCCATTGAGCCTGAGGCCGATGTCGGCATTGTCAGGGTCCATATCGGTCTCGATCCACGGCCCCAGCGGACAGAAGGTGTCAAAGCTCTTGCCCCTGGCCCATTGGCTGTCATGCCTGAGCTGGCAATCGCGGGCGCTGACATCATTGCCGCAGGTGTAGCCCAGCACGTAATCCAGCGCCTCCTCCTGCGACACCTTGCGACAGGGCTGCCCTATGACGATCACCAGCTCGGCCTCGTAGTCCACTTCATCCGGGGCCATCGCGGGCAATATGATGTCGTCACCCGGGCCGACGACTGAGCTGGTGGCCTTCAGGAAAATGACGGGGGCCGGCGGGTATTCAAAGCCGGTCTCATCCGCGTGGCCCTTGTAATTGATCCCGATGGCGAAAACGTCCGGCGGCTGCACCGGAGACAGTAGCTTCACCTCCACCAGTGGATACTGCTCCCCCGTTTCCTCTACTCTGTCCCATGGCTCCCCTTTGATTGCAGCCACTTTGTCTTCTTGGATTATCCCATAGCTTAATGTTTCACGTGAAACATACCTGGCTATTTTCATTGCTTGTCTCCACCTTCGCAGATAGTGTTGGCATCTCGGAAAACGGCGGTGCTGCAGGCAATCTCACTCCAGGACTTCCGGGTTGAGCAGGTGCCTGGGCTGCTCACCTTTGAGGGCCCTGGCCACTTCCATAGCCCCCAGGCGCTGCAGAGCATCAAGCGCGTCGCCTGAGAACCACGCGGAATGAGGTGTGAGGATAACATTGTCGAACATCAAGAGCGGATGGTCCTCGGGCAGCGGCGGCGTATTCTCGATCACGTCCAGACCCGCGCCGGAGACCTGCCCCTGCTCCAGGGCCTTCACCAGCGCGTCGGTGTCAATCAGATCGCCGCGCGCACAGTTGATTATCACCGGCTTGCGCTCCATCGCCGCGAAAGCATCCGCATCGAGCATGTGCCGCGTCTGGGGCGTGGACGGCGCCTGGATGATTATGGCGTCGGATGTCCGCAGCAGCTCACCGAGTTCTACACTGGTCAGTTCCGGCGTAGCGCTGCTGTCCGCGTAGGGATCGCAGTAGATGATGCGCGGGCCGAAGGGTGAAATCTTGGCGGCGATAGCCCTCCCTATCCTGCCGAGGCCGATTATGCCCACCGTCAGCGTACTGATGCGCCGCATCGGCTTGAGTTCGGCCAGGGCCCATTCGCCGCTACGCACCATGCGATCCGCCTGGCGGAGTTTTCGCAGCAGCGCCAGCGTCATGGTCACTGCCTGGTCCGATACTTCATCCACACAGTAGTCGGGGACATTGGCGACCATGATCCCTCTGTTTGTCGCCGCCGGGATGTCTATCGTGTCCACGCCGACGCCGTAGCGCACGATAATCCGACACTCCGGCATCGCATCCATCACGTCGCCGTCGATCGGGCCATAGTAGGTGTTGAGCACCGCGTCGGCACCGGGGACCAACTCGATAGCTTCCTGTTTGGTCTCACAGTGTCCGGCCACCAGCTCAGCGCCGACCTCACTCAATATCTCTTTCTCCGGCTCCAGGTTGGGGAAAACATAATCCGTTACCACAACTTTGAAGCTGCTCATATCCGGCCTCCCCGGCGTTGGATTGTCCTGCAAGAATCATTCGATGGGCCGACGAACAGTCTTCTTTTTCCTTGTGCCGGCCCGCCGTACCTGCAGCGTTGCTACCGAAAGCCAGTGCCCTGCGGCCAGTTGCCTTTCTGCATCCACAAACACGTGCAAGTCCTCATCGTTGATCTGTTGGTGTCGTCTCGTCGTGATCGCGCCAGCCACCTGCAAATCGGCCAGTGTCAGCTTTGCTGCGTCAGACGTATTTTTCCCCGGATGATAAGAATCATATTGAGGTTTCTCCAAAGAATGCAAATAGGCATGAAAATTGCTGGCCGTACATCTACATTATCTCGATAGACATAACCGAGATATGTACGCACAGCAATCCCCTGAGGCCCCAAGCGACGGGTATAAATCGAGCTGTAGCAGCAACCAGAGCTGGTGGCAATGACTATCCGGGTTCATAGCGGCCGAGCGAGCAGAGGTAACCTACTTCTCCAACTGCGGGCCATTAGGTACCGATGCTGTTTCGTATCAATGACACAACTTGCTAGGATCGTCAGGGGAGTGGATCGGCATGACAGGTACTCAATTTGAGGCTAGTACCAGGGGGCTACGAAGGCGACTGGGTATCAGGGCTGTCGGCCGATCGCCGCCACCAGACTCTTTAGGCAGCCGCTCTTGCCCATACCAATGGCTGCACAGTCTCGCAGCCATATGCTCAAAGCAAATACCTAAAGGAGGATTACGTGATGGCCACTACCAGTAAGAAGAAGACTCGTGCCAAGAAGTCAAGCAAGAAGTCAAGTTCGAGTGCCGCGAATACCCAGGCGACAGACGAGGCGAAGGCGAGCCAGGACCGGGGCAGCAATATAGCCGAGCACTGTATAAACATCATCGAGGCGGTCTCGGAGCCGATGTTCGTGGCCGGCGAGGACCTGCAAGTCATCTGGATGAACGACGCCTGCGCGGAGTTGACAGGCTACTCCAGAGATGAAGTCGAAGGCAAGATGCAATGCAGGGATCTGTTCAATGCCGACATTTGCGAGACCAACTGCGCCCTGCAGCATTGTTTCCGCACCGGTGAAACGATCGGCGGCGCGCGGGTGACGATGACTGACCGAGCCGGCCAGGAGGTTCCCCTGGCCGCGGCCGCCGGCGCTATTCACGACGACGCTGGCGAGCTCATTGGCGGCTTCGAGTTGGTCCGCGATATCACCACAGATGTAGAAAGAGAGAATGAGATCGCGGCGCGTGAGGAGTACTACTCCAACATCCTCGAGGGCATCTCGGAGCCGATGTTTGTGGCTGACCGCGACCTGACGATCACCTGGATGAACGACGCCTGCGCGGCGGCGTCCGGCTACTCCAGAGAAGAAGTCGAGGGCAAGATGAGATGCAGTGAGGTGTTCAAGAGCGACATCTGTCAAACGAACTGCGCTCTTCAGCAGTGCTTCCGCACCGGCGAGGTAATCACCGGCGCGCGGGTGACGATGACCAACCGCGCGGGTAAGAAAATCCCCTTGCTGGCCGCCGCTGGCGCTATCCGCAATGCCGCTGGCGAGATCACCCACGGCTTCGAACTTGTGCGCGACATCACCGACCAGGTGGAAGTGGAGCGCAACATACTAGACATCAGCGCGACACTGGCCACTGCCAGCGAACAGCAGGCGTCAGTTGCGCAGCAGGTCTCGGCTGGCAGCCAGGAAATGGCCTCTTCCATTCAGCAGGTGGCCGCGGGCTCTGAGAAGCAGGTGGAGGCGGCCCAGCAAGCCAGTGAGGCTGTCGTTGAAATTGCCTCAATTGCCCAGGAAGTTGCCGGCATCTCAGGAGAAGTGGCCACTGACATGGAGCAGATTGTTGCGACCAGCGAGGCAGTGCTGGACGTAAGCGGCCAAGTCCGCGACGCCAGTAACGCTGTCAGGGAAGCGCTGGAAGGCATGGCCGCAGCCGCTCAGGAAGTGACCGGCATAGCCCAGAATGTGGGCGAGGCCTCCGGCCAGGTCGGCGAGCAGGCGGGCCAAGTGGTGGAACAGAGCGCGCAAGGCTTGAACCAGGCGGGTGAAGTAGCGACCGTCATGACCCAGGTACAAGAGGTGCTCAGTGCCGCCCAGCAACAACTGGAGCAGCTCGCAGAGATGTCAGAGCAAGTCAACCAGATCGCCGGCAACATCGAAGATATCGCGGCCCAGACCAACCTTCTGGCTCTGAATGCAGCGATTGAGGCGGCTCGCGCCGGCGAGGCGGGCCGAGGCTTTGCAGTGGTCGCCGAGGAAGTGCGGGGGTTGGCTGAGCAGGCCCGCAGCAACGCCCAGGAGGCCGGACAGGTGCTCGGAGGGGTTGATGAGCAGATCAAGGCTATGCAGGCCCCGATGGAGCAGTCGGTGGATGGCACCGCTCGAGCGCTGACCGCCACCGGGGCGGTACAAGAGGGGCTGCAGTCTATTCAGAAGGTCTCGGAGGAGGTCGGCGCCGCGTCCCAGCAAGTCGCTGCAAGCTCCCAGCAGGTCGCATCCTCTTCGCGGCAGGTTGCTGAAGACGGCGACAGCAACGCCAAGAGGGCCGGCGAGGTAGTGGAGCAGTCAACGACGGCAGGAGATAGCGCCGGGCAAGTGGCCGAAGCGGGCAAGACCAACGCCGAACGGGCCCAGCAGGCCACTGAGGCAACGAACCGCGTCAGGGAATCCGCCGAACAGACCGCCGAGCGCAGCAGCGAAGTGCTCGGCATCGCCCAGCAAAACGCCGCCGCCATCCAGGAGGTCTCCGCAGCCATCCAGCAGCAATCGGCATCGATGCAGCAAGTCAGTGCCACCGCTCAGCAGATCGCCAGCGTGGTGCAGCAGCTTAACGCCACCGCAGCGATGCTGGGGAACACCGAGGAGGGCGGCGAGGAGCAAGCGACAACAGCGGAAGCCGCCCAGAGTGCAGCCGCAACCTAGCCAGCCACGGCGACTGGAGCAAACCAGTCAGATGGGGGGAGACCAGTTCTCCCCCCTGCCAACCGGGCAGACACGATTCTAAATCGAGGAAGGAGTAAGAGCATGGACCAGACCGCAAAGAGTATTACCGGGGAAACCGTTCGGCGCATAGAAGATGAGCAGCAGCTTGTGCTGTTCCAACTGGCCGATGAAGACTACGGAGTGAACATATACAGCGTCCAGCGTCTTATCCAGGTGCCTGAGATCACCCCCGTCCCGCGCGCCCCCACTTACGTGGAGGGCGTCATTGACGTTCGCGGCGACATCATCCCGGTAATCAACCTCAAGAAGCGCTTTGGCTTCGACAACACCGAGGTCGGCGAAGACGGGCGCATCGTGATCACCGAGATCGGCGATCAGATCGTCGGATTTCTGGTGGATGATGTCTCAGAGGTGACCCGACTGTCAGATGAGGACATCGAGCCGCCCTCGGCAGTCGTCGGTGGAGCTGAAACGGACTTCATCTCCGGTATCGGTAAGCGAAATACCGACGATGCCACTAGCAGCAACCGGCTGATAATCGTTCTGGACGTGCAGAAAGTGCTGGGCCAGCAGGAACAGGCCGATGTCGAGCAAGTCAGCAGCGAGCTAGCTGAGCAGGCCACAGCCGCAGCGTAGGCGGCCTCCAGCGCTTTTGCCAGTATGTCGTAGCGGGCCTCCCTGTTGTACTCGGCGTTCGGGGAGAAAGGATCCTGGCCGGCCTCCCCGGACGCCAGCCCGCTTTCGCAGCCGTTGCTCTTTCCTGGTCCACCAGATCCTGGAAGGTCGTCGTGTCGAGCACCTCAGCTATAGCCGTCTCCGCGCGCTCCCACATGCCGAGAAAAACGCAGTTGCCGTAGAACGGGCACTGTTCCGTGATGCCGCAGACTCTGCATTCTACCAGATGCCATGAGCCGCCCGTCAACCGCACGATCTGCCCAACGGTGATCTCGTTGGGCGGCCGCCGGAGCGCATAGCCACCTCGCCTCCCCCTTTGTGATGTCGCCACGCCCGCAGCCTTCAGTTCGCTGAGAATGCCTTCAAGAAAGCGCTGTGGGATTGCCTGTGCCTTCGCGATTTGTCCAATCCGCACGGAATCGTCACCGTGGCGCTTGGCCAGTTCAAAGACGCTTCGTATCGCATACTGAGTTTTTCGTGACACACGCATGGGCACCACCCAGCCGAGCATCAGCTACGCCCGCACCTGCTGAAAAGCTGCAACCACTCTCTTAGTTTCTGTGCTCAGGCCTGCAATCCTTCTCCATTCATATATTTATTATCAGCGGTTGCTGACACCGGGCAGGTGCCGCCGTCCGGACGGTAGGCCGATGTGAAGCAAGTCCAATGACGGAGCTTATCGCCTATGCCAAACTGCGGATTTTGTCGCAGTCGGCTGCTTATGCCACGGAGACTGTACTTGCAGCGTTGCTACTCGTGCCCGCGATTACGCGGCCAAGGCACCGGCCAGAAGCGGAGGAGGCCGCTGCCTGTGCGGCGAAGATGAATAAACACCACATACAGTCGAGTGAAATCGTGGAGGTAATGCTGTGTCAAATGCTCACATACGACCGTTTCGCACCGAGGATCTGCCCCGCCTGTGCGAGATTGCAGTGCGGGCCTGGGAGCCGTACTTCGACGCCTGTCGCGCCTTGATGGGAGATGAACTGTTCGATGCGGCAATGGGGCCGGACTGGCGCGCGGAAAAGAGCCGGCAGATCGAGGACTTCTGCCAGCAATACCCGCAATGGTGCCTGGTGACCGAGCTCGATGGCCAGGCGGTCGGCTTCATCACCTATCACCTCAACCGCGACCGGCAACTCGGTGTGATCGGCAACAACGCTGTTGACCCTGAGTATCAAAGCCGGGGATTTGGGACTGAGCTGTACCGCCGGGTGCTGGAGGCATTCCGGAGCGAGGGAATGTGCTTTGCCAAGGTGCACACCAACCTCGACGAAGCTCATGCCCCGGCCCGGGCGGCCTATGAGAAGGCTGGCTTCGTTCAGATGGTGCCGATGGTGGAGTACTACCAGACTCTGTAGCTCCGCGGAGCTGGCTTATCAGCGAGGAGAAAGAACCCAACAAAGAACAAGTGGTTGGCCCCAGGGAGGGTACTGTCAAGATGAAAAGGGAACTCGAAGGATTGCGCTCCAAGCCGGTCTGGGTAACTCATCTCGGCTGCATCAAGGGCTGTCTGGAGTATCTCGGCTGCGACATCACCATGCCGTGGCTCTACGGCGGCACGGGCCACGCCTTCATCATCAACATGCACGAGGAGGTGTGCCCCAGCGGGCCAACGGCGTGGAATTCAGACAAGCTGCTGTTGCCTTTGGGCCTGAATGTCGGCTTTAGCGTTGAGGGCGTGTTCGCAGCCAAGAATTCGCCCGATTTCGCCGAGAAACAGGAAGCGGCCTGGAATACCGTGCGCGGTTGGATTGATGCGGGCATACCATGCTACGGCTGGGAGCTTGATATTCCGGAATACTACACGGTCCACGGCTACGACGAGACTGGGTACTATTACTGGGACATGGTAGCCAACGGCCCTGCCGGTCCTAAGCCGTGGCAGGAGCTGGGCGACACCGGCATTGGCTTCCTGCTCTTATACAAGCTCGAGACCTGTCAGCCAGCGCCGGATGAAGAGGTCGTCAAGGCCGCGTTCGTGGCGGTTCTGGACCATGCCCGAACTGAGGAGGGCTGGAGTCACCCCAACTACCGGACCGGCCTGCGGGCCTTTGAGCTGTGGGCGGATGCTCTGGAAAACGGGACGGCCAGCAGGTTCGGGCAGCGCTTCAACGCTGTAGCCTGGACGGAATGCCGGGCGCAAGCTGTCGTCTTCCTCAAAGAGGCCAAACAACGTCTTGGCGGCAAGGCGGACAGCCTGTTCGACGAGGCGCTAGAGCACTACTCCGAGGTCCACGCCAAGTTAGAGGCAGTGTCCGAACTTCATCCCTTCCAAGTGCCAACCGAGGACACGGAGGACGAGAGGCTGCGCAGCCCGCAGGCGGCCCAACTCATCCGGGAAGCGAGAGGCGCGGAAGAAAAGGGCCTGGAAGCGCTGCAGAAGATCGCCGATGCTCTTTGAGCGTGCAAGCGCTACTGGTCACGCCCATGATTGAGTGAGGGAACGCGAAGGCAGACGAGTGGAGCGTCCACCTGGGAGTTTATTCTGCTCGGGCATGCTGGGCATCGGCTGCGGCGACAATGCTCTTCAGTTCCGCCATTTGATCCTCTGGGATCGGCACTGGCTCATGCGTCTGCAGAATCTCGGTGACGCGGTCCCTGATGCGCTCGCCCATAGTCCTGGAGCCCTCTGCCACCCACCGCTCAAATCCGTGGCGCACCATCGTCGTCGGCTCCCAGAAGCTGCGGAAGTGCTTGTACGTGTGGTCAGATGCGATGTACTGTCCGCCCGGGCCGGCCTCGCAGATAACGTCCACCGCCAGCGTCTCCTCGTCCACACGGATGCCGCGAAGGATCTGTTTGACCATCCCGATGACCTCGTCTGAAAGGGTCAGCATCTCGTATGAGCCGACCAGCCCTGATTCGAGATAGCCGACGTCGTGTATCAGGTTGCCCCCGGACAGGGCGGCGAATAACAGCGACAGCGCAGACTCGATGGCGGCTTGTTGATCCAGCACCTTGGAGTCGCTGCAGCCGGCGATGGAGAAGATCGGCAAATCCAGCCACTTGGTCACATCGCTGAATGCGGCCGTGAACAGATGCAGCTCAGGCGCGCCGTAGCTCAGGATGAGATCGCGCATGTCCATGATCGAAATGACGCCGCCGCCGATGATTGGCGCTCCCGGCGCTTTCTGCTGGGCCATGACTATCCCGCTGAGGGTTTCGGCGAGGCCGCAAGCCAAAGCACCGGCCCCGGTGATGGGCGTGGTGGCGCCGGCCATCGAACCGGGCGTGTAGATGCACGGGATGCGTTTCTCCGCGGCGAAGAGCACTTTTTCCACGGCTGTCCTGGTGTGGGTCAGCGGGCTGCTGGGCTCCGCGTACAGAGTCAGCAAGGGCGCCAGTTCGAAGGCCTCGGCGCCCCCGCGAATGATGCAGGCCATTTCATATTGGTCGGCCAGGCCCTCGCGGTCCACGGCGGTCTGCACAAGTGGCTTGGCCGTACCCTCGAGCATTGCCAGGAACTGGTGGCGGTCGTAGGTCATCTCCGGAACGTCCTGCGTGAGGCCCAGGGACATGTGAAATCCGATGTTGTCAAGGGCATCGGCCACACGCGCGGCATCGCGGATATCGGCATACGTCCAACCGCGCCGCTGGCCGGTGTCGCGATCATACAAGAACGGGCAGTCGGAGCCGGTGCCGAAATAGATACGGTCCTTTTCCAGGCGGCAGACCTGGTGCGGATCGCGGCCCACGATGCGGATCGTCGAGGGCGTCACCGCCAGAGCTTGCTCGACAGCCGAAGCTGGAATGCGCGCGCGCTTGCCGTCCGAGATTTCAGCGCCCGCCGCCTCCAGCAACTGCAACCCCTCGTCATCGTGCACCACTACGCCAGTTCGCGCGAGGATCTCCAGAGCGGCGCGGTAGATAAGCTCGCACTGATCGTCGGTGAGCACGCGGAAGGTGGTGGTTGCGTCAGTCAGTTGATTCACCAACATCTCCTCAACCCCTTTCCCTGCGGGCGACGGCTGCCGCCAGCACCCCGTCAAATTGGGCGACCACGTCATCTGGCAGCGGCGTCGGTTGATGAGTGGCGAGGATTTCTTTCACTCTCTGCTCGACCCGCTGGCCCATCGTCGTAGCGCCACGGGCCTGCCAACTCTCGACATTGCTGCGGTCGGCCAGTTCGGGGAAGTAACATTCGGCGCGGAACCGCTTCACTGTATGGTCTTCGCCGATGAAATTGCCGCCCGGGCCGACGGCATCAATGACCTCGACAGCCAGCGTCTCCGGGGTCACTTCCAGGCCGCGAAGTACACGCTTGACCATGGCGATAATCTCGTCACACATCACAAGCATGCTCAGGGAGCCGGTAAGACCGGAATCGGTGTAGCCGACATCATGAACGAGATTAGGGCCTGACAGCCCGGCCATGGCGATGGAAATTGCGGCCTCAATGGCGGCCTGCTCGTCAACGGTCTTGGCGTCGGTGCAGCCGCCGGTTGACCACATCGGCAGGCCCAGGAGGCGAGCCACCTCGGTGAGGCCGGCGCTGAGCAGGGAAAGCTCCGGCGCGCCGTAGGCCAGCACCATATCGCGCATATCCATGATCGAAACGACGCCGCCTATGATGAGGGGCGTGCCCGGCGAGATGAGCTGCGCCACTACCAGACCGTGAAGCGCTTCGGCCAGCCCCTGTGCCAGCACGCCGGCGAAGGTCGCCGGGGCCGTCGCGCCCGCAAGCAGGCCCGGTGTGAACACTATGGGAATCCGGTGGCGCGCGCAGTACATCAGCTTCTGCATCGCGTCCTGACCGCTATTAAGAGGCGACATCGGCTCGGCATAGAAGATGTAGTTGGGCTTTTGTGCGAAAGCCTCCTCCCCACCGGCCATCGCCACAGCCATGCGGTGGATGTCGGCACAGGTCTCTTGGCTGAACGACCAAGCCACGATGGGCTTGACCGTGTATTGGGCCATCAGAGCGAATTCATAGACATCCATCTGGTCAGCGGGCGCATCGAGGATAGAGCCCAGTGACTCGACGAAATCAATGTTGTCAAGCGCGTCGCAGGTCCGGGCGACCGCTATGGCATCATCCATGACGTAGGGCCGTCGCTCGCCGCTGTCCGGATCTATGAAGTTCGGACACGTCGGCCCGGGGCCATAGTAAACCCGGTTGGGCTCAATACGCAGAGACTTCTCGGGGTCACGGGCGTGGACTGTGAATCGCTGTGGCGCGGCGGCAATGGCGCGCCTGACCATACTCTCAGGAATCTGCACCAGCTCAGCCTTCACCCTGGCGCCATTGTCGGCGAGAAGCTGACAAGCGGCCGGCTCGTGAATGAGCATACCGATGTCGGCCAGGATTTGCAGTGCGGCCAGGTAGATGCGCTCTGCGTCCTGTTGCGATAGGACGCGAAACTGCGGGGCAGTATTGGCCTGCACATTCACTCTCATGCGTCTCCCCTCCATGTATGCCAACGACCTCGGGCTGCCCTTGCCCTTCGACGTTGCTCCCTTCGGCAAGCTCAGGGCAGGCAGGGCCGTGAGCCTGTGCTTCGACGTTGCTCAGCACCGTGAGCTTGTCGAACGGTCGAACGGGAGGCCGAGCTACGCGTTTTGTGAATTATTCGGGTTAGTCCAATAGTCCCCGTATCAATACGAGTTGGGTTACGTTGATGCCCGGCTTCGCCTTAGCTGAGTGTATGACCTGCTGCACAACGATGGTGAATTGCCATATAGGGTGCAGCGCCCCTGCTGCAGCCGGGTCTGTCGAAAAAAATTTCTGCGGCAGGAGGTCAACGGAGCACGGAGAAAGAATTGACTTATGTTGGACGAGCAGAAGCTACGCGGGCAGTCGGCAAGAGACATATCAACGGCTGCCTGTCGGCACACGGTGCAGTCCCGCGTACCGTGTTTTTGTGAGGGGCGAGGGCTACATGATGACTCAGCAAGGCACACAGGAAATCCCCGTCGTCTGGCTGCAAGGGACAGGCTGTTCCGGCTGTTCCGTCTCACTGCTTAACGCCGCAGCACCACGTGTCGCCAACGTGTTGCTGGAGGAGCTTGTCCCTGGCAAGCACGTTCAGGTGCGTTTCCATCCCACCATAATGGCGGCCTCCGGCGAGTTGGCGCTGGAAATCCTCTTCGATATGCAGGAAACGGAAGAGGGCTATGTGCTGATCCTCGAAGGCGCGATTCCAGAGAAGATGCCCTACATCGGCGGGACCACAGGTGAGGGTGAGGAGTTGAGTATAGTCACGACTTTTACGGAGCTGGCCGAAAAAGCGCTGTGTGTGGTGGCGGTAGGCACGTGTGCGGCGTTCGGGGGCATTCCGGCTGCGGCGCCTAACGCGTCCGGGTCTAAGCCTGCCAGCCAGGTTCTGGCAGAGCACGGCATCGAGACTCCGTGCGTCAATGTGCCCGGCTGCCCGGCGCACCCGGACTGGATTCTGGGCACTTTGGTCCATGTGCTGCTACACGGCTTGCCGACAGCAGACGATGTTGATGAACACGGTCGGCCGCGCGCTTTCTTCGGTCAACTCATTCACGAAAACTGCCCGCGCCGCGCAGATTTTGATGCCGGCAAGTTCGCCTCACACCACGGTGAGCCGGGATGCCTCTACGAGCTGGGCTGCAAGGGGCCGGTGACTTACAGCGACTGCCCCTTGCGACAGTGGAACAGCGGGATCAGTTGGCCGATTGGTGCGGGCAGCCCGTGCCTCGGGTGCGTCGAGCCCGGCTTCCCAGACATCGGCAGCGCCCTTTACAAGAAGATCAGCGCCGATCAACTACCTCGCATCGAACGCGATGAGACAACCGGCGAGTTGAAATATGTCGCGCCGGCCTCAGCGCCATGCTCAGAGCCCAGCGAGTAGTCCAAACAGCGGCGTACCACCGCAACACGTCTTGTCGAAGCAAGGAGAGAGCACAATGGCACGCATCACAATAGATCCGGTTGGCCGTGTTGAAGGACATCTCAAGATTGATGTGACTGTGGACAATGGCGAGGTCAAAGATGCCCGGGCTTCCGGCCCGATGTTTCGCGGGTTCGAGCAGATTCTGATAGGGCGCCATCCGATGGACGCCCAGCGCCTCACGACACGGGTTTGCGGGGTCTGTCCGGCAGTACACTCCGTCTGCTCCAGTCTGGCTTTGGACCAGGCAATCGGTGTGGCAGACCAGATCCCCGACAACGGCCGGATCATCCGCAATCTGATTCTCGGCGCCAACTATCTTCAGTCTCACATACTCCACTTCTACGCGCTGGCCGCGCTTGACTATGTTGACCCGGCGGCCGCGGCGGACTATACCGGAGATGACGCGGGGCTACAACAGCTTGCGGCGTTCCTACAACGGGGCGAGTGGGCCCCCTTTGTGCCGCGGTATGAAGGGGACTTGTGCCTGGACAAGGAGACCAATGCCGCCGCGGCATCGCATTACGTGCGCGCCCTGGACATGCGTCGCCTCACTCATGAGATGGTTGCGACTTTCGGCGGCAAGATGCCGCACGAGGTCGGGTGCGTGCCGGGAGGCGCCTGCGAGGTCCCCACGGCGGACAAGGCGGCGTCATTCCTGGGCAGGCTCCAGGATGTCCAGCGCTTCATAGATGAGTGTTACGTGCCCGACGTTGTAGCTGTCGCCACGGCCTACCCGGATTATTTTGAAATTGGAAAGGGCTGCGGCAGATATCTCGCATACGGTCTATTCGACATGGACACCACGGAGACAGATCTGATGAAGCGGCCTCGGTATCTGCCTTCCGGAGCGCTGAACGGACAGCTTGGGGCGGTGGACGCCCAGGCAATCACCGAAGACCTCAAGTACTCATACTTCCAGGACGACTACAGCCGCCTGCACCCGTCAGAAGGGCGCACTGAGCCCCAAGCGGACAAGCCGGAAGCTTACAGTTGGGCGAAAGCGCCGCGGCTCAACGGAGAGCCGTATGAGGTCGGGCCGCTTGCCAGGTGGCTTGTAGCATACCATGCGGGCGATGAGAAGGTTAAGCCGGCTGTTGACAGCTTGTTGGCGGCACTGGATGCCGAGCCGGCGGCTTTGCAATCCACACTGGGCCGTCACGCCGCGCGCGCTTTGGAAGCCAAGCTTGTTGCCGACGCAATGGCCGAGTGGGTTCTGGAGCTCGAGCCCGGCGCGCCTGTTTGTGCCGACTACGAATTGCCCGAAACAGGAAGTGGCACGGGCATGGTTGACGGCCCACGCGGGGCACTGTTGCACCATATAGACATTGAGGATAGCGTCATATCGCGGTATCAACTGGTTGTGCCCACCACCTGGAACGTCTCGCCCCGCGACGACGAGGATAAGCCAGGGCCGATCGAGCAGGCCTTGATTGGAACCCAGATCCGTGATGAGAAGAATCCGTTCGAAGTGGTGCGGATAGCCAGATCATTCGACCCCTGCCTGGCATGCGCTGTCCACATCATTGATGCCAAAGACAAGGAACTGGGCCGATACCGGATCGTGTGACGGACACAAAAGCGGGCCGAGTAGTCATTCTGGGCGTGGGCAATCTGCTGCTCGGTGACGAGGGCGTCGGTGTGCATGTGGCGCGCCGGCTGGCACAAGTCGAGCTTCCCGAAGGTGTGGAAGTAATCGAGGCCGGAACGATGCCCACGGAGGCCCTGGGGCCGGTAGGCGACATAGCCAGGCTGGTAATCGTGGATGCGGTGGCGGCAGACGGGCCGCCCGGAGCAGTATATCGCTTGCCGGTGTCCGTGGCTGCGAACACGGATGCAGAGCTGTCGCTGCACGAGTTCACGCTGGCCGAGGCCCTGGCTGAGTGGCGCCTTCGGGGCCTCGAGGCGGATCGCATCGTAATAATCGGAGTTCAGCCGCACAAAGTGGAGTGGAGCACCGAACTTTCGCCGCAAGTCGAGGCAAATCTGCCGAAGATTGTTGATACCGCTATCGCTGAGGCAATTGCGGAAAGGACAAGAACAGATGATAGCCAGTAAACCGAAGCCGATCGAACAGATTGTTGAGTACATGGAGGGCGAGCAGTCGGTTCTGATCATCGCGTGCACCGGCTGCCCTGAAGGCTGCGATAGCGGCGATGCCGAGCAACTGGCGCGGCTTGAGCAGGGGCTGGCAGAGGCCGGCAAACGAGTTGTTGACACCATAGCGATTGATTTTCTGTGTAATAAGATTCTCATCGCCCGGCGTCTGATGGCGCGCCTCGACGCACTCAATGAGGCCGACGCACTGCTGGTTTCGTCTTGCGGCATCGGAGTGCAAGCTGTGGCGAGTACGGTGGACAAGATCACTCATCCCGTCCTGGACACGATTTCCATGGGCGGCTTCCAGGGGCTGTGGCCGGGCGAGGAGCGCTGCATGGAATGTGGGGATTGCCTGCTGCACTATACCGGAGGGATATGCCCGCGCGTGGCTTGCAGCAAAGGCCTCGTCAGTGGCCAGTGCGGTGGAGCGGACGTGGACGGCAGTTGTGAAGTTGACAGAGCCATCCCGTGCGGGTGGATAAAAATCTACGAGCGACTGCAAAAGCTCGGACGGCTGGAGCTGATGGACCAGCTCGTCGCTCCTCTGGATCATCGCAACCTCACCGGGGATGTCAAATACCGCACAACCACCTGGTGGGCGCTGGAAGAGCCGGCAATTGGCGGACAGTTGACAGACGAAGGGGACAGTGACTAACAACACTTCGCTGGTTTTGGCGCAGGATCTCCTGGCCCCTATTGCTTCTTGAACACCACGTAGAAGCTGTATGCGCCCAATACCCCAGAGGCCTCGACGCACTCCATCTGCTCCATGAACCAGGCCGGAAGCTGAGCCAAGAAGTCCTCGGCGCTCTGCCAGTTCTGCTGATGGTGTTTGTTGTAGATTTGCCCGGTCGCCTCGCAATGCTGCTTGAACAGTTCCTCTATGGGCAGGTACAGAATCATATAGCCGCCCGGCTTCACGGCCTCGCTCCACGCCCGCAGTGGCGGCTCTATGTCCTCGTAGTCCTCCAGTAGGTGCGAGGAATAGACGTAGTCCAGTGAGCCGGCAGGCACGGAGGCGAGGTACTCCTCCCATCCGCACGTGACATCAGCCGCGGTTTCGGGATGATTGGCAAGATCGTAGGCTATTGCGTAGTCTATGCCGGTAGCCTCGGGCGTAATCTTCTCGACGCCACAGCCCACGTCCACACCTCGGCCTTGACAGTACTTGAGGACATAAGGACGAACGTGAGGCGTCTCAGACATCGCACATCTCCTCTGATTGTTTGCCATCAATCGGGCAGGCGCCGTTGGAGGGTCTCGCCTGCAATGGAGTTGGAGGCTTGACCTGCGCCGGGTTGGCGCTCGCCACAGTCGCCATCATTGTAACCAACACAGTACCAATTACGAAACTCGGTCCTGACCGTTCCATCCTTCTCACCTGTGCCACTGGCGGCGGTCTTCATCCCGTGTTTGACGATTCGACATGAGGCCTGTTTTCTCCTGCACACAAGCTGTCGTCCGCGGCTGCGGGGAAGGAGATCAGTACAGTTTGCCGACTCTCGGGCGCGACGCAGTTGCGTCAGGCTTGACCTACGGCGGCCTGGCGCTATACTAGTAATGTCGTGCTCGCCCGACAATAATGACCACAGCGCAGAAGCAGGGGACATACACAAAATGGCCAAGCCGAACATCCTATATATCATGAGCGATGACCATGCCTCACATGCGATCGGTTGCTACGGGAGCCGGATCAATCAGACCCCCAACATTGACCGCATCGGCCAGGAGGGTATGCGCTTCGATAACTGCTTCTGCACCAACTCGATCTGCGCCCCAAGCCGCGCCTCGATCCTGGCAGGCACATACAGCCACATCAACGGCGTGGAGACGCTACACGACAAATTCGACGGCAGACAGACGACATTTCCGCAGTTGCTGCAGCAGGCCGGCTATCAAACCGCAATCATCGGCAAGTGGCACCTGGGGCACGGAGGAGGGCATGACCCAACCGGCTTTGACTACTGGAATGTGCTGCCCGGGCAGGGGCTGTACCACAATCCGGAGTTCATAGAGATGGGACAGGCAAGGGTTTACGAGGGCTATGTGACCGACCTGATTACCGATTACTGCCTCGACTGGCTCAAAGCCAGGGACGCAAACAGGCCGTTCTGCCTGCTTTGCCATCACAAGGCCCCGCACCGCCGCTGGGAACCGGATGACAAGCATGCAGATATGTACGAGGACGTGGACATCCCCGAGCCGCCGACGTTTGATGACGATTACTCCAACAGGGCCGCGGCTGCGGCGGCGGCAACGATGCGCGTTGACCGCGATCTCGATGAGAAGGACCTCAAGCAGAAGCCGCCAGAGGGCCTTTCGGGCCAGGAGCTGAAGAAGTGGAAATACCAGAGATATATCAAGGACTACCTGCGTTGTGTGGCCTCGGTTGACGACAACGTCGGACGGATGCTGGATTACCTGGATGAAGAGGGCCTGGCCGACAACACCGTCGTCATATACACCTCTGACCAGGGCTTTTTCCTGGGCGACCATAACTGGTACGACAAGCGCTTCATGTACGAGGAGTCGCTGCGAATGCCGTTGCTGGTGCGGTACCCGCAAGAGGTCTCGTCCGGTTCAGTCAATGATGACATAGTGCTCAACGTGGATTTCGCGCCGACTTTCCTGGCGTACGCGGGCATACAAGTGCCGAATGAGGTTCAAGGATACAGCATCCGCCCGCTCTTGCAGGAGCAGACGCCGGCGGACTGGCGCACGGTGATGTACTATCGCTATTTCATGCACTGCGACGGTCACAATGTCTATGCCCACTACGGCGTCCGTACCAGACGCTACAAGCTGATCTATTACTATGAGGAGGAGCCCGGGCCGCAGGAGTGGGAGTTGTTCGACCTCGACGAAGACCCCTGCGAGCTGATAAACGTATATGACGAGTCGGCCTATACGGACATCGTCGAGGAGCTGAAGGCGGAACTGGCCGCCCTGCGCAAACAGCTCGGCGACGAAACCAACCCGTGCTGAAGCAACGGGTGCGTGGAGGGGCTTCCGCTAGGCTGACGGGGCAGCGGGGAGCAGATAGGAGCGAAGCAGGCAGGGCATAAGGTAACTGGCAGTCGTACACGCGCCCACAGGGGTGTATCCGGTTGCGACGGCACGCCCGCCATGATAGAATCACCACGCAACTGGTACCACTAGCGGAGGAGGTCACTCCGAGGTCGCACAGGTGGAGAGTGACCAGAATGCAACAATCCAGGATGTGGCTCAAGCTGTTGATGTTTGGATCGGTCTGCCTACTCGCGAGCGCCGGGCTGGAGCTTGGGAGCGTCCTGACCGCTCGGGCTGATACAAGCGCGGAGGCCTCCGCCCAGCACAGACTGACGGTGAAGAACTGGTATTTCGAGAAGGATGGGAAACCCTTATGGTTGGGCGGATATAGTGCTGGAGCCGGTCTTGAGGCCGGTTCTCAAGGCAGTTGCTCTGAAAGAGTCAACGAAGTAAAAGGCAAGGCTAACTACATCCGCACATGGCTTGAGTTATGGAAGCGGGAGGGGATTACTTGCCCGTTCAAACTGGTGGGAAACAA
Organism: bacterium; assembly: GCA_030604405.1. Classification (GTDB taxonomy): domain Bacteria; phylum Armatimonadota; class Zipacnadia; order Zipacnadales; family UBA11051; genus UBA11051. The sequence goes on along the minus strand of JAUVVY010000005.1, from coordinate 72,253 downwards.
GGCGGATCTGTCTCAATTCAACCCCGACTTCTTTAATAAGCTCAAACGCATGTTGGACGCGTCTGCCAGCGCGAAAATCGTTCAAGAGTTAACATTATTCAACCCATGGGGCGCACGATATGAGTGGGAAAACCACTGGTGGAATCCAGTCAACAATATCCAGGCGCATCCTGTTGATGAAAAGAGTCTCTACACTTTGGGTAATCCCTGCCAGGCGCTTCAGGAGCGATGGGTGGATAAGGTGCTTGAGACGGTTGACACCTCGTTGGCGAGAGATTTCGTGATCATCGAGATTGACAACGAGCTTTCAACAGGAGGTGGCGCTTGGAGAAAGCACTTTGTTGATCGCGTGAACAGCAAGGGCGACTATATCATCTCCACCATTGCTGATTACTGCAGCGATTTCGATGCCCTCAATGAAGGTAACCGCGTCATCAACCGGCACAAGGGAGGCATCAACGACCCTCTGAATTACTACAGGAAGATCGTTGGCTACGACCAGGCGAAGCCAGTTGTCTTCAATGAACTGTATGTGTGGTGGCATCATCCCCGGGAAATACAGAGGGCCGTCTTCTGGGCGATATTCATGGCGCAGGGCATGCTCTGCGTTGACCATTGGGGGGGCGGGAAGACGAGCGAAGAGGAAACCCTACAGGATGTATCTGTTTTGGTTGAGTTTGCAAACAGTATTCCATTTGAGCGCTTTGTAAAAGACGATACCTGGATCGTGTCGTGCCCCGGGCAGAAATTGGCTCAACGGTGTGAAGAGAGGCAAGCTTATCTTGCCTATATGTGGGGACGCGACAACGGTCCATTCAAGGTCAATCTTCCTCAGGGCTCATACCGCGTTGAGTGGATTGACCCGGCTACTGGAAAGCGATTTCATGAGCGCAGGCACGTGCCCGTGGATGGGGAAAAGGCCTTGGATGTCCCTGATTACAACCATGATGCCGTCGTTTACATTACCGGGGAAGGATAGCTCGAGAGCTTCCGGTTACCCATGGCAGCATGAAATGGAAGCTCGAGGAGCCAGCATTGATATGGCGCGAGCCTTGCTAGTCAGCTATCCCGGCTATCCCTCCAGCCCCAGACATCTGGTTGCGAGCAACTGGCTGGCCAACCTCGCCGGGGCCTTGATTGGCGCAGGTCATGAGGCCATGATCGTTGACTACGGCACGGTATCCATGATGAGGCGGCTGTTTCCTGAGGCGATCAGCGCGCAACTCAAGCCGCTCGGTGTCGGGCTGATGGGTGGCGGCGGCCAGCCGGATCCCGAGCAGTTGGCAAAGCTGCAAGAGTGGTCGGCGCAACTGGACGCTCATCAGGAGCAGACTGTCTTCGAAATAGGCAGCGAGTTGGTCGCGCAGAGCCGGCGCTGGCAGCCGGACCTGGTGGCCTTCGAGCTTTCCGACGGCGACGGCTATGCCGGCAGCGTTCACCTGGCCGAGCGGATGCGCGAGGAATTCCCAGACCTGCACATCACCGCCGGTGGCCGCAAAGCCTGCTGGTTCCGTGGTATCATATTCCGCTCGACTCCCGCCTTTGATACCATCATTTTCGGAGACCCTGAAGACGTTATCGTCAAGCTGGCCGATACTAGCGACGGCGCGGCCGGCCTGCAGGAAACCCCCGGTATCGTCTGCCAGACCGGTAAACAGATCGTGGAGCATCCCCGTGACGAGAGCGTGGACCTTGATTCATTTCCGATGCCGGTGTACGACCCCGAAGTGTATCCCGCGATGGCCGGCGATGACAAGATCAAGATGGTAATCCTCACCGACAGCCGCGGCTGCTCCAACCGCTGTGCCTTCTGTGTCCATCCGATGGAGGATGGAGGTCGGCAGCGCACCGCCTCCCCCGGTAAGATCGTGGACACCATGCAGCATCTGCAGCAGCGGCATGGCATATCGGTATTTCGCTTCGGGGGCGCTTCGACGCCGGGAGATTTGATGTACGCGGTGGCTCAGGAGATTATTGATCGCGGCCTTGATATCGAATACAACTCCTTCGGCCATTTCCGCACCTCAAATCCCGACCATTTTGAGGTGATGGCTCGGTCGGGTCTGTACTCGATATTCTTCGGCCTCGAGTCGGGCAGCCAGGAAATCCTGGACCAGGCTGTACACAAGGGGATCAGGCTGGAGAAGGTCAGAGAGACGCTGATGGCCGCTCAGGCAGCGGGCATATTCTCGGCGGCTTCCATGATCGTCCCGCTGCCCTTCGACACGCCCGAGACCCTGGCCGAAAGCATGGAGTTTGTGAAAGAGCTGCGGCCCGACTCAGTGCCACTGCAATTTCCAGGCGTGTTCCCCGCCACACCATGGATAGAGAAGCCGGAAAAGTACAGTATTGAAATAGATGATGTGGACGAGTACCTGTTCAGTAACCTCGATTACAAAGTAAAGCTGCTGTTTCCGCCGCAGTTCTGGGAGCCGCTGCCATACAAGATCAACGGGATGGCTTTCCACGAAATGACTGCGGTAACAATGCAATTTGCCGCAGAGTTGGAGGCAGCGGGCATACTAACCAACTTCTCCCACACGCTCGCCTCTATTGCGAGATCAGCGGGGATGGAACCACGACAACTGCGGAATATGGCGCAACTGTGGTGCGTGACAGGCGATGCAGAGGCCATGGGTGGGCTGGTACGGCGCGCTAACGAGGCCATAATCTGCAACTGACCGGCAACGTGGGTCAGGTCACGAATAGCATGTGTTCGAGCAGGTCGGATATTTTGAACGGCTTTCTGATGACGGCGTCCAGATAAGGGCACGAGTCCAGCTCGGGCTCATCATTGACATAGGCGCTAATGAGTATGAAGCGGGTATTTGGCGCCAGTTGCTTGATGCGCTGGGCCATGTCAGTGCCGAGCAGGCCGGGCATCCGCAGGTCTGCGATGACCACGCGTGGCGCACGCTGCGAGTTGCGGAGGTAGTCTTCAAACTTGCGCAGGCCCGTCTCTGCATCCTCAGCCCCCTCGGCAACCAGCCCCGCACCTACCAGAGACGCTCTGAGAGTGTTCAACATCCGCTTGTCGTCGTCCACCACCAACACATCGGGCACGCCAGCGGAGGCCGGTGCAGCTTCGGGCGCGGCGCGATCGTCCTTTGCAGCGTGCTCCCTTGCAATCGGCAGCCGTATGGTGACCGTGGTGCCCTTGCCCGGCTCACTGTCGAAACTAAGTGTCCCTCCGTGGCGGGCGATGACCTTGCGGGCTACACTGAGCCCCAGCCCCGACCCCCGCTCGCCTTTGGTAGTGAAGAATGGTTCGGTGATGCTGGATATCAGCTCAGGCGGGATGCCCACACCCGTGTCACGCACCTGTATGACCACTTCGCCCTGCTCAGCAAATGTCGTTAGCCAGACCTGCCCGCCATCCGTGAGAGCCTGCCTGGCATTGATGACAATGTTCATGATGGCGGTGCGCAGGGCTGTGGGGCTGCCGTAGATCGGCGGAACCTCACCTGTTCGCACAATGATCTTATCGCCTTGCCCGCTGTTGAACTGGCCGACGCTTAGGCTCACCACATCGCTAATGACATCGTTAACATCTACAGGCTGAGAAGGCTCGTAGGGGTCTGACTTAGAGATACCCGAGATGCGCTGCACGGCCTGGACGCCGTTACGGGCGGCCTCGACTATGTCCTGCAATGCGTCCTTAACGGTATCGGCATCTACCCGCCGCGACTGTTTCAGATTCATAAGCAGCATCTCAATGCGCAGCAATATGGCGGTGAGGAAATTGCTGACATCGTGTGCGACCTCAGCCGCGATCTCACCAATGGCATTGAGGCGGGCGACCTTGCTCAATTGCGTCTCAATGGAGTTATGAGCTTCAGCAAGATTCTGAAATATCTCGCGCTGGTCGGAGGCAGAGGACGGCTCATCGAGCGCGTCCAACTGTCCTGAGAGGGCCTGAGCGGCGGGCCGTAGCTGCTGCAACAGGGCCAGCTCGCGCGCGCGCTGGCGGCGTCTTTGCAGTGCGCGGTCCACAACCGAGATAATCTCCGCGACGGAAAAAGGCTTGGTCAAGTAGTCGATCGCGCCATGACGCACAGCCTGCTGTGCCGAGTCAACTGCGGCATATGCAGTAAACAGGGCCACCTCGATATCCGGATCAATCTCTTTGATACGGCGCAGGACCTCCGTGCCTTCCATCTCCGGCATCTTGATGTCGAGGAAGACCATATCGGGGCGATGCTCCTCGGCCAGCTTCAGCCCCTCAATGGGGTTCGCCGCCAACATGACCTCATAGTTGTCTTTCAGTATCATCCGCAAAGATTCACGAGGTCCTGGCTCGTCGTCTATGACCAGTATCTTAGGCCTTTCCATCCTTGGATCCCTCCGGGGCACTCATCGTCTCTCGGCTCGCGATCGGAAAGGCAATCCGAAATTCGATATTCCCGTTCTCTGTCCTGGCTTCTACTCTTCCCCCCTGTTTGTCAACGATCTGCCGGCTTATGGCCGGTCCGAGGTCCGCGTCCGGCTGCTGCAGAGCGTACAGCGGATCAAGTATTTCGTCGCCGCTTACATGATCAGCGCTGCCAGACGTGCGCATCCTCACGCATACGCTGGCTTCTGAGTCGTTCTCCTCGCGCTGCACAAGGACAGTGACCGGCGAGCCGTTGTTCTGCAGGTAGCGAAGCAAGTATGAAAGAGCCTCGCGTGTCGAGGTGGGGTCGGCTACAATTCGCGGAACTGGTGTCTTGATCTGCAAATCCAGCGGCGGCTTATCGCCGTCAGAGTCGGACAATTGCTTGACTGCCTCTTCCACAACGCCTTCGAGGTCCACCAACTGGAAGTTGGGCTCCGGCTGCTGGACCATCCGCACCAGTTGGTTGATCAGGCGGTCAAGCCTTTCCAATTCCGGACTTACGGTGCTGTGCCAGAAACCGGCCAGCTCTTGGCTTGATCGCGGCCCGTCAATCAACTGGGCGTAAGTCTTTATCGCCGTCAGCGGGGTCCTTATGTCGTGGGCGATACACTGGATGATCTGTCCGAGCATGTCGAGGCGCTGCTGCTGGCGAGTCTGGTCGGCGCGGCTAACTGCCGCCGTTACATCCTCCAACACCATCACGCTGCCAACCGGCGCACCATCGTGGTCCAAGAGCCGGGATGTACTAACGCGCAAGCAAAGCCCAAGGCTTGGTATTTCAACCTTCTGACCGTGAATTGCGGCCTGTGACGATGTGAAGGCAGCGTGAAGGTGGTCGCCGAGAGGTGATGGCAGGCAGCGCAGGTCGGCGCCCTCTACCTCATCCCGCCGCATCTGCAGAGCATTAGCCGCATACGGGTTGCACACCACAATCCGCTGGTCGCGCCCCAGTGTAATAACCCCACATCGCATCCCCAACAGACTCTGCTCCATGTAGGCCCCGGTGCGTTCCGTCTCGGCCTGAGCCTGCATGCTTTCGAGCTGTATCCCAACATATCCAGCGATGACAAACAGAGTTTCCAGCTCTGCGCTGGAGTACGGCTGACCGATGACCTTTTCGCCGAGGATCAGCAGTCCGTCGAGGCAACCGTGGACCATAAGCGGCACCGCCACCCGGCCTCTGAACACCTCCAGCTCGCGGGCCAGGTCTGCCGCGAGGGCGGCGTCAGCCCAGTCGGACAACTCGTCTCTTGTAAGTACCCGGCAGTTGCGATGATACCAACTGGCCACGGCATCGCCTGGCAGCAGCCGACCCCTGCTGACCACCTCCGGAGGCAGCCCACGGGACGCCTTTACGGTCAGACACTCTGCATCTTGCTCGCGCCACAGGAGGCAGTAGCTGGCGCAGTGGATCAGTTCACCGGCGGCTTCGACGTACGCCGACAGCAGACGGTCGGTATCGCGTCCTCCCGCCAGTGCTGACATCAGCCGGCGAAAGACTTCGTGGTCGGACACAGGCTGGTCGGGTATCGGCGCGACCGGGTGCGCCGCGGTCGGATTAACGGGCGCGGCGGCGCTGCCGGCTGTTAGCCCTGCTTTCTGCATGGCCGCGCTGAGCATCTCTGCTATCTCCGTGGGCCTGGCGTCCGGATCGAGCCAGAAGTCCGGTACGAAGAGTTCCTCAACCCGAATCTGCTCCTTGACCTCATTCGGCGCAACACAAACGAACACGGCGTCCGCGGCCGCCTCAGCCATACGCGTGTACCCGAGTAGCTTCTGCGTGGTCAGTGGGTTCATGTTGGCGATAACCACGGACACCGACAGTCTGCGCACGATGGCCAGAGCAGCATCTGTGCCCTCTGCAGGCACCACCATAGCCTCATCGGCCAGTTGGCTGCTGACCCGATCAATCCATTCGGAACTCAGATCGCTAGTTAGCACGACGAGCATACTAACTTTCTCCGCTATCAGAGTTAAGTGGCAGTTCCACGACAAATTCGGTGCCATTATCTGGGTCTGACTGGACCCGAATCACACCATTGTGCTCCTGGATGATGGTCTGGCAAATGGCGAGTCCGAGGCCTGTACCGCCTGAGCGGCGGGAATAGAATGGCTTGAATATCTCCTCGAGCTGACCTTCGGCAATGTGGCTGTTGGCATTGTGCACGCTTATTACTACGATCGGGTCCCTGTCGCGGTCAACAGCTTCGCGAGTTGTGATTCTTACCAATCCAGACTGCGGCTCGGCCTCGACGGCATTTGTCACCAAGTTAAGCAGCGCCTGGTGCAGCCGGCTTTTGTCCCCGACGGGCTGGCGACCGTCGGTCTGCAGCTCCGTGACAAGCTCGACCCCGCGCGCCTCGGCACGGGGAGACATAGTACGCACAACACCCTCACAAACCCCGTCCACATCAATCTTCTCGGCCACTGCGTCAGCCGGTTTGGACAGCATCAACAGGTCCGTCAGCAGCCGTTCAATGCGCTCGATCTCAGCGCGGGCCGTTGACAGGAAATTGACGCGGAAGTCGGCGTCCTCCCAGCGTGATGGCAATAGCTCGGCGAATGTGCGGATCGCCACCAGCGGGTTGCGAATCTCGTGGGCCATGCCGGCGGACAGCACCCGGATCAAGGCCAGATGTTCGGCCTGCTGGCGCTCACGCTCAAGCTCCTCGACGATTGTCAGATCGCTGATGACGACCATCGCGCCTCTTTGCGACAGCGACGACCCCGCCCACGCCGTAGTGCTGCACGCCACTGGCACCGTATCGCCGCCAGGCCTTTGTACCTGAAAGTGATATTCGGAGTGTCTGGGACTGTCGGCAAGGGCTTCTCGCAAGCATTCAATGATGCTTTCCGGCAGCACATCAAGCTCTTGGCTTATTGCTTGGTCTGCCGAAATCCCGAGTATCTCCTCTGCAGCCGGGTTAAATAGAACGATAGTCTGGTCGCCGTCAACTGCGATGACGCCGCTTTTCATCTGCAGGAGGATATTCTCGTTATACTCATTGATGCGGACCACTTCGCCGTAGAGTTGAGCGTTGCGCGTGGCCAGTGACACCTGCGGCATCATATTGCGCAGCATTGCCAGCTCGTCGGGAGAGTACATGTCGCCGGACAACTTTTCACCGATAAGCACCAGACCAATAAGGCGGTCTTCCCACAGTATCGGGGCCACGATCTCCGTGTCCAACTCGCGCATCGCAGCCAGAAGCGGCTTGGCCTCCTCCAGGGAATGAAAGCGCATTATTTGCGACCGCTCCAACAGGTCGCGCGCCTCCGAGGCGGCCTGAATCACTATGGAATCGGGTGACAGGCTCATGGGCACCCTTTGGAGGCTGTCGTTTCCGGAAGTAGAATTCCGGGATCTGCAAACAAAGTTCCCGGAGGTCCCAGCGTTGGTAAAAACGCTAACGTGGGCCGGATACAGGATGCTGGATATGGTGTCGGACAGGAACTCGGGCAGTTGCTCGGCGTCCAGCGTACGCAGGATGGCGTCAGAAGCGTGCCTGATTGCCTCCGCCACACGGCTGTGCGGCAGACTCCGATCGAGCGCCTGTCTGATCTGCTGATGTATCGGTACTACGAGTACCCCCAGAACGATACCGGCAATTACATATACCAGTGTGGAGGACATTATCGAGGCGTCCAGAATCGGCCGGACAACTGTGAAGACAGCTACAAGTAGTACGCTCACGGCAGCCCCGGTCAGCAGGTACGCGGAGGCACGGTACAGCGCTGTTACAGGTCTGATGATTCTGTGCTTGGCAATTGCGTAGGCCACGAAGCCGATCATGAAGATGTAGCCGGCCGAGCCCCACCGGCTGTAGTAGGTGTTGCCCCAGATCAATGGCAGCAGCACTATGGTCATCACTACGACGATCTGGCTGCTAATCATACCGACCAGCACGTACTTGACCTGGACCCGCTGCAGGCCGCTGAGGCGCGGGGACTTGCGGAACAGAACGTAGTCAGCATAGCCTAGCGTTGCCACGATAAACAGGCCAAAGGGTATGAAAGGCCAGCCGTACTGGATGATGACGGTTCCCTGAGACAACTCAATTGAAGTGAAAAGATTGGGAGCTACCGCCACAGTACTGACTGCTGCACCGATTGTGTACAGGACGGTCCTGCGCGCCAAGGGAGCGAACTCCACTTGCTCCGGAAAAACCCAAAACAGGTCAAGGCAGGTGCAGATTGCTATAGCACCGACAGGGTGGGTCAGCCGAATCAGCAGATCGGCGTCGGCAGCGTCGGTGACAGATTGTACCAGGTAGTGAAGCAGTACCCACGCACTGACCGCCAAGGCGTGCACGGTGAAGAGGCGGTTCCAGACCCGATCCGGTGCACGATGGTACGTGACTACGCCTAGCATGGCGGTGGCTATAGATGTCGTCAGCAGGATAACCCGGTCCAAGTCAGAGCCCATTACTATCTGGTCCCTTTCCGACACTGACAACTGCCACGCTACTGCGCCCGCCGACCTGGCGCCGTGATCAGACCACTACTGGTGGAATCTGCGGATTATCAGACAGCCGTGGGTTCCGCCAACGCTGTGCGAATTGATCATAGCAGTATCAACCCGCGCACGGCGTGCGTAATTGGGCACGTAATCCAGGTCACATTCCGGGTCTCGAACCCGATAGTTGATTGTCGGCGGTATCATGCCGGTCTGAATGCTCATGCAGGCGCTGGCCAGTTGCCACGTCCCACCAGGAGCAAATGGCTGCCCAGTACTGGACTTGATCGAGCTCATCGGCACATTGTACGCCCGTCGTCCCAAAACCATCTTTACAGCTTTTGTCTCGGCAATATCGTACTGGCGGTTGGAGATGCCATGAGCCGATACATAGTCTATCTCGTCAGCAGCTACTTTGCCTGCAAGTAGAGCCCTCCTGAAGGCGTAGGCAAGCTCCTCGCCCCCGGGATCGGCCAACAACAAGTGATAGGCTTCGGTGGTGGACCCGTACCCCATAATCTCGGCATATGTGCGGGCTCCCCGCTCCATGGCATGTTCGGCCGTCTCCAGAACAACTGCTCCGCCACCTTCGCTGAGCACCAAGCCGTCGCGGGTATTATCGTAAGGCCGAGATGCCTCGTGCGGCGGGTCATTGTGGCGGGTCAGCACCTTCTGCGCACAGAGCAGACCCATACCGAAAGGGCTCAGAGGGGCCTCGGTGGCACCGGCAACCATTACCTGCGCCTGGCCCGACTTCAGTATACTGGCGCACGTGGCCACAGCGTCTATGCCTGCCACACACCCGGCACTGCAGGTCGTGTTGGGGCCCTTCATGCCCAACTCGATGAAGACGCTGGCGGTGGCCGCATGTGCTGATAACTGGCTAGGGGCGAGCTGGTCAATACCTGCTGCGCCGTAGTTCTCAAAATGGTGATACAGCTCATCGGTGATATTGCCTTGCCCGGCTACAGTGGTTCCGATTATGGCGCCCATCTTGTAGGGGTCCATGCCCCCTACCTCAATACCAGCATCTTCCATAGCCAGCCGAGCAGCGGCGACAGCAAAGCTGGAAAAGCGCCCGGTTCTGCGGGCCTTCTTGGCGGGCATGTAGTCGGCGGCATCGAAGTCGCTCACTTCCCCGCCGATCTTGCAGTACGTCTCAGAGGTGTCGAAAGAGGTAATCCAGTCCACCCCGGAACGCCCCTCGGTTATGGCATCCCAGAAGGCGTCCTTACCTATGCCGTTGGGTGCTACCACTCCCAGCCCGGTAATGACTACCCGCCGACGGGGACTTAGCAGTGAAGGCCCCATCCTAGCTTCTCCCTCTGCTGCGTCTTGCAGTGCGACCAGTGCTGGTTAAAGCGGGCCTCTACAGAACCGCTAACTGAGCAATCCTGTGGCACACGCTTGTGCCGTGCCCTGCGACATTTGAATTCAGCTATTTTCACGTCAGGCTGGCGGTCTTGCCGAACGTTACCAGCAGTATGTAAGCTCCAGTTGGTGGGTATCGGAGCCACCGAAAATAGCGCCTACACTGTCATCGTTCCAGTCCTTCATGAACGCATATTCCACGGACCAATCGCTGTCCCCATAGCCCAGACCCGCACAGAAGGCTCCGTCGTTGGTGCCCAAGCGCACTGTCCACCTGTCGCTTGCGATGGCTTCGATGCCGACTCTGAAACCCGAGTCGCCCACCTTTGTGCCATTGCCCTCGGTGGTCAACTGCTGCCATTCGACAGCCCCCAGCACACGTTCGGTAATCGGTTGCGAGACGCCTATGACGATTTCCTCCGATGAATACCTGGCCGTAACGGGGCTGCCCGGGACAATTGGGCCTGTTGCAGTGAGATTCTCGTGATACTTATCGTAAACAAGTCCGGCCCAGCCGCCATTTTCGAGCTGGTACAGGACTCCCAGCCGGCAGCCCTCGTCAACTGTGGTCCTGAAGTGTGCCACTTGTCCGGGGGGACCCGGCAAGCGGAAATCGGTGGAGTTATGGAAAACCGGCGACAGACCGATGCCAACTACCCACGAGCGCCCCACACGCTGCCCGTAGTGGATCGCCAGGTCCCACTCATCATAGCCGATGGCCGGCGCCGCGCCGGGCGGCAGGCCCACCGGCACGGCAGGGTCGCTTTTCAGTCTGAACCCGGTAATCTGCAGGCCTTTTCTGCCTTTCTTCAGCGGGATCGCTACCGAGCACTGTTCGCCCTGCAATTTCAGGCCACTGTCGAAATCGGTTGAGGAGTACCGGCCAACGGTGTGATAGGCTTCCAGCGTACCGGCAAACGCCGGGTTGCCAAAGCCATCATCCTGAATGCAGGTCACGAATCCACCCATGCCGAAGAGGCGGGTGGTGGTGGCGGTGGGAAGAGCAAAGAGGTGGGAGACAGCGTAGAGTTCCAGCGGCGGGGCCTGCGCCAGAACTGGCCGTTCGCTGGCAGACATTGCAAGGACTGCCAACAGTACCAATGCGCTGCGCACGTGCGCCATTGTTGCAGCCTCCTGTATCGTAGTGCTGCGATTTAACGCCGTGACATAACAAGAGCCTGGGCAACCCGAGACGGCTGCCGCTCTTATCACGCCGGCGCGCTGCTTGCTTGGTAAGTGATGCATCTGTCTATTGCTATGTTGCTTTATCGTAGGCTACAGGTGTTAGTCTCTTAATTGCTACTGGGCGCAGGCCCATATCAAGATTTGCTGCGATTATACTTTATCTGTTCTCAGTATGCAACCACTAATTACATAAATGTTTGCAACTTCGTCCAGCAAAATGCGCCTGCCCTTGTCAAAAGTTTGACTCATGTGAGCACATTCGCGTGTCGCGAATCCAACAGCCACGAAGAATGCAGCCAACTTCGACGCCACTATGCGTACCTGTACGCGCGAGATAAGCAAGCGAATCAGCCACAGAGGGCAGGATGCAGAGATGGCGACGGCGAACGACTCCCATGTCACGAAAGACTCAGCCCGAGGTGGGCCACCATGCCGGTAGCTGACGCGGAAAAGACAGATTGGTCGCTGTTGGAGCAAGCCGGAGAGTTGATGGCGGCAGGATATATGCAGCAGCCCGGCGCATCTCCGCTAATGCGGATGTGTTTGGGCCTCAAACGGTTTTTCGAAACATGTCCGCTGCCGGAGTACAACGGCGAGCCGCTTTACCCCTGCAGCGAAAGCATATTCAATGCCGAGCAGGTGATGCGGTTCCATTTTTCCCAGGCAATGTCAATTGATTGGGCGCTTCTGGACGAGAAGATACAACAGGCGGCGCGCCCTGACATTGCTGAGTGCCTGCGCCAGTTCAAGCGAGCGCTGGAAGATTACCCGATGGTGCAGGGCTATACCCACAGCATCGTCAATTTCGGGAGGGTGCTCGCCGAGGGCCTCAACGGGTACAGAAAGCGCATCGAGGCACACAGGATCACCGCCGAGGGGCACGGAGATAGCGAGGGGACTGATTTTTGCGAAGCCCTGCTGGTGCTGCTTGAGGGGATAGCGGCCCTGCACGCGCGGGCCTGTGAGGTGATCGCTGCATCGGGCCATCCGGCCGCAGAGAAGCTGTTGGCCGCAATGCAGAGAGTGCCTTTTGAGCCGGCAGCCGGCTTTCATCAGGCGATGGTGTGCACCAACTTCATCTACTATCTTGACGGCTGCGACGACCTCGGCAGATTCGATCAGGACCTGTGGCCGTACTACCGCGATAGCATCGCTGACGGCGAAGTCACGCGACAAGAGGCCCTGGACTGGGTGGGACTCGTATTTGACAATGTGAACATCTGCAACGGCTGGAACACGGCCATCGGCGGCACGGCGACAGACGGCTCCCAGGGCGCTAATGATCTGACGCTGGTCTGCCTGGAGGCGGCGAAGGGGCGGCGCAGGCCGAACCTGGCGCTGCGGCTGCGCAGGGATACGCCCGAGGAAGTCTGGGACCAGGCGCTTGATACCATTTCAGCAGGGACGGGGATACCTGCGCTTTACAACGAGGAGGAGTATCTGCACGCCATACGCTCTGCCCACCTTGGGGTGTCGCAGGCCGATCTCCCCCACTTCGCCTTCGGCGGCTGCACTGAGCTGATGATTCACGGTCGCTCGAACGTCGGCTCGGTGGATGAATACTACAATCTGGCGCTATGCCTTGAAAAAAGCCTGCACCGGCACCTGACCAAATGCGCCTCGTTTGAAGACTTCATGGCGAAGTTCAGGGAAGACGTCAGCCAAGAGATTCGCGAAATGACTGATAAGGTCAGCAGATGGCAGGAGACCAAAGGCACTTGGCAGCCGCAGCCAATACGCACACTGCTGATAGACGACTGCATTGACAACGCTCGGGAGTACAATGCCGGCGGCGCGCGTTACAACTGGAGCGTCATCAGCATCTCCGGGCTCTCCAATACCTATGACTCGCTTGCGACGGTGCGGGAAGTGGTCTATGACAAGGCCGAGATCGGCGCCGAGGAACTCCTGGCCGCGCTTGATGGCAATTTTGACGGCTATGATGAATTGCGCCGACGGCTGCAGAGCTGTCCGCACTTCGGCAACGACGACCCGTATGTGGACGAGATCGCTGCCGAAATCGCAGAACACACCTTCAGACAGTTCATGAAACATGCCCCGTGGCGCGGGGGCAAGTACATTGCCGCGTGTCTGATGTTTGTGACGTATGGCGACTTCGGCGAGCCGGTCGGCGCCCTGCCCGACGGCCGCCTTACCGGAACACCAATCGGCGACTCGGCTGGAGCTTTTCAGGGACGGGATCGCTCCGGGCCGACCGCCCTGCTGAAATCGGCCACGCGCGTGCCGAACTACCTGGCCCCCGGGACGCTCATTACCAACATCCGCTTCACCAGGCGGCTTTTTGCCGACGCCGGGGCCCGCGAGCGCGTCAAATCCCTGATCCGCACCTACTTCGACATGGGCGGCATGCAGTTGCAGATAAACGTGGTGGACCAGGAGATACTCCGAGACGCTATGGAGCACCCGGAAGACCATGCCGACCTCATCGTACGCATCGGCGGGTACTCTGAGTATTTCAACCGGCTGTCCGACGATCTGAAGGTGACAGTGCTCGAACGCACCGAGCATGAATAGCCTGCGCTCGAAAAGGTGACTTTTTGGAGGCCACTGATGGAGCCAATCAAGCCCTGTAATACCTACGCTGCGCGACCTGCGGGTGTTGCGACCTACGAGAACGGCCAGCATGTGTTCAAGGTGTATTATGTGGACATCTATGGCCGGGCGGAGGCGGAGCGCTATGAATGGGACCTGTGCGGCCGGCCCCGTGACTGGGTGCTTGGAAAGCTGGCTGAGGCCGGCATCGAGGGCATCGGCTTTGTGGTGAGTTTTCGCCACATCACGAAGGTCTTCCGTTTCGCGCCCAGTGCCGAGACCGTCATGCACGTCAGAGGCTTTTGGACCGAGGATTTCAGCGAGGTGGACCTGGAACGCGAAGAAGATTACACGGAGTTTGCCTGCTACGCCGAGGCGGTCATCGCCGCCGATGAATACCGCTTCTGGGCCGAAGCCGAATCCGTGCCGGCGTACTTGCAGAGGCGCTCGGACTGGACTGACGCGCCGGTGGCGGACAATGCCAAGCTCGCCTGCTATTTTGGCGCGTAATAGACGCCCGTCGGACGAACTCCTTGGATAGGCATAACGGGAGGCTGAGTCTCATGCTTTCATACGTGTTGCCGCTATCGCTGCTGCTGGTCTGGGGCGTTGCATTGGCGGCTGATGAGCAACCGATTGATATCGGTAATCGCAAACAGCTTTTCATTGACGGCCGCTTTATCGCCGATCAGAAGAACGTCACTCTGACGATGAACCCGGCACAGCGGACCGGCGAAGCGTGCCTGGTTGCGGATCAGCCCCTGGAGCGCGGCTGGATCGGCTCCTACCTTACAGCCATCCACGAGGGCGACAAGTTCCGCATGTGGTACGAGGCCTTCCACTGGGGCCCGGTCGGAGATCGGGCAAGTGCCCCTTTGTGCAAGCTCTGCTACGCCGAATCCGACGACGGCATCCACTGGGCCAAGCCTAGCCTGGGGCTGTACGAATTTGAGGGCTCCACGGACAACAACATGGCCTTCCACGGACGTGCCAACTGGATTCATGGCTGCTGCGTGTTTGTGGACCCCGCCGCACCACCCGAAGAACGCTACAAAATGATCTACGGGGACCGCTACCGCGAGGAGGGGCGGGCCACGGCCGGAGCCTACTCCGCCGACGGCATTCACTGGACGGCCTACGAGCCGAGGTTCATCGTCAAACGCGGCACCGACACCCAGAACATCGCATTCTATGACACTCGCATCAACAAATACGTCGCCTACCAGCGGCTCAACAACCATGAGAATACCGAATATCCCTACGACATCCGCAGCGTGTGCCGTGCTGAGGCGAGCGAGTTTACCAGTTTCTCCAAGCCCGTTGTGGTGATGGAGGCCGATGAGCGCGACCCGGCGTACACCGATATCTACAACAATGCCATCACCCTCTACCCCTACGCCCAGGACGCATACATCGGATTCCCCTCCATCTTTTACCACTACGACGGCAGCCTCGTGCCCCAACTGGCGGTCAGCCGCGATGGTATTGAGTGGTCGCGACCGTGGCGGGAACCGTTCATCGAGCTGGGGCCGGAGGGTTCATTCGACTGCCGGACGATCTATGTCGGCGCCTCGCTGGTGCGGGTGGGCGACGAGCTGTGGCTGTACTATGGAGCACAGCGCCGCCCCCACGGGGCGAAGGAGCTTCCTCAACGGCTGGCCGATGCAGTGACGGCTGAGACCGAATACGAGGGTACCATCAGCCGAGCGGTCATGCGGCTTGACGGCTTTGTCTCGGCCGACACACTGATGAGCGGCGGGGAATTGACCACGCCGCTGTTGGTGTTTGCCGGCAGCCGCCTGGAGCTCAATATCAACGCCGGCGGCGGGGGCGAAGTTGTCGTCGAGCTGCTGGACGAGCAGGGCAAGCCGGTTCAAGGCTTCAGCGCGGACGATGCTGATCCGCTGTATTACAACAACGTGCGGGCGGTAGCGACCTGGCGCGGCAATGCTGACGTCTCAGCTCTGCAAGGGCAGCCTGTCCGAATACATTTCATAACGCGGGCCACGAAGCTGTACGCATTCCAGTTCGTACCATAAGCCACCGGCGGCGTCCGGCGCGTGGCTTACTCCTCCCACTCTAATATGACCGCTCCTGCCTGGCCGCGGTCCTCCATGAGCATCTCGTACCCATCCGCAGCATCTTCCCAATTGTACCGGTGCGTGACCAGCTCCTCCACGTGAAGCTCCCCGCTCGCAATCAGGTCGAAGATCAATTCCACGTTGCGTACAGGCGTCCACGGGTTGTAGGGCGTCTCGTATTGCGGATGGGAGCCGTTGTGTGCGCCGATGATGGTTGTGCTGGGCGCGTTGCATGAGTCGTGAAAATTGAAGTTGGTTTCGCCGCGCGGGCTGCTCAGGATCACTATGCGGCCCTGCCTGCGCAATAGATCCATCTCCGCCGGGATCAGTTCGGCAACGCCGGTTATCTCGATTACGCAATCTGCCATGCGACCGCGCGTTGCGGCCTTGACCTGGGCCGCGATGTCGTCGTCCGCACCGTCAATCACCAGGTCCGCGCCGAGGCTATGCGCGAGGTCACGCCTGAATGCCGACAGGTCCACGCCGATCGCGGGACGAGCCCCATCAATCCGCGCAAGCTGCAGTGCGAACTGCCCGATCACTCCCAGGCCATAGACGACCACTGACTCGCCCATCTGTATCCCGGCTCGGCGCACGCCGTGAATCGGGATCTGCACCAGCATATACAGCGCCGCCGCCTCATCGCTTACACCTTCCGGTACTGGGTGTGCCTGGCCGCCGTCTCCAACCAGCGCGTAGGCGCAGTGGTTCGCTCCGCTGGCTGCGCGGTCGCCTGCAGAAAAGCGCGTGACGGCGGCACCGACCTCGAGCACTTCGCCGACGTTGCTATATCCAGCATAGAAGGGAAATGTGCCATATTCCTCCCACCCGGAGCCTTGCGGGTACTCACCGGTCAAGATCGTCAATTCGGTGCCGGTCGAGATGGCGGTCTTGATGGTGCGGACCAGCATCTGCCCCGGTCCTGGAGACGGCATTTCACACGGCTCGATCTCTATCTGATTGACGCCCGCAAATACCACCCGGTGATTCACGTCTGTCCCTCCTTTAGACTGAGGCCTAGCCGAACCAGACCACGTATCCGGCCAGAGCATCCCGGCCCAGTATCAGCAGCGCCAGCCAGCTTATTCCACCTGCCAGCAGGTCGCCCACCACCAGCCCCAGGAAAAACGGCATGAGCTGGCGGTACAGCCGCGCGCCGCCGAGCCGCTGCACAACCGATTTTGTGACCCACGCCAGCAGAAAATTCGACCACAGCGCGTAGCCGTAGTTGAGCGATATGGCGTAGCCGAGCGGATGGAAGGGCGACTGCAACCAATAGAAGCGCACCACTACCATAACCACGGCTATCAAAGCGCCGGTGCCGATGGCGATGCTGCGATTCACATCAGGCGCGCCGGGACTAACTATGGCGCCGGCGGTATCTCCCCACTGAGCGCGCGCGTTCCAGATATTCGACCCGCCGCTGGTCGTGCCTCCTCCCATGCTTATCGCGCCGAATTTGTAGTAATCCCCAAGCGTCACGTAGTAGGCCACTATGCAGCCGAATACGAAAGCAAACATGGTAAGCGTGGCAAACCATTTCGACCTGATCTCATAGCGATCCGCCAACGCCTCGTTTTCGATCTGGTACCCCATCTGCGACATGTAATACCCGCGACCCATCCACGAAAACGAACTCAGCATGACCAGGTCGGAGACGTCGCCGCCCTTGATGAACGAACGCGTGCCCAGCAGATAGAACATCATCATTTTATGCTGGTTGAACGGGAACGCCCACATCGCCGGCACACCGCCCTCGGCCCGCACCCGTGAATAGACCAGCCCAAAGCCCAGCAGCAGCGCGATATACGGGATGCTGAAAGTCGGCGAGAAGCGCGACACATGCGACCAGATTATCAGCGCCACAAAGCCCCCGACGGCCCCGAAGAATGACCACCGGTAGGGCATCCGCTCGGCAGAATCGTCAATGGTCGGATCGCCGCTCAGGGCCTTCCTGACCACCTGAGCGATGTGGTGCCTGCCGATCCAGAACAGCACAAAAATCAGCGCCAGGTACGCGCCGGAGCCCTGCTCGTACGAGAACGGGAAGCCGGGGTCCTGGCGCAGGCCGAAGATGTCAGCGAACGTCTCTACCGCCGGCTGCATGAGGAACGAAAACCACGTGCAGAACAGCAGGTCAGGCGACACGAAATAGGCCAGCCCCAGCACCTGCGGACGATAGAATAGCCTGACATGATTGAAGTTCGTCCACGGCGCCTCGGTAAAGATGCCGCCGATGCGGAAGTAATCCGTCAGCGCCTGCACCGAGGGGTTAAACGAGTGTGCCACGTTGAGCCCGTGGTGGATGAAGACAATGGCGATGGCGACCCAGACCAGCGGGCTGCGAAAAAACGAGGTGTGCGACCCGGGTGTTTCCTGCTCGACCAGGCTGATCGGTATGAGCAGCAGTGGGAAGCGCAGCCGCTCACTGTCCACCCACTGCGCCCGGAACATATTGACCAGGCACAGACCGGTGAAGAAGATCAGTGACATCACTATCGTCCACATGCCCAGCGGATATAGCCACGCCCGCCACGGCACCGAGCCGTCCTCGCTGCCCTCGAACATCTGCCGGACGAGTTCGTTGTCGTGGGGATAATACCAGTTGGGCAGCTCGGCGGTAATGAGGTTGAAATCATTCTGCGGGGTGGCGAAGTAGATGTGGGTGGTCATCCAGGGGATAAGCAGCTCGACGACGCCGTAAGTGGTCTGGGGAATAGTAAGCACCAGGAACATGAATATGACGATGAGCTCTTTCTTGCTCAGCGCCCGCTTGAACAGTCGCATCGTCAGCGGCACGGTGGCTACCAGGAGTAACATGCAGAAGATCGCCGGCACCGGCGGCGTAGAAAGAGCGTAGATGTTGCCGCCACCTTCAATCGTCCCCGAAAGGTGCATCCAGAAGATGGATATTACGGACAGAACCAGTGCGATTACTATGGCTCGAAGCGTCAAAGTGAATACTCCAACCTGAGAAATCCTCACGCGGCGGCGTTTGGACGATGCTTCACAAAACACCCGAACTCAGATACTATCACAACGCGCCCGGTTGCACACGTTTGGCGTAGCTCTTACAGC
Organism: bacterium; assembly: GCA_030604405.1. Lineage (GTDB taxonomy): Bacteria > Armatimonadota > Zipacnadia > Zipacnadales > UBA11051 > UBA11051. The sequence goes on along the minus strand of JAUVVY010000005.1, from coordinate 53,154 downwards.
AGCCCCGCGATGAAGTCGCCGGTTTCGGCCAGCTTCCAGGTGGCGCCATAGTCCTGCGATACCAGCACCGCCCGGTTGTGATAGCGCTCGGGATAATCCTTCTGATATGACGTGTCGCTCGTCCAGTGGTTATAGGAAAGATACAGCCAGCCGCGCCGGTCAATGGTCAGCTTGTGGTAGTAAATCGAGTACCCGGGCACCGGCGGAATAACCAGCGGCCGCGCCGGACCCCACGCCTCACCTTTGCGCTTGCTTTGCACAGACAGCGCAGCGTATATTCTGCCTGGATGGTGCTCATCCGCATTGCGCCGCCACTGCCGGTAGGCGATATGCAGCGTGTCCTGCGGGTCACAGAGCAGTGAGATGTAGGTCTGCCGCCCGCTGCCGTCCTCGTCGGTGTTCTCATCCACATAGCCCGCGTCAAGCACATCAACGGGCTCGGTGAAGCCGCTGTAGGCGTCATTGGGTTTCAGCGAGCGCAAATACCTGAACGGCAGGCCGTGCGCGCCGGTCAACACATGAATGTAGCCCTCACTGTCGAGGCACACAGCCGGAACATTGTGCACATCATTCACCGGCGGCGCGTATTCCATGAATACCGTCTCCCCCAGCTTGCCGGTGGCATGATCGTATGTGGCGATGTACGTGGGCACACCGGGATCATCGGGGTCAGTCACCTCGCCCCAGACGATATGCGTCTTGCCGTCGCGGGTGGCTGTGGAAGCCGGCCCGCCCGAGTGCTGGCACGAACCGAGGCACTTGTCCGAAACCACCACCGGCTCCCCGAGCACCAGCTTGTCGCCCTCTTTCTTCGGCAACAAAAGCTGCAGCGTGTGATAGCTGCAAAAGCGCGCCTCATGTGTCTTGATCCACACGTAGTCCAGCACCGGCGGCGGCATCTGCAGGGCGTTGTGGCCGGTGAACTGTTCGATGTCGAAGGTGCTGCCTTGCAGCTCGTGAACGGTATAGGTCTGCCCGTCGTCCGGGCTATACAGCAGCACGACCACGCTGGGGTTGTCGGTGCGCATGACCCGCACGATTGTGTAGGCCCCGCCATCGCCGTCGAAGGCGACCTTGGCGCCCTTCGAGCCGGAGCCAAAGTGTATGCCGCGGAAATCGGTATAGATCTCCTTCAGCATCGGCACGAACGGCCGCTTGACCCATCCGCCATCCTCCAGCAGCGTAAGCGCGCTGGTGAAGTACTTGTGGCTGGTCCGGTCCCGGATGAAGGGCCGATTGGCGGGATCGAAGTACACTTCGTTCTCAACATAGTCAGGCGCGTAGCCGAACTGGTAATTCTCATGCTGATAGCGCTCGAGCACGATCGGCATGGTCAGCGGCTGCGAGACCGGCGATTCCCCAACTCTCACCTCAATTCCGGCACTCTGCACGATCGCCGGATCGTCTTGTGCCGTAGCGACGATGTGTCCTATCAGCGTATCCCCGGCCTTGGCACCAGCAGCCGCTTTCACCATCACCCGTACCTGCACAGCCCCACTCGGACTGAGGTTGACAGGAACGGCCGGTTCAACCAGCACGGCCTCCAGGCCCGGGCCCGCCACCACTTGCAAGTTGAAGGCGGCGTCTTTGCCGCACCCGTTGTGCAGCTTGAACTCGATCTCAGCGCGCTCTGCCGGCTGCAGGTAGCGGACGGTCTTCCACGGCATCAGCATCCAGCGGCTCTTTTTCGCAGCGAAATATGCCCCTTGCTCGACGCTCCAGAACTCGACACCTGGGATGACGATTTTCACATCCATCTTGCCGATGTCGAAGTACCATACTCGATCGCGGGCGCCCAGACTTGCCCCGACATCGAGGACTTGGTCGTCCCCGGCCTTGGTGAGGCTGAATGTGTGCAATAGTGTGCCCTCGGCGTCGAGAAGCGGCATTTCCTGTCGGCCTGGGCTATGCAGCGCCTGTGCCGTGATTGTGAACTCACCCGCAGGCGGCTGGAAGAAGATGCGCCCGCCGACACCGCCGTTATTGAGCATGATGTCCCCCTCGACCACGTAGCGGTCGCAGGAGGCCTCCATGCCGAACACAAAATCGCTCGAGGTGCCGCTTACCAGCAGCCGATAGACGCCCGGCGTCTCACAGGTTACAGTCGCCTCGGCAGACTGCAAATCCGAAGAGTAGCCGCCTTTTGCCGCGTTGCCATCGTCGGGTATGCTCATCGTGGCCAGCAGTTGCCGCTGCGGACTGAATAGCTGGGCGATCATTTCATCGGCACCCTCGTAAATGTTCAGATCGCGCTTGGTAACCTTTATCGTCAGCGGCCCCTGCTCAGGCAGCAGCAAGATGCCACGGCTTCCGCGAACCACCGTCGGCAGCACTGCAGCCCAGCACTGTGCCGCGGCCAGCATCATGCCGACCAAAAGCAATCCGCACAACATCTTCAAAGTCCGCTTTGTCATGCTCTAGCTCACTCTTTCTTTACGATCACCAGCCGGTCCACCGGCGACGTGACCGTCTGCTTTGTGCCACGATCCCAGGTGATCTCAAGCTCCACCTCATGAGACGTCTCCCCCAGGCCGAAGTGCAGTGTCATGTCGTTCTGGTTGCCCTCACCGGTGGCGCTTTCGACCTGTCGCGTCAGCACCTGCGGGCCAAGCCTGATGCGCACCTGGGCGCCGATGGCTGAGCCGTCGCCCATCAGGCGGACCTTGAGCCAGTGGCCGGACGCCCCTCGGTTCTGATAGAGCTTGCCGCCTGTCAGCAAATCCAGGTCGCCGTCGTTATCGTAGTCGGCCCATGCGGCCTGGTAGGTAACCGCGGCCTCGATCCCCGAGGCATCGGTGACATCGGAGAAGCGCCATTCGCCATCATTGCGGTACAGAACGCAATGGTCGCCGCCATAAACGGTCGTGAAGTACAGGTCGAGGTCGCCGTCGTTGTCGAAGTCCCCAAGCGCGGGGCTGGCGTACGACTCCTGCCAGTGCAGGCCGGCCTGGGCACTCATGTCAACGAAGCGATACTTGGGCGGGCCCTCGCTCCGCAAAAACATGGGCCGGTCCTGGTAGGCAGACGGGTGGCTGAAGTTCCCGACGAATAAATCGAGGTGGCCGTCGTTGTCCATGTCTCCCCACGCCGAGCCGATGGTGTGGCCGTGCGAGGGGTACTTGCGGCCCTCGAAGTAGCTCACTACTGCATTTGGCACACCGGCCACATTGTACAGAACGGCCACATCGCTCAACCTCAGGTCGCCATAATTCCGCCAAAGCACATTCGGCTGCAGGCGATAGTTCGACACATACACATCCATGTCACCGTCTTCGTCAAAATCGGCGCAGGTAACCCCGCGGCTGGCCCATTTCTCAGCGTTGGGAGTCTGCCAATGCTCTACGAAGGTATCGTTGCCCTCATTGATGTAGATTGCGTCCGGGTAAAAGGCCTGCTCCTTCCACGTCTCATACCCGCCCACATACAGGTCGAGCAGCCCATCGCTGTTGAGGTCAATCCATGCCGCGCAACGCGACACGATTGTCGGCAGCTCCGGGAAGTCAACTTCGGCGAAAGTGCCATCACCGTTGTTGCGAAACAGCGCCCCCTCGCCGCCCCATAGGAACAGGTCCAGGTCGCCGTCATTGTCGTAGTCGCCCCATACTCCGGCGCCGCCGCCCCGCAATCCAGCGCTCTCATTCGCCAATGCGAATTGCTGGCCGCCTTCGTTGTGATACAGCCGGCCGGAGATATACACATCTACCCAGCCGTCGCTATCATAATCTCCCCAGGCAGCTTGCGCCTTGCCTTCAATGCCCACCTGCGCCGTGACGTCCGCAAAGAATGGCCCGTCTGCGAATCCTGAGCCGACAGCCAGGGCCATTACCAACATGATGCCCGCGAATCTGCTCACGCTCACGCTCCTATCAATATGCAGCCCATCGGTGTGTCCCAGCGGCGCACTAGCGCGGATAGCCGATCGAGATGATGTAAATCGGCTCGTGGTCTTGCGGCAGGCCGAGCGCCTCTGCGACAGCCGCTTTACGGAAGGCGCCGATCGGCACTGAGCCCAGGCCGAGGGCCACCGCCTGCAGGTGCAGGTTCTCAGCCACATGGCCAGCCTCCGTGTACACGTACACATCGGCGCGGGAACCGTAGCGTGCCCGCGTGCGCTCAAACACCGCCGCTATCACCACGTTGAGCGCGGCCTCCCGCACGGCGGCCTGGCCCAGCGCCGCATCCGCCAGCGGCCCACGCACGTCCTCCGAGTACAGCCTCATCAGCCTGTGCTCAGCGGGTATGTAATGGTAGGTGCCGTCAGATTTGACCAGGTACAGTTCCAACGGGTAAGTCGCCCCCGCCGAGGGAGCCGCGCGAAAGCCGCGCTGGGGATCGGTTATGCCCTGCGCCGCCCATGCAAGCTGACTCACCTGCTCGATTGACAGTTCGCGATCCGCAAAGCGACGCACCGAACGGCGCTTGCTGATGGCCTCTTCGACAGACATTGTGCCCTCCTTCTGCGGCTCCGGCAGATCTACCGGTTCAGCCAGCTCTTGGGGTGGCGCGCTACGACAGTCCACCATCACCAGGCTGAATAATACCAATGCGCCGAGGCTCGCAAGCAATACTGTTCGCTTTTTCATTATGCACCTCCACCGGGTCTCAGCCGCATGAGGTCGTACTTCATCGGTTGCGGCTGGTTGTCAATCCTTTTCAACACCGGCCATGAACTCACCTGCGCCAAAGCGGCGGTAACGGAGGTTTCAGCGACTGATAGCAGCAGGGAATCACGGATGGCGTGGCGAAGTCGAGTGCGTTATTTCCCCGCCGCTCAGTCTTCTACAGGCGCTTGCAAGACGTCATGCACAAGGACATCGCGACCCGCAACTCGAAATACTATCCAGTTGCGGCCCCACGCGGGGCAAGAATGTCCTAAGCAAGTTCGGATCGGGAGGGGTATTATGAGAACGGTCAAGAGTGGCGGACACAGACTGTTTGAACAGGATCAGCAGACCTCTGAGTACGTCGCGGGGATGCTCAAGGACCTGGAGCAAAACGGCATGGACGCTGTGCGCAAGTACAGTACGAAATTCGACGACTGGGATCCCGCCAGCTTCGAACTGACTTCGCAAGAGATCGAAGCCGCCATCGCCCAGCTCCCCGAACAGGCAATAGAGGATACCGATTACTGTCAGGCAAATGTGCGCGAGTTCGCCACGGCCCAGCTTGCCACGCTGCTGCCTCTGGAGACTGAAATCAGACCGGGCGTCATCCTCGGCCACACACACATCCCCGTCAATTCCGTGGGCAGCTATGTCCCCGGTGGTAGGTATCCGATGTTCGGCTCAGCCCAGATGAGCATCATCCCGGCCAAGGTGGCGGGAGTGAAAAGCGTTATCGCCTGCACGCCGCCGGTAAAGGGGCAGGGCTACTATCCGGCGACCATCAACGCAATCGCCAAAGCCGGCGCGGACAGAATCTTTGTGCTCGGCGGAGTTCCGGCCATGGCTCTGATGGCCTTCGGGCTGGAAGACGTAGAGCCGGTCGATATGCTGTGTGGCGCGGGCAACAAGTACGTGGCCGAGGCCAAGCGCCAACTCTTTGGCCGCTGCGGCATAGACATCCTGGCCGGCCCCACTGAGATACTCATCATTGCAGATGACCAGGCAGACCCTGAGCTGGTTGCCTGCGACCTGCTGGGGCAGGCCGAACACGACCCCAACAGCGGCGTCTGCCTCATCTGCCTCAGCGAAGACTTCGCCAACAGAGCTATAAGCGAGGTCGAAAAGCAGTTGGAAGTCCTGCCCACCAAGGATGTCGCCAGCGTTTCGTGGGGCGACAACGGCATCGTCTATGCAGCCGACAGCCCCGAGGAAGCCGTCAGGCTGAGCGACGATTATGCGCCGGAGCACCTGGAGCTCCACGTCAGCGACACCGACTACTTCTTTACCAACCTTACCAACTACGGGTCTTTGTTCATCGGGGAGGAGACCACGGTCGCGTACGGCGACAAATCAATCGGCACAAACCACATTCTGCCCACCAGTCGTGCGGCCCGCTACACCGGAGGCGTCTGGGTGGGCAAGTTCCTCAAGACCTGCACGTACCAGCGCATGAGTCCTGCCGCTTCCCTGGAACTGGCCCCGGTCACCGAGCGCCAGTGCGAGCGGGAGAACATGCTGGCGCACGGCCTGACCGCCCGCATCAGAATTGACCGATACCGCGACGCATAAGCACACGCACTTTCTCGTCGCGTAGCTCGGGCTTCAACTGCACTTATGCAGATTTTGGACAATTCAAGCTATAGGGTGACGCTGTGGCGTCGTTAGTCGTAATGGAAGGGCCTGTCGCAGGAAGCTTCGCAAAGCGAAGCTTCCAAGGCTGGCCCAGCCGTTGCCGTTGGCCGTTTGGGTGTACAGACCTCGCCAGGATGGCGTCCGGCGTTCCGCCGGGCGATGGACAACGCCGCTCAGGGAGGACTAACTCATGAGTGACACGATGTTCCGATTGGATGGCAAGGTCGCGGTGATTACCGGGGCCGCAACCGGCCTGGGCGCGGCGACAGCAGTAGCCCTTGCCCGCGCCGGCGCTCACGTTGCTGTCTCGGACAAGCCCGCAGAGAGCCTTCAGGAGACCTCAGCGAAAGCCGGGCAGCACGGCCACCGCGTATTCGAGTTCGACATGGATGTCCGGGACCTCGAGCAGATCCGGGCGGGCATCGCCGCCGTTGCCTCAGAATTCGGCCACGTTGACATCCTGGTCAACAACGCCGGCATTAACCGGCCCTCACCCGCCCTCGAGGTAACCGCCGAGAACTGGGACGACCACTTCAACACCAATATAAAGGGTGGCTTCTTCTGCGCTCAGGAAGTAGCGAAACTGATGATCCCACGCGGCTGGGGACGCATTATCTTCATTTCCAGCCAGTCGGGGCTGATTGGCATTCCTGGCCAGCCCGTCTATTGCTCTACCAAGGGTGCGGTGATTCAGTTAACCCGCACGCTCGGGGTAGAATGGGCGAAGCATGGCATAACCGTCAACTCCATCGCCCCTACTTTCGTGGAGACGAACCTGACGCGCAAGCGATTACAGAACCCTGAGTTCCTGAGCTTCGTGCTGGGCAAGATCCCGTGCGGCAAGCTCGCAATGCCCGAGGACGTGGCCGCTGCGGTGGTTTACCTTGCCAGCGAGGAGGCGGGCATGGTCAATGCAGCGACGCTGCCGGTTGATGGCGGCTGGACGGCGTGGTAGGCAATTGCAGTCGGATGGCTTACGGATATTCCGGACGAACGACAGGAGTGATCTCTGCTGATACAGGAATCATTGGAAGAGAAGCTGCAGAGGCATCGAGCCTTTTGGGACCGAGAAAAGACGGATCGTCCGCTGCTCGGCTTCACGACCTATCGTTACTCACCACGAGAGGAGTTTGACCTCGTCCCGATACCCAGAGGTCGTTACCTGACGCCCCAGGATTTCGACGTTGAGGCCTTCCTCCCGGTGTACGATCGCCAGTACCGCGAGAGCCAGGAAATGGCCGGCGATCAGATCTGGACGGCTATACCGTTCTTTGGTCTCTCCTGGCTGGAGACAATAGTGGGCTGTCCCGTCCGCACCGACGAGGACGCGCTTTGGAATGAGCCGATCGTCACCGACATCTGCGACGTGCCGGCTCTGCGCCTCTCGCGCGACAATCCCTGGCTGCAGAAGCTGCTGGAGTTCACAACTAAGCTGGTGGCGCAGTCTCATGGCCGGTATCCTGTTGGGATTCCTTTCATGAGCGGCCCGATGGACATTCTCCTGGCGATGCGCGGCGGATCGGCGCTGCTGTTGGATTTCTACGACCATCCCGATGAGGTCCGTGCGGTGCTTGGGGAGCTTACTGACTTGTGGCTCGAGGTAGCCGCGGCTCAATTCAACATCATCCCGGGATTTCACGGCGGATACGGCGCTGGTTTCAGGGAAGTCTGGGCGCCCGGGCTGTGCCCGGAGACGCAAGAAGACGCCATGGGGTTGCTCTCCCCTGACCTGTTCCGCGAGTTTGTGCTTCCGGGCCTCAGCCGCATCGTATCGCGGTTCGATTTCGCCTCACTCCATCTCCACTCCGGCTACCTGCAGCACCTTGATACAGTTCTTGCGATGCCTGAATTGGCGGCGGTCGAGATAACTGTTGATGTCAGCGGACCGACGGTCGCAGAGCTGCTTCCTGTCATCGCCAAAGCTCAGCGCGCGAAGCCTACCATCGTTCACGGCATGCTGTCCGTGGATGAGATGAAGATTTTGGTTGAGGCTCTGCCCGCCGAAGGTCTCTGGCTCATCACGCGCGTGGAGTCGCCCCAGGCCGCCAACCAGATGTTCGCGGCACTTGCAGGCCCTGGCGCATAGCGATATACTGCCCGCAATTACGTGCCGCTAGGGAGTCGGGCTGGAAGCCCGACCCACGGGATTTTTCGGGAAAACGGTAATGAGCGTTACATCTGAAAGCGAATGTAGAAGACACGATCTGCCCGCCGACGGCATGGGCCTCATGTCCCGTATCGAGCGGCTGCGCGACCGCGCTCTCAATAAAGACTGGGGCGAGGTCGGCGACCGCTGCGCGATCGTACAGGCCTCATTTGAAGAGCATCGCGCGCAGCCCCGTAAGGTCCAGATAGCTCTGGCCCTGCAGGCCGTCTGCGAGCAGATGCCTGTACGGATCGCCGAAGATGAGCTGATAATCGGCAAGCGCACGGTGTACGGCTGGCCGGAGCACGATGAGGCGCAGGCAGCAGGATCGGCCGAGCCCGGCTACATGATCGCCGACTACCCTCGCGTAATCAACGCAGGCTTCCTGGCCATAATTGACGACCTCAAGCAGCGCCTGCCCGACTACGATGAAGCTGACCCGGAGCACATCCAGCACATAGATAGCCTCAACTCAATGGTCTTCTCCTGCGAGGCGGCCCTGAGGTTAGCCGAACGACATGCCGACGCCGCCGAAGAACTTGCCGCCCAGCAATGCGACGAGGCCCGTAAAGCCGAGCTTCTGGAGCTGGCACGGATCTGCCGAAAGGTCCCGGCTCACCCGGCCGAGACTTTCCACGAGGCGCTGCAATCTTTCTGGCTGACGCATCTGGCTATCTACGTGGAATGTGAGAGCGTCGCGTTCTCACTGGGCCGCATGGACCAGTATCTCCATCCGTTTTACCAGGCCGACATTGCGGCCGGTCGCATCACCCGTGAGCGCGCCCTCGAACTCATAGAATGTCTCTGGATAAAGATATACGAAAACGTGCACGGCGCGATCGGCCATGTGCAGACCGTGACGGTGGGCGGCATCACCCCGGATGGCCGCGACGGGGTCAACGAACTTACCTACATCATGCAGCAGGCCTCGCGTGAGCTCCAGAACGTCGGGCCTTCCGTCGCCAGCCGCATCTACAGCGGAACGCCCGACCAGTACCTGAAGTACATATTGGAGACTATGCGCATGGGCCGCTACATGCCGCAGGTTTACAACGATGACCAGATGGTGCCGGCGCTGCAGAGCAAAGCAATACCGCTGCAAGATGCACGCGACTATGGCCTCATCGGCTGCCACGAGCCTACCATCTGCGGCAAGGGCTATTTCCGCTCCGCATCGTGGCCCGGCTACGTTTGCTTCCAGGAGTGGCTGGAGCTGGCGCTGGGTGACGGCAGGAAGCTCGACACCGGACAACAGCATGGGCCGCAAACCGGCGACCCGGCCGACTTCGACACCTTCGACGACCTCTACAGCGCTTTCCTCGCGCAGATGGCTCATGGTGTGCGCAGGAGCGTAATCAAGGCCAACCGAGGAGAGATCGTCAAGTGGACCATGACGCCGCGGCCGATGATGTCGGCGCTCATCTCCGGCTGTGCGGAGAAGGCCATGGACTTCAGCGAGGGCGGCGCCATTTACAACATGAGCGGCTTCCAGGCTTTCGGGATCGGCACCTGCGCCGACTCGTTGGCCGCAATCCGCAAGTTCGTATTTGAGGAAAAACAGTTCAGCCTGCCTGAGTTCATTGAGATCCTCCGCAATAACTGGGAGGGCCAGGAGCAATTGCGCACCCGGATGAAGCGTCTGGCCCCGCACTGGGGAAATGACGATGACGATGTTGACCGACTCGGGGTGCGGACGGTCAAGGCGCTGGAAGAGCAGATCAACCGGCATCAGAACATCCGGGGCGGGCCATTCATTCTGGGCCTGTGGAGCTTCTGGCAGCACGTTGCCGTCGGCCAACACACGGCCGCCTCGGCCGACGGGCGCAAACACGGTGAAATGCTGAGCCACTCGATGGACCCGACGGCAGGGTGTGGGCTGCGCGGGCCGACGGCGGCAATACGCTCGGCGGCCAAGATTGACACCTCAGAGCTGGCCAACGGCGGCTCGCTGCTCCTGGAGTTTCAGCCCAAGCTGCTGGGCAGCGAAGCGGGGATGAACGCGCTCATTACCCTCATCCGCACCTACTTTGCCCTCGGCGGAATTCAACTGCAGCTTTCAGCGGTAACGCCGGAGATGTTGGAGGACGCGGTTGCTCATCCCGAATGCCACCGCCATCTGGTGGTCCGCGTGGCCGGCTACTCCGACTACTTCACATGCCAGCCGCCGGACCGCCAGGCTTACATCATCAAACGCGAGAAGTACGGCACGGTCTAGCCCCGCAGTTTCGACGGCACCAGCGCCGCAAGTGTCCCCGCTCCGGACCTGACGCTTTCACATCTCACCAGCGCGACGGCGGCCTTTTTCATCTCCACTTCACCGCCGATCAGTTCCCCGATTATGATGCTGAAGTCCGGCTCGTGGCCGACCAGCAGCAGGCTATCCGGCCTACCCAGTTCGCTCACCATATCAGCAAGCGCCTCGACCGTAAGCTGCCCACCACTCAGCCGCCGGTCACTGCTCAGCTCCATGTTCAAGGCCTCGGCGATGGGTTCGGCGCTTTGCACTGCGCGCAGCAGCGGACTGGCGACAATCGCGTCGAACCCGATCTCGTGCTTTGCGAACCATTCCGCTGCCTTGCGGGCCTGCTCTACACCTTCTTCCGTAAGCGGCCGCTCCGCGTCGCTCTGGCCGGTCGCCGTGTCCGCAGCGTCACCATGCCGTAGGAAATAGATGTCCATTCCAAACCCCCTTTGAGGCCGCTCTTTGCGCACTATTTCACGCACGCCAACTCGACGTTATCACCGATCCCGTACTCCCAGACCGACACGATCTTCTCGGCGTAATCAGCTTGCAGGTCGGCCTTTGCAGCCTCATCGTGCAGGAAGATCTTTGTGGACGAGCCTGAGGTGTTGGCCACTGCCTCCACTATCCTGGCGCTATCACCTTCACCCAGGCGCGCGCCGGCGAAAAAGTGCGGCCCGCCGCTGGCAAGCTTGCCGTCATCTCCGGCCTTGCCGGTGGCAAACTGGAAGTATTCGGACAGGCTGATCGCACCATCTTCTACCTCTGTCACCGGGCCTCGCGCCAGCAGCGCCGTCGTGTCAAGCATCAGCCACAGCAGATCACCTTCGCGCCGCTGCTCCCTGATGATATACAGCCCACTGCGCCCCCAGTTGTATATACGCACGGCACGCCCAGGAGCGAATTCCTGCGCGCGCCCGTCCTCATACGCAATCGCAATCTCTCTGCTCTGGTAATCCAGGTCGCGGATCGTGTCGCTAACATAGCCGGGGCCCTCATCTGGCGCGTATTGCCCCATCTGCACGTCGCGCACGACCTCCCCGCCCGAGGCGGATACAACTCGCACGCCCTGCGGCCTATGGCCGGTGGTGCTGCTGGGACTGGCAGGCGTGGCTATCTGAATGCGGTCAGAGCCACCCTCGTAGGCGACTTCCAGCTCCAGCGGATCCTCGGAGATCAGGCTCACCCTCTTGACCACCGGTTCGCCCTGAAAGGCGTCAATCACATTCAGGAATAGCGAACGCGCGCCACTTTCTACCATACGGCGACAGACCAAGTAATCCAGCTTCCAGTCAGCAGGCCGCGCCGGCGAGCGACCGTTGCCCATAATCGCCTCCAGCGGCCCGCCAACCGGTATCACGTGCAGATGCAGCGTATCGCCCTGCTCCAGACCATAGTCCCATTTCCAGATCGCCGGCTGGTCGAGCCTGGCTCGCTTGATATCCTTCAGGTAGCACGGGAAGTTCGTCCACTCCCGGCCCCAGCGGTCGGTGTAAGTGGCAAACTGCTCGACATCCGGCCCGGCGAGGGTGCCGGTTTGCTGCTGCCAGTCGAGCAGGGGAAGCTCGGGCTCCGGCAGTGGCCCGTGCCAGCTCTGGTCGTGCTGGTCGCCGCCGTTGACCGCGAACAGGTCCACCACGTAGAAACGCTCTGGATCAATGTCAATAAGGATCGCCGTCCGCTCGTACAGGTCCACATCCGGCGCAGCGTCTTTCGTTACGCCATAGCCGGGTGGATACGGCACATGGTGGGCTGTGACCACATGCACACCGTTTTGGCTGGCAAACAGTGTCGCCGCATTGCCCACTCGCACCCGCTGGTCGGCTTTGCTCTCCCCCACGCTGACGGTATTGTGGGCCATGATGTTGTCATCCCACTGGCTGGTATAGTCCCAACTGAAGGGATAGCCGAGATCAGGCAAGATGTTGACGCCACGCGCGAAGACTTCAAGGTTGAGGTTGTCCGACTGGCGGTGCCCGGGAATTGCCGAGTAGTTCAGAGCCACTGCACGACGGTGCTCGCCCTCACCCGACTCCAGTATCCCCACACCATAGCCATCAAGCAGCCGCGAAACCGGCTTTATCTCCGACGCCGGATCTTCCAGGGCCGCCTCGATCTCATCAATGGGATACGGCTCGAAAAGCTTGCCCCCGTAGAAAGTCCCGTCCAGCCTCGTGCAGGCCCGGGCGTAGCGCGGATCGCCGTACTTGCTGAACGCGAAGATATTCTGGTCGCTCACCATGGACCAGTTCCGGGGGCCGACGCGCCGCGCCTTGCGTATGCCTCCGGCGTCGCCGATGCTGGGAATGAAGTATCCAAGCATCTTCAGGTCAATAAAGTAATCGAATATTGACGCAGCCTTTTCGCTGCCGAACAAGTCCGGGTATTCTGTCACCGGAAACTCGTCCGGACGGCGCTGCCGTATCTCTTCCATGACCTGCGCCACGCGGATGAAGTCGAGCTTGATATTGTTGTAACCGGGGCTTTCGTGACCGCCCCCGTCGCGGTACAGGCCATTGATCATGATATAGGCACAGTGCCCCTCGCCATGATAGGCGAAGTCAACCATGTCCTTTGAGTTCGGGTGATTGTCCGAATAGTCATCCATCACCAGCGCCAGAGCCATCGCCAGCGCCTGGTGATGGCCGATGTTGCCGTGAATAGCCCCATTGAGTAGACCAGTCGCGGCCGCCTTCAGCAGGTAGTGCTCAATATATTCGCGCAGATCGCCGGCATTCTCAATCGGCAGGCCTTTGTCTGTAAGGAAGGTAATTAGCTCGGGGTCCTCGCCGAGGTAGTCGTATATCGCGTCATAGGCATACACCGCCGCTTCGGTGCAGAAAGTCTCCCAGATGAGATCGGTGATCATCCCGCCGCGCTTCCATGTGTAATGCGGGTGCGTCCCGCCGTAAGGGGCCATGTAGAGCCGGTCCTGCCGGTCGTCGTGGTTGGGGTATTCGGAGGCCAGCCGCGCCAGCAGGATGGCGCATTTATGCGCGTACTTTTCCTCGCCTGTCAGAAGCCAGGCCTGCGAAAGCGACCGCAGGCAAGGGATTGTGACTGCGCAGTAACACGAGTGGGCGTATTCCCTTATAAGATAAAAGTGTCGGCCGTCCGGAGCAACATAGCCATTGCCATCATCGGGAAAATCGCCGGAGGTCATGTCGCCTTCCCCGAACTTGTTGCTCGGATACCACTCTTTGCCCAGCAGGCACATGACCTGATACGGATGGTTGATCGGGTCAATGCGCCACGGGTGCCAGGCATTGAGCTTGCGCACCTCGAGGCCATGGATGGGACATTCGGCAAAGGCTTCATGTGTGTCGACGCGTGAGATTGTCGTCGGCGGCTGCAGCTCCCACATAAACTCATCGCTCTGCGCGCTGTAGTCTTCGGCCGAGACATACTGCCGCCCGATGATGTACGTCTGGGCCTGACCCTTCATGATCGTATCCAGCGTCTGCTGGGCCCACTCGTACTTCTCCACATTCTCCCGCGCGATGGCGATGCGCTCCGGGGTATAAAACGTCGGCGCGTCTTTGCCCCACGCGCAAGTGGCGAGGACTATGAGCAGAATCTCAATGACGAGCAACCACATTTTGATGGACATTGTCATTTCCCTTCAGGTGCATCTGCCTCGGCTTACGGAAGTTGTCGCAGTCGAAAGCGGCCCAACACGCCGCTGGCTCTCTCTTACGGATGTGCTTCATCAGGCGGACTGACGGACGCGCCCCGAGGCAGCGCGAACAGATAGCCGGCGCCGTAGGCGATCAGCAATGTCCCCCAACTGCTCTCACAGGCGCTCGTGCATGCCCAGTAGCCCAACGAGATGCGAAAACAGATGGCTAACACAGCCGTCGCAGCAAGTGGGAATACCGCATAGCCAACCACTAGCCAGCCGATCTCCGAATAGCGCAATGGCCAGGCCCGGTGCCGAGCCGCAAACGCATACGCGGCCAGAACCATTGCGATGAGTAGCACCCCTTCACGATACCAGCAACTCCGGATCCATTCCACGCCATCCGGGCCTGCATCCACCATGCCGCCAAGGCCAATCAAGCCCGTATTCCATATCCATGCGTCCGCAGTCGCCGCCCAGAAAAACGCGAGGCCCAGACACAGCAACACACCCATTGCTCTCGCCACAAGTCGTTCAGCCCTGGTCCCCTGGACGACTATGATCGGTCGCTGTTTGGGTTCCATGGACTTCCCCCTCGCCCAATCACCTTGTTGTTCGCTTTGCGGCCGGCCGCCTATTTCCGCTTATCTACGATCTCCTTTTCGAGGCCCACGTATTCCATCCCCTCAACCTGCAGGTTCTTGATGTCGGGGCCGATGCGCAGGCCGATGCGCTTGCGGCTCTTGTGCTTGCGGCGGGTGTCAACTATGCGGTTGTCACGCAGCACCACATCTTCGGCTTTCCCGAGCATCTCTATGGCCACACAGTCGCCTCTCTTCCCGCTGTCAACTATCAGGTTGCCCTCAAAGACATTGCGGTGCGGGTCGCGGGCGGGACTGGGATGCTGGCGGAAAAAAATGCCATGCTCGCCGCTGCGCCGAATCTGGTTGTTGCGCACGAGGTTGTCGGTGTCACGGTGGCCGATGGAGATGCCGTATTTGCCGCAGTCCTCGATGACGTTATTCTCGGCGATGCCGTACTTCACGCCCCAGCAGAAGAACAGCCCCTGGGACGCGCCGATGATTGTATTGTTGGTGATTATCGGCCGCTGCGAGCCACTACCCGGATGCACGCCCAGGTCGCGGTTGTTGATTGACCGGCAGCCGTCAATCGTGATGTCATCGCACACCTGCCAGCTAATCCCGTCGCCGTCGTAGTCCCGTACGGTGACATTGCGCACCACGATGCGGTCGCAGTCCTGGATGAAGATGCAGCCGCCGTAGTTGCCGTTGAGGTTCTGGTTCTCCGCGCGGTTGCCGTCAATGCTCAGACTCTCAATGGTGACATCATTGACGTAATCTCCGGTGATGACTGGAAAAAGTGTGCAGGCCTCGGGCTTGGTTTCAAGCCAGAAATTCTCCCGCGGCTCCTGGTTGAGAATCACCGTGTTGCCATCAAGGCCCGCCACGGTGCGTTTGACGATCTGCTGCTTGTCAAAGTGCGGCGACTTCCCTCGCAAGATCAGCCCGCCGCCGACCTCAAAGATGGACGCATCTTTCACCTTCACCACGTTGGAGTACCAGTCGGTATCCTCCACGAGTCGGGTCTTTGCCGCCGGGCACTTGCGCAGAATGCTCTTATCGCCCGAGCCTATCAGGTGCAAATTGTCGCGCAGAAACAGCGAATTGCCCATCTCATACGTGCCTGGCAGGATGCGCACCGTCCCGCCCCCAAGCCGGGTCACATAATCCACAGCCCCCTGCAGCGCGAAATGGTCCTTCCCTGTGAAATCAGCTCTCCTCGGGCCGACGGTTACCTCAATAGGATTGGACAATGCCCTCGCCTCCTGGCAGTAGATGATCTCGCTCGCGTGCCGTCACAGAACCTCTGCCCCAGTTTCGATTTGGCCGCGCCCGACACCTTCATGGTCCCGCGCTCTGGTGGCGGAGGCTGCGGCTTCGCACGCAGAGGAATTCAAAGCGCGACCGTGAAACTAGGCTATGTCATTCGAGCACAGACGACCTCGCGCCACTAAACTGCCGCGACAGGCAGATGAGCGTTGATGAGGCAACATTCGGGACGATTGTTGGCACTGGCAGCTCTGGCCGGTCGGCCGACGCCGAGCGTGCCCGTTGGCGTATTCACGTGGGGCTTCGATTACAGTTGGAAGGTTGCCGGGCTTGAGCCGTGGGAGCTGGCTTTTGGCGGCAGCGAGGCCTGGCACCGCGCCCACATCGCCCTCTACGAGCGCCACCGGCCGGACCTGATCTGGTATGACGGAGCCGGCTCTGGCCCCGAGGACCCGACGCTGCTGGCAGAAACCGACGAGGCCTGGCTGGTGCGGGACAATAACACGGCTAGCGAGCGGAAGTTGCACAAGACCAGCCTGGCCTCGACCCGACCGGGTGGAGAGCCTGACGATTACTATGATCCACAAAAAATCGCATCTGAGGCCGACGCCGACCGCTTGATCTCGGACTGCTCCGCGCCGTCAGAAGAGTACCTCGGCGGCCTGGCGCGACTCATCGCCGAGCTGGGCAACTGCGCCCTGGTGCTGCCGCACAGCTCCCCTGCCTACATCCGCGCCTGCTACGCACTGGGCTTCAAGGCCGCGATGGAGGCGATGCTGGATGACCCCGGTTTTTTCCTGCACGTGTGCGAGCGCTACAGCGGCTGGGACCGGCCGCTGATGCAGGCGCTGGCGGCGGCAGGTGCCGAGGTGGTCTTCATCGCGGATGGCTGGGCCTCGTGCGACATCATTTCTCCGGCGATGTTCGAGCGCTTTGCGCTGCCCTATCAGGCATCCATCACGGAGGCAGCTCACGAGGCGGGCCTGCGCATGATCTTGTGGAACGAGGGCGACGTGGGGCCAATACTTACTCAGGAGGCGTCTCTGGACATTGACGCATTTGCCTGGGAGCAACCGCGCAAGGGCTTTGACATCAGCGTGGCTCATGTCCGCGAGGTCTTCGGGCCCGACCGCTGCCTGTTTGGGAATCTCGATTCTGAGGAAATGCTTTTGAGGAACATCGGGGATGAAATCAAGGCCACGGTCTTTGACCAGATCCGCCAATCTGGCTCTGGCGCACCATTTGTGCTCAGCACCGGCAGCCCTATCCCCAGCAACGTTGAGCCTGCGGCGGTGGATGCAATGATGCGAGCCGCACGAAACTACAGCGCTGGCGGACCATAGGCGGCACCCGCTCAGCGCCGTTGGTCCACGATATCTTTCTCCATCCCTCTGAACTCCATGCCCTCAACGTGCAGGTTCTTGATGTCCGGCCCGATGCGCAGGCCAATCCGCTTGCGGCTCTTGTGCTTGCGGCGCGTGTCAACTACGCGGTTGCCGCGCAGTACCACATCCTCGGCTGTTCCCAGCATTTCGATGCCGACACAATCGCCCTTTGTGCCGCTGTCCACGATCAGATTCTGTTCGAGTACATTGCGATGCGGATCGCGCGCCGCGTTCGGATGCTGGCGGAACAGGATCCCATTCATGCCGCTGCGCCTGATCTGATTATTGCGAATGATATTATCTACATCGTGATGGCCGATGGTAATACCGTGCTGCTGGGATTCTTCGATTACATTATTCTCCGCGATGCTGTTCTTTACGCCCCAGCAATAGAACAGGCCCCACTTGTTGCCGATCAGAGTGTTGTTGGTCATTATCGGTCGCTGGTTGCCGGTGCCGGGATGCAGGCCGCAGTCGGCGTTGTTGATTGACCGGCAGCCGTCCACAGTGATGTCCTCACACGTCTGCCAGTTTATCCCATCGCCGTTGTAATCCCGCGCTGTGACATTACGGATCACGGTGCGCTGGCTGTCCTCCAGGAACAGGGCAGCGCCGAAGCAGCCGTTAAAGTGTTCGTTCTCCGCACGGTTGCCATCAATGGTCAAGTTCTCAACCACGGCATCTTTGACGAACAGGCCGGTAATGACCGAAAAAACCGTTTTCGCTTCCGACTGCGGCTCCAGCCAGAAATCCTGCAGCCGCCCGTCATTGTCAATATGAATCGTGTTGCCGTCAATGGCTGTCACAGTGCGTCTGAGGTACTGCTGCTTATCGTAGAACGGCGACTTGCCCTGCACCAGCACCGCACCACCGACCTTGAAGATCGAGCCGTCCTTGACCACAACGTGCGTCGAGTAGCAGTCCATTTCCTCGACGAGCGGGGTGGACGCGGACGGGCACTTGTGCAGCACGGTATCTTCACCGGAGCCGACTACATGAATGTTATCGCGCAGAAACAGCGAATTGCCCATCTCATAGGTCCCGGGTAGAATCCGCACCGTTCCGCCGCCAAGCGCCGTGACATAGTCCACAGCCCCTTGCAGCGCGAGATGGTCCTTGCCTGTGAAATCGGCGTTCTTGCGGCCAACCGTTACCTCAATACCGTCAGACACGATCTTCTCCTCCGCGCAAGTCATCGGTGGTATCAGAGCGTCTGGTCGCCCGTTTCGGCAATCCAACTCCGCGTCCATTCCACGCACGGCAGCTCAAAGTCGCACAAGCAGCTCGCAATGAAAGCCATGCCCTGGATGCGCCCTGCGGCCAGCCACTGCAGACCCAGCTCGCACTGGTGCTTCATCAGGTCCACCGGCACCGGCTTCTTCTCCCCAAAGTCCCACATGTACAGGCCCTGGATCTTGCCGGTGTCAGGGCAAAGCTCCTCCAGGTGCGCGAAGTTCGCCTCCAGGTCAGCAAGCTCCTTGGAGCGTGAGGTCCAGAAGTGGACAGCGTCACACTGCGCAAGATGCTCCTGCACTGGCATGTCGAACTGGTGTGTGTACAGCACCGCCCATAGCTCCAGTTGGCGGTCTGGGAGGGTGAGCCGATCACGAATAGCACGCAGGTCTTCGACAGACAGCGAGGCCGTTGCTGAGCCATCCTCGGCCGTCCGGAAAAAGTCATCCATCAGGAAGCCGGTGAAGTTGGGAAAGCGCGCTGCGATGTCAAACACGTGCTCGCGCTCGTCCTCAGACGTGCCTCCGCCCGAGTTCACAATTGTCCAGACGACCCGTTTCAGCGGGCGCATGGCTATGGCATCCTTGTCCAGCGGCGGGGCCGGCAGGTTGTTATGAGTTACCATGACCACATTCGGCACCTCGAAATACAAAGCCGCTTCCACTGCCGTCATCCGCGAGACGCCCGGAAAGCCCCACGATGCGTCCTGGTTCTTCGGCTCGTTGCCCCACATCCACAGCCGGTCACGCACGGTCCCTTCTTGCACCTGGTTCAAGCCTGCCATATTGCTAGCTCCCGTCTGTGCGAATTGTGTGAAGGCAGCTTAGAACATCCCGAACGCGCGGCGGTCAATCATGAAGAACGCAAGCACGATGAAGATGATAACGAACGTAATCGCCCCGCACACCAGCGTCGGCGGGCCCGAGCGCAGCACTGGTGGCACTGCCGTGTCGAGTATCGTGAACTTGCTGCCGGTCTTGGCGCGCTGCTCTTCGATTAGCGCAAGCGCCAGCGACTGCGTCAGCGACGCCATCAGCTCCGACTGCACCTGCTGCTGCCGCTTGAGGGTGGCGTATTCGCGCGCTACTGGCGGCAGCTCGGCCAGCCGACCCCTTGCGGCCGCCAGCAGCGAGGCGTGTTTTGCCTGCCGTGCCCGCGCCCCGGCCAGGCCGATCTCCAGCTCCACCACCTTGCTCACCAGCCCGTCATACACCGGGTTATTGGCCTGGCTTAGCTCCTGCCGCGTCTCCTGCTGCACGTCTTGGATCTGCTGCTCGATGCTGTCAATACCGGCCTGAATCTGCGCCACGTCGCGGTGTATGTCCGTCTTGCCGTGGGCCAGCTCGGTCGCCATATCAATCCGCAGCTCTGCCAGCTTCTGCTCAAGCTGGGTAATCACCGGGTTGCGCAGTTCCACAACCTTGGCTATGTGCAGCGCGTCCACGTCGCGCAACTGCCCACGCGCGGTCCGCAGCGAACTGGTCACATCATCAGCCTGCGCCGCGGCATCGGCAAGAGCCTGTTGTGCCGCATTTATCCGGTCAACGATGCGCAGGGCCTTGTCACTGGGGTCGAGCAGATGATACTGCGTCTGCAGTTGCTGCAGGCGGTCTTCGCTCTCCTGCAGCTCTGCCGCAAGCTCCTCTTTGGCTCTTGTGACAAATTTACGGTTATCGCCCGCCTGCTGCAAGCCTGTCTCTGCAAGATAGCTTTCCAGTTCGGCCACATAGCCGTTGGCAAGCTGCGCACACAGTTGCCTGGCATCTTCCATGCGCAGCGACCCCCACAGGGCCGATTTCGGGTTGCGGCAGCCTCGGCATGTGACGGTGATGCTTAAGCCCCCGCCCAGAGGCTGAATGCTGGTCATATGGCCCAGTATCTCGGCCACCCAGTCATCATCCATCCCCAGCTTCTGGCCGAGCTTGTGCTTCTTCACCAACCGCCCTCGGATTTCGCGGCTGCCCAGAATCGCCCAGAGCCGGTCCTGTTCGGACTCCGCCGTCACTGTGCTGCTTTGGGGAAGCAGCTTCGCAACGACATCGGCCTGATCGCTGAGCAGCAGCGAACTGGTCGCCAGGTAGCTGCCCGGCCAAATGGAGTAAACCACAGTGCCGACAATAAGGCCACCCAGCAGACTTAGCACCAGCACATGCCACCAGTGCAGCCTGTCAGGCAGTCGTAACTTCCTCACGCGCGCAGACGATGCCACGGACTACGTTCCTCTCGTTAGAACACCAGGGCGGCGGTGGCCAGTGTGACGATGCTCTTGAACCACTGCTGCCATTTGCTTTCGGTGCGGACGGTGCGGACGATGTGTTTGGTCGGCACCACGATTACGTCGCCGGGCTGGATGCTTGTGTTGGAGTTGATTGGTGCCGCCGAGCCGTTTGCATGCACCACAACCATCCGCCCGCCGGCGGCATCCTCCCGGAAACCGCCTGACGCATTTATATATCCCCCACAGTTCTGGCCCTTGACGTAGGGCACTGCGCCGGACCGGGGCACGGCCCCCAGCACGGTGACGGTATTGATGCGGCGCGGCACAACTACGGTGTCGCCGGGTTCGAGTTCCATGTTTCCGGACTTGCCACGCGTAGCGACAAGCTGCGCGCCATCAACCGGAATGGCCGCCACCCAATCCTCCGGGTTCACCGCACGCGGCGGCAGAACGATACTTACTCCACTGGGGCTGCTGAACACAGCAGCCAGGCTCTCCGCGACTGTGGTGTTCATGGCGCTGGTCTGCTCCGCAGTATCCACCTGCATCGTCGGCTGGCGAGTCTCCTGGTTGACGGATTTCAGCAGCCGCTCCAGGTCTTCGGCCTGCGCCGTACCCATCGCAGCACCGTGACGGCGATAGACCACGATCCCGTTTGGGCTGGCGTCCTCCAGCAGCCCGTCGCCATCCTCAAGCAAATCGAACACGGTATAGGGGTCCCTGCCCGGCTGCCCCTTGATCACATAGCTGCCGGGTTTAGCCACCCGCCCCTGCAGATGGACCAAATCAGCATGTGCCTTGAAATCGCCCCGTCCGGCAACCGATACCGTGTCATCGTCGGAAAGCACCATATCAGGCTCGATGGCGTACTGCTCGGGCCCGCCGATAAGTCGCAGCGTCACGGTTTTGGGCTTGCCCTCGAAGCGGCCGGGTGTGAGTTCCACGGTAGGCCCCGCTCCCGGCTTCAAGCCACCGGCGGCGAAAATCGAGTCGCTCACGCGCATACCCTCGCGGCGCGGGTAATCGCCCGGGCTGCCGACATAGCCGGCCACATGCACCAGAGACGCCGGCTTCGCGTTCTCCTGCAGCATCACGCTGAGGATGTCGCCGCGCTGCAGGGCAATATCGGCTTCCGCTTTGCCGTCAATGGCGTCGCGCAGGTTCACGGCAATAACCTCATACGTCTTGTCCGGGGTCAGCCGCAGCAGGTCCGCGCGTGCCATGTACGCCTCGGGCAGCGCCCCGCCGGCTTGCAGGGCCAGGTCGCTTACGCGCATATTGGTCGCCCAGCGGTGGGTGCCCGGGCGTGCGACCGCGCCGCTGACTTCCACTTCTTGCGGCGGCTCGACCTCCTCCTGCCCGAAAATCCGTATCCAGTCCTTCGGCCTCACGGAAATTTGCACTTCCGGGCCGCCACGGTACTGCTCGCGCACATCGAAGCTGATCATCTCCACGTGCCGGTTCTCGTCGAGGCGCGTCAGCACGCCGCGGCCCATGTGCGCGTCACCCACCATGCCCTCTGCGGCGCGCAATATCGAACCCACGGTCGCATCGGGGCCGACGGGATAGTACCCGGGCCGTTTCACAGCGCCGAAGACCTTCGCGACATTGTCGCCCTGCGGCAGTATCTCGTTGACCACCAGCACGTCGCCGTCTTTGATAGGGCGCTGCAAATCCGTGCTATCCGGGTCGGACACGTTGATGTTCACGAGCACCCAGTCGCTGCGGCCGGTCGTTTGCCAAAGCTGCACGACCGGCCCATAGGCTGTTGGCTTCAGGCCGCCCGCCATTCCGATGGCCTCGCCGATGGTCACCTCGCCCTTCAATTCATAGCGCCCGGGCCGCCGTACCTGCCCCGCCAGTCCCACCTCCGCCTGCACCGGCGGGATGAACAGCGTGTCACCCGGCTGCAGCAGCACATCCTTGTCGCGCCGGCCGGTCAGCAGGTAGTCGTAAAGGTCAATCTCCACCGCCTTCTGCCCCACGCGGTTGAGCTGCAGCCGCCGGAAAGAACCGATGTCAGACGGCCCGCCCGCCGCATACAGCGCCGTGAAGACCGTCGCCGTGCCGACCAGCGCATACTTGCCGGGCCGCATCGCGTCACCGGTGACATAGACCTCCACCGTCCGCTGCTCGGAGACCACCAGCGTCACGGTCGGCTCCGCGTACAGCCTGCCGTACGCCTCGGAAAGCACCTGGCGGAGCTCGGCCAGCGTCTGCCCTGCCACGGTCACCTTGCCCAACTGCGGCGGGAAGACCAGGCCCTCGGCGCTAACGGTCAGCGTCTGGTCAAGCTGTTCCCAGCCGCGCGCTGAGACCATCAGAGAAAGCTGGTCGCCCGGACCGACTACATAGTTCGGCGGCACGGGCGCGTTGGCCGCCGGCGCTCCCGCCGACTGCGCTTTCCTGTCCGCTTCTGTCGTATCAATATCTACAGCGGCAGGAAATAGATTCGCCCCAAAGCGCGGCAGCGCCTCGAAGATCTCTTGCGGTGGCCGCTGCAAGTCAACTTCAGCCGCCCCCGTTTCAGCCACTCCGCCCGTCGGCATCACCTTCACGTCCACGGCATCGGTTGACTCAGTGACCACGCTCACCGACGTGCGCGGCTCGGCCACAACCGGCTTGTCCTGCTCGGCCGCCATCAGTGTGGCAGTGAGCGAGGTTGCCATCAATAATGATATGAGTGCTACAGTAATGCTGCGGGACTTGACCATTTCGGTCATCCTTTTCAAGCGGCTCGCGACTTTGCGCCGTTCACTCGACCTCACAAACTAAACTGCAGCGGCCATTGAATGCCTTCCGGCAGCCGCTACTTTGTACTCAGACTCCCCAGACTATCCTGTCCACCGATCTGACATGATGCCGAATCGCGGCTAGCATACCACGCTTCAAAACGCTTGTCCACACCAGTATTTCGCTACTGAGAAATTAGTCAAATGGACTATTCCCCGGAGTCCCAATATTGCCTGCTATTTGTATTATTCCCGCACCAATTCTTCGCCTGTTGCTCGCCACCGGTCACAGCGCGCCCTACTTCACGCATTCCCACACGATGTCGTAATCCTGGCGTCGCTGCTTGCTTTGTTCATCGTATTTTGGAACCCCCCCGTCATCTGCCAGATTCGGGCCGAAGCTATACAGCTTGAAGCCCTCGTCTTGTGGCCGATACACGAAATCCTGCCCGCTGAAGGGGTCCTTGGGGACTTCCCAATCCAGCGTCTGCTGCAACTCCCGCAAGCCCGTGGGGTATTTGCCATGCTCACGCTTGTACACCTTCAGCCCCAGCACGATCCGGCACATTCCGATATTGGCCACCGTGCGATCCCGTTTCTGCCACGCCCAGGGATTCGCGAATGCCATGATCTTCGCAAGCGGCGCACGATGGGCAGGCAAGCTCTCCAGCTCCGCAGTCAATAGCTCGAGCTTTGGCTTGGCCTCGCGTAGCGACAGCCTGCTGAGTCGGATCGCCTCCTCCATGTATTCCAGGTAGATCAACTGGTCGGTTTTCTGCACGGGGCCGGCCACCCGTCCGAGCCAGCCGACCCAATCCGCCGTAGCGTATCTGGCGCCGACGTAGTATCCCGCCCCACTAATGATCTTCTGCAGAGAGCGTCCCTCGCGGTACGCCAAATCGAAATGATGGATCCCGCTCGCCCGCTCCCATATGATGGCATTGGTGAAGCTGCTGTACCGGTCGATCCCGCGGAGGTATTCCTCAAATCTCTTAGCTGCTTGGGGCGACACGGTGCCATCGCGCAGTGAGGGCTTGACACACCAACGAAACGCGATGTCCTGCATACTGTCTGTCAGGAGCTCCGAGATAATGGACGATTCCGAGCCTATGTGCTCGGACATGCGAAACACGACCTCTAGCCATTCCATGGCCTCCGCGATATCCCCGTCATGCGCAGCAAGTGCTGCTCTGACAACAAGAACGCGCGCAGCTCTCCGGAAAAGCGCATAGTGTGAAAACCTGACAGGAAATTCCTCCTCCCATCTAATCGGAAACACCGAGTGCGGGCGTTGCGACGCCTCCCGCAGTATCTCCAGCGACCGCTGCGTTTGCCGGTCGCTGAAAAACGTGCGCAGGTAATCTACAGCTTCGGGAGTCAGCCCATCTGAACAGTCATCCAGTAGATCGTAGCATTCACCTGAGAAATCCGGCAGCAAGGAGACCGAGGAGCTGCTAACTGGCGCGCTGAAGTCCACACGAAAGACCTGTTGGTACAACACGGCTGCATTTTGGTCGTCGGGCACGGCCTTGGCTCTTGCATCAAGCATCGTCAGAGGCATGCCCTGGGCCCTGAGATCGTCCAGTTCCGCCTCAAGCCGCTTCCCCAGCGTGTGATCGCTGTAGAACCACAGCGCCAGCGGCAGGACGAGTACCGCAAGGATGATAACAGCCAGTTCCCACTTGATAAGCCGCCAGCTCATGCGCCCTACTCTCGCATTCTTAACGCGCCACCATCACTATCATGCACTTACGTCTGCACCGTCTCCGCAGAGACATTTCCCCCACTGCCAGGCCATACCCTCTCGCCAGAGCCGTTTTGAGGTCCCGGGGTTCCCAATGCTCCGGTAGCTCGGGAAGGTCATCACGGCATGTGCGTTCTAATATATGGTAATTGCTTCGTCATCAGTACGTGCATACTACATGATATGAGTGGATGGTACAGAGGAGTAATCACAATGAACTATATTGCTGCCGTAGCTGTATTGCTCATCTGCGCTCTCACCGCAGCCGCCGACGAGGCGAACATCGCCTACGTCGCGACCGTAACCGCAACACCGAAGCTAGCATCAGATAATGCCACCGCCGTTGTTGATGGCAACACGCGGTCGGCTCTTACCTTCGAAGTCGGGACCGAGGGCGAGGGCGTCATCACTTTCACATTCGACGAGCCGCGCGAGGTATCGGGCGTCCGCCTTTACCAGAGCCATGAGGTCTATTACACCACCGCGTATGTCATCGAGGCGGACCTGGACGGCGACGGCACCTTCGAGAAAACCCTCGCCGAGGCCGAAGAGTTCCCGCTAAGTGAATGGGCCGAGCATCACTGGGAGCCGGTCGCAGTGAAGGGCCTCCGCTTCCGCTCGGTGGCTGGAGTCTCGAAGGGCAAGCGTGCCCATCCCGCGCTGGCCGAGGTTGAGATCATCGGCCCCACGCAACCTGACGACTTGCAGAAAGCCAATGCCGCGGGCATCGCGGTGCCGAAACTGCCTGACGTCCGCCCGCTAGAACGCACAACTCCGCTGATCGTTAACGGCAGGCCACCTGCAGTCATCGCGCCGCAGGACGAAGAGTATCAGGTAGCTACTCAAGCCCTGCTCGACGGCCTGGTCGCAGCCGGAGTAAAGGCGGAACTCGTACCGGATATCGAGGCTGCCGATCCGGCCAAGCGTACCGTCATCTGCCTCGGCAATATGCTCAACAACCCTCTCATCGAGCGCCTCTACTGGAACCGCTACACCTTCGCCAATGCGCTCGTGCCCGGCCCGGGGCAGTACCTCCTGCACACCGTCTATGACCCCTATCCCTACAATGGCGGCAACAACGTCATCGTCATCGGCTGCAGCGACGTCGCAGGGGCCGAGCTGAGTGTGCCACGTTTCCTGCAAGCTCTGCAGGACGGCAAGCTGCCTTACATTATCGAGGTAGGGCCAGAGCCCGCGCTGACACCAGCCGAGGCTGACAAGATCGCGGCGAAAAAGCCTGACCCGACCTTCTGCGAACTGACCGTCAACGCCAACCTGTACCTGCAGACCGGCTCCGAGGCGTATGCCAACAAGGCCATCGCGGCGATGCAGATAATGGCCGAGATGTACGCCCCTGGCGGGGAGCGGGAATCATTCATCGGCTCATCCAGCTACCGCAAGATGCCGTGGCCGGAGGAGACCTCCTCGTGGCAGATCCTGTGTGCCTGGGACGCCTTCGAGGAGTGCGCGCTGATCAGCGATGACCTGCGCCTGGACTTCACCAACGCCCTGCTGCAGTTTGTCAGGGACCTTGTGCCGCACGTCTCGGGATACGCCAATATCGGCAAGCGCGATTTGGTCTCCTGGAATCACACCACCTTCCCGCTGCTGGGTGTCCATTTCGGCGCGCGCTATTTCCATCGCTACTATGGCCTCGCCGACATGCCCGAGAAACTCGATAAGGCCAGAGCATGTCTTCTGGCCCAGGCCAAATCATGGAAGCCGCAGGAGGACGCAGACAGCTATCTGACTCTCACCACCGCTCATTCGCAGATTTACAGTCTGGCCGAGAACCAGATGGATTACTTCACCAGCGGCAACATGAAGAAGTACGCCGATTACATGGTCGCCATCTGCGACAACCAGGGCCTGGCAAGCGGCTTCGGCGACTCAGGTGTCTCATCCAGGCCCAACTTGCCCCAGCAAGCGCTGCCGCTGGCTCTATGGTGGACGGGGGATGGCGGCTACAAGTGGCTCTTGCAGCAATACACAAGCGGCGCATGGCGGAACCCCTACGAGCGCGGCATAGAGCCTGTCCCTGCGGATCGCTTCACCGGCGTCAATGTGTTCATGACCGACCCGCAGGTCTATGAATGGGTCCAGACCTATCCGAGTTACAACGAGCCGTTCGCCAAGTCCGACGTGCCGGAGCAGGACTCCTTCGACAAAATCAGCTTCCGCGAAAACTGGAACCGCGGAGGGCAGTATCTCCTGCTGGACGGCCACTCGCGCGGCAAGCATCTGCACTACGACGGCAACTCGATTATCGAATTTGTCGAAGGCGGCGAGCGCTGGCTGTTGGACCACGATTATCTCACCCGCAACACCACCGAGCACACGATGGTATCAATCTTGCGCAACGGCCGCTGCGACAAGCTGGTGCCGAGTCTCTCCGGCCTCACTGAATATGCAGACGTGGCCCTTCTCGGCTATACCAACACCTACACCAGGGCGTACAACGGCTGTGACTGGCAGCGCAAAATCCTGTGGCACCGTGGCGAGTGGTTCCTGATCGCAGATACCGTGGTCCCGCGCGAGGATGACTACTATGACTTCGACCTCACCTGGAAGACGATTGACGAAGCCGGCAACCAGCACATAGTGAATGGCAAGGACTTCGTGGCAGAGCGGGGAGCCGCCGCCGAGACCAGCGACTGTCTGCTGGCAGATGACGAAACGGCTTCCGGCGGCAGGGCTCTGCTGATGGACCGCAGCACTTCGCGGATTGCATTTGGCGTGGACCTGCCGGCCGGCGAGTACTCCCTGGCAGTCATCGGCTACGGCGTTGACAGCAGCAGCGACTCGCTGTGGATCTCGGTTGACCTCGGGGACAAGCAGTCCTTCCACATGAACAAGGGCCGCTACGGCCGCTCGGCCGCCGACCACGCCTTGACCTCCGACACGCCCAAAGTCACACTTGAGGGCGACGGGCCGCATCTACTACTGGTCACGCTCCGCGAGCGTCAGCCGGTCCGCGTTGACCGTTTCATCTTCCAGGACGCGAATGGCGAAACCCGTGTCTATGAGGCAGAGAGCCTGCCCCCGCCTCCGGAAGTGTCCGATGACCTCACCAGGGCCTTTCACATCAAGCCGGCCGCGCCGCTGGATGCCGCCTGGGTGACAAATCACGAGCGGGCAGGGATCGTTCTGCCCGTCAGCATCCTCCACCAGCGCAAGAGCGGGCAGATCCAGGCCGGTGATGCGGTCACTTTTGCATCTCTGATGTATGTCAGCCGCCGCGGGTATCGCCGCGATCTGACGCCCGTGCAGATCGCCCATAATCTCGTGGCCATCAAGGGCTCCGATCCCGCCCTGGCGCTGCTGGGTGATGTTGACAGTCCGGCCGTGAGCGCCGAATTGCAGGCCGCAATCCTCAGCCCGGACTACATCTTCATCAGCCGCCTGCGCAGCCTCAATCTTGCAGGCATCAAGCTGTCCAGTACCGCGCCGATTGACATCGTGGCAGATCTGAGTGGCTCGGGCGTCTTCAACGTCATTGCGCCTGAAGGTGGCGCTGAGCTGGAAGTCGAAGTGGCCGGGGAATTGCAGTCAGTCACGCTGGATTCCGGCCGTAGCCAGTTCGGATTCGCCGACTTTCCCAGCGGCAGACTCCTGGTTCCCCTTATTCAGCAGGCGATCAACGACGCCCAGCCTGTCGCAGATGCCGGCCGCGTCACCGCCGAGCGCGAAGGTACTAAGCCCCTCTGGAGCGCTTTCGAGCCTGACGGCTTAGTATGGCGGATCAAGGCCGCCGACCTGCACGACGGCAACGGCCAGCGGCTCTTTGTCTGCCGCGGACCGGTATTGCACTGCCTCGACACAGCGGGCAAACTGTTGTGGAGCTTTTCAGCAAAGAGCCTGGTGCGCGATGTGGCCTTCGGCGACGTGCGCGACAATCCGGGCGATGAGATAGTGGTCGGATCCGCTGACACATACATCTACATACTGTCCGCCGCCGGGGAGTTGCTTGATCAGCACGAGATGCGCGGCATGCCCTGGGCCCGCAGCTTTGGCGACAGAGCTTATTCCGTCTTCAACCTGCTTGTCGGCGACATCACCGCCAACGGCAAACCCGACATCCTCGCCAGCATGGCCAACTACGACCTACAGGCGCTGACTGCTGACTGGCAGTTGCTGTGGAAGCACGACTACGCACTTCACGGCTCGATGGCGATGTCTTTCGAGGACACCGACGGCGACGGCAGCGCCGATGCGATCTTCCTGGCGGACAAGTACGGCTCCAGCAAGGCATGTGGTTTCGACGGGACCGTGAAATACCGCAGGTACACTTCCATCGGCGACGTCTGTTACGCGGTGGCCGACCTCGACGGTGACGGTAAGGTTGAGGTGATAACCGGCTCGTCCACCGGAGACCTCCGCGCCACCCCGTTTGCGGATCCCTCAAATACGCTCTGGCGCTTTGACAATTTCGGCTACCCGGCAAACAGACTCTGCGCGGGCGATGTCAACGGCGACGGCAATAATGAGATAGTCCTGGCCTCTGGCACCGGCTACCTGTATGTGCTTGATGGCTCGGGCGAGGTGCTCTGGCAGGACCGCGCCGGCTCGTGCGTCAATGATGCGATCGTCATTGACCGGCCTGGCGGCAGCTTAGTTGCCTATTGCGACGAAAGCGGCCTCGTGCGTATAGCCGACGGCGGCGGAGAGCTACTCAGCGAATTGCGCACCTCTGCCGCGCCGAGGTTCCTGGCCACGCTGGGTGACGGCGCGGACGCAATTCTGGCCGTCGCCCTCTCGGACGGCCACGTTGTGTCATATCCTTTGCCCTGAGGATGAAGCTCCCTGTTGATTCGCAGGCGCTCCGCTGTTGCTGAGCAACTTGAGTGCGTAACGGGCTGTACTCAAGAAAATCTTCCAAAAAAGAGGTCACTAATTCTTTCAAAAGGAAACTTCATGCGAAGGTATCCGTCTATGTGAGGCGAATAAGCCTGACGGTATTGCTTGAGATTCATGCTAATTGACGGTCGCGGGGCATAAGGAAAAGTAGTGATGTCCAAACTTGTTCCCGCGGTCTGCCCATGTTGTGGGGCGGGTTGCGGGTTGTATTTGGAGTCTGAAGACGACAAACTCGTCCTGACTGCGCCCAGCCGGGCCGATGCTGTTTCCGAAGGTCGGCTTTGTATGCGTGGCTGGCAGGTCGGCGATATGGTGCGCAGTTCTCTGCATCTCGGCACACCCCTTGTTCATGGCTCCCCTGCCTCCTGGGATGAGGCCCTTGACCGCACTGCACAGCTTCTCCAGCCGATGCTGAATGGGCCTCAGCCTGGTCTCGGAGTACTAACTGCCGGGCACCTCACCAACGAGGAAGGATTCGCCGTCGCGCATTTTGCCAGGGATGTGCTGGATACCCCGAACATAGACAACTTCGGCAGAAGTGTAGATGGTCCGACTATCTGGGGATTGGAGCAGTTCTCCGGCCGGCCATACGGGCGACCGCCCTTGCGCGACTTGGTCAACTACGATCTCATTATCTGTCTCAGCTCGAATCTCGGCTATCTCAACGCGCAGGCTTGCTCGTGGGTAACCCGGGCCCAGCAAATGGGCGCTTCGCTGGCGGTCGTTGACCAGATTGACGACGGCCTGGGCCAAGTGGCCGATCTTTACTTGAAACACGCCCCGGGGGCCGTCACAGCGGTCCTACATCTGCTCGCCGAGACGCTGGAGACCGACTGCGGCGCCGAGATCTCAGCGGACCTGGCCGAGCTTGGACCCGAGCAGTTGGCCGACGATTTTGCCCGGCTCGTCGAGATGCTCGACCAGAGCTCAAAGGTGGCCATAGTCCTCTCTACACGAGCCTTTTCCACGCCCCATGCCGGCATGGTGGTCAGCGAACTCGCTGCCAGCATCAACGCCTGCAAGGGCGACGTGGCGAAGGTCTTCGCGGTCAACGGCACTCCTAACTCTGTCGGTCTGGGGCACATGGGTGTCGTGCCCTATCTGTCGGAGCAGCCTGGCAACGGCGGCCTGGGCCTGTTCGAAATGCTCGACGCAAACCTGCACCACCTCGACGGGCTAATCGTCATCGCTGAAGAGCTGATGAGCTGGCTGGACCGGGACGGCATGGACGAGCTCAGGGACATGCTGGATGTCCTTATCGTCGTTGACAGCTTCCGCACCGCTACCAGCCGCATTGCCGACGTGACGTTGCCCATGTGTGGCTACGGCGAGCGTGAAGGCAGCTTCACCACCCTCGACGGCAAGGTCCGCTGGAATGGTCAGGTGGTGCGTCCGTGGCGACAGTGCAGATACGTGCCGCAGATCTTCGCGGAGTTGGCGCAGCGCCTGGGACACGAGCCCGGCCCGCAGACGGTTAGAGAGATATGGCACCAGATCAACGGCCAGATCGCCGGCTATCAGGATATCTCGCCAGCCGCCCTGCGCAGACGGAACGAACTCGATGTAGATCTGCAGGCTATCCCGCCGAACCAGGATTACAGCATCGTGGAACAGAGCGACTATGCACCCATCGAGGTCGCCGACCCCGAGAAGTGGCAATACACTCTCATGGGCCGATATGATGCCCACTGGTGGATATACGACGGGCGCATGTGGTCATTGCCATTGCTTTACCGCGAGATGCGCGACTGGCGGGCCAGCCATATCATGATGAATCCTGATGACATGGAGAAGGACGAACTCAAACCGGGCCGTCCGGTCATCGTCCAGACCGCCAGGGGCCGGGCTGAAGTTGCTGCTTATCCCTACCCCAATCTTGACAAGGGGCTTATTCTACTTCCCGCACACCAGAGGCACCTCATGGAGATTCTGATGGGCCCGGCACGTTGCGACAGACGCAGTTGCGCCCTCGCCTATCGTCGCACTCCCGCCAGAGTGAGGAGGGGCTGAGATGCACGGCCAGGTGGAGAACTACGTACTTGGGGCCGACAGACTCCCCCAGGCCCTGCAACAGCTCTTTGAGCTGGGAGATCACATCATCGCCCCGACCCGGGCCCCGAAGGACGACATCTTTTTCCGCCAGGTCAGGAACCCCGCGGCGATCGAACTCGATTTCGGCAACTCCCTGGTCTCACCCGTCCAGCATCTGCGCCCAGGCAAGGAAGTCTATTTCGAATATTCTCTCAAGGACGACGCGCCCCCCCAGATTACCCCGCCGCCGCCGCCCAGCCCATTTATCATCTTCGGCATCAGGCCCTGTGACGTTGCAGCCATTGAGTGCCTCGATCGCTTTTTCCTGCAGCGCGAGCCGGTTGATATGCTCTACCAGCGCCGCCGTCAAGCCGCCACTCTCATCGCCATGGCCTGTGCCGAGCCGGCGGCAGAGAGCTGTTTTTGCCCGTGCTGCGAGGGCGGTGGGCCGGTCAGCGAATCCGGCTATGACGTGCAATTGACCCCGGTGAGCGACACATACCTGGTCGAGATCGCCACCGCAAAAGGCGAGCGCATCCGTCAGCAGTGGCGCGAACTCTTGCAGCCGGCCACACCGGAAATCATCCAACTACGCGACGCGCAGAAAGACAAGGCCATCCACGAGCTCTTCGAGGTCCAGGCAAATCTCGCCGCCGCCATTCGCCGCGTCAGTGCGTACAAGGTCAATGCCGAAACCTGGGAGGAGATCGCCCAGCACTGCTACAGTTGCGGCGCTTGCTCGTATCTGTGCCCGGTCTGCACCTGTTTTGACGTAAATGACCTCACCTATGACGATAAGACTGGGGGCAGGGTCCGGCAGTTGGACTCCTGTCGCCTGTTTGCCTATCCGCGCGAGGCCGGCGGCGTGCGCGGCTTCCCTACACCACAGCGCGCACGCATGTATGCCTTCCACAAGCTCGCCTACGATCATTTCGAACAGCGCGGCCGCTACGGCTGTGTCGGCTGCGGCCGCTGCATAATCACCTGTCTGGGCCACATGGGTATGCCCACTGTGTGCGAGCTGATCCGCCGCGGACCGCCTGAAGAGACAAAAACTGGATAGATGACGAGAAAACTCATGAACCGCTCGGAAGACTACATACCACGTCTTGCCACCATTACCGATATCCACATCGAGACACGCACGGAGAGGACCTTCACGCTCCGCCTGCCGGACGACGATCCCGGCATGGACTTTGATCCCGGGCAATTCATCGAGCTATCGGTGCTGGGCTCCGGTGAGGCGCCTTTTGGGCTGGCTTCATCCCCGGCCCAGACCCATCTCCTCCAGATCACGGTGCGCCGCTACCCCGCAGGCATCGTGACCGTTCCGCTGCACCGGATGCACGTGGGAGACTACGTAGGGATGCGCGGCCCGATGGGCAATGGCTTTCCGCTTGCGGAAAACCTGGGCCGCGACATACTCATCATTGCCGGCGGTCTCGGCCTGCCGACACTAAGGGCGACCATCTTTTACATCCTCGACCGCCGCGACGATTACGGGCAACTGACTCTTCTCTATGGTGCTCGCACGCCTCAGGACCGCGTTTACAAAGACGACCTGCAAGCCTGGACCGAAGCGCCCGAGATCAAATGTCAGCAGACCGTGGACGTGGCCGACGAGAGCTGGGTCGGCAACGCAGGTTACGTTTCCGAGCTGGTGGACCGGCTGCAATTACAGCCGGACAACACAACCGTCTTTATGTGCGGGCCGGCCGTCATGATAGTGCCCGTCGTCACCATCCTGGAGCAGTTGGAGGTCAGCTACGAGCAGATGTACATTAACATGGAAGCGCACATGAAATGTGGCGTCGGAAAATGCGGCCACTGCCTCATACGCGACAAGTACGTCTGCCTCGATGGCCCCGTCTTCCGCTATGACGAAGTCCAGCAGATGCAGGACTTCCAGCACGCGTTATAGATCATTATCCCGTGTGTCGGGTTGCCAGCCCGACGCTTTGTGAGGTTCCGCCGTGGCAAGCATGAAGGACCTGGCGGCAATGTGCAACAGCAATGAGGTGCTCGTGGTCGGCGTCGGCAACCCGCAGCGCGGCGATGACGCGGCCGGCCTGGTACTCGGACGCGCTCTGGCCGACAAACTCGGCATGCAGTACCTCCACTGCGAAGAGGTGCCGGAAAATTATCTGGCCGAGATGCGCAACACACCGGCCGCCACCGTTATGTTCGTGGATGCGGCGGACATGGGCGTCCCGGCAGGGGAAATCAGGCTCCTGGAGCCGCAGCAATTGGCCGGCAGCAACATATCTACACACAACTGCTCGCTGAGCCTCCTGGCCAAATTGCTGACCACACAATGCAACAAGCGTGTCGTGATACTGGCAATTCAGCCCGCCAGCCTGGAATGGCAACAGTGTCTGACCGAGCCAGTTGCGCAGGCGATTGACAGATTCGTGGCCGCCTTGCCTGCTGGTGCACAGGACCCCAGACTGTGCAACAATGAACGGACTTAGGAATGTGAACCGACAATGACAGGCGCTGATCTGCTGATTGCCGCTATTGTTGTGCTGGTCGCAGGTGCTGTGATCGCGGCACTTGTGGCCAAGAACCGGCTCGCCACCGGCTATGTGGCATTCTTTTCCGCCCTTATCGCGTCTGCTTTCGTGACCCAATTGGCGTTCGCGGTACTGACCACTGGGCCGGTGCACAGCGCCTCCCCGGTGCTTTACATCCCCTGGGTAAACACCGCGCTGATATTTGAGATTGACCAACTTAGCGCTGTCTTCCTACTGATAACGGCGCTGTCGGCCGTGTGCAGTACGCTGTATTCCATCCGCTACATGCTCATCTACGACGAATACAGCCTGGCGCGCTACTACCCGATGCTACTCCTGTTTTTCGCCAGCATAGTCGCCATTCTGTCGGTGCACAACCTGTTCTTCTTTGTCGTATTCTGGGAGATCATGACGCTCACGTCCTACGCGCTGATAGTATTCGAGAAGCGCGATGCCGAAGTTCGCCAGTCGGCTGTCATCTACTTCATCGTCAGCCAGACAGCCGTAGTGCTCATGGCAATTGCTGTCATCATACTCTATCTGCACACACCGACACGCTCATTCGCAATCGAGGACTTCAGGCAGGCGCTAGCGGCGCTGATGATTGCCAGGCCGTGGCTGGCCCACCTGTGCATCGGTCTGTTTATGGTGGCTGCCGCCACCAAAGCGGGCATCTTGCCCTTCGGCTTCTGGGTGCCGCACGCCCAGCCAGCAGCCCCTTCTCCCTTCTCCGCGGTGATGCCCGGCTGCATGGAGAAGATGGGCGTTTATCGCTGTCTCCTGGTCCTGGCCGTGATGATGCCCTTGTCGGCTGCAACTGTCGTGTGGGGAGTCGTGGTTGCGCTCTTTGGCACGGCTTCGATGGTCATAGGTACGCTCACGGCGCTACAACAAAGCGACACCAAGCGTTTGCTGGCGTTTCATGCCATCGGCCAGATGGGCTACATCTGGCTGGCGATCGGCATCGGCGTAGCTTTCCTGCCGACCCGTCCGGAGCTGGCGGCCCTGGCTCTCGTCGCAGCCCTTTTCCACGCGATAAACCATTCCGCATTCAAGGCCTTGCTATTTCTCAACGCCGGTGCGGCGCTGTATCGAACAGGCACTCGCGACATGGACAAGGCCGGCGGATTGATGCGCATAATGCCCGCCACGGCGGCCATGGCCATCATTGCCTCCCTCGCCATTTCCGGCATACCCGGTTTCAACGGCTTCGCCAGCAAGTGGCTTATCTTTGAAAGCTCCCTGCTGGCCGGATTTCACATGCCACTGATGGTATTCCTGGGCATTATTGCCATCTTCATATCAGCCATTACGCTGGCCTCTTTCCTCAAATTCCTGGGCCTGGTGTTTCTCGGCAGCCTTCATGTTGAGCAGTCGGTCGAACGGCGCGAGGTGCCCGCTAGCATGGTGGCTGCCCAGGCAATCCTCGCGGTTTTCTGCGTGCTATTCGGGGTAGTGCCGCTGCTGCCCATCAAGTACCTGTACCGGACGGTCTCGACAACCCTCAGCGCCGGCCACGGCCTCGATTTCAACGCCATCTTCGGCGATTCGGTCCTCAACATCAGCCTGCGCGTGCCGGAAAGCGGCGCTGTAGGAGCCTGGGGGCCGCTGATGATCCTGGCCGCCTTTGCCGGATGCTTGCTGCTGGCCTACCTCATATCCAGAATCGGCCGCTCTAAAATTCGAGAGGTGCCGGTTTGGCTGTGCGGAGAGGACCATCCGGCCGAAGAAGTCAGGTATCCCGTGCACAGCTTCTTATTGCCCTTCAGACGCTATTTCAAGTGGCTTTATCCATCTGTTGGCATACCGAAGCTGCCGCGTTTCTGGTGAGTTCGCTGAGATTCCTGGGAAAAAGGCGACAGACCCTTTTTCTGAGAACCCGTAGCCGAAGCTGAGCCTTCGGCAAGACAAAGGTTGAGGTTATGACTGCCGCGATAAACCTGGGTCTGGCGTTGCTCGTGGGGCCGCTGCTGGCCGGCGTCGTCCGCAAGTACCTGCGCGCGCGGCTGCACTCCCGTCAGGGCCCACCGGTGCTCCAGCCGTTCTATGACCTGTTTAAGTTGCTGGGCAAAGAGGACCTCAGATCCTCGCCAAGCCCGGTGGTCATCTACGGACCAATGGTAGCGCTGGCCGCGGCACTGGCGGCGGCGTTGCTCACACCCATGGGTACACAGCCGCCCCTGGGACACTATGCAGACATGATCGTACTTGCTTATCTCATTACAATCGCAGCAACGGCTACTGTGATGGTCGGACTGTCCTCGCCCAGCCCCTACTCGGCAGTCGGCGCCGGACGTGAGATCATGATGCACATTGTCGTCGAGCCCGTCCTGATTGTTTGCCTGGTAACGGCTGCTTTCAAATCCGGGACCCTGATGATGTGGGATATCGCCCAGTGGCACCATCTCCACGGCCCCGCCGCATCCATGATAGTTGCCGCGGTGGCGCTGCTGTTAGCCTTGCAAGCCCAGATCGGCAAGCTGCCCTTTGACATCGCCGAAGCAGACACGGAAATCATGGGCGGGCCGTTCATTGAGCTATCCGGCCCCCGGCTGGCGCTGTTTCAGTGGGCATCTTTCGCCCGCCAGATAGTATATGCATCCATCCTGGCGGCTATCTTCATCCCCTGGGGCGTTGCCTTTGCCTTCCCGTTCAACATCCTGGCACATCTCGCGACCGTCGTTGCTCTTATTGTCGTTGTGGGGCTTATTGACGTGGTCAACCCGCGCCTGCGAATTGAGCAAGCGATGCGCTATTTTCTCGCCGTCATTGGCCTGGCGGTAGTGGCCCTGGTGCTGGCTATCGCCGGCTTCTAGGCCAAACGAATCACGATAACGCAACAAATCATCATCGCGTAGGCCTGGGCGCCGTAGCCTTGGCGAAGGCGGCTCGGGCTTCCACTGTAGTTATGCAAATCTGAGCGAGTTTGAGTTCTGTAGGGATGGCTGGCGAGTTGCTAGTCGTAATGGAGGGGCCTGTCGCAGTGAGCTTTGCTCTGCAAAGCTCGCAAGCCTGGCCCAGCCGTTGTCGCTGGCCGTTTCAGTGTCCAGAGCGCACCAGAA
Source organism: bacterium (assembly GCA_030604405.1). Taxonomy (GTDB): domain Bacteria; phylum Armatimonadota; class Zipacnadia; order Zipacnadales; family UBA11051; genus UBA11051. The sequence continues at coordinate 15,286 of JAUVVY010000005.1, read as the reverse complement.
TAGCGCCCTGCGCGGGCCGGGCTCACGTCGGACAAATGACGTCCGACGTTCGACCGGCCCCTCCAACGGCAACGCAATCTGCGATGGGACTGGCTTGCAAAGCTCTAAGCTCCTTTTAGAACTAGAAACCTGCATAACTACAGTTCCAGCCCGACGCCTTATACTCGAGGAGTAGCAACGGTGACCGCACAAGAGCTTGGCGCAAGCCTCCAGCAAACATTCGGCGACAAGATACTACAAGTCAATTCGCCGCAGCCTGGCCGGCTATATGTAACCATTGACCCCGACAGCGTCGTCGAGGTAGCCGCGCACCTGCAGGACGATCTGGGCTGCCGCTTTGTAGTCAACGCAGGCACCGACCGCCGCCGGCAGCGCGGCAAGTTCCTCATTACTCATTTCTTCGCCAAAGACGAAGATGGCATCTACATCGCTTTGCACGCCGAGGTGGACGAGGACGACCCGAGAATCCCCTCCATCACTCCGGTGGTGCCGGCGGCCAACTGGGGCGAGCGCGAGTTCCACGACATGGTCGGCGTCGTCCCTGAGGGGCACCCGGACCCCCGCCGGCTGGTACTGGCCGATGACTGGCCCGAGGACCTCTATCCGCTCCGCTGGGACGTTGAGCACGGCATCAAGCCCCCGATTGCTGACTGCACTCCGGAGCGCAAGCCGCCGCCCGAGGGCAGCAGCGTCGTGCCAATCGGGCCCTACTTCCCTGCGCTGGAGGAGCCTGCTTATTTCCGCATCTTTGTCGAGGGCGAAGAGGTAGTCGGGGCCGATTACCGGGGCTTTTACAACCACCGTGGCATCGAGAAGGTGGGCTGCAGCGTGCTCACCTACAACCAGATTCCCTTCATCGCCGAGCGCATCTGCGGCATCTGCGGGTGCGTCCACAGTACATGCTACTGCCAGGCGATCGAGCAAGCGGCCGGAATTGAAATCCCGCTGCGGGCCAAGTACCTCCGCACCATCATGCTCGAACTCGAGCGCATCCAGAGCCATCTGTTATGGCTGGGAATCGCCGGCCACATCATCGGCTTTGACACCGTGCTGATGCAGGTATGGCGCATGCGCGAGCCGTTGATGTGGCTGTGCGAGCGCCTGACTGGCAATCGCAAAACCTACGCGACCAATGTCATCGGCGGGGTGCGCCGCGACATCGAGCCAGACGCCTACGATGACGTCCGCAGTGTCATCAAGGAGATCGAGCGCGAGTGGCAGGCGCTCTACGACTCCATCCCCGGAGACACTACCTTGATGGCGCGGCTGCGCGGCACCGGCATGTTGCCCAAAGACATGGCCATAGAGCACTGCGCCGTCGGTCCTACCGGACGCGGCTCGGGCGTCGAAATTGACGTCCGCGTTGATCATCCCTACGCTGCTTATGACCGGCTGGACGTGAAAAAGTGCGTCCATGACGGCTGCGACAATCTGGCCCGCACGCTGGTCAGACTCGATGAAACGCTTGTCTCGATAGGCATCATCCGTCAGGCCCTGGATGACATCCCGGAGGGCCCGGTGCTTGCCGAGGTCAGCGAGGACATCCCGGCGGGCCGCCAGGCCATCAGCACGGTCGAGGCCCCACGCGGCGAGGTTTTTCACTGGGTCCTGACCGGCGAGGACAATCGCCCCGAGCGCTGGCGCGTACGCGCGCCGACTTACGCCAACCTCCAGGTCGTCCCACCGATGCTGGCCGGCAGCGCCCTGGCCGACGTGCCCATCAACATTGGCAGCTTCGATCCCTGTTTCTCATGCACCGACCGCATGGAAGTCCTGGACATCAATTCTGGCCAACTTCGTACATGCTCCGCCGAGGACCTAAGCAATTGCAGAAGGTGACTCGATGCAGTGAGTCGTAGGAGGGGCCGGCCGAAGGTGGGTTCGGCTTCGCCGGACGCACTGAGACCGGCCCACGCGGTTGGGCAATTCAGGAATTCAAAGGGACTGTAAGGGGGACTGTCCCTTTAGGGACTGTCCCCGCCGATCCAGGCTCTTCAGGAGGATATTGCAGCATGATCTTAAGCAAGCTCAAGCAGGCTCTGATATGTCTGTTGGCAGGAAGGGTCACTCTGCCCTATCCGGCCAAGCCGCATCCCCCTGACGAGGGCTTCCGCGGCTACCCCGAGGTGGATGTGGACAAGTGTATCGGTTGCGGAGCGTGTGCTGCGGTCTGCCCGGCGCGGCTGATAAAGATAGAGGACCTTGACCAGACCACTCGCCGCATAACCCGGCTGCTGGAGCGTTGCATCTTCTGCGGGCGCTGCGCCGAGGTCTGCCCCGAAGACGCCATAACCATGACCAGACAGTTCGAGCTGGCTTCCGACCAGGCCCGCCAGGACTTGACCCACCAGTGCGAGATATTCATGGCCACTTGCCGGCGTTGTGGCGCTTGCTATCAGCCGGCGACGCCCCTGGACCGCATCATGCAGCCCGGCTTTCGCAGTGACGAAATTGACCGCGGCGGCGATTTGTGTCAGTACGAAAACGTGTGCCTTGAAAGCCAACAAGCCGAAAACACGACTGCCACTGTCGGGGAGGGTGAGTGATGTTAGAAGAGCTGTGCAAGAAGGCGTTCTTCAAGTCCCTGTGGCTATATCACACCAACACCGGCGCATGTAATGGCTGCGACATCGAGGTCATAGATGTACTGACCCCGTATTACGACGCCGAGCGCTTCGGCATCAAGCTGGTCGGCTCGCCGCGACATGCCGATGTGCTGATCTGCTGCGGTCCGGTCACTCGCCAGGTGGTGCCGGCGCTGAAGAGACTCTATGAGGCGGTGCCGGATCCCAAGTTGGTGGTGGCCGTCGGCTCATGCGCTTGTGGTGGCGGCATCTGGTATGACAGTTACAACATCGTCGGCGGCGTGGACACGGTGCTGCCGGTTGATTACTACATTCAGGGTTGTCCTCCGCGCCCCGAAGCGATCCTGCACGGCGTCGCCGTGGCCCTCGGCCTGCTGGACAAGCAGGTCGCGCCGGAGGCCCTGCGCCAGCTCCCCGACAGCTCCGAATCCGTCCCCATCGAAGACTAACGTGCCCCGGCCTCTACCAGACACAAAAACGGCAGACCATCACCGGCCGCAACTCCGGTTCTTGCCTGCCATCGTTCTCCAGTGTACATCCGCTGCTCCGCCGCGTGCGATACTGACTCCGGCCACCTTATACAAGCCGCATCGCGCTTATCACCGCCAAAATTTCCAAATGCGGATATCATGATCGTGTTCTTCATGCCCGGGAGAAATGATCTTGTACATCAACTGAGAGTACGCGAGGATACCCACAACGACGATCAAGGCCAGCAGCAGAGCATACTCAGTACTGGTTAGCCCGGTCTCCTCGTGCCAATAATCTATTAAACCTCTCAACGTCGTCCTCCTCAGTCTGGCACACCCACAACACGATCCCGCGCCAGCAGATTATCTGCCGCCCCACAAAACCTTCACAGCATGACACATACTATGCGCCTACTATGCCCAAGAAACCTTCAATAATTCATCAAAACTTCGCCCTCTGCCTATGCCGAGATTCCCGCGAGGTTGATTTCCCGGCTGCAGACCTGGTCGTTACATCGCCCGCCCTACGTGGGGCTTATTGACTATCATCAACAGCACCGATATGCGTACGAATTGCTAGGCACGTGAACCGCCGTACCGGACGACGAACCGGGGCGTTCTACGAGCAAATCCTGGTGTGGACGAAGTCGTAACGAAACAGCTAGCACCACAAATAGCCATAATTACTCACCTTGGGGCTTTAGAGCCGGATAAGCAAGGAGGCTGACATGGGTGCGGCCAATGCTGCGCCAATGTCTGCTCCCGTCCTGTAGGGCGCGGGCTTGTACCGGGCCGCAAGCCAATACAACACTCTGGCCCAGCCTCGTAGGATGACAACTTCGCCTTTCTCAATGACCACTGGCGGTGACATTCGCAAACGGCGCGACGCAGATGATGATCAACCTGGCAGGAATCTGGCCTGCGGCGGCGAACGTGACGATATCCAACCCGAGACGCAAGCACCGGCCGCTGAAGCATTTTCGGCAGATGCCTATAAACCCGTACCAAATATGAGGAGGATATCATGGCAAGCGAAAAAAGTACCTTTGCTCTGTTTTTCGGAAATCGCGGCTTCTTTCCCGCAGCCCTGCAGGCAGAAGCGCGCAAGCAGTTGCGAGATCGCCTCAAACAACTCGGCCACAAGACGCTGCTCCTGGGCGCGAGCCACACCCGCTACGGCGCGGTCGAGACCCCGGCAGAAGGCGAACTCTACGCCAACTGGCTGCAACAAAACCGGGGCAAGTTCGACGGCATCATCCTGTCGCTGCCAAACTTCGGTGACGAAACCGGCGCCATCGCCGCTCTCAAGGACTGCGGAGTGCCGATCCTGATCCAGGCCTATCCCGATGAACTCGACAAGATGGCCCCGGAACTCCGCCGCGACGCCTTCTGCGGCAAATTCTCCATCATGGACGTGTTCTACCAGAACGGGCTCAAGTTCACCGCGCTCAAGCCCCACACCGTGCAGCCCGCAAGCGACAGGTTCGCGGAAAATATTGACTACTTCGACCGCATGTGCCGCGCGGTCAACGGGATGAAGAATATGGTGGTCGGCGCTATCGGTGCCCGCACCACCGCCTTCAAGACCGTGCGCATTGACGAACTGGCCCTGCAGCGTGCCGACATCACCATGGAGACGCTCGACCTGTCGGACATCTTCGCACGCATGGCGGCGCTCAAGGACAGCGACAGAAAGGTCAGAGCCAAGGCCAAGCGGCTGCAGGAGTACACCAGGTGGACGGGAGTGCCCGAAGCGGCCTTCAACAACATCTGCAAGCTCGGTGTGGCTGTTGACGAGGTGGTCAAGGAGTACAAAATGGACGCGGTCGCAATACGCTGCTGGATCGAAATGCAGCAGCAGCTCGGCATCTCGCCGTGCGTGCTGCTCAGCGAGATGAACGACCGCGGCGTGGTCACCGCCTGCGAGGTTGATGTGGGCAACGCGGTGACCATGTACGCGCTTGCCCAGGCCTCGGGCAATGTCGCCACATGCCTCGACTGGAACAATAACTACGGCGACGAAGATGACAAGTGCATCCTTTTCCACTGCGGGCCGGTGCCGCGTACCATGATGACTAGCAAGGGCCGGGTCACCGACCACGCGATCCTGGCCAACGCCGTCGGCGAGGGCAACGCCTTCGGTCCCTGCCAGGGCCGCATCAAGCCAATGCCCTTCACTTTCGGCAGCATGATGACCGAAGATGGCAAGATGAAATTCTATCTCGGCGAGGGGCGCTTCACCGAGGATCCGATCGCCGACGACTTCTTCGGCTGCGCAGGTGTGGCGGAAATCGCGAGTCTACAGGACGTGCTGCAGAGTGTCGGCTACATGGGCCACCGCCACCACGTCAGCGTAACACCCGACCACGTGATAGCGCCAGTGCAAGAGGCCCTGGAGAAGTATATCGGCTGCGAGGTCACGATGGTGTGATGTGACCAATCACTTCCGGCGTCGGGCAGCCCTTCGACTTCGCTCCCTTCGACAAGCTCAGGGCGAACACGGCAGGGCCTGCGGGATGCCCGAGCGAGGCATCTTGTGCATCACTCGGGCTGGTCCACGCTCCGTGTGCCCGCAGGCGGGTCATTTCGTGGTAAGTGCGGCGGATCGTTGTGCCGGTAAACGACGAAGTAATAAGCTATAACACCTACCCAGTGTATGAGCATCAACAGCACAGACCAAATCGCGCGAGTGTTGGGATCTGGAAAGTCGCGCTTGGCGCAGTCCCACAGGCACAGAACGCCGAGTGCCCACATGATCATCGCGCCGGCGAGAAACACGAAGTAGAATGCGAAGAAAACGCCCATGAAGGCGAGGCCCGGGGCGGCGCCGCTATCGCAGCACGCGGAGGCCTCCGTCTCGCCTTCGGCGCGATCTTCCCGCTCCCGGTGGCTCTCCCCCGGCGTAGCTTCCTCCACTGCGAGCCTGTCGCCGATGGCGGCCAAGTGGTCTTTGCAGCGCTTCTCACCACGGCGCGCCCCTACTCGGTAAGCGGCCAGCGCCTCGTCCTCCCGCCCAAGCTCTGCGTATGCCTCAGCCAGAGAATGATAGGCGTTGGGCTTGTCGGTGCCAATCTCGACGGCCTTTTCCAGATACGGTAGTGCCTGTTCAGCCTGGCCCTGGGCCATCAGCAACTGGCCTTGGAGTAGCTGTACATCTGGGTGGTCGGGGGCCTGCTCCTGCGCCTGTTGCAGAATCTCTGCCGCTGCCTTGTAGTCGTCGTTGCTGAGGTGCAGGTGCGCCTGGTAGGCCAGCGCCGCTGTCAGTTCCGAGTCGAGGCGGAAAGCCTCCTGGTATTCGGCCAACGCCGCGGCGTCCTCGCCATTTTTCTCATGTGCCCAACCCAACCACAGGCGCAGTGTGGTGTCATTCGGACGCTGTTGGACGGCCCGCTGCCAATACTCGGCAGCGGCTTGTGTGTCGCCTTTGTCCGACTTTGACCGCGCCATCTGATCGTAGTACCACGGCCCAAAGCCTAAAGGCGACCAGACGGCCCACGCCGACAGCACAGTCAATACAATAAATGCCACCAGACACCCGATCGCAGTCTTGGATCCGCGGCTCATCACTTTTCACCTCCGCTATTGGCACCACTGTGCAGATCAGCGGCTTTGGCTGGAGCTTGAGGCGATGATAACGTGCAAGTGCGCATCCTAGTGTGTCAACTCCCAGACCAGCAGCGTGGTGTCCTGGCTGGCGGAGATCAGACGGCTGCCGTCCGGAGTGACCGCCAAAGACAAGACATGGCCCTGGTGACCGCTGAAAGTGGCCGTCTTCTCACCACTCTCCAGATCCCAACAGGTGATAGTCCGATCCTCGCCGCCTGCACAGACAGTCTTGCCGTCAGGAGTGCAAACCAGAGCACGCACCCAGCCACCATGCACCATCTCGGCCTCGATCTCGCCGGTATTGAGGTCCCATTTGTAGATCTTCCCGTCCCTGCCTGAGGACAAAGCGTGCTCATTGTCGCCGGCGAAAGAGACGGCCTCCACCCAGCCACGGTGGCCTTCGCAAGTCTGCAACAGTTCCGCCGTCTGCAAATTGTAGAATCTCACGGTACCATCACGCCCACCACTGAGCACAAACTTGCCATCGGCGGATATGGCCACGGAGAGCACTCCGCCACGATGCTCCTTAAGCACGTGCATTGGCTCGTCTTTTTCCATGCCCCATACGCGGACAGAGCCGTCACCGGCGGCGCTGAGCAGGTGCCAGCCTTTGGGTGTATATGCCACGGAGCGGACATAGCCGCGATGACCCTCGAGCTCCCGAATGAGTTCACCGTCAGGAAGGCTGAACTCGCGGATAATGCCGTCCTTGCAGCCGGCTGCGACGCGCGTGCCATCAGGTGAGACAGCCACAGCGTAGGCACCGACGGTAGCCCCTTCGATGGTGGACAGACATTCGCCGCTATTGATGTCCCAGGTCCGCAGCATGCCGTCTGCCGAGCCGCTAACGGCCGTCGAGCCGTCGGGCAAGAGTGCAACGGCTTCAGCCGGGCCATTGTGGCGCTCCCAGGCCACCGTGAACTTACCATCGGCCAAGCTGGTTTCGGCGACCATGCCTCGACCGTACGACAGGACCCGCTCGCCGTCAGGGGATACCCGGATGTGGGTAACATAAGCCTCGTGCGGGCACCAGCGCAGCAGGACTTTGTTTTCGAGGCGGTTCCAGCGGCGAATAGAGCCGTCGCGCGAACCGGTGAGGAGCTGGTCAGGGTCCTTGCAGTAGGCTACTGCGGTGACGGCATGGCCGTGGTGGCCGCTGAACTTCTGCAGGAGCGCATGGTCGGCGATCTGCCATTCTGTGGCACTGTGCCGCGTGCCGGCCAGCAGGCGCTGGCGGTCTTCAGAAAGCACAAGGCTCTTGCGGTGCGCGTAATAGTCTTTGTGCCATTCGTGGAGTGGCTCCCCGCTGGACAGGTCGTAATGGGCCAGGATGGGGTCAGAGCCGGCTCCACCATTGACCAGTGCAGTCTTACCCTCGGGTCCATAAATGGCCTCGTGAAAATAGTGCATCTTGCCGCTGATGGCGACGAGTTCGTTGCCAGTGGCCAGCTCGAATTCCTTGATCGTCGGAGGGCGCGAACCGGTGGTCAGCACGCGCTTTTCATCGGGCGAATAGTGTGCAGACCTGAGGCTGGACTGGTCGGTTGCGAAAGTGTGGAGCACGGCCTGGTTCTCCAGGTCCCACTCGTGTACTTTCCCGGAACCATCGGCGACAAGCATGGCCTTGCCGTCGCTGCGCAGGGCGATGCTTACTATGCCGGCGTCGCAGACCTTCTGCGTGGCCTGCAATTCGCCCTTGGCGAGGTCCCATATATCGAGGCGATTGCCGACGGCGATTACGCCACGGCCATCGAGCAGATAGCATAGATCGCTGATGCCGCCGCGGAGCCGCAAAGTGCCCAGGCGCTGGACTGCGCCTTCAGGCAAAGGGTCCCCTAAACGGTCCTGAGCGACGGTTACGTGCGACACGAGGAAGACAATCAAACCGCTGAACAGCAAACTGAGACATAGTGTGCGCATGATCTACTCCTCCAGTATCTTTTCTGGCCCATATACGTTGCGATACACTCTGGTGTTGCCGCCGCTCGAAACACTTTTCGCCGCCGGATTGGCGAACCAGTTGTGGTGAATCTCCGCCCCGTCGGACGGCACTCCACGAATTGCGACATGGCGGTGCGTGCTCTGGAAGGTGTTGTGATGGACGTGCATCCAGTCGCCGGCAATGTCGGTGCTGTCGCCGCGGTCGCGCCCGCCGTGCATGTCGAAGTGGTGGCTGGTGGCGTTGGGCAGGATCAGATTCCAGGCCGCCTCGTAGCCGGAGCCGGGACTGCCGCCGGAGGCGATGTGATGGCGGCAGTAATCGAATTTGTTGGCGATAATGTGCACGTCGCTGGAGCTGGTGGATACCCCGTAGCCGAGACCGGAGCGCTGGGAGTGGTGGATGAAATTGTGATGGATCTGGACGTTCGTAGCGCCACGGCCTACGCCGATGGCGGCGACATTGAAGTTGTAGATCTCGCAATTGTCCACCTCGGTGCCGTAGTCGCCAATGCTGAGAAAGTAGGCACTGTGGGCGACTCGCTCGCTGCCGCCGTAAGGGCCTTCGAAGCGCAGACCGGTCAGGCGCACGTCGTCGCCCGCCGCGACAAACATCCTGCCGGATTTGCGTGTGGTGAAGATGCGGGCACCCTCGGAGCCGTCTGCGCCCCGGCCGCCTGCGAGCGTGACGCCAGCAGGTATTGCCAAGGTGTTATGGGCGCTGAGGTCAATCTCGACCCCGTCAGGGAGGTAAATGACCTGGCCGGGGGAGGCCTGCTTCAGAGCGGCGACGAATTCGTCGGTGGTCTTGACGATGAAATCGCCGGTGGTGAGGATGTCGCGGTAGCCCTCGCCTCCGCCGATTGGATCGCCGGTCGGATTGGCCTCGCAGCCGAAAGTCTCCTCCGGCTCCTGCGCTACCCCAGCCGCGGCCAATAACAGAAACAACAGGCCCACCGCGTAGCATAAGAGTTGTTTGTCTGGCATAATATCACTCCCAAATGTTGAGTAGTGTCCTGACGATTACAGACGCCTGTCCTACTAGCGGACTCGGGCTGCCCTTCGACTTCGCTCAGGGCCTGCGGAAAGCCCGACCTACGCGAATGTGTTTTGAAGAAAGGCTCTGTCCCCTTTTTCAGAACCAGCCGATCGGCTGGCCGGAGAGGTCCTGAATCACGTTCTTAATGCGGACATACGTAAATAGACCCGCCATGCCGCGCTCAACACCATTGCCCGACTGCCTCCAGCCCGGGAACGGTGACTGCGGATAGACCGCGTTGTAGCAATTGACATAGACGGTGCCGGATTTCAGCGCCCGCACCATGCGCTGGATGCGGTCGGCATTAGTAGTGAAGACTCCCGAACCCAAGCCGTAGTCGGTGTCGTTGGCAATGCGAATGGCGTCGGCTTCGTCCTCGAAGGGTATGGCAACCAGGACCGGGCCGAAAATCTCCTCGCGAGCCACGCGCATCTCGTTGGTCACATCAGCAAAAAGCGTCGGTTGGACATAAAAGCCGCCGGCGAATTCCGGTCCTCCAGGCACGCTGCCGCCGCATACGAGCCTCGCGCCCTCGGACTTGCCAATCTCGATGTAGCCGGTGACCGTGTCGAACTGCTGCTGGGAGACGATGGCACCGAGCTGAGTTGATTCGTCAGCGGGATTGCCAACCTTGAGCGAGGCCATCTTGTCGGCCACGGCGGCAACCACATCATCGTAAATGGGCTTTTCAACCAGCACCCGCGTGCCGGCGATACAGTTCTGACCATTGTTGAGCAGCACGCCGAAGACCGCTCCTGCCACGGCCTGATCAAAATCGGCATCGGCGAAGATGATATTGGGCGACTTGCCGCCCAGCTCCATCGAGACGTTGGTGATGTTGTGCTGGGAAAGCTCGATGATGCGGCGGCCGACCGCCGTCGAGCCGGTAAAGCTGACCATGCGCACGTGCGGGTCGGTGACGATCGCCTCGCCGACGGTCGAGCCCGGGCCAATGACGACATTGAGCGCTCCGGCGGGCAAGCCGGCCTCGGCAAACAGCTCGCAGACCGCTGAGGTGGTCATCGCGGTGATGCTGGCAGGCTTGAGCACAATGCAATTGCCGGTGGCCAAGGCCGGGCCGATCTTCAGAATGCCCAGGAACAGCGGGAAATTCCAGGGAGCAATGCCGCCGACGACACCGTAGGGCTCGTAGAGGGTGAAGTCAACCTGGCCGGGATCGGGAACGGGGATGGTCTGCCCCGCCGCAGCGTCGGTGACTTCCGAGTACCATTGCAGATAGCTGGCGGCGACCGGAATGTCAATGTTGCGGGCCTCGTTAATCGGCTTGCCGACATCAGCCATCTCAAGCTGAGCGAACTCCTCGGCGCGCTCAAGCAGCAGCTCGGCCGCGCGGGCGAGGATAGTTGAGCGCTCGGCACTGGTCATGGCGCCCCACCCGCCGTCAAAGGCCGCCTGAGCCGCCGTGCATGCGCGCGCGACATCGTCCGGGCCGGCTTTAGCGATGGTGGCGATGACCTCGCCGTTGCCCGGGTGTATCGAATTGTATGTTTCGCCACTGGCGGCGTCGCAATACTGCCCATCTATGAATAGCTTGAACTCTCGCATGGTAGTACCCCCTGCCAGATAGTTTTGTGCTGATTACCAATTCGCCGGGTCACGGGACTATGCCTGCCCAGCAAATTCGAGTGTAAACCGGGCAAAGGTGATTCTTTCGTAGGGATGCTGTTGCCCGCTCTCATAGAAGCAGCAGATGGACATGTCGGGAAGAACACATAGGTCTGAATACGCCGCCGGGCCCGGGAAGAGCAACTTGCCGGCGGTCCAGGTTTGACATTCGTCATAGCTGAGGCGAAGCGTCAGGCCTTCACGCTCAGGGCCGGCCGGATTGGAAACGAGAACGCGGTTCCTGTCATGGTGCTGGGCATCGGTGAGACGAATGACACTGCCCTGGCATGACGAGGGTTCGGGAATGTCCTTATGCCACTGGACATCCGACCACGTGGCGCCGCCGTCGTTGCTCCAGGCGTAGGCCCGAAACGGCTTGCCGGGCTTGGCGCGGATGTTGAGATACACCACGTCGTCCTCGGTCTCCACCGCCTCGCATTCGTCTCCCCAGTCAATTCCACCGACTACATCCCCCAGCGTCCAAGTGCCCCCCCGGTCGTCGCTGTAAAAACAGAAGGTGTGTCCGAGGCCCTTCGGCTCTGGGTAATAGTCGGACCAGCAAGGGATGAGCAATCTGCCGCTGCGCAACTGAGCGCCGTGGCCGGGACCTGTCCCGATCGAAGCCCATTCTGGCAGCTTGACCTCGCTTGTTATCTCTACCGGGGTTGCCCAACTGGCTCCGTCATCAGTGCTATTGGTGACATACACTCGGTCGTTGTTGCGGCAGAAAGCCAGCCAGATCGTGCCCGTGTCCCCGTCAACCACTGCGCAGGGATTACCTGTCGTGTCCTCCCCGTTGTCCCACACCACCTGCTTCGGTGTCCACGTTTCACCGTTGTCGAAGCTGCGCCGTAGTAGTAGATCAATATCATCGTCATCAGCGCCGGTGTTCCTTCGACCCTCGCAGAAGGCCAGGATCGTTCCGGCCTTCGAGACGATGATGGCGGGGATACGGTAGGTATGGTAACCCTCCTGACCGGACACAAACAGGATAGTTTCTTTCATGATCTGTCCTCCCACGGGTAGTGGCATGGGAAATTGGGGACAGTCACCCATTTCTTGCGATCTCTGTAGGTTCCACTCCTACTCCTGTGCAGAGATAGGTGACTGTCCCCAGTTTCCTTCATGGAAGAAGACCGGCTCGTAGCCGCGCTCCGTTACCCAGCGGATCGCCGCGTCAAGGCGCTGCGCATGGTCGGGAGTGTAGTTGACGTAGAACGGCCAGAAATACTGCTCGTGAGTGAACAGGTCCATGATCTCAGCCAGATACGGGTTGTCGTAAAGCGGCTGCAGCGTGGGTGCGACGCGGTCAACCGGCGTGTTGTTGCAGATGATGTCCACGCGTGAGAAGATGATGCCGCTGGCGAAATCCTTGAGCGCCTCGTGGTTGTAGGCCCACTCGGAGCGGACGTCGTCGAGCCAGTAGTTGACATCGTAGCCGTAAGAAGTTGGTCGCTGAAAACCAGACAGCACTCGCACGCCCCTTTCATAGAGCAACGGCAGGGCTTCGGGCAAAACCATGCCCCAGTGGATGACAGTCGGGACGGCCAGCGTCTGCTCGCCGGCAAAGCGAATAATCTCCTCCTGCACCATGTCGAGATCCCTGATGAGCTGCTCAGGCGGGGCGTACTGGTACGGGCGATCCGGCTTGTCAGCATAGGCATGAAAGGCCAATACCAGCCAGTCCGCATTATCCTCAAATTCGCCCCGATACTGGTCAGGGAACTCAGTAATCTGGAAGCCGTCATCCGCTTCGTAGTAGATGTTGACGGTGAATTTCGTGCCGTACTCCTGATGCAGATTGCGCAGGATGCCGAGGTAGAAGCAGTCAAAAAGCGAATCGTAGCCTTCGCGGGCAATGTCTCGCAGCCAGAAGCTGTTGTCGTCAATCGAAAAGCGATAGCGGGGGCGGGAATAGCGATCCCAGACCACCCGCACCGTATGCTCCTGGCGGCCATAAGAGCCATCATACAGCGCAGTGATATCCTGCTCGGGCTGGGTTATTGTGACCTCGCAACTGAAGCCCCCCATGCTCAGCGTGGCAGGTATGTCGTTGACAGTCACATGACCGTAAGGGGGCGTCTGGCCGGTTACGGTGAAGGTGAGGGCGTCGTCATTCTGCACGCCATACCTGTGGTTCAGAACTGCACCGTGAAGCGGGTCCTCGATTGTGAGCATAGCAGGTACCTCCATGAGTAGCGTCGTGCACGTACTGTTCGCCGTGGCGCTGTGAAGACCTCTGCGGCCCAGGGGCGACGTCGAAAGGCAACAGCAGCGGAGTCGGGCAGGCACGCCAGGTGCGGCTGCGATGATTATTGGCCGGGGCACAAGGTAAGCAACAGCCGATGGCGAAATATCATCCCTCGCAACACCGCTAGTCTGCGGCAGACGTGGTGCACGCAAGGAGTGAAGCGTAATGGCCGACGAAAGAGCAAAAGAAAAACTGGCGCTGGAGGGCGGACTCAAAGCAGTAACCAGCATCGAGGGCAGGGGCAGGCCGAAAATCGGCGTGGATGAGTTCATGGCCATCGCCGAGCGCTTCGGGTTCTCCAAGCAGGCGCTGGCGAAAATGCGAAAGGCGGCTGAGGCCGACGACTTGGGTGAAGGCCCCTATCTGGCGAATTACTACTCGCCGCTCAAAGAGACCAGGGTGCAGGCATTCGAGAAGCTGGCCTGCAAGACCTTCGGGGCCAAGTACGCCATCGGTGTGAGCTCGGGCACCGCCGCCCTTCATGCGGCTTTCGTGGCCGCCGGTGTTGGTCCCGGGACCGAAGTCATCTGCCCGGCTATCGGCTTTTTTGCCACAGCCGCAGCGGTCGTGGAGTCCAGGGGCATTCCGGTCTTCTGCGATGTGGATGAGTCGCTGCAGATGGACCCGGCCAAGCTGGAGCCGCTGATTAGTAAACGCACCGTGGCCCTGGTGCCCACGCACTGGCAGGGCGGAGTGTGCGACATGGGTGCGATTATGAAGATCGCGCGCAAGCATAAGCTGAAAGTCATTGAGGACTGCGCGCAGGCTTGCGGCGGGCAATTCAAAGGCAAGTACGTCGGCACCTTCGGAGATTTGAGTTGCTTCAGCATATCGGCCTACAAGATCGTGGGCGGCGGGGAAGGCGGACTGATACTGGCCAAGAATAAGCGGCTGTGGGAGCGTGCTAACCAGCTTGCCGAATGTGGGGGCCTGTGGCGTCCGGTGCGCTTTGCCCCGCCGCGCTATGAGGGCGAGCTTTACTGTGGCACCAACTATCGGCTTTCCGAACTGGAAGCGGCCGTGGATGTGGTGCAGCTTAAGAAGATGCCGGCCACGGTGAAGCGGTTTCGCACCGTCAAGATGCGCGTTCTGAAGCAGCTCAATAGCTACGCGGAGATCGTCCCCCAGACAATCAACGACCTCGAAGGTGAGGTCGGCTATGCGCTGCGGTTCTTCCCGGAGACAATCGCGCTGGGCGAGAAGATAGTGGCGGCGCTGCAGGCGGAGAATATCCCTGCCGCGATGCGGGGCGACAAGGCCGCACCGGACTGGCACATCTATCACCACATGTACCCGGTTACGGTCAAGAGCGGCTCTACAGATGCGGACTGTCCGTACGAGTGCCCGCTGTACACAGACAGCGGCGGCAAGATCGAATATGCGAAAGGCGACTGCCCGGTGGCTGATGACCTCTTCGACCGGGCAATCTCAATCGGGCTGAGCCAGTGGTACAACGCGCAGGATTGCCGCAACATCGCTAAAGGCATGAACAAGGTGTTTTCGGCGTATTGCACGCCGGATGCCGATGCGAGGCCGTGGCTGTGAAGTCAGCCGGCGACGCCGGCCTGTCAGTGAATTCAGCTGAGTGATGCTCGGCGCGAAGAGGAAGCAATAGCGCGTAGGCCGGGCCTCCCAAAAGAATCCCGTAGGTCGGGCTTCCACTGTAGTTATGCAAAAAATTGTTGGTAGAAGCAAGATAAGAGGGGGCATATGGCGAACACAGGCTTAAATGCAGCAACATTCAATGCCGAGCTCGCCAAGGATGCCGCCG
>JAUVVY010000090.1 GCA_030604405.1 bacterium | reverse complement strand
GGGCCGAATGGGGGCAACCCACGCCCCAAGGCGTGGGTGGGGTCCCCATCCGGCCCACGGCTTGTCATCCCGCCATCGCCTACGATCAGCCGTGCGCTAGTCACAAACCAAGAATCTGCATAACTACTGTTTCTAGCCCGACACCTTTCCCGTGGGTCGGGCTTCCAGCCCCACCCCGACCGGCTACCGCTCCGCGCTAGATGTTTATCTTGATGTTGGCAGAAATCCCTACGCCGCCCACCCCACGCACGCTGGTGGTCGCGGCCTTGTCGGTCGAAACCGGTATCAGGATTCTGCCCTGCAGCGTGCTGATGCGAATGCTGCCCTCGGCGACGGCCTCAACCTTATCCACCTGCCCCGGCGGCCCAACCACTTGCGCAGCGCCCACGGCAGTCGGGTCGTCGGTCCCCATACGGATAATCGGCACCACTTTGGTCTTGGCCGTCGGCATGACGCCGTTTTTCGACATGATATCATTGATACCATCATTGATTTCAGGGCCGAATTTGTCCACGACGTAGGCGATGCCGCCGATCTTGAGCAGATCGCCCGTCAGCCCGCCCAGGTCAATGCTGTGGGCTTTGCGGGGCACCCCTGCAAAGTTCATCATGGCTGCTATCACGAAGCAAGCGGCCAGGTATGCAATCAGTTTGCGAGTTGTAGATCTCATTCTGATCCCTCCTAAAGCTGCAGGTCGGCCAGGCCCACGACCGCACACTCATTGACGCGGTCGAGGCTCTCGCCGGGCGTTTCGGTCGAGATGGGCACATAGATCTCAACATCGCCGAACTCTTGCAGCCGCGATTCCAACTGCGCGACGGCTTTGACGCCATTGACCTTGGACGTGGGGCCGGTCACTCGCGCCATGCCGACGCGGATGCCGCGCCCGATGGAAATGACTGGCACCTCCTTGTCCTTATACGGCTCAGAGGGCCGCCAGCCAGCAGTGGGCATACCACCGGGCCAGCTACCCGCTATAGTGGTCGATGGTGGACCGGGCTCTCCACCTAGTGCAGCAGCGATGTTGCGGGCCCAGGTCACGGCCAGGTATGGCGTGCACATATCATTGCCCCTGGCGTGCTCGGCGTCGGCCGTGATGATGATGGCGTCACCTGCCAGCACCAGCCACTGGCCGCGCACCATCCCAGCATGCACATCGCCTGGCTCAATTCCGACCGCCACCAGGTCACTCAGCCGCTGCCTGATGATCAGCGCCCGCTCCTCGGCAGTGAAGCCCCCGGCCCCGACGCGCAGCCGCAGCACCACAGTGCCGTTGATGCTCACTTCGCCGCCCTCTCCGCCGATCGTGTAAACCTGTTCCTCCTCAGTAGTCGCGTCGTCGCCGTAAGCCGGGCCTGCCGCGGGCACATAGCTCCCACAGCACACCACGCTCAGGGCAAAAACCAGCACCGACAGCGCCAGTGCTGCGACCAACAACTTATCCTGCGCTGACAAACGCGTCCCAAGCATCGCCTCATCACCTCACTGATATGAGATCTGCTCACAAGTCCCTGCAAACGTCCCAGGGCATGGCTGTTGCTTTCTCTATAACCATGCTTCGCCGCGGCAGCGCCATATCCTACTCAAACTGCCGCCGGCGAGCGGTTTTTTCAGCGCGGCCCGACGATGGCAACGCTGGTCGAAAGCGGCATCTGCCGGCCCTCGATATCATAGACTGCCTCGGCAAAAATCGCGCTATATCCTTCATTCGGGTACTTTACACGCCCGGTATAAGTGCCACTATGAGAGCTTAGCTCCTTGCTGCCCCATGTGGCCTCCCGGAGATCGCGCGTAGGAGACGACGCCGTCCACTGCCGCACCCGCACAGGCGCGATGTCCGAAGTGACGTTCAATTTCAGATGCCGCCCGTCAAGATATTCCCACTGCAACTTCGGCAGCTCGGCCCGTCCGGTGCATGCGGCGAAAAAGCCCACTTGTGCCATGAACACGCGCGGCAAGTCCTCCAGCCCGTGGCCCGAGTTAGGCACATACAGAATATAGCGCGGCTCGGGCAGCTCATCGAAGTATAAATTCGCCGCATCCAGAGGCCAGTAGCGGTCATTGGTCCCGGTGATGATCAGCTTCGGCATTGTTGCGCGCGCCCGGTAGCTGTACGGATCAACTATCTCAGTCAGTACCCGGCCCTGCTCGGTGGTGATTATCTGCGGCAGCTTCAGCTTCGTGTAATCATCAATCTGTTCGCTGTAATCGCCCCACGCCTCGATCTGATGCGGCATCTGCGCCACCAGGTTGAGGTTGTCATAGACCATCGGCGCGATGCCCTTGATCCGCTGCGGCGCTACGCAGGCGGTAAACCAGGTGGTCCAGCCGCGTTTCGAGGCCCCGGTGACGAAGAAGCTGTCCACCGCCACAGCCCATTGCTTCTGCGTGTACTCTTCGACCGCATCCATCGCCTTGACTGCCGCCTTGGTCATCGGAAACAAAAGCGGCCAGGTCATGTCGCCGCTTTCCAGACAGTTCTGGAACGTGAAGGCGATGAGCGCGTCCTCGCGCAGCCCCTCGTACAGCGGCTGGTTGGGAATGTCGCCGAGAATGACAACCGGCGCCGAGAGCAGGCCTGCTACGGTCGCCAGTTGAGAGATTTCACTATTATTCGGGCTGCCACCGGTGATTACCAGCAGCGCAGTGCGCGGGTATTTCATATCGGCTGGTGCCAGCAGGTGCAGCCGGTGCCTCCAGGTGATTCCACGCCACACCTGCGATGTCAGCGTCAGCCGCGTCACAGTTGCACCTGAGGCCAGCTCCGTTTCGTCCGTCTTTTCCCACGCGTACGCGGCATCTGGTTTGTTGACGTAGTCGAAGATAGGCTGCGCGTGGACCGTACCGCCCATCAAAGACATTATTATGGCCACCATCAGACTCCCTTTCAACTCACTTCAACCCTTTCATTTGCGACCAGCCCATCCTGCCGGGCATTCTGTACTATCCGCAGAGGGTTACTTGCCTCCCTATTATCACCTCACCACACACCCTCATGCAAGTCCGAAATCGGATTGCTTACTGCAACAGCCGGGCAATGCATGGCGCAAAGGTGATATCGCGACGAAGTAGAAAATATCACTAATGTCATCGCGTAGGTCGGCCTTCCCGTAGGCCCTGCCGTGTGCGCCCTGAGCTTGCTGAAAGCCCTGAGCCTGCCGAAGGGTCGAAGGGAGCGAAGTCGAAGGGCAGCCCGACTCCATATCCGTTGCCCTTTCGATTGTCCCCGCTCCCGTGTCGGGAAAGGGCCGGGGGTGAGGGCGACTCACCTCACCAGCTCCGTCCTCGCTCTTTCCACCACCTTCCGCATCTCGGCAAGCTGCTCCTCGCGACCCTCGGGCTTTTCGTACTGGGCCAGCAGTTCGTTGACTTTCGCCTGGGGCTTGTCGAGCATCCGCTGTTCCTGTTCGGGGCCTTCGAAGCCTGAGCGCTCGATCAACTCCGGCAGCCACAGTGCGCTGCGGAAGTGCTTCAGCGTGTGCTCAGAGATCACGTGGTTGGTGCGCAGGCCCAGGTCAACCTCTACGATGCTGGGCATGGCGATATTCTCCGGCGTCGGGTCAACTTCTCTCTCGAAATTGCGCACGCCCAGGCCCAGATCTCTTTCCAGCATAAGCTGCACCGGCGCCAGGATCTTGCCATCGTCGAGCATCCCCTGGCCGATGCCGGGATGCTGGCCGGTAAACGCAGCAATCGTCATTGCCTTGTACGCTTTTTCCAGCGCCGCGTACAGGCCGGGGACCTTGGCCGAGCAGTACTCCCCGCCGCCCACAGGCACCTTCATGCCGCACCAGCGCCGCAGAAACTCCACAGCGGCGAAAGCGTAATACATGGCATCGAAGGCACAGTAGCTCACCTCTCCGGTCCGCATGTCAATGCTGCCGGCCCACATTGACCCTCCCAGCGGCACTTGTGGGTTCACCGCACGGGCTGTTATCCAGGTCGCCACCTGCTCGGCGCTGGACACGGCGATGAAGCCCTCGACGGTGGCCGGCGTGGTGAAGCCTGCGATCGGCATCCCGGTCAGCCCGACGGACGTGCCCTCCTGCACCCGCCGCACGAACTTGTCCGCTACGTCCTTGTCGAACCGCAGCGGGTGGGCAAAGCATGTCGCGCCCCAGGTGAACCAGTCCTCGATACCAAGAATCTCCCCCATCTCCTTCAGGTAGTCCACCTGATCCACGTGCCACGCGAAGGCCACGCCGGAGCTGTGGGAGTATTCAGCCAGGAGCATTGCCGCCTCCAGCGGCTCCAGCATCGCCGGCACATCGGTCAGCAGCAGCGGGTGGCCGGCATCTATTTCCGGGTGCAGCACGTCGGCGAGCTTGACCAGGGTGATGAAGTCCTCGCGGTTGCCGGAGCGTCTTTCTTGCTGCTCCCAGTCATAGTAGAACTGCGCTATCTGGACGTTAAGCGTCGCCAGCTCCGGTGCGACGAACTTCTCATCAGCCTGTTCAGTGTCATTGCCGGCTTCCTTGAGTTGCTCGGCGAACTGCACCACCATATCACGCGGAAACCTTGCCCGCTCGGCACTATAGTCAACTTTGGCGCCGGCGGCGTCCAGCGCGCTCAGCAGCTCCTGGTTCTGGCACAGCACCCCCACCTTTTCCAGCACTTCGCAGACGCCGTCGGCCAGCGGCTGTATATCCTCATCACGCAGCAGCGTTCTTTGAAACATCCGGACTGCTCCTTCCGCAGTGTCTTATGACTACTCATCTTCTGGACTGGCATGGTATTCCATTCTCGGTGTCCATTGTCGTTACCTTCCGGAGGGGCTTCCCGAGTGCGTCGCCGCAAGTCGTTCTCCCCTCTCCCGCTTCGGGAGAGGGGCCGGGGGTGAGGGTGCCGTTGTCGTAGCTGTTGGAGGGGCCGCGTC
>JAUVVY010000029.1 GCA_030604405.1 bacterium | reverse complement strand
GGGTCAGATTTCGGCTTGGCCATAGCTATCGCTCCTAAATCAGTTCGACCTGGCCTATAGTCTAGCACATTTCAATCGGTTTGAGGAGTCCCTAATTCAACTGCCTCAAAAAGCAGCAGCGTCTTTCTAGCCTGTGGGATGTTGCCATTCGTCGGAGGGGCCGCGTCGAACGTCGGACGTTGCTTGTCCGACGTGGTCCCGGCCCGCGCCCTTGCTACTCGCGTAGCTCGAGCTTCCCCAAAGAATCCCGTGGGTCGGGCTTTCCCCAAAAAATCCCGTGGGTCGGGCATCCTGCCCGACTCCGTTGCCGTTGTCGTTTGCAGCGGCCGGCTGAACGTCGGCTACCCACGCCTTCGGCCTGTATGAGGCATCCGGCCCGAGTCGCCGTTGGCATTGCCGTTGTCCCCTCTCCCTGCGGGAGAGGGGAATGAAAGGGGTGAGGGCAGCCGTTGCCTTTCAGAGAGGGCGTCTCAAACGTCGGACGTTGTTTGCCCGACGTGAGCTCGCCCCGCGCAACTTGCAACGGCATACGGGCCGGTTTCGCTTCGCTCAGCCGACCCCTACGCACTAACTCAAAGCCGTAATAACGCAACAGCCGTACCACGTCGGCGCTTGATCTGTTTCGCAGTGCGCCGCCTCTACGCACCTGCGAACACCACTTCCACCGGATAGTTGATTAGCGCTTGTTCCATCTCCGCGAAGCACGGCGCCGGAAGCTTGTACGACGTTTCGCCGCTAGCAACATTGTACTCAACTTCGACCTCGCGTTCCAACAGCACGGAGGCGAGGATTACCTTTTCCAGAGCTTCTTTCATTTGCTCTGGTGTCATCCCCTCATCGCTGCTGACGTTGAGGTACTCAAGTAGCAACTCTGGTGTAGCCGGTCGAAAAGCTTCTTGCGAGCGGCCTTCCTCGATCAAGTATTCCAAGTATTCAATTGTCGCATTTATGGCATCCTGTAAAGCCGACAGGATATCTGGCCCACACCCAACCGTCGTAAACTCGTAACACAGGGCCGAATACTGATCACCATCCTTCGCGACGAGTATATGCGCCCTGTACCGACGGTCCTCAGCCATTTTTCCAGCACCTCACTTCGCTCCGCGCTACACGCATCCATTGATGTGCAACTGCGTACTGTGGCGACGATCCAGCCGGCCAATTGCTTTCCCTGCAGTCTCCACGGCATGACGCGAACCGAGTCAAGTCAGTACTATGGCCTCTGCGGGTCCGGCAGCCCCGGCGGCATTGCCTCCGGTGCGGCCTCGTCCGCCGGCTCATCCGCTGCGGTGGTCACCGACTCAGCCGGCCCGTCCTTCGCCGGCTCCTCATCTTCCGGAGGAAGCTGCCCGGTCTCGATGATTGCCTCGACCTCGTCCCGATTCAGCGTCTCTTGCTCAAGCAGCGCTTCGACCAGCTTATCCAGTGTCTCGCGCCTCTCGGAGATTATCTCCTTGGCACGGCTGTAGCACTCCTCAATAATCCGGCGCACCTCAGCGTCAATCCGTTTGGCGACGTCCTCGGAGTAGTTGCGCTCCTCGCTCAGGTCTCTGGCCAGAAACACCGGGCCGTGTTTCTTGCCGTAGGTCAAGGGCCCGAGAGCCTCGCTCATCCCATATTCTGTGACCATAGCACGCGCGATCTGAGAGACCTTCTCCAGGTCATTGGCGGCTCCGGTAGTGACGTCGCCGATGACGAGTTCCTCCGCCGCGCGGCCGCCGAGGGCTTGAATCATGTGCTTCAGCATCTCGGTGCGGCTCATCAGGTAGCGATCGTCCTCAGGCAGGCTGATTGTGTAGCCGAGACTCTGGCCCCGAGGCAGAATCGTCACCTTGTAGGTCGTGTCGAAATCCGGCAGCAGGCTGCCCACAAGCCCATGCCCGGCCTCGTGGTAAGCCAGTACCTTCCGCTCCTCTTCCCTCATAACACGGCTCTTGCGCTCCGGGCCGGCGATGACGCGTTCGATGGCCTCATCGAATTCCACCATCTCCACGGCCTTCTTGTCACGGCGCGCGGCGAGCAATGCTGCCTCGTTGACGAGATTCTCGATGTCGGCGCCGGAGAAGCCCGGAGTCCGCCGCGCCAGCACCTTCAGATCAACGTCCTCGCCAATCGGCTTATCTTTCGTATAGATCCCCAGGATCGCCTCTCGTTCCGCGACATTCGGGTTAGGGACTACGATATGACGGTCGAAACGACCGGGCCGCAGCAACGCCGGGTCCAGCACATCCGGGCGGTTGGTCGCCGACAGCAGGATGATGTCATCGTTGGGCTCAAAGCCATCCATCTCCACCAGCAGGGCGTTGAGCGTCTGTTCGCGCTCGTCGTGCCCACCGCCCAGCCCTGCCCCTCGCAGCCGCCCGACCGCGTCAAGCTCGTCAATGAAAACGATCGCCGGACGGTGTTGCTTGGCTTGCTCGAAGAGGTCACGAACACGTGAAGCGCCGACGCCGACGAACATCTCGACGAAGTCGGACCCGGACATATAGAAGAAATCTACACCTGCTTCACCGGCCACGGCTCTGGCCAATAGCGTCTTGCCGCATCCGGGCGGGCCCACCAGCAGCACGCCCCGAGGTATCTTCGCACCCAGAGCCCGGAACTTCTCCGGCTCGCGCAAGAACGCCACCACCTCCTCAAGCTCCTCCTTGACCTCCTCCATGCCCGCGACATCGTTGAAGGTGACTCTGGGGAAGCTATCGGTGAGCGTCTTGGCCTGGCTGCGACCGAACGATAGCGCCTGGCCGCCGTTGGCGCGCATCTGCCGCATCAGGAACAGGTAGAAGATGACGATGATCAGCAAAAAGGGAAATACGCTGAGTGCCGCCGTCAGCAGCTTCTCCGACCAGCCGCCCGTAGAGGTGGCTACCTCGGTGCCCTCCGGCGCATCCTCCACCAGCTTCATCGCCAAAGCCTCATCCCACGGAATCGTCGCCTGAAAAGTCTTATATGACTGCTTCTGGCCGACCTTGAATTTGCCCTCAGCCCGCTCCCGGCTGATCAGTGTTACCTCTTCGAACTTCTCACCCATAAAGTCCTTGTAGAACTCGGTGTTGTGTTCGTACGTATAGCGCGTCTGCGCCTTCTGTGAAAGTTGCGGAATCATATAGAAGGCATAGGCCATCGCAACCATCACGATGATTATTACTATGGGATTTTGCTTCATCCGTGTCATCCTTCTCTAAAACTACGATTTGCAGTATCGCTGTCTAAGCCCGAATCACCGTCGTTCTCTTTGCCGTTGCCTTGCGGAGGGGCCGAATGGGTGGCCTGAGCGAAGCGAAGGGCGGGCCCCATCCGGCCCAGCCGTTGCATTGCGGAGGCGCCTGCCTGCCCTGAGCTTGTCGAAGGGGCCGAAGGTGTGTTCGGCGGAGCCGCACACACCTGAGACTGGCCCGCGCCTTCACGCCTCGCATGGCCCGGCCACCCTACGCGCCACAACCCTTCCGCCCCGACACATTCACATAGTAATATGATTCCGTCTCAGGTCCGATTGCCGCAACCTGGCTGATCCGGTAGCCCACCAGCCACAGTATCTCGTCATCGCTGTCAACGACGGCCAACACGCTGCCGCGCCGGTCTGCCGGAACCTTTTCGTCAATCAGAAAATCGCTCACCTTCTTGGTTCCGCTCATGCCCAGCGGCCTGAAGCGGTCGCCGGGCCGCACCGGCCGCACAGACAGTTCAGCCCCGGCCGCATCGCCGTCTAAGACAGCCCCGGGCCCATCTGACGCCGGAAGTTGTGCCGGCGCGCTTTCTTTTCTACTTATACTAACAAAACCCCCGTCAGGAAGTTTCGTTTTCCCCGGTATTTTCAGCGCCAATCTGAATACTTGTGGCGTCTCCGAAGCCGCTTCGCTGGCCTGTTCGATGAAAAAAAGCTCGTATTGTCGGCGTGCAACCAGGCCGCGGGGCAGCGAGATCTGCCCACTGCCGGCCTCCCCATATATAATGTTCGCCATCCCCTGCCAATGTTCCCACCCGAAGGCGCGAATATCCAGATTCGCCTCCGTACAGGCCAGCCGCAGGATCCGGTGCAGCAGGCCGGCAGGCAGTTGTGCGGCGGCGCTGACCAGCAGACTGACCGCCGCCGCCTCGGCGGCCTGGCACTCGGTCAAGGCTTCGCGCACGTGCTCGGCGGTCCAGTCCAGTTCGTCACGCACAGCCAGGGCAGCCCGCAGTAGTGCCTGCTGCACGCCCGGGCCATAGTCCCGCTCCAGTGCGGGCAGCAGGTGGTGGCGAATGTGGTTGCGATGGAACTGCTCGGTGTCCACGTTACTGGAATCCAGGCAAAAGTCCAACTCGCGCGCATTGCAGTACTGGGCCGTCTGATTGCGCGAGAGATACACCAGCGGCCTGATCATATTGTCACGCACCGGGGCGATCGACGCCAGGCCGTCAATTCCGGCGCCGCGCAGCAGGTTCATCAGCAGCGTCTCGCCGACATCGCTTGCGGTGTGGCCCAAAGCGATCTTGTTGCAGCCGGCGGCTTTGGCCTGCTCGCGCAGGAAGCCGTAGCGCAGCTCCCGACCGGCGGCTTCCAGGTTCAGACCATTTTCTCGCGCATAGGCGGCCACATCGCCGCTGCCGGTGAGCGCCCGGCATCCCAAGCCTTCGGCCAGGTCCATCACAAACCGCTCCTCGGCGGCGGCTTCAGGGCGCAGGCCGTGGTTGTAGTGCGCCACCACCAGCTCGACTTCATCGTCGGCCGGCAGGTCGCTCAGCAGAGCCAGCAGCGCCACCGAGTCCTGCCCGCCAGAGACCGCTACCAGCACCCGGTCGCCCGCCGCAAGCATCGCAAAGTCGCTCAAGGCGCGGCGGAAAAGCTCAGTTATCAGCGCAATTCCCTCGGCCATTCCGGCCCTCGCAACGGTGGTGTCAGGGCTCCCGCACCCGTCTTTGATAGCATTCCCACACGATAATAAACAATTAGCCCCAGGCAGGTCACGGAAGTTCGTGGCCGGTGATGCGCCGGTAGATGGTGCGGTACGTCTGGCGCGTGTTGGCTACGATTTCGGGCGGCAGCACCGGGGCCGGCGGCTCCTTGTTCCAGTCCAGGGCCTCCAGATAGTCCCGCACCGGCTGCTTGTCCAGAGAGTCCTGCGGCCTGCCCGGCTCGTAGATCTCCGCATCCCAGTAGCGCGAGGAGTCCGGCGTCAGCGCCTCGTCAATCAGCGTCAGCTCGCCGTCAATCAGGCCGAACTCGAACTTGGTGTCGCACAGTATCAGACCGCGCTCGGCCACGTACTCGGAAGCCTGCAGATAAAGCGCCAGCGTAGTGTCTTGCAGCCGCTGCGCCAGCTCGTCGCCCACCATCTCGGCGCAGACCTCGCCCGTGATGTTTTCGTCATGGCCGGATTCGGCCTTGGTAGCGGGCGTGAATATCGGCTGCGGCAATTTGTCGGACTCCGCCAGGCCCTCTGGGACCTTATGGCCGCAGGTTTCCCCGCTGTCCTGGTACGACTTCCACGCCGAGCCGCTCAGATACCCTCGGGCCACGCACTCAACTGGCAGCACCTCGGCCCTCTTCACCCACATGCTGCGGCCGGCCAGCAGGTCCGCGCAATCGCCCAGGGCACCCGGAAAATCGGCTACATCGGCGCTGATGAGATGGTTCGGCACCACGCCAGCCAGCCTGTCGAACCAGAACAGCGAGAGCTGGGTGAGTACCTTGCCTTTGTCAGGGATGCCATTGGGCATGACGACATCGAAGGCCGAGATGCGATCGGTGGCAACGATCAGCAGGCCGTCGGCGAATTCGTAGATGTCACGCACCTTGCCCTGCCGGCGCGAGATGGCCCCCGGCAGGTCGGTGGCCAGTACGGCTTGCTGTGGGCTGTCGGTCATGGGTTCCCACTCCTCAGGTGGTTGTTAGTGGGCCGGTCTCCCAGCGCACGAAACGACTGTGCGCTGCTCGGCGCGGCCCCTCCGAAGGCTACGGCTACGACAACGACGACTCGGGCTGAAAGCCCGAGCTACGCGCTCACAGTTGAGACGTTGCCTTTCGGAGGGGCCGCGTCGAACGTCGGACGTTGTTTGTCCGACGTGAGCCCGGCCCGCGCAGAGCGCTATTCTGGCGTGCTCTGCATACCGCAACGGCCAACGACAACGGCAGGGCCAGGCTTGCAAGCTTCGCATTGCGAAGCTTGCTGCGACAGGCCCCTCCATTACGGCTAACGGCTGCAGGGCACCAGCCCGCAACCAAAATTGCTCGAAATCTGCACAACTACAGTAGAAACCCCGAGCTACGCGATGATGGCTCTATAGCCCCAGCAGGTCCACTAAAGCCTCAGTCTGCGGCGGGATCTGCTCCGGCTCGCCGAACAGGTCAATCGCCGTGTCAGGGTCTTTCAGGCCGTGGCCGGTGAGCGTACAGACCACCGTCTGTGGCCCCCTGTCAAAATACTTATTGGCCGCGAGCTTCAAAAGTCCTGCCACGGAAGCCGCCGACGCCGGTTCAACAAAGATCCCTTCCTCAGAAGCCAGTAGCTGATAGGCCTGTAGAATCTCTTCGTCGGTGACGACATCCACCAGGCCGCCACTGTCATTCATGGCAGCCATCGCATTGTCCCAGCGCGCCGGGTCGCCGATGCGAATGGCGGTGGCGATGGTTTCGGGATTGGCTATCGGCTTGCCGTGGACGAGCGGTGCGGCACCGGCCGCCTGGAAGCCGACCATGCGCGGCAGTTCGGAAATCTTGCCGACCTCTTTGTAGTGCTGATAGCCCCACCAGTAGGCGGTGATGTTACCGGCATTTCCGACCGGCAGGATATGAATATCAGGCGGGCCGCCAAGCCGGTCGCAGACCTCAAACGCCGCCGTCTTCTGCCCCTCCATGCGCATCGGGTTGAGGCTGTTGACCAGCTCGATGGGGTAGCGGTCGGTAATCTCGCGCACAATCCGCAGGCAATCGTCGAAGTTGCCGTCCACCTGCACCGTGCGAGCGCCGTGGATGAGCGCCTGCGAAAGTTTTCCAAAAGCGATCTTGCCACGCGGTATCAGCACGATGCAACTCATGCCCGCACGGGCCGAGTACGCCGCCGCCGAGGCCGAAGTGTTGCCGGTGGAGGCGCACATGGTAATCTCCACGCCGCGCTCCTTGGCCTTCGACACAGCCATCGTCATGCCCCGGTCCTTGAAGGAGCCGGTAGGGTTGGTGCCTTCGTACTTGAAATAGAGTTCGATGTCACAGGGCAGCGAGGGCCCGATATGCCGGCTCGGTATCAGAGGCGTGTCGCCCTCCAGAAGCGTGATGCAAGGGGTGTCATCAGTTACGGGCAAGTAGTCGCGATAGGCCTCGATAACCCCCGGCCAGCGTCCGCCCGGCAGCGCCCTTGAACTTGACAGTTTGACCACCTTCAGTATTGCTGGATAGTACCTACCAGGTTTTGTGTGGACGATCTGTGCAGTGTCGGTGGGCCGGCCCTTCGAACGACAACAGCTAGTATCGTTGTAGGGGCGTGATTTATCACGCCCTCAAGACCGTTGCTGATTGGGCGCAATCAATTGCGCCCCTACAACGGCCTTCACAGGCTGGAGAGACGCTGCTGCTTCTACCCAGGGGACAGTCCCTGAAGGGACAGTCCCCCCATCCACACCGAGTTGCCGGACAGCTTCTAGTCCTCCACGCGGATGCGGGCGGGTATGGACTCGACTATCGGCAGGCTCTGGATGGCCTGGAGTGCGCTTGTGAGCTGGTCGTCTTCACACTCGTGCATGATCCAGACGATGTCAGCGGTCTTGCCGTCGCTATCTTCCTGCATAACAGAGGCGATGCTGACGGCCTGGGAGCCGAAGATGGTGGCGATAGCACCGAGTACGCCGGGCTGATCCTTGACGCGCATCCGGACATAGACCCGTGACCTGACCTCGCCCATAGGCACGATCTCGGCCTGACCAACACACGCACAGGGCACGCGGCCGCTCGCGCCGTGGACTATGTTGCGGGCACAATCAACCACATCGCCGCCCACAGCCGCACCGGTGGGCAAAGCACCCGCGCCACGACCATAGAGCATGACCTCGTCGCAGGCCCGACCGCGGACGAAGATGGCATTAAATGGGCCCACGACAGCCGCCAGCGGATGAGTCTCGGCCAGTAGAACGGGGTGAACGCGGACCTCGAACTCATCGTCGTCACGGCGTCGGGCGATGGCCAGCAGCTTGACCACATAGCCCATCCTTTCGGCGTACGCTATATCCTCGGGCAGAATCTGTGAAATGCCCTCGCGATAGATTCGATCAACATCCATGCGATGGCCGAAAGCGATAGCGGACAGAATGGCCAGCTTGTTTGCCGCGTCAATGCCCTCGATGTCGTCGGTGGGATCGGCCTCTGCGTAGCCGAGGTCCTGGGCCTCCTTGAGGGCCCTGTCAAACTCGACCTTTTCCCGCGACATCTGGGTGAGGATGTAGTTGGTGGTGCCATTGACGATGCCCATGATCTCGTCAATCTGGTCAGCATCGAGGCTTTCCTTGAGGGTGCGGATGATGGGAATCACACCGCCGACAGCGCCCTCGAACTGGACATCCACTGATTTGGCGGCCGCGGCGTCGAGAATGTCGTTGCCGTGTTTTGCGATCAGTTCCTTGTTGGAGGTGACTACCGATTTGCCGGCCTCGATAGCCGCCATGACAAACCCAAGCGCGGGCTCCACGCCGCCGATAGTCTCGACGACGACACTTATGGCGTCGTCATTTATGACCTCGTTGGCGTCGGTGGTCCTCAACTCATCGGGGACCTCAATATCACGGGGGCTGTCCCAGTCAATATCTGCGATCTTGCGGATGTTAACGGGGCGGCCAACGCGCTGGGTTATGCTCTCGGCATTATCGGTGAGCACCCTGTAGAGTCCGCCACCGACCACTCCGAAACCCAATATGCCGACATTGATTGGCTCGTTGGACATAGCTCAGTCACCTCGAACGCTACTTGGAAGGGGTCACAGGGCACTGCTGCAGTAATCGTGCGGCACAGCAAGCGCGGTGCGGGACGCTCCTGGCTCGGACCCTCGATTCGCGTGGGTCAGGCATCCTCGCGCGAAGCCCGGCTCGTGCCACCACCCATCATATCACAGCGCTACAACACTGCGCCAGAGACGTTCAGTCCGAGTAAGCCGCAATTGGCTTGCGCAGCTCAGCCATGATCTGCTGCTGGTTATGGCACTGGTCGCTGATGACGACCTCATCTATCACGCTGTCGAGCGGATATGCGCTGCGGCCGCCGATTAAGAAAGTCTCGCCAGTCGGCCCGATCACCAGCGGTTCTGCGGCCCTCACCTCGTCAACAAGCTGCCCGTTGATGTAGAGCCGCAGCACGCCGGTGAATACCGACCACGCGGCGGCGATCTGCACCCACCCGCCGTCCTGGAACACATTGGCGGGTCTGGTCATCGCCTGAAGGTAGGGGCCCTGGTCAGCGCGCAGCAGGACGTTGACGGTATTGCGCGCGTTTTGCACCAAGCCCAGGAAGTTCTGCTTGTTGGTCTTTTCCTGCCGCCAGTAAAGTATGTCGCGGACATTGTCATCCGGCCCGCCGCGCCAGCCGACCGGCTTGACCCAGATGTAGTAGGTGCCCTGGTACAGGCTGATATTGCCCGGCGCTGGGTATTGGAGCGTCGTCTCGCCGGTGACCATAAGGCCCTGGGTGCCACACCGGCCCCG
The DNA here is from genome assembly GCA_030604405.1 of bacterium. Taxonomy (GTDB): domain Bacteria; phylum Armatimonadota; class Zipacnadia; order Zipacnadales; family UBA11051; genus UBA11051. The sequence goes on along the minus strand of JAUVVY010000029.1, from coordinate 40,414 downwards.
CACGAACTGGATGCCCTCGGCGGCGGTCGGCTGTTGCCCCTCGGTGGTTTCCAGGCTCCCGTTAAAGTGTGCCTGGAAGATAGTCAGACCGAAGCATTGCACCGGCAGGAGAGCTGCAGTAATCAGCACGCCGGCAAGCAGTACTCGACGTGTCATCAATGCCCTCATTGTCCCACTACCGCCTTCTGCCCGCTTATCGTCAGTTCGTCATGGGGCGTGATGATGAGGACTTCGAAGCCACATTCGCGCAGTCCCTTGTGTCCCGCCCACATCTTCGGCACTTGCGTCCCCAGCCAGTCCTGGTCCCACTCCGGCCACACCGACAGCCCCAGGTCTTCGGGCAGGTCCCAGCGCATGGTGCCGGCAGGGGCGATGGTCAGTTCGAGGCCCTCCTTGAGGTCCTCGGCGGTCCAGTTGCTCGGCTGATATACCCCCGTCGGCTTGAGCAGTTCCCGCGAGCGGCCGTAGAGCAATACCCGGTAGCCCTCGGCGTTGAGGCCCAGCTTTTCGAGGTCCACACTGATCCTTACTGATGCCGGGGTCTCGCGCTCGAACAGTGACACAGCCACCCAGTTGTTCTTCTGCAGGCTGGTCTTGATCTCTGCCCCGGCGTCGAGCACTCTGATCTCCGGCTGACTGAATTCGGAGACTAGATCGGCCAGGAGTCGCTCGTGTGCCCATCCATCGGCGGCGGCCTCTGACAAGACATCGCAGTGGATCCCGATGACATTGCCTTTGCCGATAGTTTTTACCGTAGCCGCAGGCTTGCCATCGCCAAAGGTGGACAGCACCTGTGTACCCGCAGCGGGCACAAAGGGGATTAGTTCTTGCGGCGCGATTTTGATCTCCTCATCCGCCTCGATATTGATGGTGTCCACCGGCCGCGACTCACCTTTGTAATCTCCGCCCAGGAACCTGGCGGTCACATCTTCTTGCCGGGTGAAGTCGCGCAATGACTGGATCCACTTCCCGCCCAGCGAGATGACTGTGCCACCGTTGGACACGAATTCCTCGATCGCAGCGAAGACCTCCGGGCCGTGTCCCTGGATGCTCAGAGGCGGCGCGATGAGCACCCGATAGTTCTCGTAGTAGCGAGTGTCTTCAGTTTCCAGACGGTCAACATCCTGGTAGCGCCCCAGCCGGTAGAGCAGGTTGGCCTCAAGCTTTTCAATCGGTCGTGGATCGGCATTCTGCAGCATGATGCCGTACTGGTATGTCAGCAGCGCGGCGCGTGTCAAGGACTTCGCCCCGTCCCATTCGCGGCAGTCGCGCAGCATCTCCCGCAGCCGCTCGGGATGCTCGGGAGTGCCCCAGGCGATGGGGTGCTCAATGTGGTAGTACACGAAGTTGAACGTGGGCCTGCCGCGCAGATTGTGGGTGTTATAGTAGCCAAATGGGCCGCCGTGATGCTGCCCCGAGCAGCCGTTCGGATACACCATCGCCGCCTCACAGCCCGCCGCCACGTAGTACCAGTCGCAGCCGGCTCTGACCAGTGCCGGGTTGTCCATGGCATAGGTTGCACCGTTGGCGTATCTTGCACAGGGCCGCAGTTCGCCGATAGCTCCCATGCCCAGCCCGTGCGCTGTATCGGCCAAAAATTTCATGAAGTCGGCGTTATTGTGAGCCTTGTACAGCATCAGCCGCCGCCACCAGACATCCTCAGGATCGTGCCACCGGACGCCCGCTTCTAACTTGTCAAGCAGCGACTTATCCGGCCTTTCGCCGAATTCCGCCTCGCACCATTGCGAGAAGTCGTCGAAGTCGTCACCGCACTTGTCGGGGTAGTTGAAGAATAGCTCGTCATAGTAAAATCCGGCCAGGTCGTACTTTTCCTTCGCTTCTGTGAGCACTTGTTTCAGAAATTCACGTAGTGTTGGGCTGCGCACATCATCAATTGGATGGGTGCCGTACATGTACGGTTGGCCCTTGTGGTCAACACAAACCATCCCCTCGCCGTAGTCGCCGCTGTGCATTCCCAGCCACACTCGCAGCCCCTCGGCCTTTGCCGCCTCGCATACGAGCTTCAGTGGATCGCGGCCCTTATAGCGTCCCACCCAGAACTTCCGTTGGGCATCAGGGATGTCGCTGAGATAGCCCAGTTGAAGCCCCGACTGTCCGAGGTAGATGATATCGGTGACTCCGGTCCGCCTCATGTGCTGCACGTGCCGGTGTATCATCTCATTGCTGTAGCCCGGTTTGAGCGTCCACCACTGCCACGCCCGGCCGCCGAGTTCTGCCATCGGCTGCTTCTGGTAGCCCGCTTCCTGCATCGCTGTATTGGGATACCAGTCGGTGTACGGCGGCGCTTGCGGAGCTTTTGCAGCCAGCTCCGCCTCCAAAGCCTCGGTCATACGCGCAATGACTTCCCCCGGCTCCAGTGCCGACAACTGCGCCTCACCGGCCCATTTGATGGTATTCAGCAGCAGCTTCAACTGATCGCCGGTGGCCGGCATCTGCTTGGCCGCCCCGGTCTCATCAACGCCGTAGCCGCTGATCATGCCGTTGCCGACCACCCGCCCCTTGCCATAGCTTCCGGCTATCGTGGTTGCCATGCCGTCGGCATCAGCGATGACGGTCTCGCCCTCCGGCCCCACCTGCATCATGATGTGGTCGCTGTAGGCGTGCTTAAACTCCGCCGGCAGCCCGGCAATCACCGGATGCTCGGCGACCACTCTTACCGTCACCGTCTGAGAGCGATCAATACCCAGGGCGATGATCTCCGGAAACAGCCGCGTCTCATCATCCCAGCCCCGGAAGCCCACCGAGTCGTGTTCCAACACCACTCCGCCGCCGGCGGCGGCATAAGTGCGGATAGCATCCCGCCATTTTTCATTCCCACCGCCCAGGCCCTTCATGCTCTCAAGCACTATGACATCGCACCCCACCAGCGCCGGCAAATCCAGGCTTTCCAGCTCGACCACGGTAATAGTGTCCTGCTGGCCGAGCGCCTCGATGACGGCCCCGGCGCCTGTCGAGCGAGTATAGACTCCGACCTCAAGCGCCGATGCACAGCTTTGCGCCACAATCAGCGCCACAAGCACTAATAGCATCCCAAGCGTTTTCATCTTGACGAGTTCCTCCTCGATCGCGCAGCTTACGCATCCCAAATGTGACCGCGTGGGCTTGTCCGCCGTAGCCTTGGCGAAGGCGGTAGAGGCTGTACTGAGCCGGATCCGCTAGCCCAACTTCCTATCCCCCTTTGATTCCCCCTTCCCTACCAGGGAAGGGGGGTAGGGGGTTAGGTACCCCGACGGCCACCACTAACCATTTCTCCACGGCCAGGCAGTTTTCCCTCTTCCAAACCCAATCTTTAACACCAGATCAGACCACACAAAGGGGAGGCACAACACGAGGTAGGCCCTACAACCCGCACGACCGCAGGAACTCAGCATCGCCCAGGATCTCCGCCGTCGGACCTGTCCGCACAACTTTCCCATCCTTCAGCACCACGGCATCGGGGCACAACTGCCGCACCAGGTCCAGGTCGTGAGTGGCGATAATCAGAGTTGAATTCAGAGAATCGAACAGCGCGATAAGGTCACGGCGGCCGGCCGGGTCGAGGCCCGCGGAGGGCTCATCGAGCAGCAGTATGCGATTGTCTGTGACCAGCACTGAGGCAATCGAGATGCGCTTTTTTTGACCGAGGCTGAGCTTGGTCGGGTGTTTGTCCTCGTGCCCGCTCATGCCGACGGTGCCCAGAGCCTTGCTCACTCTTCGCCGCACCTCTTCTGTGTCGTAGCCGGCGTTGACTGCCGCAAACGCCACCTCATCGAACACGCTGGGCATGAACAACTGGTCGTCCGGGCTCTGGAAGACGAGGCCGACGTGACGGCGGATGTCGCCGATGTTTCTCTCTGCCAGTTCCTGCCCCAGCACCTCGATCGTGCCCTCGCCACGCAGCAGGCCGTTGAGGTGCAGCATCAGGGTGGATTTGCCGGCGCCGTTGGGGCCAATCAGCGCCGTCCGACCGCCCCTCGGCACGCACAGGCTCACGTCCTCCAGCGCCAGCGTGCCGTCGGGGTAATGGAAGCTCAGGTCCTCGACTTCAATGTCTAGAGCAATGTCAGCCATGTTAGTGCCACCATGCACACGCCAAGCGCCGTAACTTCGAGCACCGATATGTAGCGCCACTGAGAGAGGGCCAGGCGCCCGGCGTAGCCACGGGCACACAGCGCGAAGGCCTGGGTCTCGGCGCGCCGTCCCAGGCGAATCATCAGCACCTGTGCCATCGCAGCGGCGACTTTAGCCGCTCTCAAGCCTCGCGGGCGTCCTCGGGCATCGCGCGCACGGACCAGGCGACTGATTTCTGCGGCCAGAGAGTGCACCCCTTTAACTATCAGGTAGCAGAGGCTGACTAGCTTTGGCGGCAGGCCCAGCCCGGTGAGGCCGGCCAACAGGTCCCGCTGGCTCAGCGGCTCCGCGAAGGCGGTGCTGAGCAGCACGATGAGCGTTGACTTGACCACAAGCGCCAGCAGGAACCAGCTTCCCTGCAACGGGATGCGTTTTCCCCAGTACGGCAACTGCACCGTCTCCATATCAGGGTCAATCGGCACAATAAGCAGCAGCAGGAAGCAGAATATGCTGAAGGAGACAAGCGGCAGCAGGCGCGAAAGCCGCCGCAGGGGCGTTCGCGTAACGATCAGGGCGAGCACCGTGATCCCGCTGAGGATTCCGATTGCCCGGCCCTGCCCGACGTTGACAACCGAGCACGCCACGATAAGCACAGCGAGCAGCCCAAGCCAGAAGCTTGGGCTGACCGAACTTTCGCGCTTCGTCTGCTGCGAAGCAGTGTCGCGGCTCACTCCGCCACAATCTCCTCCAATAGCTCCTCGTCGCTCATGGCCGCGATGATTGCGGCCCCGGCCTCGTCGTTTGTTGCGTTCATTGCCTTGATAGCCCGCTCCATTGCCTCCGGCCGCAGCCGCAGGGCTATAACTTCACCGCTGTCGCGGTTCTTGAACTTGGCGCGCACCTCTTCGGAGACATGGTGGCGGATATTCTGCTTACCGAGAGTGCAGCCGGTGGAGAACTGTATCCCATCCAGCAGGCATGAGGTGGGAGTGGCAGCGGGACACCAGGCCTCCGCTTCGATTCCGAAATGCGGGTCCGCACTGAGCTTTTTCAGAGCGTAGCGGCCCATGCGCATTCCGGCGAAGACCCATGGCCCCAGGTGGCCGTGAAAAGCTTTGAGCATCTCAATATCGTCAGCGATAACCTGCGATTCGCATCTCATCTACAGCCATCTACCTTCGGATCTCAATACCGTGGGGCGGGCTTCCAGCCCGCCAGCTTCTCGCGCTCATTTCGCATAGCGCGAGCCTATCATGCTGGTCTTCTCGATAGCATACACGGTGGCGGGCACTACGGTCAACAGGATGATTTCGCCCGGCAGCGAGGCGACAAACCCCACGGCGACATATTCATAGATGCCGCCATGAATCTCGATCATGGGCAAAATGGTGAGTATCGCTGCGATGCCGATGATCCGCGCGGCGACCAGCGCAGCGATCGCCGCCGGCCAGATGCCACCACCCCAAGAGCGCACCAGACTCGCTACCGCGCCGATCGCGCCCAGTTCCAAGACCATCATCACTGCCATCGGCGGCGGCGGCATGCCCGTGAGGATGGAAGACAGAACCGGGACTAGCATCCCGACCATCAACGTCACTTCCCACGAGGCCAGCAGGCCCAGGGCCAGGATCGGGTAATACATCGGCAGAAACAGCTTGCCCATGCCCGGCCCCAGGACATGAAAGGCGATAGGCAGCACGAGCGCCAGCGCCCCAAACAGCCCGCCGAGGGCCAGGTCCCGGGCCTCAAAGAGACGGCGCCGACTTTGCGTCAGCGCCGCCCCTGGCTTTTCTTCGCTCCCCTTAGTTGACCTCATACGCGGTATCCCAGTATTTCCGCCAGACGCTTTCCGCCACCGCTGTGGCAGTATCCGGCACCGGATTGCCGTCACCGTCAACATGGTCGGTGTTGCTGTGGAAATCGCTCGGGTTCAGCCACTTGGCATGGCCGTCACAGAACAGAACATTGGAGCCATTATTGTGGATGCGACACACCGCCCAGAAGCAAAGTTGGCCCCCACGCTGCGATCCTGTCGGCCCACTGGGCGGCCCGGCCAGACACCGATCCCACTCCACCGTGAAAATCTTGTAGCTCGGACATTCTATTTCGGCCAGCGCCTTGCCATCAACCCCTGCTACTATCGGGTCGCAGGGCGGCATAGCGCCCGGGGCACCGATGTTCAGCCCATGCCCGTAGTACCAGGGCAGGTCTTTGCGGCTCGGGCACTTGAACAGCTCGCGGTTCTTCATATAGGGGTCCAGCTTCGACTTCCACTGGTATGCCAGCACCATCATCTCGTCGTAGTCGTCGGCGTACATCAAAGCCGCCAGCCCCTGCTGTTTCATATTGCTCAGGCAAGTAATCTGGCGGGCTTTCTCGCGGGCCCGGGCGAATACCGGAAACAAAATAGCGGCCAGAATTGCGATGATCGCGATGACCACCAGCAATTCAATGAGAGTGAAGCCGCTTCTGTCAGACCTTTTCATTCCACTTTGTTCCTTGCTACTGCGTAGCACGATTTGCATTATCGTAACACCCTGTTATCATAGCACCACACCCCCACCTTGTCAATACCAATCCTGCCCAACTTCAGAAAGCCTCTTACTTGACGCCATCGCTGTGCGGTGTTAAGGTGGCTTTTCAGCGCCTCGGTACGCGACCAATCGCTTGAGTTCACCATGCACGAGTATTCAATCGCCCAATACATAGCGACGATCCTCTCGGACGTCGCACAAGAGCATGGCAGTCGTGTGCAGGCGGCCACAGTTGCCGTCGGCCCGATGAGCATGATCGTGCCCGAGCTGCTTCACGAGGCTTGGACGGCGGTGACGTACGGCTCGCCGCTGCAAGGCTCCGAGCTGCATATCGAGCACGTGCCGGTTCGCGCCACGTGCCAGGAGTGCGGGCACCAGACCGAGTCGTTCACACCATTCGTAAAGTGCGAGGCTTGCGGGAGCTTGCGCCTGAAGCTGGCCTCGGGCCATGAGCTACAGGTGGTGGAAGCGGAGTTGGAAGATAGCGAGGCTGTATCTGATGAGAGTTGAAGTGATGAAGGGCATCCTGGGCAGCAACGATGCCGCGGCCGAGGGCAACCGCAAATTCTGGGATCAGCACGGCATCCTCGCCCTCGATTTCATGGGCAGCCCGGGCAGCGGCAAAACCAGTATATTCGAACGCGCCGTCGCAGAGCTCATCAAACGCGGCAGCTCCCTGAAGGTCATCGAGGGTGACATCGCCTCAGACAACGACGCCCGTCGCATCGAGCAGGCCGGCGCCGAGGCATTTCAGATCAACACCGGCGGGGCCTGCCACTTGCACGCGGCGATGGTCTCGCGCGCTATGCAGCAGCTTGATTTGGATGGCGTGCAGATCATCCTCATCGAGAACGTCGGCAACCTGGTGTGCCCGACCGCGTTCCTGCTCGGCGCACATTTTCGCACCGTCGTCGCCAGCGTCCCTGAGGGCGATGACAAGCCGGAGAAGTATCCGGTGGCTTTCCGCGAGGCCGACGGCATTATCCTCAATAAGATTGACCTGCTGCCGTATTTGCCGTTTGATACCGGCAGGTTTTGGGACTTATGCGACCAGTTGAACTCTGATGCCCCGCAGTTCGCGATCTCCTGCACCACCGGCGAGGGCATAGACACTCTCTGCGACTTCATCGAGCGCCACCTCGCGGAGATTGCTGGCTAGTTGCCCGCTCGAATCCCGTTATCCGTCGCGTGGCACGCGCTTGCCGGTCCTATCCCCCTTTAGTTCCCCCTTCCCTACCAGGGAAGGGGGCTAGGGGGTTAGGTAATCCCGTTGCTCGGCCTTCCCGCCGTGACTGTTACATTCACAAACATTGTTAGGTGACAAAAATGCCAAGGACAATTCGCATTCTCGCTGATCGATCCAAGGATGCCGGCGCAGGGCGGCTGTTCACGAACCTGCTCCCGTGCGTCCGCGAGCGGCCAGGCGAGCAGTTTCGGTGCACCGACAATCGCCTCCCGCTCAAGCGATCCCTGTTGAACGACTATGACGTGCTGGTCATCGGCGGGCAGTCGCTGAAGCAGTACACAAAAGCCGAGCTCAAACTCATCCGCCAATTCGTCGAAGATGGCGGCGGCTTGCTGCTGGCGGCCAGCGCAGCGGTCTTTGAGCTGGAAGCAAACGAGCCGGTTGAAAAGATGGCTCAAAACGCTGTCGCGGGGCTTTTCGGTGCACAGTTTCTATCTGCCGACTGCGAGGGCGCCCGCGCTCATGGCTCGCTGGAAATCTATGTCCCCTCCCGCCAGATAAAGGCGCACAAACATCCCGCCCTGGGTGAGCACAGCAAAGGGCTGCTGCCCATGAAATCGAGGGCGAGGATCCCGTGCTCATCCCAGAATCTGCTGCATGATGATGCCTCCGGGCCGATCGTACCGCCGCCCGGCGCGAGAACTCTGGCCTCGTACAGGCACACGGGCCAGCCGGTGGCAGCCGCTGCCAGGTTCGGCAATGGTCGGGTAGTGATGGTCGGTGCAGCGGGCTTCAGCAACCAGCGCCCCCTTGTTTGTCCTGCTCTGGCCCACTGGCTGGCTGCCGGTTCGCGGAGCAAATCCGCCTCTGCCCAGGTCCCGGCATATATCGGCGGCCGCGGCACGATCCAACGCGGCGACTACTTTCATATCACCTGCGAGGCGAACTGTGCCGACGCGATGCAACAGGCCACAGACTTGCTGCAACAAGCGGATGCGGCCTGCAAAGAGCTTTTCGGCAAGACCTGGAAGCCGGCTCGCCTGCATTGCATTACCGATACTCTCCCGAGAGCTCAGCACCACTGGGAGCCTTGGTGGCCGGCAGGGGTCGGTGCTCAAGTCCCGGCACCTTCGCAGGCTCGTCAGACAATCCAGGCCTTGCTCGACTCCGGTCTGGGCCGGCACGAAATCTATGAGGAGTGCCTGGCCGCTCCGTTCAGCGCCGGCAACTGCGTGATCGAGCTTGCCATGCGGCTGCTGGGAGACATCGGCCATCAGGAAGAAGCAGACCGGTGCCGCCAGCGGGCGGATCGTTGGATCGCCGAGATGGATGGGCGCGCAGCCACCTTTGACCTGGCGCGGAATTACACCAGCACCGAGGAGCGATGTCCTCGCGGCCTCGTGCTGGCACGCGAGTTCCTCACTGCCCACGGCTATGACGCTATTGGTAAGATGGCTGAAGCGCTGCCCGAAAAGGCCCCCTTCAAGCATCTGCCGCCAAGCTATGCGTGGCACAGCGACCGCGGCATCTATTATCTGAGCCTGGGAATCGGCAAGGACCTCTTCCCCTGGTTCGCCGAGCGCGGCCTGACCGTGCACCCGCTGCCGATTGTCAAGCCCACTGCCACCATCGTCAAGAGCCGAATGATGGCGCGGCTCAATGAGGCGATGCGCGATGAAGCCGAGAGTCTGTCATCGCGAATGGAGGCCGCGCTGGACCTGGTCGCAATCGGACAGGAGAAAGACTGGCTGCTACCCGGCGCTAAGAGGGCCGATGACTGGAGCCGCCTCTGCCACGCCCTCAAGCTGAGCAAGCAGGGCGACAAGCGCGCCGCTACAGAACTGAAAAAGCTTTTCGCCTCAGGCAAGCCGGACCCGATACGTGCGATCGCAGGTCTGGCCCTGGCCGACAGCGGCGACAGTACGGTCGCAGTCACGCTGATCCGACTGGCGCGCAAGTTCGAGCCGCGCTTTCAGCTTGCTGCGGGCCATGCCCTGGACAAGGCCGGCTCAGACCGGGCAGGAGAGCTGTCACTCCACAACATCACTGACGCACACGGAAAGCGCGTCGGCAAGTTGGAAGTCATCTCAGACGGCTACCTGGCGATGCACTGCTGTGTCGAGGGCTACAAGGTCGCCAACGTTTCTTCCTTGCCCGAGATCCAGCGCTTCACCAGCGAGGCCGCCGTCAGTTCGCATAGTGTCCACTGGGTCCATACCTCCGCGCAATGGCGGCGGTGCGGACTGTCGCGTTGCCTGATGGAGAAAACGATGCACCATCCGGCAGCCGCCAAATGCTCAGTATCAAGCCTCGGCACCGGCACGCGCAACGTGGCACACCGCCTGTACCATGACTTCGGCTTCACCGATGTGAGCGACTCGCGTCAATGGATCTGCGAGCTGGCCGGCAGCACCCGGCCGCAACTGCCAACAGGAGTTCTGTTCCGCGAGTATCAGGAGGGCGACGGCCCAGAGGTCAACGCCTTCTTGCTCGAAGTCCACGGCGACTCAATGAGTATCGGCGAGTTCCTATTCGCAGAACTGCCGCCGCAGGCGATAGCTTACCTTGCCGAAAAGGACGGCAAGATAGTCGGGGCAACTTCCGCTGACTACGACGGGGGCGATGAGGCCTACGTCGAGGTCCTGGCCGTGGCCAAAGATGACCAGCGGGCTGCCATCGCCGACTCACTTCTGGCGCTGCTGCATCGCGCTCTTCGCGAGGCCGGCGCCAAGCGTGTCAGCGGGTATCGCGAAGCGGATGATGAGAATACCAACGCGGCCTTGCAGCGTGCCGGCTATGTCAGCAAACCCACCGGCGGCATCTGGATGTTGCAGGTGCGCCATCTGCCGCAGTTCCTCCAGGAGATGGCCTCTGCGATAGAAAAGCGCCTGGCGGCTTCAGATTTCAAGGCCTGGGAGGGAAGGATTGATCTTATTGGCAGCCGCCTGCAAGGGCGTCTGACGATACGCAAGGGCAAGGTCACCGCAGGCAGGCCGACGGGGCAGCCGGCTGATATTGTAATGACCTGTGATGATGAGACTGCGACGCGGGTGGCGCTGGGTATTGAGACGCCTTTTGCGGCGTACTTGCAGGAGCGCCTGGACATCACTCCGCGGATCAACGACCGCATCGTCAAGCTGCTTGAGACGGTATATCCGAAGGTCCCGACCAGGTAGCGCCTGCCTCCGAAATGCTGTCGCGTGGGTCGGGCTTTCCAAATATATCCCCGTGGGTCGGGCATCCTGCCCGACTCCGTTGCTGAACCCCGCCACAATCGCCTCCGCTCACCGGCTGAACCGCCGCGCCACACAGACCATAAACAGCGCGATTAAAGTCACCCCCAGCACGACCTCAATGCTACACACCAGACTCCCCCAGGCGGTCGGCTGCAGGTCACCGTGCCCCAGGCTCGTGAAGTTGACTATGCTGAAATAGACGGCTTTCCAGACGGCCTCCACGAAGCCGAGGTTGTCATTGTACTGGAACCACCCCATGAATACTGGCGCGCTCTCACCGCCCTGCACCTGGTTGAATCCGGCGAGCATGTGCACGACTGCGAATATCCCCACCAGCCCGCCCATGATACCCAGGAGCCGTTTGGGGTCTTCACCATATCTGCAGGTGGCGCACATCAGCCACCGAAACGCCCGCTCGAATAGGTGCTTCGGGCCTCGCTCACCTGCTTCAAGAACTAGCCACCTGCGCTGACATTCCATCTCACGGATGAAGAAGTCGCCCGCTCGCCGATAATCCCCCGACTCCTGATACCTCAGCTTTATCTGCCGATAGACAGCTTCGCACTTGGCGAACGCCTCTGCTTGAGACATATCATCAGGATGAGTTTTGTCCTGCGCTTCCCTCTCGCATCTCAGAGGGCCCTTTTCGTCCTCGCCCCATATCACACCATCTAGCTTTGCTTGCGGCGAAATCTCTACTTCCCACAGCACCGCATCAGTAAGGTCAGCACTTCGCAGGTCAGCACTGCCCGTAATCCTCGCCCTGGTCAGGTCCACGTTTCGCAGATTGGCCTCGACGAGGTTTGATTTTTCCAGATTGGCGTAACTCAGGTCTGCGTTGTGCAGCTCGGCCCGAAGCAAGTATCCGTCTTGCAGTTTGGCTCCGCTTAGGCCTGCGTCTCGCAGATTGGCGTACGCCAGGTCTGCATTTTGCAGGTTGGCCCATCTCAGGTCTGCGTTTTGCAGCTTGGCCCCGAAGAGGCCTGCGTTTTGGAGTTCGGCGTTGTACAAGTCTGCGTTTTGCAGTTCGGCCTTGCTCAGGTTTGCGTTTTGCAGTTCGGCCCCGCGCAGGTTTGCGTTTTGCAGTTTGGCGCGCCGCAGGTCGGCCTTGCGGGCGACAGCAGCTTCCAATTCTTCGCGCAATTTTGCAGCATCACGGTCGCCTTCGTAGTGAAAGATGCAGCGCGGGCTGCCCTCTTCGTCGTCGGCGTACCCCGGCAGGCCACAGCGCTCGCCGAAAAAGCCGCTCTCAAACTGGCAGCGCTTTTCGTCCGGCGGCGGGTCGCCCCATTCCTCCCACAGGCCTTCCGGCCATTCGTCTTTGTTGTTGAAGTATTCGATTTCTTCTTCCGGCTCGTCGGGCTGGTTGTCGTCCTGGGCTGGCATGGCTGTTATTCCTCCTCCCGCTGTTGCAGGTATTCGTTCGGGGGTGCTGATGTACCTGCTCGCGGGGTGTGTGTGAAGGTCGTGGGGAAATGGTGCGCGGGCCAGTCTCAGGCCCCGGCGAACTGCAACGACAACAGAGTCGGGCAGGATGCCCGACCCACGGGAATATACTTGGAGGTAGGCGACTGTCCCTTTAGGGACTGTCCCCGCATGAGCCTATTTCAAAAAGCAGCAGCATCTGGGATGCCCGCCCGGACACGCCAAACGGGAACGACGTCCTCAGCCGTTTGATTCCCCTCTCCCTGAGGGAGAGGGGCCAGGGGTGAGGGAAAGTGCGCGGGCCAGTCTCAGGCACGCCTCTCCATTACGGCAAATCACCCATACCAAGCAGAAGCGCCGACCTTTTCAGGCCGGCGCTTCGGTTTGGAGGGTGGCGCGAGTGTAAGCTATCGGTCGTCGCTGTTATCTTGTTCTTCAGCAGGTTCGGGCTCTTCGGTTTGCTCCGGCTCCTCCGACTCCGGTTCGGGTTCGCCGTGCTCGACATACATCTTCAGTTCGGTCTTGTCGCCCTGGGCCAGCTCATAGACGCGCTCGAAGCGGATCGCATCCTTGGGGCAGACCCAGGAGCACTGGCCGCAGAAGATGCAGCGGTCCATGACCGCGACGAGGTCTTTGATCGGCTTGCCCTTGTCGTCCACCGAGCCGTCTGCGCGCTCGACCAGTTCCAGCACATCGCACGGGCAGTCGCGCACGCACATGTTGCAGCCGATGCACAAATCCGCGTTCCAGATCAGCCGCCCCCGAAAGCGCTCCGGCGGTGCCAGACGCTCCAGCGGATAGAGCACCGTGGCCGGCTTTGCGAACAGATGCGAGATGAGTTCCTTAAACATTACGCCGATGGTTTTGGGCATACTGCGTCTCCCTACAGCGAAGCTGCAACAATGATGAAGAGTATCTGAAGCAGGATCGGAATCGTCAGCCAGACCAGGCACCAGTTGACCATCTGCTCGATCCGCAGCCTGGCAAACAGCGCCTTGATCAGCGACAGCAGAAAGATCATCAGCAGCGTCTTGACCAGCACGATCAGAAAGCCGACCACCGTGCCGGCGACAGTGCCGGCCAGGGCGGCGGTGATGCCGGGGAAGTACGGCCCGCCCAGGAAGAGCACCGCGATAAGAGCCGAGCCGACCACCATCTCGGTCTGAAACATCATCTTCAGCAGCGCCAGCTTGCGGCCCGTGTACTCGGTCATGGGGCCCTCGACGATCTCGGTCTCGGCGTGCGGGATGTCAAACGGAATCCGCTCCAGCTTCCCGACCAGCGCAACGATAGCGACGAAGAAAGCAACCGGCGTTATACCTATGAACCATGTGTCCATCAACTGGAAGCGGAGCAGTTCGGTCACCTGCCAGCTCTCCGCGACGATGGCCGGGGTAAGCAGCGCGAGAGTGAAGGGCACCTCATAGCCGAAGAGTTGGGTGATGACGCGGCCGGTGCCCAGCGAGCCGAACGGGTTCGGCGAATACCAGCCCAAAAGCACCAGGACGAAGGCCGGGATGGTGAGCAGATAGACGATCACGACGAGGTCGCCGGTGAATGAGAACGGCCACTCCACGCTCCACAAGGGGACGTAGAGGAAGGCGGCGGCGACCGAGGCCAGCCCGAAGAGGGGTATCAGATTGACGATGCCGCGGTCGGCATGGTCGGTGATGATGTCTTCTTTGCCCAGCAGCTTGATCATGTCGGCCAGCGGCTGGTACCACGGCGGGCCCTGGCGGTTCTGCAGGCGGGCGACTACCTTGCGGTCGAAGAAGTCCGCAAATAGCCCGAAAGCCACCAGAAAGGCAAAGCCGGGAAAGATCAGAATATAGAATAGTGACATCAGTTCATTGCCAGCATCCATAAGGCGGTCACTGTCTCTTTTTTGTCCGCCAACTTCAGTGGCGGTACGATTAGATCGAGAAGGCTACGTTGGCCGCTGCGGCTCACCTACTGGGCGGGATACTTCCCCTTGACGGACTTGAAGCCCCTGCTGCCCGCCACTGAACCATCCTTAGCATTACCGCAGTCACAAGCAGCCCCGCTCCCAATGCAGCAAGCCCCTTGCTATAGAGCGGCGCGGCATCGTCGGCAAGGATCCGCACGACAAAAAAGCCAAAGAAGAGCCCGTATACGCATGCCTCCAGGATTTCCCCGCCCTGCTGGGACAAGACGAGCTTAAGGCGATTAAGAGCATGTGAAACTATTACGCCTACCAGGATCAAGGCAATAATTTCCCAAAGGCTCATACCGCGGCCTCCGCAACCCTTTGGCGCTCCCTACAGCGCCGTCAAGTACCCACGTACACGATGCCCGCGATCAGAAAGACGGTCGCTGTGCACGCGATAGTCACCCACATTATGCGCTGCTGGCGCTTGTCCAACGCAGCCCCTGGTAGTACCCCAGCACGTACCAGCAGAAAGAGGCCTATCTCAAACACCAGCAGCGCCCCGATGGTCCCAAGAAAACTCCACACTGTATTCCGCCCCCGATCTGCTAGCGGTCAGTGCATGCCATGCAGGGGTCAATGGAGGCGAGGGCGATGGGTACATCGGCCACATAAGCCCCCTCAAGCATCGCCAAAGCTGCAGGCCAGTTGGCCAGACTCGGTGTCCTCACTTTCACGCGCGCCGGCTTGTCGGTGCCGTTGCTGCGCATATAGTAGATCAGCTCTCCGCGCGGCGCCTCGCAACGCACCAGGGCTTCGGCCTCCGGAACTCGCGGCTTGGCCCGCGCCTGAATCTCGCCCTCAGGCAGCCTGGTCAACAGGTCCTTGCAGACCTCACACGCCTGCACGGTCTCAAGAACGCGGACTATGGTTCGCCCCAGGACATCGCACAGATCCGAGGTTATCGGCTCGAAATCGGTCTCGATCTGATCGTAAGCATCGTAGGGGAAATCATGACGTATGTCATTGGGCACGTTCGAGGCGCGGGAGGTGGGCCCGACTGCGCCGAGTTCTCTGGCCTGCTGCTCGCTCAGCATCCCGACGCCCTCGACGCGTTTGAGGAAGGTGCCCTCGGTGGTGCCTACGTGAGTGTAGTACGCGGTCCGTTCGAGCAGAACGTCCATGCCTTCGAGGCACTTGTCAACAATCTCCGGCGTCAGGTCCATCTTGGCACCGCCGATGGTGGCCATGCCATAGTTGACCCGATTGCCCGAAATCAGTTCGAGCAGGTCCTGTACGACCTCGCGGTCGCGCCACACGTACATGAACAAGGTATCGAAGCCGACCTCGTGAGCGGCAACGCCGAGCCACAGCAAGTGACTGTGGATGCGCTCAAGTTCGGCGACGATGGTGCGGATGTACCTGGCGCGCATGGGCACTTCCAACTGCAGCAGCTCCTCGACCGCGCGGGCGAAGGTGTTGCAGTGGATATGGGAGCAGATTCCGCAGATGCGCTCGCAAATGTACTGCCCGCGCACGTAGTTGCGGTGCTGACAGGCGGCTTCGATGCTCCTGTGGCAATAGCCGAGGCGAACATCGGCAGCCACCACGCGCTCGCCTTCGGCAGTTATCTTGAAGCTTTCCGGCTCCTTCAGCGCCGGGTGCTGAGGTCCGATAGGAAATGTAATCCTACCCATTTTCTTCCTTTTCTTCCTTTTGTTCCTTATCTCTTTCGGCCTGTTTTTCTATCTCTTCAATGCGCAGCGGATAGACGCCCTCGGGCCAGTCATCAGGCAGAACCAGGCGGTCGAGCCGTGGGTGGCCGTCGAATTCTACGCCGAGCAGATCGTGTACCTCGCGCTCGTACATAGTCGCGCCGGGAATGACCGATGTAATTGACTGAAGCTTGGCGGCGGCCTTGGGGACCGCTGTCTTAATGGTCGCCGCCGGAGCTTCCTCGCCGCAAAGATGGTACAATATGCTGATTTCCTCGCCCTCGTCCACGCCGGTGATGGTTGACAGATGCCACCAGCCGTATTCGACAATGAACTTGCTGAAGACGGCGATCTGGTCGGGCGCAACTGTGAACACCAGCTCGTGACGGCCCATCGTTGTGGCCTCGAGGATGTCACCCGAATAGTCCTCGCGGACTTTGGTTATGATCTTTTCAGCTACCTCGGACATAAGGCCTAACTCCTGATTTGCTCTCTTCGGTGTCGGGCTGCCCTGCGACAAGCTCCCTTCGACAAGCTCAGGGCGAACACGGCAGGGCCTGCGGGAAGCCTGACCTACGGAATGATTAGGATTAGGAAGCCTGACCCACGGGATCGGCTAGTTGTACCGATTCTTCGATGCCAGGAATGGTCTTTTCGAATTCGACCAAGAGCTCTGCAACCTTGGGGTCCAGGCTGGCCAGCAGCTTCAGGACGCCATAGGTGATTGCATCGGGCCGCGGCGGGCAGCCCGGAATGTACATGTGGACCGGGATGACCTTGTCAACGCCGCCGAGGACGTTGTAGTTGCCATCTCCGCAAAAGGGCCGGCCCGAGCTTGCGCAGGTGCCGATGGCGATTACGAACTTGGGCTCCGGGCATTGCTCGTAAATGCGGACCACCCGATCGCGCATCTGCCGCGTAATCGGCCCGGTACACAGTAGCACGTCAGCATGGCGCGGGCTGCCCTGCAGCAAGATGCCGAAGCGCTCTAAATCAAAGCGCGGCATCAGCGCGGCTACGATCTCGATGTCGCAGCCGTTGCACGATCCCCCGTTGAGATGGCATACCCAGGGCGACTTGCAGATGGCCCAATGAAGCATTTTCTCAAACATATTGAGGCGACTCCTAATGGTGTGCAAGCAGCCTGTTAGTCTCTGAGTACCATAAAGATTGCGGCCCCACCGCCAACGAGCCAGCTTATCGCCAGCGGCAAACCAACGCCCGAGGGCATCGTCGCGATCATCAGAACACCGATGTCGAGCAGAGTAAAGACAAAGGCGATGTGGAACCAGTTGTATGAGGGCTTGATGTCGGGGCTGATGTCCTCGCCGCAGGCATAGACGTCGCCTTTGCCTGCCGCGGGCTGGCCCGCCGGCGCCATACTCTTACCGATGACATAGATCAGCCATGTGCAGATAAAACAGAGCGCAAAAACGATAGCCGGATGATATAAGATATTTGTCATCGGTTCACCTTAGCCAAAGAGTGTGCAACGGCATTCCTGTTCGTAGGGGCGTGATTTATCACGCCCTCCAGGCGGCTGCTAGGTGGGCGCAATGAATTGCGCCCCTACGGATGAGCGTGTGATGCGACAGGCGAGACGCCTGTCCTACCGACAATTCCCACACGCACCCTCGTATCACTGAATGATGCCGGCCAGGAACGCTGCGGCCGGCTGCACGAGGTCCAGGCCAAGCTGCGGCTGCACGCCCAGCGCTATCGTCAGCAGCGCCAGGATGAATATCGCCAGGACCATGCAAGCCGGCAAGTGATCAGGTGCCTGCTTGACCTTTTCGGACATCTCGGGGGCCAGAGCAATCTTGTTCAGCGCCGGCAAGTAGTAAAATAGCGACAGTAAGCTGTTGAAAATGACCATGACAACCAGGATGAATCCCCACGGGTCCAACATGATGGCGGCCTTGCAGATGAAGAGCTTGCTGATGAAGCCATTCAGCGGCGGAGCGCCCGCCAGGGCTAACGCAAAGATGCCGAAACAGATGCCCACCAGGGGCAGCTTCCTGCCGATGCCGGCCATCTCCTTGAGGTCGCGAGTGCCGATCAGAGTGAGAATAGCGCCTGCGCACAAGAATGCGCCGCCCTTCATGATCGCATGGTTGAGAATATGATAGAGACCGCCACGCATGCCATCGAGGGCCGCCACGCCTGGGGCCGAAAAAGCGACACCAACGCCAGCCAGTATGTAGCCCATGTGGGCGATGCTTGAATAGGCCAACATGCGCTTGAGATCGGTCTGCACCCATGCCATCAGGTTGCCGGTGAGCATGGTGATGATCGCCAGGGCGGGCAACACCAGGCGCAGGTCTATGCCGTGAAGAACACTGAGGGCCTTGATCATGGTAATCAGACCGGCGGAGATGACCATGCCGGAGAGCATCGCGCTGATGCCACTGGGAGCGGCGCTGTGGGCGTCCGGCAGCCATGTGTGCATCGGCACGATCGCCGCCTTGACGCCAAAGCCGGCGATGAATAGCGCGGCCACGCCAAGCATCAACTCGGGCTTGAGCAACAACGCATACTGTGTGCCCTGCAGCTCGGCGAGGCTCAGTTTGCCGGTATGGGTGAAGACCAGGATGATGCCGAGGAGGGCGACCATCGAACCCATCGCACTGAGTAGCAGATACTTGATACCCGCCTCGACCGGCTCCCAGTCGTCCTCGAAGGCGACAAGAGCAAAGGAGGCCAGGCTCATCAGTTCAAACATCACAAAGAGGTTGAAAAGGTCGGCGGCCAGGCCGATGCCGACCATGCCGGCCGTCATCATCAACAGCAGCGCGTAGTACTTGCCGATATTCTTCTCGTGCATGTAGCCGATGGAAAAGAGCGCAACGACGGCGGCAAGGCCCAGGCTGACAACCGCCATAAAGATGGCCAACCCATTAAGCTCGAAGCTGACGAAGACTTCGCGCCCCTTGAACGGCACAGGGGGGCCGATGCCTTCCCCGCCGGAGAGCAGATACATCACATAGCCCGACAGCATCAGAGCTATCAGGGCGACAGCGCCTGTGAGAGTCTTGGAGCCAGATACGCGAGCAACTATATATACAACCAGCGAACCCGCCAGCAGTATAGCCACAGGATAAACCAAATCTGTCACGCGCTTGTCATCTCCGCTAAGTGGTGACTAACAGCATCAATAGTATGAGCAAACCGACAGCCGCGGCCGCGGCATTGTAGTTGACATCCCCGCTCTGCCACGTGCGCAGGCCCTGGCAGAATTCGGTGATCATGCGTACGCCGGTCCGATAAAAGGCATCAAAGCCGAACTTAGTTTCTGTCAGTGCATCGGCCCAGGCACCCTCGGCCGAAAGCACCTTGCCGGACTTGCTCCACGAAATGCCAAAGACCACCCACAGCACGACGATCATCCCGGTGACGATCAGAAGAGGGCTGGCTAGGGTCTCATGCACGAGCTGTGGGAGGGTGAGTTCATGCAGGTTGTAAATTTCCATGCCTGCAAGGGCCTGGGTGGAATAGAAGCCGACCGCGCGCCACAACAACATAGCTCCCGCCGCCAGCACGACCAGGGGGATGCTCATCTGCCACGGGCCGTCGTGGGCCTCTTTCTCGTAGGGCCTGGGGCCGGCAAATACCATCCAGTACATGCGCAGGGAATACGCGGCGGTCAAGAGAGCGGCGATAATCAGGATGATCAGCGGCACGGCCGCCAAATCGCCGGCCATCACGACGCTTTCGAGTATCTGGTCCTTGGACCAAAAACCGCTAAACGCCGGAATCCCAGCCAGGGCGAAGACACCTATGCCGCAGCAGAACTGGGTCAATGGCATCTTTCGGCCGAGGCCGCCCATCTGTCGCAAATCGCGCGTGCCAATGGCATGAACTATCGCGCCGGCACACAGAAATAGCAGCGCCTTGAAGACGGCGTGGTTGAGCAGGTGGAACTGGCTGGCGAAGATGCCGCCGACTCCCACCGCGGCGACCATGAAGCCGAGCTGGCTGACTGTCGAATAGGCCAGCACGCGCTTGATGTCGTACTCGATCAGCGCCAGGATGCCGGCCAGAAGTGCAGTGATAGCGCCGATCCACAACACCACCGGCCCCCACCAGGCCAGCATCAAGAACAGCGGATAGGTCAGGGCCAGCAGATAGACGCCGGCATTGACCAGACAGGCGGCGTGAATCAGGGCGCTGATGGTAGTGGGCGCTTCCATCGCGTCAGGCAGCCATACATGCAGCGGGAATTGGGCGGACTTGCCGACCGCGCCAAGGATGAAACCGGCACCCGCCAGGCTGAGCAGGAATAAGGGGATGTCGCCGCGCTGGGCCAGGTCCGTAATCTCGAATATGTTGGTGGTGCCGGTCGCCTGCCACAGCACGATAATGCCGGCCAGCAGCCCGACGTCACCGAGCCGGGTGACTATCAACGCCTTCGTGCCGGCGCGGACGGCCTTCGGGTCCCTGTAGTAATAGGCGATGAGGATGTACGAGCAGAAGCCGATCATCTCCCAGAACAGATACAGGATCAGGAGATTGTCGGTCAGCGCCAGGCCGATCATCGAGCCGATGAACAGGACCGTGAAAAAGTAGTAGCGGGTAGGTGGGTAGTGCGCTTCCTCCGACTCCATGTACTTGAGAGAAAAGATGACCGCCAGAGCGCCGACACAGCCGGCTATCGCCGCCACCCAGACGCCCAGGCCGGTGAGGTTAAAGCCGATCTGCACCGCGATGCCGGGGATCCAGAAATAGCCCTCAGGCGGCTGGGCAGGTATCGAGAAAAGCAGCTTGAGGGCAAATACACCTGCGGCCACCGAAACCAGTACAGCGATCCATTTCATCAACCGCTCGCTGGCCATCCCAACAACTAAGACCACCAGCGCGCCAAGCAGGGGCGTGGCAATAGTCAAAAAGGCCAGGCTCTGGATATCCGTGGCTAGTTCACCCTTTCAGGCGGCGCAAGGCGGCTACATCTACAGTTCCTGTGTGGCGATGGGCAGCGACTACCAGAGAAAGCGCTATGGCGGTGGTGGCGACTTCGATGAGAATTATGGTGATGACGATGGCCTGGCTGACGCTGAAAACTCCGCCGGCGTGCTGGGCACCTCCGACCAGTACCGCCAGGCACAGGCCCTTGGCCATTACCTCAATGCCAATAATCAGATGGATCAGATTATGGCGAAATATCAGGGTGTATATGCCGAGGCTGAAGAGGAAGATGACAGTAATCCAGTATGCACTCCACATGTCCTAGTGCCTTTCCTTGATCAATACCAGGACCCCGTAAGTGCCGGTCAGGAGCAGTGCCAACTGTCCCAGCACATCGAGCGAGCGATAATCCCACAGGGCATGGCGGAAAGGGATCTCTTCCAGAAGCAGCGGTGAGGGGAGCACGCCGCCCACGACTAGTATGTTAACCAGAGCCAGAAATGTGCCTACCCCAATGACGATGGCCAGTACGAGTTTGCCACCCATGATCGCCTATTCCCGCCTTGCTTCGACTGATGAGATGGCAGCAATGAACAGCACCGTGATCAAACCAGCGCACACAGAAAGTTCGAAAGCCCCTGCATAAGGGGCTCCGAGTTTGAAGAATATCGCGGCCAGCACGACGCTGAGTACCGCCAGTGCAATCGCTGCGCGCAAGATGTCGCGCAGGTGTACGGCCAGTACCGCGCAGATCGCTATGACGACCAGACCGGCTATCACGAATCCATCCATGAAAAAACACCCACTTGGGGCGGTGACGTTAGTGATAGGTGTGGTTCCGCATATCAGAGCACAGACAGCACCAAATCAGTCGCTCAGAATCCTGCGCGACTCTCTGAGTCTTCAGTGGCAGAGTATATTGTATAGGTAACTATGTGTCAAGTGTGCCAGGCTGCGTGCACGAAATGTCGGGAGGCCATCGCGCGCGAATAGTCGAACACTACACCAGCAGCAGTCGCAATCTGATGCGAAGCGATGGAGACTGCCTGATGAATATTGACTGGTCCGCCCGTAAAGTGTTGGTGATTGAGAGCGACGACTGGGGCATCTGCTCCTGGGCGCCCGACCGCGAGGCCTTCGAAGAGGTGCGCAAACTCGATGTCGTGCAGGAGTATTGGCAGAAGCTCGCCGGATGGGTTGGCGGCACTCTGGAAAGCCCCGCCGACATGGAGCGGCTGTTCGGCTTCCTGGAGCGCTACCGCGGCCGCGACGGCCGGCCGCCCAATTTCGGCGCCTGTTATGCCGTGGCCAACCCCGACTATGACAGAATCCTCGCAAGCGACCTGCGGCAATACCACGACATCTTTCTGGACGAGGGCGTGCCCGGCCGCTGGGAACGCGGCGACATCCTGGCCAAGGCGAAAGAGGGCATCAAACGCGGCGTGTGGCTGCCGGAATTCCACGCGCGTCTCCACCACGCACAGCCCTACAAGTGGCTGCAGGCGGTCCGTGAGGGCTCGCCCCAGGCCGCGGCCATCTTCCGGTACCAGATGTTTCAGTGCCAGGAACGGCGGCCGGAGTATGAAGATATGAGCCCTCAGCAGCAGGCCGAGTGGATTGCCCCGGCCATCAGGCGCATGGATGAGCTCTTCGGGCGGCCGCCAAAGTGCGGCGTCAACAGCGACGCCATGCCCGAAACCGAACAGATCTGGGCCGGCGAAGGCCTGCACGTGCGCATGAGCAGAGGCAATGTTCCCAACAACCAGTCGGCCGCGTCACAGCATGAATCGCTGATGGGCGTCCACCAGCGCCCCGACATTGACATGACCTACTTATCCCGAAACTGCTACCTGGAGCCCCTGGGATCTGGTGACCTGCAGCATCCGAGCGGCGCCATCGCAGCGGCTCAGGCTGCGGTCAACGACTGGAGCCGCGGCGTGCCGGCGGTCTGCAGCTCGCACCGCAAGAATTATCTCTCGATGATTGACGGGGAGACACAGAACGGCTATGACCAGGCCGAATGGTTCTTCGACAAGCTGACCTCCGAGCATCCCGAGCTCTATTTCCTGACCAGTTGGGAGGTCGCCCAGATGTACCGCTGTGGTGCCTCCATCGAGCTCTTTGGCGACCATGCCATCGTGCGCAACTGGACCGATGTCGAGACGTCGGTCGGCGAGCAGTTGCCTGACGGTGTCGAGCCCGGCGCTCTGCACGTCTTGACTGGGGGCCGTCTGCCCGCCATCGAGTTCGACGCTGGCGCGATGACGGCTTTCGTCGCACCAGGCGACTATCGGATAGAGCTGAATGGCTGGGAGTAGAGTAGTGGCGCACGCTCGCACCGCTCAGAAGGTCTGCGACGGTGCAGGTATTGTATTTGCGCGCGAAGAACCTGCTCTTGGTTTTAGTTCCCGAACTGCTGCGATGAGAGGCTCGTTGTAATGTCTGTGGACTGGTTTGACGCTTGTGTGCGTATCGGGCACACCATGGCCCGTCCCCACTACGAGATGGAGGGCACTGTCGAAGATATCCTCGGCGCGATGGACCGTTTCCGGATCGCCGAGGCGCTTGCGTATCATGCCTGCGGCGACGAGACGCATCCGGCCGTAGGCAACCGGCTGCTGCTTGAGGCGACCGCCGACGAGCCCCGGCTGCACCCCTGCCTCACCATCCTGCCGCCGGCGACCGATGAGTTCCCACCGCCAGACCGGCACCTGGCACAATTGGTCGAGCAGGGCGTGCGGGCGGTGCGCATGTCGCCGACTGACCACGGCTACCGCTTTGCCACCGCCACTTGCGGCGAGCTGTTTGAGCAGTTGCAGGCCATGCGCATGCCGCTGTTTGTGGATATGACCAGGTTCAGTGACTGGGCGGCGCTAGACGAAGTCGCCGGCGATTTCCCGCAAATGCGCCTGGTTCTGGTCAGTTTCCTTTACACCGCAACACGGCATTTGTACTCCGCACTGGCCCGCCACCAGCACGTTTACCTTGAGCTGCACGGCTTCGAGATACACAACGGCCTTGAGAGCGTTGTCCCCAGGTTTGGCGCTGATCGCGTCGTGTTCGGCAGCGGGATGCCGGAGTTCACCCCGGCCTCGCCGATGACCATGCTTGCCTGTGCCCGCATCGGCGCTGAAGACAAGCACAAGATCGCGCGCGACAATCTCGTAAACTTGCTCGAGGGGGTACGATGAGAGTGCCCGCGCTTGATTTCGACAAGGTTATAGACGCTGTGGTCAATCTCGCATCGGTTAAGCCCTATCTTGACGACATTCTGGTCCTGGATTGTCACGGGCATATCGGCCCTCACAGCCGCTATTTTGTGCCCGAAGATGACATTGACCACATCATTGAGGCGATGGACTCCGTCGGCGTTGACCAGGTTGCCATCAATGCGCTGGCGGCTCTGGAGGGCGACTTTGAGGCCGGCAACGACATGACCGCCGAGGCCGTGCGCAAGTACCCGGATCGCGTAATCGGCCACTGCTGCATCAATCCGAATTATCCGGACAAGGTCGAGGCCGAGACGGTGCGCTGCTTTGAACAGCTTGGCATGAGAATGCTCAAGTTTCACGCCGCATGGCACCAGACGCCGCCCGAGCATGAGAACTACCGACCGGCGGTGGACTACTGCGCTGCCCGCAAGATACCGCTGATGACGCACCTCACCGATTACGTTAAGGGCCTGCCCGGCTACGTCTCTCTAGCCCGCGAGTATCCCCAGATGCCAATAATCGTCGCGCATGCCACCGCGCCCGACGCCATTGACGCGGTGGTGGAAAACTGTGCCCACGTGGAGAATATGTACTTTGATACGACCGGCTATCCCAAGTGGTACGCCAGCGTGGAGCGCCTGGTCAATGGCTGTGGCGAGGAACGCGTGCTGTTCGGTTCCGACATCGCCTGGCTCAATCTCGCCCACGAGATCGGCACAGTCATCTTCGCGGACATATCCGACACAGCCAAAGAGAAGCTGCTGGGGCTCAACTTCCAGGCTATTATGCAGAGGGTCGAGTTATAATGGGCAAAGACATCAGCAGGCTGCTATTGACAATGGTCGGCGCCCTTGTTGGGGGCGCGGTCGGGCTGTATGGCCTGCTTGCGACCTTCGAGTACTATGACGAGATGGTCTCTAAGGGCGGGATACTGCCGCTGCTGGTGGTGGTGCTGTTTTGTGGTGGCGGCTTGGTAGGCGGCGGCTATGCCGTGCTCAGTCTGCACCTGTGGCGAGAAAGGGTAGCCCAGAGGAAAAAGGTGGCCGGCAAGAAAAAGTATGGGCGGAAGAAGCGATAGGCGACTGTACGCGCTGGCTCTGCTGCTGGCTGTCGTCCTGGCCGCTCCACTGCTTGCCGACACCGAGGCCACCCAGCCCGCAGACCAGCCGAAGACGGCGATTGCCGCATTGCGCGAGGCAGTGCGCGAATATGGCCGGCTGGTCAAGGAAATAAACCCCGACTACCTGCCCGGAGACATGACCGACTACCCCGAAGCCACTGAGAGGCTGGAAAAGCTGGGCGAGAGGCTGGAGGTGCTCTCGCGCGAGGCGACTAATGTCGAACGCCAGGGCGGCGACTGGTCGCAGTTGCGACAAAAGGCGGCAGAGCTGCAGGATGATCTGATGCAGCTTCGCTGCTTTTCTGCCCCGCTGCGCGCCTATTCCCACTGCATCCGC
Source organism: bacterium (assembly GCA_030604405.1). Classification (GTDB taxonomy): domain Bacteria; phylum Armatimonadota; class Zipacnadia; order Zipacnadales; family UBA11051; genus UBA11051. Next base: position 14,788 of record JAUVVY010000029.1, on the reverse strand, counting down.
GCCGGTATCAAGCGACCACGCTGGGCCATCGCACAAGTGCAGGCGAGTGAATTCATCTCCCCGCCGGTGCACGACTTCCCGGGCATCTTCTCCCAGAAGGTAGCTCTGGATGCCGTGCCGGGACAGTTGCTCCATTGCCAGCTCGTCGCGGTGCCGATTGACCGCGATATCGAGCGCGTCGAGGTGAAGCTGCCGGGCCGTCTCAGCGGCCCTGGCGGTGGCCTTACCGGCTTAGGGGCCGCTTGCTACCTGGCCGCCACCCGCTCCACCCCACTTGAACCCGAGCAGCGCGAATGGGAAACATGCCCCTACCGGCTGCGGCCCTGCGATGAGGCAAACCGGTTGCAGGCCGATCTGGTTCAGCCTTGCTGGCTCACCATGCAGATACCCGAGGATGCGGCTGCAGGCGTCTATGCGGGGAGAATCAGATTCACTGCCCGCGACGTTCACTCGCTGGACTTGGAGCTACGGCTGACGATAAGCGAGAACTCATCCGACTGAAAGCTTACCTCATAGAGCCGGTTGAGCAGGCCGGCGTTGAGCAGAGCGTAGAAAGCCAGCGGCCAGTACCAGTAGTGCGGCCCCATGCGATTGAGCACCGGCACGAACGCGGCCAGCATCGCCACCACCAGCGCCACCGACACACCCCGGTCCCGCACCAGCACGAGCACTGCCAGCCCGCCCCAGAACACCAGCACGGTTCCCAGCTTCAGCATCGGGCCGGCGACGCTGAACATGGCGAAACTGCCGCCAAACAATTGCCCCGACGCCAGCAGCCACAGCAGCACCGCCAGCCCCGTCCATATCCATTCGACCCGCTTCCACGTCATGACCACGACGATCGCCAGCAGCCCCAGCGACCCCAAGACCGGGAACCATTCCGACCCACCGGAAACACCAGGCGGGCTGTGAGTGAGCACGTACAGACTGTTAACCACGTAGTATGCGCAGTTACGGAAGGTCTGGATGCCCTGATATTCCAGGCCTGAGGCACCCGGCGCCGCCAGCGACCTGACCACGAAAAACACCACTCCCAGGCCGAGATAGGCCGCGCTCACCGCCGGCACCGCCTTCCGCTGCCTGTACAGCACCAGCAGCGGCACCATCAGCGGGATGCACAGGGCCATTTCCTTGAAAAGCAGCGCCGCGACAAAGCTTGCCAGCGCCCCGGCCAGGTAGGCTTTCTTATCGTTGAGCAGATACCTGTCCAGCAGCAGCAGCGACGATAGCCCGAAGAGCATCGAAAAGATGTCGGTCTGCGCCGGCCACCACGGCATCATGCCCCAGGTCACTCGCGCCGCCGATGCCGTCGGATTACCCACTCCCTGGAAGATCTCCGGGTGCCTGGCGAGCAAGAAGAAGATGGCCGTCAGCGCCCCGATGATTGTTCTTACCCTCCCCGAGCCCCGGGCAAGTGAAGCGCCCAGCAGAAACAGCAGCACCACGTTGGCGGCATTGGCCAGCCACGACACGATGCAGTAGCCCTGAAAGTTCATCCCGAACAGGTGCGCCTCGGCGAAAAAGAGCATGCTTGAAAGCGGCCGGTAGTACATTTCGTGCTGAATCCACGGCCCGCTCCACCAGCGCCCGATGTCCGACCACTGTGCGGTCAGCCCATTTTCGGCTATCAATAGGCTATCGGCATTTTTTGCCCACGTCGCCTGCACCCAGGGGTCGAAAACCAACTCCGCCGTGGCGATCAATGACGCGATCCCCAGCACAACGGCGACACACACGTACCACCGCTTACTAACCGCGCCGTGGGCCAGCCAGTCCGCCACCACACTCCGTATAGCCGGCAGCCTGCCTATTGCCATTCACCTCTTTTACGAGCCGAGCATCCGCGCAAGACGTCAGGCTGCGCGCTGCTGATGTCTTGCCGGCCTTGCTAACGCTTTTGCACCTTGCTCAGTGTGAACTGCGGCCGCTGCTCCATCGTCAGCGCCGCGTGGGTGTAGAACGGGTAAACGCTCCACTCGGTCGAAGCCAGAACGTCGGGTTTGCCGTCACCATCAAGATCACCCGCACCGGCCTTCGGCCCGTGCCGTGTGATGTAGAGCATCTCACCGAAAAGCCGCAGCGGCTCATACTCGAATATCGGATCCTTATTTGTGCCCACATTGCGTGCCAGATAGATCGTATCTGTTACTCTGGGAGTTGAGTGGGTACAGACGATGTCAATATCGCCGTCGCCATCCCAGTCACAACAAGCATAGCAAGACGCGGAGAAACTATCCCCACTGCTGGTCTTGAGCGGGCCGTCCCGCTTGAGACGGAGGTGGCCCTCGCTATCGTAGTACTGGACGAAAAGCGTCGCCCTCCTCGGTGAGATGCCACTAGTGGTAACCATATCCATCAAGCCGTCGCCGTTGAAGTCAGCGAAGCCGGCGCCGCACCGCCACGGAAAGGGCCGATCAGGCTGTGGGGGATAGCACCCGTGCGGAGAGTCGGGCTCGGCGGCAAGCCGTGCTGATTCGGCGCGCTGTTGAGCGGAATCGGGGTAGCCGTCGCAGATCACTTGCTGCTGCGGACCAAACTCCGGCTCCTGCCGCGTGCCGATATTCTTGTACCATAGGATGCGATTTGTTTCGTTGGGAATCATCAGATCAGGCAGGCCGTCGGCGTCCCAGTCAACATAACAGGGAAACGGATAGCCCATGTTGTGGCGGTGCCCCCCTGCCCCCAGCACTTCTGCACGCACGATACGGATCGGCTCGCCTTCAGACTCAATCAGCTTGGCCTCGGCCAATACCGGCCGCTGATTGCTGCCCTCGTTGATTACTATGCGCGGCCAGCCATACCCGCCACCAACCAGCAAATCCCAGTCACCGTCACCGTCCCAGTCGGTGGGCGACGGGCCGGCCTGGTCACTCAGCGAAACGACAGCCGATTCGCATTCGGCATCCGCGAAGTATTCGAAGTACGGCGCCCCTGCCTCCCTGACCGCGTGTTCAAAGAAGGCCGTCTTCTGTTTATCGTCATAGACCACCAGCAACCCCTGGCGCTCGCCGTCGCGCACCGCCAGGATATCCCGTGGCCGTCGCACCCTGGCGTTGATCTCGGGCAGGTCTTGAACCGGACCGAAGCTCAGCGTCGCGCCGCCCAGATTCTTCTGCCAGCCCAGGTGAAAGTCGCTTAGCCCGCGCGGCTCGGGGTTGTCAACTAGACTGACGACATCCAGCAGCCCGTCCTCGTCCACATCAAAGAAAGCCGCCTTATAGCCCGCGAGGTTGATGGCAGTGGCGTCGGCCAGTTCCAACGGCCAGCCCTGGGGATTGGTATTTCTCAGGAAATAGTTGCTACTCGACGCCACGTACCTGCCATCGTCAATCATAACCACGTCCAGGGCCCCGTCGTTGTCCAGGTCCACGCAGCGGACCGAGTGCCATTCTACCGGCTGAGTTGGCAGGTCGCCGGTATGCTCGAAGATCGCCAACCCGCCGATCGTTTTTTCGCCGGAGTTCACATACACAGACAACGTGCTCTGGCCATTGCCGTGGAACACCTTCGCATGGACCACGTCCGGCAAGCCGTCCTTGTTGACATCGCGCACATCAGCCGCCGTGTAGGCCTTATCGGGCAGAGACGGGATGTAGATCATGTCCCCGAACTTGAACTCCTCAGTGCTGCCCAGGCGCGGCCACATCACCATGCAATGCCACGGAATCCCTGGCCGGTGGGAGTAGCTCCAGATGCCGATTAGATCCCGCTTGCCGTCACCGGTTATATCTACCAGTCCGCCAAGGCACCTTGTCGGGACCAACGGCCGACCCTCGCCGGCGTTGTAGCGCAGCAGATCGCCTACACCAATGAGCGGCGTGTAGTCGGCCGGCATCAACGGCGGGCGCCTTGCCGCAGTCCCGAAACGTATCTCGTATCTCTTGTGCGACGGGTCGCGGATGACCCATTCGACCCGCCCCTTGTCGCTGGTGGCGAATCCCTCCAGAGCGTGCGGTACGGTCTGGCCGTTCTCGGCATCCATCACGATGATGGAGTTCGGATCCAGCACACCTTCGAGTCCGGCTGCCTCGATGAGCGCGCCAAAGTCAATAGTGGGATCCATGGGCACGTTCGACAAGGGCAGCTCTGACCTCACTCTGAGGCGCAGATAATAGGGCTGCTCGCCGGGCTGCGCGGCACTGCCCAACCAGCAACTCAGACACATCAGCACAATAAACAGCCCAGAAAATACTCTCATCATGCCCTCACTCCGTTGGCGCCGCTTTGCCATTGTGTTTTTGCGTGCCATAGGGTTCAACATTGACGTCCGCAAAATCTATCAGCCGCAGCATCCAATTGATCCGCTCGTATTCGGTGGGCCGGTCGCGTGTGTAAATGAAGAAGCCGCCGTCAAGGCCCTGCGCCACCCACCCTCGCGCTGTGTCGAGATAGTATGAACGCGGCCTGCCCGTATGCAGAGGCCCGTAGAGATCCCCCCAGAGCTCTACATCCGTCCCCGCGATAGCCGCCTTGTATCGCTGCAGAGATAGCTCGTGTACCTTGTCCCATGTCACGCACGGCATCACGCGGTCTATCCAGCCCTCGCGGGCCCAGGTCTGCAACGCCGCCGTGAACCAGGGATGTTCGCCAGAGTAAGTGCGGGAGTCCGGCCCGTAGATGTACGAGGGGATGCGGGTGGCGATGAGGATTGGGTGCCCCCACTTCTTCTCGGCTGCCTTCCGTGCCTGGTCAACGCGCCGCATCACCTCAACCAGCGAGGCCTCATCGTACGCCCTGTTGTAGCCCCAGCGGGCGAAATCGAGGTTGATCCCGTCAACGTCGTACTTGGTCATCAATTCCCGTGCAACCGACACGCAATAGTCGCGAACTCCCGCCTGCTTGTAGTCAATAAACATCTTGTGCTCTGAAAGATACTCAGGATGTTCTATGACGGTGCGCTCCGTCAGTTGCGGCGCATCAATAATGTGGGTGACGTTCACACCCATGTCGGCGAACACCTTCAGACCCACGGCGTGGCCCTCCTCCAGCGCCACCGCAAGCGGATCTCCCTGTTTCATCCACGCCGCCCATTGCATTGCGCCCTTCAGTGACAGACTGCCGTCCTTCGTTGGCAGACTCGTGCCAAAGGTATCAACAACCTTCTGCCGCGCTTGCTTGAATTGCGCCTCCGATTCTGTCTGCTCCCGCTCGACCACATCGCTGTGATACCACGCCTTGATGCCCAGCCGAATCACATGTACGTACACCTCTGTGGCGCCGCGGTCCTCATTCAGGCGCATCTCATTGCGCAAGTAGCCTCGCAATGTCAGCTCTTTCGGCTGAGTGTACGCCCCTTCTACGGTCTCCACATATCCTACATAAGGCCGGCCTCTTACCCGGGCGAGCTTGCGCACCTGATGAAAGTGGGCGACCTCTTCCGGCGTCATCCGAACAAAGCGGATGTGCCGCAGCGAAACATCACGCCAGAACCGCGCTCCGCCGATAGCCACGCAGACATCCTGGCCCGTCAGGTCGGCGCTCTTCAGATAGAACTCCTGCAGAAAGCGGTCACGGCCATGCCTGTTCGGGCTTCCCAGATAGGAGGGAACCGCGTGGCGTATCTGCTGCTTCGAGAGGTATAACTGGCAGGCCGAATATGGCTCCATTCCGATGTAGATTCTGTGCCAGCCTTGCAGCTCTGGCTTCAGCACCAGCGGCGGTGCGGTCGGATCATCAACCGCACAGGCAATGGACTGCACGGGAGGCTGCTTCTTGCCGGCCGCTTCCAGGTGCCACGGCGCGGGCAGCTCGCCACCCGCAAGCTCAGCGCAATTGCGGCTGTCTATCATGAACACACTATCATTACTGCTCAAGGCAACCGCCCGCTCCACAACGACCTCACCGGTCTGCGTTGCCTTCAGCCGCAAGATGACATCGCCCGCTGGCGCAGCAACATCGAAAAAGTAATTCCATAGACATCCCTGGTTGCCCGCCGGGATGTGCCCCTCGATGGCTGCCTGGTTCCAGATGGCGTAGTTGCACACCCGCCATTCGTCTATCGTCGTGCTCACATAGATCGTCGCGGGGTACCAGGCTTCACCTCCATCGGTGGAGTATTCCGCAAGCAGTTCTTCCGACCGCTCGCCCGAGATGGTCAGCAGCCGATCAGGACGGTCCTCCGGCTTACCGATGGTCAGATCGTTGGCCACAGAGGCGACCTGTGCCGACAGCAGCAAGATGACGGTGGCCGGCACCGTATAGCAAAGTCCGCTCATTGTTGTGTTCCTTTGTTCGGATACCGGGTTCGTGGACGAATCTTCTGTCCCCCAAAGCGTGACAATCATCAGATTGTCATTAGCCACCTGTGCCACCGATTCCTGCCTCGGGGAGTAATTTGCGGCAGGTCGAAAAGAAGGAATCGCTGGTGCGGCCGGTGAATATAATTACAGATTATACCAATACCAGACGCTTTGTCTCCTGAGACAGTAAGAGGAGGATTGAGTTTAGATGGAATTCCAGCCGGCTTTAGCGAAGTTTCTGGACTTTCAGGATGCCGACGAGTGTGCCCGCGTCCGCGCCATCAGGAAGGAGGACATCACCAAGCACCCCAACCCCGACTTTAGGATCCGCGTAATCGAGGAGATCGAGATCTTCTACGCCGAGTTCGCCCTCGACATCGTCTCGCGGATCGTGACCGCAGCCGAAGAGGGGCGCAACTGCGTGCTGATTCTGCCCGTCGGCCCGGTGCCCCAGTATGCCATCGCCGCCGGCATCATCAACACCTTGCGCATTGACTGCGGCCATCTCATCACCTTCAACATGGACGAGTACGCCGATGAGAACGGCCAGACGGCCCCGCCGACCTGGGCGGGATCATTTGCCACCGCGATGTGGGCGAACCTGTTCGGGCGCATTGATGAGGACCTGCGGCCCAAAGAGCAGAACATCCACTTCCCCGACAGCGACAACATCGGCGACTACTCCGACATCATCGCCGAGACCGGCGGTGCCGACTGCTGCTATGGTGGCATCGGCTGGTGCGGCCACATCGCCTTCTGGGAGAGCAGCCTCGGCCATGAGTTTGACAGTGACGAGGAGTGGTGCAAGGCCAAGGCCCGCATCGTCGAGCTTACCGCGCTGACGATCGTTCAGAACTGTCTGCATTCCTTTGGCGGGGACTGGTCGTGGGTGCCGCCCAAGGCCGCCACCATCGGCCCGGCGGACATTCTCGGTGCCAGGCATCGCAGCTTCTGGCTCGATGGCATGTGCGGGCCGGCCACGGACATGTGCTGGCAGCGCTTCATCGCTCGTCTGGCGGCGCATGGCCCGGTCACCCGCTTCATCCCGGGCACCTGCCTGCAGACCTGCCGCACCGACTATACAATCCTCGGCGGCGTGGCCGACGACGTCGAGATAGACATGTCGTAGTGGCAACTGCGGCTGCTTTACAGACGCACGTCTCTAGCGTGTTTATAGCACAGCACACTTCTCTGTGACGCGTGGCGCGGCCTGAGCTTTGTGCTTTTGACAAAGCTCAGGTGGGAACGCGATCTATCGCGTTCTCAGCTTCCCGTTCGACAGGCTCACGGCCCTGAGCAACGTCGAAGGGCAGCCCGCGAGTGCCGTCAATCCCATAACTGTTCCTTATGCCTGTTATCAACATACGCTAAACAGCTACCTCCAGCCACAGGTCACGTACATCCGGGAGCTCTGTCAGCCGGGCCGAAAGCCCAGGTGGAGGAAGGGTGACCGGATTCACAACGAGGTCCGGCCGTCATGGCCGGACCTCGTCGCGTTTTCGCGCTAATTGATTGTCGCTGGCCGGCGGCCGTTCAGTACATCCTCCGCGCACCGGCGTAGCGTTCAGCGTAGTAGCTGGAGTTGAGACTATCAATCACCACATCGCGCCGGCTGTTGCTGGCGTGGATGAACTTGTCACCGCCGATGTAGATGCCCACGTGTGAGATGCCGCGCTTGTAGGTGTTCTTGAAGAATACGACATCCCCCGATTGCAGAGCGCTGCGGGCAACCGGCTGGCCCTTTCTGAACTGCGTGTGGGAGGAGCGCGGCAGGCTGATGCCGTACTGCTTCATCACGTAGTGGACGAAGCCTGAGCAATCGAAGCCTCTGCCCGGGCTCGCGCTGCCGCGGACGTACCTGTAGCCTAGATATTTCTTCGCCGTCTGCACGATGCTGTCGCCGATCCGACTTACGCCGCCTCTGGTCGTCGGCGATGGGAAGTCAATGCCGCCGGCCAGACTGGAGAAACCGGTCCCTGGCGACGCGGCATCCTTCCGCGAGACTCTCTGGGCGCGCGTGTCGATCAGCCAGGAGGCCATCCAGCCCACCTCGCCGTTGTCCATCGCCACCCGGTACCACGAGCCCTTCTGGCCGATGATTACCACTCGCGTGCTCAGCTCGGCGTAGCCGATGCGGTCGGCATCGAGGCTCGGGCCGGAGCGCAAGTTGACCTTCGGCCGCGCCACCCAGCCCACGTGTACACCAACCGTCTCCTCGCCCTCCTTGGCTGTAATCGCCTCGCCCGGCGGCACGAAGCTGACCACCCAGCCTCCGGCCCAGCCCACCTTGCCATCGGAAGTCTTAATCTTTATCCAGTGCCCATCCTGGTCGCTAGCGGTTACCTTGGTGCCGCGTTCGAGCTGGAATTTGGCATCGTGCTCCTTGCCCGGACCTGCGCGGACATTGATTACCTCTTCCGAGACCCAACACGGCATCGTCTCGAAGCGTCCGGAAGATGGTTTAGCAGGTCTGCTGCTTGAACTCGATGAGCTGCTGTCATCGGCGCATTTGACCAGCCACTTGGCAATCCAGCCGCTGTTGCCCCCATGCACCGTCGCCTTGCACCAGTCGCCCTTGGTCTCGGTTATGTAGAGCGTCTGGCCCTTGAGCACGATACATTTGGATTCATAGCTTGTGCCCGGGCCCTTGCGCAGATTGACGGCCTTGCCGACGACAAAGCCCTTGGCGGTTGATTGCGGCTCGGGGCTGCTCTTGCTGCTGGAGGGGGCGGATTGAGCCAATTTGCGGCCGCTGCTGACATCGTACTCCAGAAGCTCGCCGAGTATCCAGCCCTGGCCGTTGCCGGTACTGACCTTGCACCAGCCGCTGCGACGGCCGATCACATACACCTTGTGGCCCTTGGGCAGCGTGCCGTACTTCTTGTAGCCCAGTCCGGGGCCGGCGCGCACGTTGACTGCTGCTCCTTTGATCCACGCCGGTGTCTGGGCATCGCTCTTGTGGCTTCTGCCCGCTTCGGCCTCCTCGGCCAGCGCTCGGCCCTTATCGTGGGAGAACTGCAAGAGCCACTCGGCGATCCAGCCCCACGACCTGTCCGGCAGCTTCGCCCAGCACCAGTTGTTGGCAAAGGCGGTCACATGGACCTTGGTGCCGCGCGTGAGTGTCCCGATCTTCTTGCGCTCGGTGCCCGGGCCGGAGCGCACGTTGAGCGTTTCTGGGATCACCCATGCGGACCGTGCCTTGGCCGCGGACACGCTCGACGGCATCAGCGCCCATACGCCGATGACTACAACGAGTGCGAATTTAATTCCGATTCTCGTGCCCATGTATTGATGAGCCTGCCTTGGCAGGCCCCAGAATTATAGCTTAGCGCCAATTACCAAGTCAAAGCCGCCGCAGTCTTCGCACCACCTGTGAGACGGATAACGGCCTGCTCACGTTCAGTCGTCCGCAGCCTCAAAATCCCTGAAAAGTGCGCTATTACAGGAATTCAGGCGCGTCTTGTAGAATGTTCATGTAGAATGTACGCACGACGGGTCTAGAGTTTCTCAACATCTGTACCACTGCACATTCTGAACGGGAGGCAGACCAAATGAGAACCATCAGTCGCATCGTAATGGCACTTGCTGCCGTGAGTCTTCTGACCAGTTCCGTCGCGCAGGAGGCCAATGCTCCAACGTTGGAGCAACTCGGCGAGATGCATCTGTCTGACTTCGTGGGCAGCCTGACCCTGGGCGACGCTGACCGGGTCGGCTATGGCAGTGCCCTGTCTTGGGGCATGTCATACCGCATGGTGACCCTGAATCTGCTTTACGAGGCCACGGGCGATACCCAATATCTCGACAAGCAGCTTGAGTTGATCCAGAAAATCTTCACCAAGCGCGACTGCGACCTGGCCACCAAGTACACCGATCCGGGCAAGTACCAGGATTTCCAGCGCGCGCGCCTGATGAAGGCCTGGGGCACCGGCTCATACTCCAAGGGCCAGTACACCTGTTGGGCGGTGCATACCGGCATGACGGTCTATCCAATGGCCGAATTTGTGCGCATTGTCCGGGCCGGCGGCGACGCCACCGCCACCTACGCCCAGCAGGTCGAGCAGTACGTCCCGCTCATGGAAGAGGCCGTCAAGGAGTATGACGCCGAGTGGCGCGACGGGCCGGAAGCAGGCCAGGGCTACTATCTCTTCCCGGAGAGCGACAGCCAACTCAGCGGTCAGATTCTCCCTCTCAACCAGATGAATGCTCCGGGACGCGCCCTCTTCGCCCTCTACGATATCACCGGGAAACCAGAGTACAAAGAGAAGGCCGAAAAGCTAGCGGCGTTCATGAAGAGCAAGCTCACCCACATCGAGGATGGCGATCACTACGCGTGGGCGTACTGGGCAAAGCCTCCCGACGCCCCGCCGAGCAGCGGCGAGGACGTCTCACATGCCGCCATCAACGCCCATTTCATGTACGTGGCCTGGGAGCACGGCGCCGTATTTGATGACACCGACATGCAGCGGCTGGGCCGCACTTTCACCGTCGGCCTGTACCTGGGTGACGGCCAGTTCTCCGGCAATGTCGGCCGCCGCAGGTCCAACGACAAGTACACCGGCCAGCTTGCCCGCTGGACCTTCCTGGCACGCTTCGATCCCGCCGTCGAACAGCAGATACTGGAGTACGTGGGCGCTCACCTGGAGGGCGACGGGGCCCTTAGTCCCACAACCGGCTCCATGACCTACGGCTTCCTGCTCCGCGCCCGGCACTTGCGCCAGCAGGATCAGGCCGAGCAGTAGTCTGGACGCGAAACGCCATCGGAGGTCATAACCATGATGAATCATCGCATCAGGGCAGCGGCTGTGGTCGGTTGTATTATCGCACTGGCGACCGCCTCCGCCACGCTGGCAGATGAATTCAGCGTCACCGGTACAGTGTTAAGTCCCGATGGACAGCCGGTTGCCGGCGCTACTGTCTTCGGGGCCTGGTATTTCTGGCAGGCTCCGGCCGGCGCGTCCCGTGTAGAGGCCGAGACGACCTCCGCCGAGGACGGAACCTTCACTCTGCACATCGTCGGTGAGGGGTCGCCTCCTGACAAGTACAAGCAGGCGGTCGGTGCGCTCAAGGACGGCTTCGGGCTAGGCTGGACACAAGTATCCGTGCACGAGCCTGCCGGCATCACGATCACCCTCAATGAGGAAACCGTCGTCACCGGCGTTGTGAAAGACGAGCAGGGCGAGCCGATTCCCGCTGCCGAGATCTATGTGAACGATGCCCGCGGCGACGACGAGCGCGACAGGATCTACCCGGGGAAGCGATTCAAAGCCACCACTGGCGATGACGGACGCTTTCGAATACCTCGGATGCCCGCTGGCAAGGTTGTGGATCTGTTCGTCAACGCCGACGGTTTTGTCCGTCAGGACTTCGGCAACAAGCCTGCCGAACAGATACACGACGTGGAGCTGACGCTGTTGCCGGCTGCCGTAATCACCGGCAAGATCACGCGTGACGGCCAACCGGTCGAGGGAGTGTACGTAATCTGCGAGGGACTTGAGTTCGGTCACAGTAGGGGCGGAGGCGTCAGCGACAAGGATGGAATCTATGTCGCCGACAGCATGCCGCCCGGCACCTATAATGTCCACATCAGCCCGAATACGCCCGGCCCGGCAGTCCACGGACGCACAGCAGCAGCCCACCGCATGGTGACCTGCAAGGTCGGCGAGCCAGCCACAGGAATTGACTTCGAACTCGTTGAGGGCGGCCTGGTCACCGGCGCAATCCTGGACGACGCAACCGGCCAGCCGGTGCCGCGCGCCAGCGTCACAGCCTATGCGTCAGAGGCCGACTTTCCATATAGCGGTTTCTGGCATGCCGGCACTGATGGGCAGGGGTATTACTCTCTGCGCCTGCCCCCAGGTGAGTACTGGCTGCAAGCCACCGCTGGCGGCTACAAGTACCGCGGCAAGCAGCCCTGGCTGCATGAAGTGCAAGTAGCTGAAGGACAGACCGTCGCGAACCTCGACATGCGCTTAACCCCGGAGCCCCAGGTGGGTGGCGTCGTTGTGGATCCCGAGGGTAACCCCGTCGCCGGTGCCTATGTCCGAGCAGTCGGCCATCTCTGGGGAGACGTAGTCACTGAAGAAGATGGGCGCTTCCAGGTTAAAGTCGGCTACGACGGGCTGCCCACGGAGGTATTCGCCGGCCACAAAGACACAGGGCTGGCCGGACGAACCGTGGTCGCTGAGGCCACCGACAACGCCCGCATCGTGCTGGAGCCCGGCGCTCACGTTACAGGTCGGGTACTTGATCCGGACGGCAACGGTGTTGGCGGCGTGAAGGTGGCTGCGCATTATCGTACCAAGCCCAACATCCCACACAGCCTCCCACGGATCCGCCTCCCCGGGGTCACAGCAGATGACAATGGCGCATTCCGCATCGGGCCGCTGCCCTCGGACGTGGACCTCCTGATCTACGTCAAAGGCGAAGACGGACGCTACATATCGGACCGCATCTGGCCCGAGACTGTGTCGCTGAGGCCTGGCGAAGAGCGCGACTTCGGTCCCACCACCCTCGACAGGCAGGGCCGCAAGCTGGTCGGCCGCGTCATGGACGCCGAACGAGAGCTGGTGCCCGGCTGTGTTGTGCTCGAAGTGCAAAACAAGATCATCACCCGCGCCGATGAGCTTGGGGCCTTCCAGCTCTCCGGCATCCCCTACCTCGACTACGACAGTGTTCCGGGCCAATTCTATGAGGCCACCGTCCTGGCCATCCACCCCCGCCTTCCGTTGTTCGCAGGTGAGCAGCGGATTGACCCCGACTGGGGCTTTGAGCTGAATATGGTGCTGGAGCCACTCGGCGCAATCAAGGGCCGTCTGCTCGGGGACGACGGGCAGCCGATCCCTGACTTCGTGGTGGAGCTTAGCGCTCGTGACCTGCCATCCATGCCCTGGCCCAGCGACATTGCCCAATACCAGCGCGGGGCGCAGTTGATGTCCAAGACTGTCACTGACCAGGACGGCAGGTGGCACTTCGACGGCCTCATTCCGGGCTTCCGCTACAGCGTCTGGGCCCGCGACACCCAGCGACAATTGACGCTGTTCTCCGAATCCATCGACACCGAACCCGGCGAGACAATAAACCTCGACGACATAGACAAAAACGAGCCCCAGTAACACACTTATATATGGACTGTAGGACACCCATGTCTATCCGTCGGATAGGTGGGGCCTTGGACACTCGCGTAGCTGAGGCCTTCCATGCATCGCGTGGGCCAAGCTTTCCGGTTCGACAGGCTCACCGCCCTGCCTGCCCTGAGCTTGTCGAAGGGAGCTTGCCGAAGGGCAGCCCGACAATGCCTTCCATGCATCGCGTAGGTCGGGCTTCCCCAAAAAAACCCGTGGGTCGGGCTTCCAGCCCGACACCGAATATACAGAGTGTAAAATGTCAACTCCTATCAGAGAGTGTGAGCGCCAATGTCAACAACGCGACTGACTCTTGCATGCTTCGTGACTGCTGTGCTGCTGCTGGGGATGTTTTTCTGCACACTGGCCCAGGCAGAAACCGTCACCATCACAGGCACGGTATTGACTCCCGACGGCCAGCCAGCGGCAGAGGCGAGAGTCTTTGTGCTGTACCGGGCTCCTGATGTGCCGGCCTTTGCCGTCGCCGAGGGGCTGTCAGACGCACAAGGGCGCTTCTCCTTCACCGTTGATTCGCGCCAACCACAACGACGCGTCCAGGTGGGCGCGCTGAAAGAGGGATTTGCGCTTGACTGGGACATGGTAGAGCCGGGCGGCGATGTCACACTCCAGCTTGGCGCGGATCCGGTCACTAGTCGCGGTGTCGTCACCGACACTGAGGGCAATGGTATTGAGGGGGCGGAGGTCTCCGTTACAATGCTCCAACGCCCCAACAAGTTGGGCGACCGGCGGCATCTTGTATTTTGGGAAGCCAAAATATTGCGCAACCTGACTGATAAGCCGGGCCGCTTTGCGTTCGCTGATTTGCCGGCCGATGCGGGCATCAGCCTCTGCGCAACCGCTGAGGGCTATGCGACGCTGGTAGTGGGGAACGTAATGCCGCCGAACACGTTCGCCCGCCAGCAAGATATACAGCTCGTGCTACATCTGGAAGCGGTCATATCGGGTCGCGTAGCTCGTCTCGGGGAGCCGATATCAGGTGTCAGAGTCTGGTCCCAGGCCGTGCGTGAAGGAAACTGGGCAGAGGGTGTAACCGATGACCAGGGCCGCTACACGCTTCAGGCCGTCCAGCAGGGAACCTACAACGTCTGCCTGGAGCCGCCCGAGGGTTGGACGGCGGTCGCACATGAAGGCGTCAAATGCGTGCCCGGGCAAAAAATCGAAAACATGGATTTTGAGCTTATTGAGGGCGGCTTGGTCACCGGCACCGTGACCGACGCGGCAACCGGTCAGCCCGCGGCGGGTGTCGGCATCGGTGCCTACGGTCCCGCCCGTCCGTTTTCCGGACTGTGTATGTCAATAGGTGGTGTGTTTTTGTGTCAGGCGGCGTGTTGTCGGCGGTTGTTTTGGTGGAGCTGTTCATCATAGGATACTCGATCGCGCCACATCGCCGACAGCACTTTGAGCCAG
>JAUVVY010000067.1 GCA_030604405.1 bacterium | reverse complement strand
TGCGAATTGTGGCAACGGCTGGGCCGGATTCTCGGCGGAAGCTGCGCGTCCGCCTCGTATGCGGCCCCTCCGCAAGGCAACGACAACGGCCACGGCGAGTCGGGCTGGAAGCCCGACCCACGGGATGTGTTGAGGAAGCCGGAGCCACCTCCGCCAAGGCTATGGGGGACAAAGCCACCCGACGGTAATTCATGGCCGTTAGATACGGCCCCGGTGCAAGCTGGGCCAAGTGTGTTGAGATGATGTCCTATTCTGCGGCTGTTTCGTCGCTTGCTGGGACAGACGCGGGCTGAATACCCTCTCGCGGGCGGAATTGCGCGCCGATGGCCGGGAAAAAGAGGAAGATTAGGTAAGCCGCAAGGCCAGCCAGGAAAGCGGAATGATCCTGGACCCAGTAGCCGGCCACCTGCCACCAGTAGTCAATCCCCCGGCCGGCTACTAGCAAGCTGCTGCGGTCGGGGTGAAGCTGCAGGTAGAGCCGCGCCGCCTGGTGGCGGACTACGGGCTGGTCTGTCGCGCAGTGCCAGGCCTTGGCCACGGCTCGACGTGCGCTCTGTTTGTCGCCGCCGTCAGCATATATACACGCCAGCAGCAGCCACGCTTCGGCCATCCTGGTGGATTGGCTCAATGCCCGCTGCGCAAAACGCCGGCCCTGCTCCGAATCGCCATCGGCAAAGAACAGCTCCCCGAGCGCTGCCAGAATCTCCGGCGCCGGATTGTCCAGCCCCAGCAGTATAAGCTCGCGCTTCGCTTCACTGGCGATACCCGTGGCATGACGAATGCGCCACAAGAGCGCTGCAGCGGCGATGTTGGAGTAATCGGCGCGGTAGGCGTCTTCAGCAAAGGCGAGCGCAGCGTGAGGTCTTTGCGCCACAAGCAAAACGCGCGCCGCAGTCATCCTGGCGCGCACTACGTTATTCAGGGCCGCCTTTTCCGCGGCGGCGTCACTAGCATATTTCGCCCACAGCAAATCGGCCCGGTGGACCTCAGCCGCCTGAGCATAGCAGGTGGCGCTCAGACCGGCCAAGCGCCACGACAGAGCCGCGTGGCCCAGGCTTTCGTAGAAGTCGCCGGCCTGCCAGTTGGCCGCGTATCCCAGCCAGGCCAGCCAGCCGGCCGCCAATACTATTGCTCCCAGTGCTGCGTAGCGGAATTTGATCATTTTGATTCGGACGAACGCGAGCCGCCATTCCTGTCGGTTATTGAGAGTCGGGCTGGAAGCCCGACCTACGCGACGAGGAAGAAGGCGTAGCGGAATTTGGCCATTGGGTTCTCATTGCGTCAGCTTGCCATCGCGTGAGGCCTGAATGTAATTCATGCACCACTCGTCGCGGCCGGCCAGCGCCTCGGCGGCGCAAATCGTCGCCATCATCTGCGCGTCCAGCGGGTCCGTAATCGCCGAGTCCATGCCCGCTGCGATCCCCTGAGCCACAAAGACGCGATTGAGCAGCTTGCGCTCCGGCAAACCGAACGAGATGTTGCTCAGCCCGCAGGTGATGTGCACGTCCGGCCGCTGCTGTCTGATGGTCCGGACCGCCTCAAGCACCGCACAGCCGCAAGTGGCGTCAGTGCTGAGTGGGGAGATCACCGGGTCCACGAAGATCTTGTCAGGGGCAATGCCGGCCGCTGTCAGAGTGTCAATAAGCCCTAGCGAGGTCTGGACGCGGTCGTCAGCCGAGGCCGGCATCCCCGCATCCGAGAGCGCCAGGGCCACGATATTCGCGCCACTCTGCGCGACAAACTCCAGCATCTCGTCGAGACGCTCCTGTTCGGCGGTGATGGAATTGATCATGGGCGTGGCATCGTTTTCATACACGTCAAAGGCGGCCTGCAGCGCCGTGCAATTGGGTGTGTCAAAGCTGATGGGCAGATCGGTGGCCGCCTGCACGGTCTCAATCAGCCACTGGATGTCTCTGATTTCGTCTTCGCCGATGGTACCGGGGTTGCAATCAATGAAGCTCGCCCCCGCCTCGGCCTGACTTGTGGCAAGGCCGCCGATATATGCTGCGTCACGCTCGGCAATGGCCCTGGCGATGCTCTTGCGGGTCCCGTTGATGAGCTCTCCAATGACGATCATAGTTCTCAAATTCCCTTCTTTGCTGCGGCGGCTTTGACCATACTGGCTAGCGTTTGATTGAGATAGGCGGGCGCGTTGTGCTCACGCCCAACTGCCGCGATGTGGCCGCTTATCTGTTCGATCTCGGTGCGGCGGCCCGCCTGCAGATCCTGCAGCATACTGCAACGGTTCCGCGCAGTATGCGCTACCACCTGCTCGACCACGGCGACCATGTCCTCGCCAAGGCTTATGCCGGCGGCTGCAGCAATCTGCTCGACCTCCCCGGCCAGGCCGCGCAGCAGCAGGCGCATGCCCGGGACCTGCAGCAGTGCCCCGTTGCGCACACCGGCCAAGGCAGCGAGAGGATTGACACTGGCGTTGATTATCGCCTTGCGCCACAGCAGCGCATCGAGGTCATCGCACACCCCCGCCGGCAGGCCGGCGCTGCTGAAGAGCTCGCACACCCGGTCGGCTACATCTGCCGCCGCCTCTACCCCACCGATCTGAATATCGCCGATCGCAGCAACGTGCACCTCGGCCAGACCGCTGCGGTAAGCCCCGGAGGATGTCGTGCCGACCAGGACTCTGTGTGCGCCTGCGGACTCGACCAGCAGCTCGTAATTGCCCAGGCCGTTCTGCAGAGTCAACAGGATGGTCTGCTGCTGCAGGACATCCTGCGCGTGGCGAAGAGCTTCGGCGGTGCTGTAGGCCTTGACAAAGAATATCGCCAGATCGGGAGGTCGCACCTCCGCCGCGGCGGCCACCACCGGTACCATTACTTCAAAATCCCCTACCGCGCCACGGATGCTGATGCCGGACGCACTAAGCTGAGCGGCACGCTGCGGGCGGTAGTCCAGGACCGTCACGTCGAGTCCGGCGCGCGCCAGCAGCCCGGCATGTGTCAGCCCCATCGAGCCGGGGCCGATTATCAGAATGTGGGGATCGGGTTTCACAGCGGTCAGCTCACCCAAAGGCTCCTGGAGGGGGACTTTCTGCAAATTGTGCAGCCAAGCACTAGTCGCCGCGGTGCTGCTCCCAGCGCATTAGCTCTGAGACCTGGCCCAGTGTCGTGCCGTTCTCATCAATCTCGGATTTCTCCCGCGCCTCGCGCTCGACCACGTCCAGAGAGCGATTGGCTATTTCGACCGCGCGCTCGGCCGGCACCACCACCACACCGTCATCATCGGCGATCACCCAGTCGCCGGTGCGAATGTCGGTCTCACCAATGTGCAGCGGCACGCCGATCATGCCGACACCCCTGGGATCGCCGGCCGCCGGAGTCTGCAGGGTCGAAAAACAAGGGAAACCCAGCTCTGCTATCGCGGCGGTATCGCGGGAAGCACCGTGGATGACGATGCCAGCAATGCCTTTGTGCACACAGCTTTTCGAGGCCTCCTCGCCCCACACCGCCGGTCCCTGGCCGCCTGCGTCCACGAACAGTACCATGCCCGGTTCGGCCTCATCTATGGCCGCGACGGGCCTGTGCCAGTCGCCGGGATAAGTCCACACCGTCAGGGCCGGTCCGACGCATTTCAGGCCGGGCCCTATCGGCATCGGCCCGGGTACCCAGCCCTTGCGGTGCATGGCATCCGACACGTTGGCGGCACTCACCTGCATGAAGGTCTCGCGGAGATCCTCGACGCCGTAGCGTTTGAACTTATCGGTGGGGACCGCTTCGCCGGAGCGGATTGCGTCGAGGATGTCGGCAGCGGCCTGCCTGGCATCCGCCGCCTTGATTATCGCGCCGCCGACGATGATGATGCCGGCGCCGTTTGCGACGGCCAGCGGCGCGGTCTCAGAATTGATGCCTCCGGCCACGGCGACAGGGATACTGACAGCCTCCGCGACCTGGCGGAGACTCTCCATCGGGCTGCCGCCCTCCATCTGCACATCAATCGGGCAGTGGACGCCGATGATGGCCGCTCCCAGTTCGGCAACCTGCCTGGCCCGATCGGCCGGATTGGGAACCTCAATCAAATCAACCATGATGCTGGCGTCATAGCTAGCTCCGGCCTCAATGCACTCGCGGATAGTCGCGTCCGAGGCCGCGCCCAGCACCGCGACAACATCAGCCCCGGCCTTGGCAGCCATCTCCACCTCAGCACGTCCAGCGTCCATTGTCTTCATGTCGGCGACTATCGTCGCATCAGGAAACTCATTGCGCAAGGCTCGCACGCAGTCGAGGCCCTCGCTCTTAATCAGCGGGGTGCCAGCCTCGAGGAGGCGGACGCCGCCTTCCCAGGCCTCTTTGGCCACCCGCAGCGCCTGCGAGAGGTTGGCAAAATCCAGGGCGAGTTGCAGTTGTACTTCGCCGGTCATATTGGTCCCTCCGAAAGCGGCACAACAGTGCTGCCAGTTGACCATAATGATGTCGGGCTGGAAGCCCGACCTACGCGACAAATAGGTCACGGTGCAGATGAGTACGCAGTAAGTTTAATCCCATTCGACGCTGAAGCCAAGAGCATCGCAGTTGCGAGCCGGTCACGCATCTGCTTTTCCGCCGGAAATGAGCCCCGCCTCGCGGGCCCTCTCAAGATGGTCGCCCTGCCAGCCGCCGCACGGAGCCCAGAACGGGGCGGTGTTAGTCCCGTCGCCCCAGCCGCACACCTCGGCGAGGGAGCCTATCCGCTCATAGATGCGGGCATAAAGCTCGCGCGCAGGTAAGGTCGCCCCCGGTGCCAGGTCGAGTTTCTCCAGTATGTTGAGATCGCGAAGCTGATTCTTGATGTGGGCCGGATAACATATATTCTGGTGTGGCTCATAGACGTTGCAGGGGTCACAAACCATGCAGCAGCCCTCGGTGATGGTTACCGGGATGTCCGGGTTGTCTTCCATGCGCTTGCGCAACTCGACCAGATTGTCCTCGACAAGCGGCTCCTGTTTGTCCGCGGTGCAGAGAATACACAGGAGATGCTGCGGGCGGATGAAAAGACAGTCGGCGTTGGCGATACATTCAGCCGAGGTGGCCTTCACTTCATCCATCTGCTGCCGAGTGCGGGGGCCGAGCATTTTCCATATACCGGGGACATTGGCCGGCTCTCCCAGGGCGACCTGCTCCTGGGGGTTGAGGTCGCTGGCCTGGGCGATTTTCTCAAAATAGCCCGCACCGGCATGGGGGCACTGCGGCCAGTCAGCCGACCCCGGCATCGTTGAGGTGCAGATGCCATCCACCGTCGCGGCGCGCTCGAACAGTATCCGGTACGCCCAGAACGCCGGCAGCACCGTATTCGGCGCGATACCCAGGAGCCGGCAGACCTCCAGGTCCTTTCTGCGGTCCGCGTGGTCAGCCGCGCGCTGTTCGAAGTTCTCGGGCAGCTCGTTCTCCGCTCGCCCTTCATACACGTCGAAGTAATGCGCGCGGTTGATTTCAAGGTCGGCGGTGAGCTTCAGCGCGACGTAAGGGTACTCCCACATCGCATCCAGCAGCGGCTGCAGCGTCTCTTTGCCACAGGGCGGACTCTCACAGCCGCCGCGCACACACACCGCACAGAGTAAGTAGTGAGCCCGCACCTCAATCGGCTCAGCATCCGGGCACGTGAGTTCGCTGCCGCACATGCGCTGTTGCGACCGTTCCCCGACATTTTCGCCATTCTCGCTCATGGTTGCGCTCGCTTTCGCGTTCTTGGATGCCTACTGCAATCCCGCTTCTTCACGCCAGACTTTGAGTGGATGTCGGCGGTCGGTAAACGGCAGCCGAACGATGCAGCCGCGGCGGTTCGATTCGTGCACGGCCATGATTATCTCAATAGCCTTGATGGCCTCGCGGCCGCATGAAGATGGCTCCGGTCCGCCCTCGATGTGAGCCAGCATCTCGCGGCACAGCCTCTCGGCCGCGGACCTGTCAGGGTAGTCGTAAGGATTCTCTTGAGGCGTGAGTTCGATCTTCTGCCAGCAGTCCCATTCTGTCGGGCCGTAAACCGGGGCCGGATAATGGTACAGGTCAGGCGCCGGGTTCTTGAGGGCGAGCCGCCCCTTGGCGCCGATCATTTCCACTCCGTAGCGCGCCTGGTCGAAATCGGGTATCCACTCCGCGATGCCGCCGACGCCGTTTTCAAATTGCAGGTAGATGGTGGCCGTCTCCCCCACGATGTGCCCTGTACCGCGGTGACCGTCCGGCTCGATATCCGCAACTGTCACGGGCCGGCCGTCTTTGCGCAGGTGCCCCCACACCCATTCCACATCGCCGAAGAGAATGCGCATGGAATCAAACAGGTGGGTGCCCATGTTCATCATTCCGTAGCCGGCCTCATAGCCCTTATCCTGACCCTGGATCATGCGAACCTGGCCGATGAAGCCCTCTTCGATGAGCCTCTTGGCCTTGTCAAAGCGCGGATCGTTGCGGCGGTTGTGGCCGATAATCAGCGACACACCATTTGCGTCGCACGCCTCGATCATGGCGTCACATTCCTCGAGGTCGAGAGCCATCGGCTTTTCGCAGTAGATGTGGACGCCTCGACGGGCCGCGGCTATGGTCGGTGGGGCGTGCATGTTCGGCCAGGTGGCGATCGAGACGATGTTGACACCCGCCTCATCAAGCATCTGCTCGTAGTCCTCATAGCGGGCGACGGGGCCAGCTATCTGCTCGGCCGCGTCCATGGCCTCAGGCAGGATGTCGCAGATGGCGGTCACACGGCAGTTTTCGAGCATATTCCACCAGCCGATATGGGCTTTGCCCATCCCGCCACAGCCGATGATGCCGATCTTGTAGTCCATGCACAATCACCTCGGTCTTCGCCGGCCCTCACCCCCGGCCCCTCTCCCGCAGGGAGAGGGGAGCACGGCCAAGCCAACGACAGTGCCGCCTGCCGCTAAGAGAGTCATACGACTACGAACTGGCTGGGCCAGAGTCGGTTGAACAAAAGCCGACACTATGCGGGTGCCGGCTCCGATCAAGAGGACCTCGGACTGCCCTTCGACGTTGCTCAGGGCCGTGAGCCTGTCGAACGGGAAGCTGAGAACTGACCCACGCCAGACCCACTCCTGCGGAGTGGGTACCCCTGGGTACCCCGCGTTCTCACCTGACCTGTGCCAAGCACAGGTCAGGCCGAGCTACGCGTTTTGTGAATTATTCGGGCTAAGCCAGGCCGCATTCCTTGAGTACGGCGGCGACATGCTTGTTCCAGCCCAGCGGCATCATGTGAATGCCCTGTGCGGTGTCCCTGAGCCCGTTGACGAGCTCCACCGTTATCTCGATGGAGGTCTGGACCCTATCGTCGGCTGCCTTCATGCGGGCGATCATCTCATCGGGCACGGTGACGCCAGAGACAAACCTGTTCATGTAATTGGCCATGCCGGCGGATTTGAGCATGACGATGCCGGCCAGGACCGGCACGCCCAGATCGCCGGCCTGGTTCATAAAGTTGGCGAAGACTTCGGGGGCATAGACGGCTTGTGTCTGGACGAACTCGGCGCCGGCTCTGATTTTTTTGTGCAGCTTCATGATCTGTGGTTCCAGCGGCTCGGCGCCGGGATTGACGACACAGCCGAGGCAGAACTGTGGCGGGTCGCCCTCCAGCTCGTTGCCAGCCATGTCATGCCCTTCCATCAGCATCTTGGCGGCCTGTATGAGCTGCACAGAGTCGAGGTCGAAGACCGGCTTGGCCTGGGGATGATCGCCCAAAGTGGTATAGTCGCCGGTAATGCACAGAACATCAGTGATGCCCATGACTGCAGCGGATAACAGATCGCTTTGCAGGGCGAGGCGGTTGCGGTCGCGACAGACCATCTGCATCACCGGCGGCAGGCCCGCCTCCTGCAGCTTAAGGCAGCCGACCAGCGAGGAAGCACGCATGACTGATGACTGAATATCAGTGACATTGATACCGTCCACCAGGCCACGGCACGCCTCTCCCTCCTCGACCATTTCGTCCAGATGGCAGCCCTTGGGCGGGCCGACTTCGCTTGTGAGGATGAATTTACCTGAGGCTATGGCTTGTCGCACTGACATTGTATCGGTTCCCCTTTGCCATCCGAAGCTTGCGTACTGCCGCAGGAGATGGCTCTTGTTTGAGTATCCGGGAGCAGGCTACGCTTCCGCTTGCATGGCGGCTGCGGTTACAGTGTTCTTCATCAGCATCGCGGCGGTGACCAGGCCCACGCCGCCCGGGACGGGCGTCAATATTCCCGCGACCTCTGCGACACCCGGGTCCACATCGCCGACGATCTTGCTCTTGCCGTCTTCGCCTTTGACGCGGTTGATGCCCACATCCACCACTAACGCGCCTGGCTTGATCCAGTCTGGCTTGACCAGGCCCGGAGCGCCAGCGGCCACGATGACGATGTCAGCTCTGCGGCAATGACCGGGCATGTCTTTAGTGCGGGTATGGCAGACCGTAATGGTGGCATGCGGCACGAGCAACAGCAAGGCAGTGGGCTTGCCGACGATCACCGAACGGCCGAGCATGACCGTCTCGGCGCCCTTGATGTCCACGCCCGATGCTTCGACCATGGTGACGGCAGCCAGCGAAGTGCACGGCGCAAGCGTCCTGTCGCCCAGCACGACGCGGCCGAGATTGGCGGGATGCACGCCGTCCACGTCTTTGATGGGGTCCATGGCCTCCTGCAACTTGCGGGCGTCGAGGTGCTCGGGCACCGGCACCAACAGAATGATGCCGGTGACGCTGTCGTCTTCGTTGAGCTCATCAATTACGCACAGCATCTCCGCTTGCGAGAAGTCATCGGGCAGTTGCTTCAGCTCGTAGCCGATGCCCAGTTCCTCACAGTCTTTCTGCTGGCTCCTGGCATAGTACTTGGCGCCAGCGTCGTCACCGACCAGTACGGCTACCAGCTTGGGCGGCTTTGTGTCCCTAAGCTCCAGTATTTGCGCCTTGAGTTGAGTCTTTATCCTCTCGGCGATTGGTGCGCCTTCTAAGAGCCTCGCGCTCACGGCAATGTCCTCCTGTCGTCCGGCGAGCTAGGTACAGATTCGCTCTACGGTTTTTGTCCAGATTTCGGCAGTTAGTTTCTCTGCACCGGCCAGAGTCTCCTTCATTTCCGCGCGCAATGTGTCCACATATTCTGCGTCCTTTATGGAGGCCAGATTGATCTCCACATTCAGCCAGGCGCAGTCGGCAGCCGCCAGGGCCAGTTTCGCCCCCACACCGACGTCACTGACCAGATTGGGATTGCCCTTTTCCAAAAGCTCTGGCAGTTCTCCGAGCACCTCGTGGCACCTCAGCACCACCTGTCGCGGGACCTCTGCGGCGGCCTTGAGTGCCTTCTGGATCGCCTGCGCCCGCTGCGCCTTCTGTTCATCAGTATCTTTGGGCATCCCGTACGCAGCACCGACCTTGGTGTAGGCGTCTGCGTCGGCATCGGTCAAGTCAAGCAGCGCATGCCGCAGCTCAGTCAGCCTCCCCAGCACTGCCGCCACTTCCTGTTCGACGTCGGCGTATTTTTTCTTGCCGACGGTGAAGTTTGCCACCATCTCGCCGAGAGCGGCTCCCAGGGCACCGGCCAGTCCGGCAGCACTCCCGCCACCGGGCGCCGGTTGGTCGGACGCCAGTTGTTCGGCGTATTCAGATACTGCAAGCTTGGTCAGCACATCAAACCCTCCTTATGATAGTTGCGTAGCCACTGCGGCTACAGATGGCGCTGCTGCGCACCATCAGTCTTTATAGCTGAAATTGGTAATGAACAGGGCGACAGTGTAGTCGCACAGGTTCTCGGCCGCATGCTTGAGACCTCGCGGAATCACGATGCTGTCGTACGAGTCCAGTTCGATGTCGTAGCCGCCCTCGTCATCTGTGTAGCGCACTATCGGGCCCTGTGTGTCGCCGAGGGCCACAGGGGTAACGACCTCCAGCTTGTCATCGTGCACGCCTGCGGCAAGCCGGGCGCCCGGCACGAGAGTGACGTTGTTGACCGCCACATCGCGGAATTCGATGGCGTGAGTCTCGATTGCGGCTATCTGCTGGGCGTCAAAGAGTGACTCATCTTCGCCCTTCCTGATCGCGACCGGCTTGTCCATAATCTGCTCCTGAGGTTTTACGGTTCAAAATCATCTCTGGTGCGATGTATTTCCACTTCCGTGTAGTCAATCAGGCCGCCGAGCGGCACGCTCTGCTTGCGGGCGCGGATAGTGACAGCGTCCACCTCAAAATTGGCCAGTATTGCCTGTGCAACATCGTGGGCCAGGGCTTCGAGCAGTTTGTACTCGCGGCCGCCTTCGACCTTACGCGCCACGTCATAGACGGCCTTGTAGTCCACCGTTTTGGTCAGGTCATCGGCCCGGCCGGCCTCGCGCAGATCGCAAAACATCTCAATGTCGAGCGAGAACTTGCCGCCCAACTGGCGCTCGGAGTCATCAACTCCGTGATGGCCGTAGAAAGTCATATTGGTCATGCGGATGACATCGCGCTGCATAGTAGCTTCCTGGCCTCCTACCCGGGCGCATCACCGCACCGCAGCGCATTGATTGTGCGCTGTTCGGTGACGATCAGCGGTATCGGCACATCGCTGCGATCGCCAGGCACTCTGGCGACAACCTGCATCTCAAAAGCTATCGCCACCAGCACGGGGCCGTCATCCCCTGGCGGTAGGCTGCGCAGCAAGTTGTCGTAGAAGCCGCCGCCATAGCCCAGCCGCCGGCCCTGCTCGTCAAAGGCCACACCGGGGACCAGCACGAAATCGAGCTTATCAAGTTCGACTAGCCGGCAGTGCTGTTTGGGTTCCATTATACCCCATTGGCTGGGTTGCAGGTCCTCGCCCAGGTCGCGCACCCGCCTGATGCTCAGTGCCCACCTGTGCTCTTCCACGCGCGGCAAAGCCACCGTCTTGCCGGCATCCAGCGCCTGGCGTATCAGTGGCCAGGTGTTCACCTCGCTGCTGTATGAAGCAAACAGAAGCACCGTTTGCGCGGCCCGGAACTCCGGCAGCTTCGATATGGCCTCGGCAATCCGGCGGCTCTTGTGTTCCCGTTGCTCTTCGGGCAGGGCGTCGCGCCGTTTCAGAGCTGCCTTGCGCAATGCCTCTTTCTGCGCTCTCATCACTCGTCATCTTCTTCGGGCACGCCGCGGACCACTGCGTCGGTCATCCGCGCCACCTGCGCCATCTGCTCGACATCATGGACGCGTATCATCGCCGCGCCATTGACAATGCAAAGCGCGCAGACGGCCGCCGTCCCCCACAGGCGCTGCTGCGGATCTTGGTGTCCCAGCACCTCACCGATGGTGGATTTTCGCGATGGGCCTATCAATATCGGCCGGCCCAGCGAGGTAAGCTCCCCGAGCCGCCGCACCATCGCCAGGTTGTGGTTCACAGTCTTGCCGAAGCCGAAGCCCGGGTCAATCATAATCTGCGCTTCGGCCACGCCACCGACCATCACCGCTGCGATGCGCTCGGCCAGAAAGTCACGGATTTCGCTCATTAAATCGTCGTAGTGCGGCTTGTGTTGCATCGTTCGCGGCTCGCCCTGCATGTGCATGAGGCACACGCCAGCGCCACTGGCAGCCGCCACCTGCACCATCCCGTCGCGGCGCAGGGCACACACGTCATTGATGAAGGTCGCACCCGCATCAAAGGCAGCTTCTGCGACCTGTGGCCGCGAGGTGTCTATCGAGATCGGCACATCCAGCTCGGCCGCGATGGCTGTGACGGGGCCGACAACTCGTCTGATTTCCTCCTCGACCGATGCCTCTTCGCTGCCCGGCCGGGTGGACTGCCCGCCGATGTCGAGAATGTCCGCGCCTGCCGCCACAAAGCCGCGCGCCTGCTGCAGCGCCATCTGCACATCGGCGCCGATGCCATCACCGGAAAAAGAATCCGGCGTGGTGTTGATAACCCCCATCACCAGCGTCTTTGCCGTGAAGCTGAGTTGGTGCTCTCCGCACTTAATCGGCGCGGGCACTTTCGCCACTCTTGCCATGCCGCGTCTCAGTTTCCCCGCCGTAGCCCAAACTCCTTCCTGCCTCGGCAGCCAATGTCGGCGTCCTCGACACCAGGCATGGACAGGCAGGGATGTTGTTTGTCGTAGGTTCGTAATGGTTCAAGTCTTGTCGCCTTGTCGTAACGAGCGGATTCGCTTTTCTTTGATGTGAATGATGTCACTGACTTGCACCTCCACAGCCCCCGGCGTAGCTTCGCGTGGTGCCTCGGTATTCGTAGGGGCGCGATTCATCACGCCCTCCACACCGCTCCTGAGTGGGCCTTGTTGTAGGGCGCGGGCTTGTACCGCGCCGGCCCTACTCCCTCCACGCTCCCGCTGAGTGGGCGCAATCAATTGCGCCCCTACAACGGCAACGG
>JAUVVY010000086.1 GCA_030604405.1 bacterium | reverse complement strand
CGTGGTTCAGGCGGTGTGGTGGGGCATGCCCCACCACACCGCAGACCTTTTACACCTGCATCCCCCACTCCCCTCCACCAAACAGAATAACCCATAGGAGGGGCCGCATACGAGGCGGAAGCGCAGCTTCAGCCGAGAATCCGGCCCAGCCGTTGCCGTCTCTCCCCTCTCCCCTTTAGACTATGCATTACCCACAAGTGGAAGGCAGACGGCAGTGATGGGAGTGAGAAGAAGGTTTGCCTCTGTCGCGTGGCTCGGGCTTCCCAAATATATTCCCGTGGGTCGGGCATCCTGCCCGACTCCGTTGTCTTGCTCCCCTCTCCCCGAGGGAGAGGGGCCGGGGGTGAGGGTTGCCGTTGTCTTGCTCTCCTCTCACACAGGTGGGTACGCACTCCTGTGGAGTTGGTGAGGCCGCGGGTGAGGACTGCTGTTTAGCCACCCGTGGTGTGCCACTCGAAGGGAATTTCAGGGTCAAACGGATCGCGCCGCAGTTCGTCGGGATGCTCTCGGTCATACGGCTCGGTGGGGATGTTGAGCACTACGACCAGCTCGCCACCCACGGCGGCCATGCCGTGCCATACCAGCGGCGGGATTTGGATCAGCACGGGGTTGAGTTCGCCGATGACAATAGCTTCCGCCTGGCCGCAGGTGCCGCTATCCGTTCGGTCGTCGAAGAGACCGATCTTCGCGTTGCCACGGATGCAGCAGAAGTGGTCCCACTGTTTTTCGTGGCAGTGCCATGCCTTGACGATTCCGGGGAAGCAGGCCGAAACATAAGCCTGGCCAAATTCCATGAACTCCTCGTCGTCTCTGCGCAGTATCTCCATCACATATCCGCGCTCGTCAACGTGCCGGGTCAGTGGCTTGATGCGTACACCTTCTATCAACGCCATCACCACCATTCGCGAAACTATGACCTGTATGCGGCCAGGGCGGTGCGCTCAGTTAGCCGGCATTTGCACCCCGATTGCATGGTGCGCGAAGTACTCTTCGGCGGCCTTGACGACCTCGTCTGCCGAGATTGAAGCGACAACTGTTGGGAAGTTGCCGTTGAGCTGCGGGTCGCCGCCGAACAGCGCATTGAGGTTGATAAGTTGCGCCCGGGACAGATACGTCTCATAAGCCAGCGCGTACTGGTTGATAAGCTGGTCTTTGGCGGCCTGCAGCTCCTGTTCGCTGAATTGGCCTCGCCGTATCGCCTCAATATGTCCCAGCACCTGGACGCGAGCGTCCTCGATGAACGCCGGATTCGCCACGATGTGTACCGCGATTACTGGCATGCTCATGGGGCTGGGAGCGATGATCTGGAAGGGCGGCTGCTCCTCGTAGAACCTGCGCGGCAGCATCAGCCCGAAGCCCCGCTGCAGCATCTGATCGCCGGTCAGCCGTCCATCGCTGCCGGCCAGCAGCATGTACGCAACCTGACCGGCGGTGAACCCGCGCGTGCCATACGGCGGCAGCGGAACGCCGACGATAAGCGAGGCCCAAGCCATGCCCTCGCCACTGCCCACACGGACGACTGACTCGGCGGGCGGGCTGATGGCTCGAGTTACGTGCGCCTCGCCGGCTGCCTGGTAGTCTTCGAAGGCCTGCTCGACGATGGCGATGACCTCCTCAGTGGGCAGCGCCGAGACCACGGTTAGATATGCTCGCGACGGAACGTACGCTCTGGCGCGGCAACTCGCGACGTCACTCGTCGTAATTCCCGCAATCCCTGTCAGTATCGTTGAGACATCATAGGCAAGCGGCGACTTGCCCAGCAGCGCACGTCTGAATAGCCGAAAGGTTTGCTGGCCGACGGCGTTAAGAGAGCCTTCGTAGCCGCTGACGATTGACGCCTTCGCATCGGCAAGTTGCTCGTCGGTGAACTGCTGGGGGCCGAAGAACAGCTCCCCCGTGGCTTGCAGCGCCTGTGGCAGTAGTTCCGAGGGCAAAGACGCCTGCGCCTCGACATATTCGTCATCAGCGCCGATTCCAACGCTCCCGCCGGCGCTGATGGCGTCGTAGATGTTGGATAGTTTTCCTTCCTCCGCCGCCGCCACTTTGAGTCTATCGAGCATCAACTGCTGGATAATTTCGGTGATGCCGGCCTGTTGTTCAGGGAAGTCGGCGGAGCTGAGCTCAAGCGCGAGGTGGTAGGCTGCGATGTCGGTCACCGGATCGTGAACGACGCTCACATGCAGGCCGTTTGAGAGAATCTTCTGCGTGATTGGGTCCTGCTGCGCGGCATCTGCGTTGAGTGCCGGCACGCTGGTGAGCAATAGTAGAGCCACTACTGTCAGGAAGCGGCGGGACATAGCAGCTTCACCTCCTGGGCCGGGGGCGCATCTTTTTCCCGGCGCAGAATCACCAGGCTGTAGCTATCGGCCTGGAACATCTTGCGCGAAACGGCCTGGATATCGTCAGCGCTAACTGCATTCACGCGGTCAATGTATTCGATCGCAAACTCGTACGTGTCAATCCCCTCGTAGAAACCCATGGACATGACCTGGCCGGCATAGCTTTCGTTGCCGAAGGCATATTCGGTCCGCAACAGCAGCTTGGCGCGCGCCAGTTCCTGCTCAGTAACCTTCTCATTTACCAGCCGTTCAATCTGCTCCAGGATCGCCTTGCGCACTGCCAGCTCGTTCTTCTCCAGCACCGCCGCCCGAATCACCAACAGCCCCGGATGCTGCTGTGTCAAATAGGTTATATTGACATTGGAGGCCCATTGGTTCTCTTCGACAAGCATCTTGTAAAGCCGGCCAGTATTCTTCTGGCCCAGGATAATGTATATCAGGTCCGTCGCGCAAATATCCGCCTTGTCAGGCATCCCCGGCGCATGCCAGGCGTAGGCCACAGCCGTGATCTCGCTGTCGCGGGTGGTTATGTGCTTGCGCACCTCGTTCTGGGCCGTCTCCCGAGCCCCTGCCGTCCACTCTATCGTCTTGGCCTCGTAGTTGGCCACAAGCTTCTGGACGCGGTTAAACAGCCAGTCCGTATCAACGCCGCCTACCACAACCAGCGACATATTGCCAGGTGCGTAGAAGGTGTTATAGAAGTCGCGGACCCTTGCCACAGTCAGCTTGCGCACATCCTGGGCTGTGCCGCCGATGGGACGCCCGTAGGGATGCTTCTTGAATGCCAGGTCCCACAGCGCAAAGTCCATCGTCCCGGAGGCACCCTCTGTAATGTCGCCGATCTCGCGACACACGACCTGCTGTTCGTGAACCACGGCTGCTTCATCGAATTCCGCCTCAAACACCGTCCGCACGAGGCTCTCAAGGGCCGTTTCCACGTAGCTGTTGGCGACGGTTATGCCCACATGCGTAAAGTCGCGGCCGGTGTATGCGACCATGCGCCCGCCAATCCCTTCGATGTATCCAGCCACATTGGCTTCGCCCTCGGCAGGTTCGGCCTCGAAGAGCAGGTGCTCGACCAGATGCGCCGCTCCAACCTGGTCATCGGCTTCGTGCAGGCTGCCGGCCTTGATATACATCCCCATAGCCACGATTGGCCACGTGCGCTCCTCCTTGACCACAACGCGCAAGCCGTTATCCAGGACCTTCAGCCTGACATTATCGCCGCTGACGACCGGCGCTGCCTGGGCCGCGGCCGACCAGATAACGGCCATGACAACAGCGATTATGACCGCAATTCTGCGTGAATTCATCGTTTCTTTCCCTGCTCCTCCCTATTTGATCTCGTTGTCGGACTTCAGCTCTTGTTTCAGTACCTTGCCGATTGCTGACTTGGCCAACTCATCGGTGAACCGGACCTGTTTGGGCACCTTGTACGGGGCCAGATGCTGGCGGCAGTGATCGATGACCTGCTGGGCGGTGCACTCGGCACCCTCTTTGACTACCACATGGGCGGCAACGACTTCGCCGCGCAGTTCGCTGCGCGCACCGACCACGGCCACCTCCGCCACCTGTGCCATCCTGGCGATGCA
The DNA here is from genome assembly GCA_030604405.1 of bacterium. Lineage (GTDB taxonomy): Bacteria > Armatimonadota > Zipacnadia > Zipacnadales > UBA11051 > UBA11051. The sequence goes on along the minus strand of JAUVVY010000086.1, from coordinate 1,747 downwards.
GTCTTCCACCTCACGTGGATAGACGTTTATGCCGCCGACTATGATCAGGTCCTTCTTGCGATCCACGATATGAAGATAACCATCTTCGTCCAGCTTGCCGACATCGCCCGTACGCAGCCAGCCGTTCACAAGCGTCGCCTTCGTGAGCTCATCGGCGTTGTGATACCCGGCCATGACATTCGGCCCGCGCACGCAGATCTCGCCGATCTCACCTGCAGGCAGCTCCGCCATATCATCATCGGCGATCATAATCTCCACACCAGGCAGCGGCAGTCCGACGCTGCCGACCTTGCGCCGGCCGTCAATCGGGTTGACACTGACCACCGGCGAAGCCTCCGTCGGACCGTAACCCTCGATTATGGGTGCCCCAAAGGTCTTCTCGAAGCCGAGGCAGACTTCGTCCGGTAAAGCGGCGCCGCCGCTGACGACGAAGCGCAGAGAGCTGAGGTCATAGGCGCCGGCATCTTTGACCTGCATCATCAGTGCGAACATGGTGGGCACGCCGCCGACCACACTTGCACGGTGGCGCTCGATCGCCTGGAGAGTATGCAAGGCGGAGAATCCTGGCAAGAGCACATTGTGACAGCCGCAGAACATCGGCAAAAGCATGGACACCGTGGCACCGAAAGAATGAAACAGCGGCAAAACGGTGACGAAAATGTCCTCCTCAGATATGCTGATGGCCTGCCGGCAAGCCTCGACATTGGTCAGGAGATTTCGGTGTGTCAGGACCGCGCCCTTGGGCCGCCCGGTGGTACCGGAAGTGTAGATGATGGCCGCCGGCGTCTCGGCGGCGATTGTGGCCGGTTCACTTAAGGGCTCGGCACTCGCCATAAGTTCGGCGAAGCCAACGGCATCAGGTTCCGGAGCATCGCCGCACACGATAAGTGTTTTCACCGTGTCAGCTTGCTGCATTGCGGCGTCGGCGACAGGGGCGAGCTGCTCGCCAACGACCATCGCGTCGCCGCCGACGTCGCCGAGAATGTAGGCGACCTCCTCCACACCCAGCAAAGAGGGCACCGGCACGACAGTAGCCCCGACATGGCTCACCGCCATGTATGTGAGTACGAACTCGGGCGAATTCGGTATCATGATAGCGAGACGGCTGCCCTCACCGATGCCGAGTTTGCCGAGACCGCCTGCCAGCCCGGCGATCTGCTGATGCAGCTCCTGGTAGGTGCTGGTCTCATCCCCGGAGGTAAGCGCCGGCCGGTCGCCCCAGCGAGCGGCTGCCCGCACGCCCGCCTCGGCAAGGCTGCTTGTGGTGCTCGGCGACATGCCCTTATCTCTCCACTTTCAGGGGTTGGTTGCTACAACAGGTGATGCGCAAGCGCCAGCCTGTCCGGACGAGTTGGGTCCTGCGCGCAGAGAAGGTCACCATGGAATCGGTCAAAGACAGGTGCAGAATACCACGCTGAGGCCCGACAGGTCAAGCTGCGGCGAGCCGGCGGGTGCGTGTGCGAATTGTCGGCAGGTCAGCTTGGCTAGTGTCAGGCTTTCCAGCCTGACGATGTCTCTTGCTTATCGCCTGGCTCGGGCTTCCAATAATTATCCCGTGGGTCGGGCATCCTGCCCGACTCCGTTTTCATCGCGTGGCTCGGGCTTCCGAATGATTATCCCGTGGCTCGGACATCCCAAATATATTCCCGTGGGTCGGCCATCCCGCAGGCCCTGAGCTTGCTGAAAGCCCTGAGCCTGTCGAAGGGCCGAAGGGCTGCCCGACTCCGTTTTCATCGCGTAGGTCGGG
>JAUVVY010000074.1 GCA_030604405.1 bacterium | reverse complement strand
CGGTAGCGCGAGCAGGGGTCAGCTTGGAGGCGAAGTACAACCGGGCAACTGGCATATCATACAGGGCGAGTGTGAGCCGACAGGGGGGAGCGTTATTCTGCGATAATTTCATCACTGACCAAGACGGTAAGTGGAGCGTAGGAGGCTTGATCCCAGGCATGGATTACCAGGTTTGCCTGGGGCTCTCCACCACCGAGCATGGCTGGTCTTTTTTCACCTTCACCAGCTTCACCGCTATCGGTGGCGAGACAGTTGACCTGGGCCGGATCGAGCTGAAAGAATAGGGCCTAACGTGACCCGGCGTGTGAAATTCTTTTCGTAAATAATTTCCTTCGCAGGAATCCGCGCGGCCGTGGCGAATCATATATGTGGGGCAGCACTCTCTCACATAACATGCAAGCGGCGGCTAGCTCCGCCGACTTACCGAACCGTAGCAGCGGCTCGACCGCAAAGCTACCTTAGAGCCGGCCGCCTCTTTACCTTCGCACCCCAATCGCCAGCCACATCTCCCGCCCTGCCCCTGCCGATCTGTTTCTTCTAGGCGCGCATATTGAGCGAGAGGAGAATCCCGACATTGCAGCTCTCTACACGGATTAAGGTAGCAATTGTATTCTGCGCCGCCTGTGCGATGGTGGTGGCTGGCAGCGTACATCTCCGCGCCGTCCCCGCCGATGAGATCCTGCTCGCCCAGGCCGGCGAAGAAGCCGCACAGCCAGAAAGCGCTCACACCGTAACGGTTCAGGGCAAGGTGCTGGGGCCCGACGGTGAGCCGGTGGCGGAGGCGCAAGTGCTGGTGCAGTACGACGGCCCCGAGTGGAAAACGCGCATCCAAAAAGCGATGACCAAGGCCGATGGGGGCTTTTCGTTTAGGTGCGAGGTGGTGAACTTAACAGGCCGTATGTGCGTGGCGGCACACAAGCCGACCTTGGCCGTTGACTGGGCTCCCCTCTTGCCTGGAGACCAGGATATAACGCTCAGGCTGGCGGCCGATCCCGTCGCCTTTGCCGGCACGGTCAAAGACCCCGAGGGCAACCCCATCGCCGGGGCTGAGGTCCACATTAACTGCCTGGTACGGCCACCGAGCGAGAAGCCGGCGAAGAATCGGTTCTCCGACGATCCCCATCGCGACGAATTCCTCAGAACCTACTTCTTCCCCAAGGACGAGGAGTCTCTCCATGCCACGAGCGATGAGACGGGCAGGTTCGAGATCCCCGATCTACCCGCCGAGGCCAAAGTCAGGCTGACGGTGCTGGCCGAAGGCCGAGAGCGCCTGGACATGCAAGATGAGGCAATACCGACGGCCACGCGCGACTTCGAAGTAGTGCTCGGCCCTGAAGCCGTAATCTCGGGGCGCATAATCCACGATGGGCGGGGTGTCGGCGGCAGAGAGGTGCTATGTACGACCCAGGGTATGCTGAAGGCGAAAACGGTTTCTGCCGAAGACGGCACCTACAAATTCGACAAGCTCAGGTCGGGAACATACGACATCCCGGTTGATGCGCCCGAGGGCCTCACTGCAGCATGGTCTGGGCCGATCAGCCTCGCGCCGGGTGAGATCGCTGCGGACATGAATGTGGTGCTGACTCCGGGCGGGCTCGTAAAGGGCACAGTCACCGATGGTGACACCGGAGAGCCGCTAGCCGCCGTCAGGGTAAATGCGCGTGCACCACACAAATCCAGCGGCGCTAAGACAGGTGCTAATGGCAATTACGTTCTGCGCATTCCACCAGGGCTGTATCAACTGTCATTTCACACTGGCTATTTGTCTCCATATGCAGCGGCTGAACCGCGCCGGCGGACCGTCAACGTTGTTGAAGGCGAGACGACCAGCAACATGGACTTTGTGCTCTATCCACAGCGTAATCTGCGCGGCAAGGTAGTATGGCCGGACGGCAGCCCCGTTGCCGGAGTGGGAGTTGCGGTGCCTGGTGTGTCCCATGGCCCGACATTTGAGGAGCACTTCAAGGTTAAGAGCGATGCTGGCGGCAACTTTGCACTCAAGCTGTCGAGATCGGACTTCGGCAACCGATGGATTGTGTTGGCCTGTGACCCTGAGCGCGGCCTGGCAGGTGAAACGCTCATGCCGGAGGGTCGGCCGCCCACCGCCCCCGTGCAAATCAAGCTCGCCCAGGGCGGTTACATAACAGGGCGCGTGCTCGACACGGACGGCAATCCGCTTTCCGACATCCCCGTTGAAATCGCTCTTTGTGGCTCTGGACTTAGGGCTGGCGTCACCGACAAAGAAGGCCACGTCAGGATTGGCCCTTTGCCTGCGGGCCTCGAGGTGCGCCTGTCCGCTGCCGGCAAATTCCGGAACCTGGCGACCAGTTTCCGAGGCGAGAACTGCACGATCGTCGCCGGCCGCGAGCACCAACTCCAGCCCATCGTCGTCAGCCTCAAAGGACGGAGCATACAGGGCCACGTCGCCGATGAAAACCAGCGGCCGGTCAAAAACGCCTTTGTATTTGCCTCCGGCCTGGATGACCCGGCCCGTAGCGATGACCAGGGCAATTTCGAGCTGATCGGCCTGCCGACTTTCGGCAAATTCTGGGTAATCGCTATGCACGCTACCGAGCGGCTTTTTGCCGCCGAGAACATTGACCCCGACTGGGACTACCAGCCAGGCATGGTTCTGCGGCCGCCGGTAAGCGCCACAGGGCGCATTGTGGACGAAAACGGCCAGCCGATAGGGGGCGCCAGATTGCGAGGCTATCCGCAATTTCCCATAACCTGGGACACTGATGGCGGGGGCGCCATGTTTAGTTCCTACCTCTGGGAGAATGACGTGCGCCGCCGTCTCGGCCAGCGAGACTACTTCCTGCGCCCCGTGACCGACGCCGACGGCAAGTGGCATGTGGACGGCTTGATCCCGGGGGCACAATACGTGTTCTGGATTGAGGAACTCGCCGACGGTACTGAAGGCCACCAACGGTACGAATTCATCACTGAGCTGGACAAGACCACTGACGCCGGCGAGATCGTGATCAAGTAGGCTTCCTGCCGCCGCTTGGATCCCTGGCGATCTGCTTCTCCTAGCCGCGCATGTTGAGCGAAAGGAGAATCCCGACATTGCAGCTCTCTACACGGATTAAGGTAGCAATTGTATTCTGGGCCGCCTGTGCGATGGTGGTGGCCAGCAGCGTACATCTCCGCGCCGTCCCCGCCGATGAGATCATGCTCGCCCAAGCCGGCGAAGAAGCCGCACAGCCGGAAAGCGGCCACGCCGTAACAGTTCAAGGCACAGTCCTCGGGCCTGACGAACGGCCGGTAGCCGATGCCCGGGTACTGGTTATGTACCAGTCCCTTGACCATCGCTGGCCGCAGGCTGAGACTCGATCAACGGCCGATGGTTCATTCTCTTTCAAGCTGGAAGTGAGAGACCCCACCCGCAAGCTCAGTGTCGGTGCGTTGATGGCTGGCTTGGCGCCGGATTGGACCCGCGCTCAACCCGGCGAGAATGTTGTGCTGAAACTCGGGGCGGCAACCGCCACATGCACCGGTGTGGTCCTCGATGCCCAAGGCAAACCGCTTGCCGGGGTCGAGGTCAGTCTCCATGGCATCGGCGGCTCGGACGAGAAGAGGCAGGCCAGCGGCGGCTTCCATTTCGCCGATGACAAAGCGCCCCGCACTGCAACCGACGCGACAGGGCATTTCAGCTTTTCCGATCTGCCTCCGGGCGGCACAGTTACCTTGATCGCTGTGACAGAAGGGTTGACGCGCTCCACACGCGGCGAAGGCAACTACTTCCGTCTTGACGAGCCCAATATCCGCTTGACGCTCTATCCAGCAGGCTCGGCTTCTGGCCGGATGCTGTACGAAGGCAAGCCTGTATCCGGTGTACACGTATGGGCCGCGGCGATAGGCGTCGGGGGCGACAACCACGACACCACCTCGGGCGCAGACGGCACATGGCGCTTAGAGCACCTATACCCGGGCAGCTACCGGATACGTACTAGTGCCACCAAAGAGTTCGCGGGCTGCCCTGGGGTGGAGTTTGAGGTGCGCGCAGGTCAGCACCGTGAGGATGTGGACATTCACCTTGTTCGTGGCGGGGCAATTCAGGGCACCGTAAGGGACCCAGAGGGCCAGCCCGTGAGTCGTGTGCACATGGGGGTCCACGTTTATGCTGACCGGGGCGTGGGGGATCTGGTTGCAGGTCTGGATACTGGGGCGGATGGTCGTTATCGAGCCCGAGTGGCGCCAGGCAAGTACGTCATCGGGTACCTTTGGGGACCGACCAAGCCACGTGGTGCTGTAGAGCCAGTACGACACGTCGTAGAAGTGAGCGAGGGGCAAACCGTCACCGACATTGATTTCACTTTGACCGGCCCGGCGCAGGTCAAAGGGCGAGTGCTGCTCCCTGACGGCCAAGCGGCAGCGGGTGTGCAGCTGGCCATACTCGGCGTTGGCCCTAGGCGTTCGAAGGATGCCGTTTCGACGCAGCAGATATGGGAGGATTTCTTCACGGCGCACACCGATGACGATGGCCAGTTCAAGCTAGCCGCCAAGGGAGGCTTGACGGACGGCGACAACCTCTACCTCGGAGTGCTGGCGTGCGACGTGAAGCAAGAACTGGCCGGATTGGCTTTGCTTGACAATCTTAAGGGGTTCGCGGAGATTCACATGGAGCAGGGGGCCTGGGTCATCGTCCGCGTGATAGACCTGGCGGGCGAGCCGGTCGCGGGCGTTAGGTTCCACGTGTTGGCGGCACATGCACGAATTGTATTCTCCGTGGGCCTGCCCGGCGGCGTGACCGGCAAAGACGGCCGCGCGCGGATCGGGCCGTTGCCCACCGGGCACTCTCTATCCGTTCGCCTCGACAGACGGACGAGGCCCTTCGTGGCGGAAGGCGGCCAGACATGTATACGCGATACTGTGCTGCAGGCGGGCGAAGAGCGCGTCCTGGAGCCGATCACTGTTAACATGGCCGGGCGCAGCGTCAAGGGCTGGGTCGGGGACGCTCAGCAGCAGCCGGTGGCGGGCGCCTTGGTCTGTTCATCCTGGTCCGATGTGTCTACTCGTACCAACGACCAAGGGCTTTTCGAGATAACGGGGCTGAGGGTCGCAGGGGATGTATGGCTGATTGCGGTCCATCCCCTGAAGTCTCTGTTCGCCGCAGAAAAACTGGACCCCGACTGGGGCTATGAGCCCGGGCTGATCCTCAAGCCTACGGGCAGCGCCAGCGGCAGGATCGTAGATGCCCAGGGGAAGCCAATATCCGCGGCCACGGTCTGGCTGGGACTGGATTCCACACCGCCGGCAGCACTTCAGAAATACATCCGGCAACTGCCATGGGCCTCGCCCACTCGCACTGACGCGGCCGGCAAATGGCGCATGGACGGACTCATCGGCGGCGCGAACTACCGCGTCACGGTCGTACCGCCGGGCAGCAACACCCAACGCCGCCTGGGTGTATTCGTCGCCAAGCCTGGCGAAAGTGTTGACGCTGGCGAGATGCAATTCGGGAACTAAGGCCGTGGCGACGTATGGCGCTCGTCTCGGCAATTCGATCGGAGAAGTGTCTTCTTATAGGTCTCTGTAGTGCAGTTGCAGATGGCATTTGCCAAGGCCTTTGTATCGCAGCGTCTACACGCGCTCCAAATCAATGCAACAAGAAGGCTAAGGACTGGCAGGATTTGGTGACCTGCCCCCACTAACGCAACCAGTTGTAATGCGGTACTGTGGTCCGGTCTGCGCAGGCCCGGAGCCCAGGGCGGTCAGTTGAGGTGCGCATTGCCGGCCTCGCAGAAGGCTGGAAATGCTCGATTTTCGCTAATCCAGACTGTACATAGCACGAATCGCCCCATCCGGCATATGATGCTATAGTATGCTAAGAAGCTACGTGCTAGTTGTCGTCAATCCATCTCATGGAGGTGGCTCGTATGCGTTGGCTCTATGGTTTGCTGATTGTCCTTCTGGTCTCGGTAGCGGCTCACGCGCAGGATGGCCCTGAGATGTTTGCGGGCACGGTCTTGGATGCGGACGGTCAGCCCGTAGCCGGCGCTGCGGTCTGGCTCACGACCGAGGGTTGGGTCGGGCAGACTCAGCCGTCGGTTCTGGCACAGACGGAGACCGATGCGGAGGGCCGCTTTGAGTTCGGGGACTTTCCCCCGCCACCGACGCATTCGGGAGCTTATAACATCTGCGCGCACAAGCAAGGCTATGCCTTTGCCTGGACCAACCGACTGCGCCGTGACGATGCAGCACTGCGGCTGGTACTGGAGCCGGCGGCGCTGCTGCCCGGCACGGTCCTGGACCCACAAGGTGATCCTGTTGCTGGTATCCGGCCGCAGGTCAGTTTCCTGGTGCGTCAGCCCGGTTTCGACCCGCTCGCTATCTCCGGATATGGCAGCAGCAGCGTGCTTGCCCCCGCCCCAGAGCTGTCGGAGCTCATGGTATCGGCGAGCGATGCAGCCGGGCAATTCGCCCTCCGGCATCTGCCTGCCGGAGTAGATGTAACACTCAAGGTGGAGCAAGAAGGCTACGCCAGCCAGAGGATTAGTCGGCATTGGGCCCAGCTTATGTCTGGCGAGCCCATCGAAGTGCGACTTGAGAAGCCGGGAGCTATCCGCGGCCGTGTTTATCGCGCAGAAGACGACGCCCCGGTGCCAGGCGTCAAGGTATGCGCCAAGTGGTTCGGCGGAACGGCCGCAGCCGACGACCAGGGACGCTACGAGATTACGGGACTCAGCGCAGGCGTCTACCAGGTCTACCTGCGCGAATTGCCGGTGGAATTCACCGCCGCGGCGGTCGAGAACGTAACGGTCGAGCCGGGCGGCGTGGTCGAAGGCATTGACCTGAAGGTGATACCAGGCTTCGAGATTACCGGCACGGTCACTGACAAGGATACTGGGAAGCCGATTGCTGACGCGGGAATCTGCTGCAACACGGCCCAGCAGCCAAAGGCGGGTATCTCGTGGCCGCTGGTGCGCACCGGTGCGGACGGCCGATATTGCCTGCGTGCTCCGGCTGGCCGCGCTCGAGTGCGGCCGCTCGGCGTGCCTCCGGGCTGGCGTCCTACAGAAGAGCCCGGCCGCGACACCAGGCGCTTTACTGTCTCTGCCGAGGGCGCACCGTACAAGCACGATTTCCAACTGGCACGCGGCCGATCCTTCTCCGGCACCGTCCTGGGCCCCGACGGCAAGCCTGCTCGCTATGCCACCGTACTGATGTGCGCTGGCGGTGGGTTCAGTTTTGTGCACAGCAGCACTGCCGACGCCGAGGGGCGGTTTGAGAATAGCAACGCAGATCCCAATGCGACCTATGTGCTCAATGCCCACTTGGGCGATAGCATGACCCTCGAAGATACGCTTTTTGGGCCAGAAGATGAGGGGCCCGTTGCTCTGCAGCTTTCCGCCGGGGCCCGCCCGACGCTGACCGGACGAGTCATCGGCGCGGACAACACGCCGGCCCCTTATGCGATAGTCAGAGTGGACTTTCAAGGCCATCGCGACTTTGGACGCGACCCCATGGCCCTCACTGTGCGTGGTAATCGCTGGTTCTTTATCAGCAACGCTATTGCCGATGGCCAGGGGCGCTTCCGGCTGCGCGCCTTATGGCCCGGAATGCTCTCCGAGCTGCGTGTGCGCGCCGCCGGCTACTCGGAGCAGAACCGACAGTTGGAGGAACTACAGCCCGGCGAGCAGCGTGACCTCGGCGATGTGATCTTGCCTGTGGCAGATGTAGTGATCAGTGGCATAGCACTCGATGAGAAGGATCAGCCGGTGCCGGGTGTGATGGTGGATGTGCAACGCCGCGCGGGGGTATTCAGCCGACGCTTCATGGCCAGGACCGATTTGCAGGGCCGCTTTCGCTTCGAGGGCCTGCCACGGGAAGACATGACAGTGGTCGCCGACCAGTTCGAGGCCGACTGTATCCCTGTCGAAGTCGGCCCGGGATCTCAGGAAATTGTGCTTCGGGTCATGAGACGCGACGATCAGATGCTGTATCTACATACCTTCAACCCGCCTCTGGCAAAGCAAACGCCAGGCCTCAAAGCCACTTTGACCGAAATCTATCGCTTCAAAACCTTCACACCCACCGGCCAGATCGAGCAATACCTCGGGATGGGTCTGACAGCCGAAATGCCCCCGGAAGACAGGTACTATGCGCAGGCGTCCGTTTTCGATGACCAGGGCCGTCTGCTGCAACGGCAGAGGGTCAGGGCTCGTGTCGCCGGGTCCGGTCATCGTGCCTACGATCTACCCGAGGCCGGTGTCAAGGCACTATCCAGGATTGTGGTTGGTCAAGAGCCCGGGAAGCAGCTAAGCCAGGGCCCCATTGAGTTCGCGCTGCTGCGACTCCAGGCGACTGTTGGCCAGGCGCTGCCGATCGTCGCCCTCTGGGCGCTCGAACTGACCGACGAATGGATCGAAGTCACCGGGGCTGATGCATCCGTCGAGCCCAAGGGCGGACCGTACTTGTCCGCTCGCCTGTACATCCTGTGCCCATGGGAATGCCGCTACCGTGTGACCTCGGCCGCGGCAGTGGCTGACGGGCCGGAACTTGTTCCTAAGGCGAGCTTTGAGTATTATCCCGGCATCGAGAATATGGGGATTCCTGACAGCTTGCAGGACAAACAGGAGCTTCTGGCAGAGGAAGCGGACGTGGCGCTCAAGCTGATGAAATTGTGGAGCGAAAGGCCGCCGGCCGAGCCGATAGTACAGGGCCAGTGGCTGCAGTCTGTGGGCGGCCACGGGGCGATCGCGCTGCCCGAAGCTATCTCCGTAACCATCGAGCCGTACGGGGTGCCCGTGCGTCCCACGGTGATTTTCGAGAACATTGCGTTACCACCGGAGTTGACCAAGGCGGTTGACTTCTGACAGCAGCCTTTTCTGGCGCATTGGGTGCAGCAATGACGGCCCGGGCCCGGCGACGGTTCTGCTGCGCCGGTCAAGCAACATAGGCCCATCGCTACAAGCGGCTCGTCAACAAGTCTCCAAACGCAAGTCTGTGCATGAACCGCGTTAAGAATCGTGACCGCCTTCGCCATTGGTCAACAGATGACACTTAATGGCGTCCTGAAGGTCGCCTAGGCCGCTGTGGAGGTAGATGGCTGTTGTGTCCAGCCGAGTGTGTCCGAGGAGTTGCTGGAGCGAGAATAGGTCGCACCCTCCCCTGAGCATGAGCGTTGCAAAAGTGTGTCTGAGAGTATGCAGCGTGACATCCTCGACATCGATACTTGCCCTGACTAATGCTCGCCTAAAGCAAGCAGCCAACCCGTTCTTGCTCAGCGGCGCTCCCCATTTGCTTGTGAAGACCAAGTCGTGGTTGCAGTCCTGAGATCTCAGCTCCAGCCAATCCTGCAGAGACTCTTCGGGTTCGTCGCACAGCGGAATCGCACGGCTCTTGCCGTTCTTACTGGCGACAATCGAGATCGTTCCGGCCTCCAGATTCACATGACGCAGTCTCAGACTCAGAACTTCGCTGCGTCGCAATCCGCAGAAGATCAAGAGACCGAGAAGCGCCCTATCACGAAAGGCATTGAATACGCAATCTTGCCTTTCAGCCGCATCAAGTAGTTTTCGGGCTTCGTCCGCTGACAGTACGCGCGGCACCT
>JAUVVY010000002.1 GCA_030604405.1 bacterium | reverse complement strand
TGCCCCACCACACCGCAGACCTTTTCCACCTGCATCCCCCACTCCCCTCCACCAAACAGAATAACCCATAGGAGGGGCCAAATGGGGGATGTTTGGGGCCCCATCCGGCCCAGCCGTTGCCGTTCTCCCTCTCCATCTGGGAGAGGCGCCAGGGGTAAGGGCTGTCGTTCGCACAAAAACCCGAAAAACATCACAAACATTTCCCATCATTATCTGGTAAAACGCCTCGCTCGCAGAGACTCTATCTAGTGGGGGATAACTTTCCCGGTGCACCTTTCCGCTCCCCGTATCGCGAGATCTATTGGTTTACCCAATAGAAAAAATTCGCGTTCTATCTTGCAACTTTGCATGCTGGCAACTAAAGTAGATTTCCTCCCCCCCCAGTAACAAATGCCGTAGTAGCAGGGCCTCGTGGCGTTGGCGGGGTTTTACTCCCCTAGAGCAAAATGGCGATTTGACCCCCCTCAGCAAACGCTTGCTGAGGGGGGTCAGATCCTCTCCGCGGGTGCATCCTGAGGACGATGATGGAGCGGGAGCGCGGGAGGGGAGGTTAGTGGTGTTCGTAGCCCAGCTTGTGGAGGTGCTGCAGGGCCTGGTCCGGACTCATCGGCGTGATTTCGGCGCCGCCGGCGGACAGCATCTCCGACACCGTACACAATTGCACTCCGCTGGCAGCGGCTCCCTGCAGAATCAGCGGCAGCGCCTTGAAGCTTTGCATGCTGCCCTGGTGCATCAGGATGATACTGCCGGCCTGCAGGCCCCCAAGCGCATTGGCGGCGATCACCTCGGGCGCCGGCTTGAGCCAGTCATCGGCGTTATTGGTCCACATTACGAGAATGTGTTTCGACGCCGCCAGGGCTTGCAGTGCGGGCTCGCTGATGCGGCCGCCCGCCGGCCGGAAGTAGGTCGTGGGCACGCCTGTTAGTCGCGCAATGACCTCCTGGCAGGCCGTCAGTTCCGCCAAGATCTCAGCGGCAGTCAGTTCGTGGAGGCGCTGATTGGAATACGCATGATTGGCGATCTCGTGGCCATCGCGTACGATGCGGCGCACTAGTTCCGGATACTCCTCCGCTTTTTCCGCGACCAGGAAAAAGGTCGCATGAACTCCGTAGTCACGCAGCACGGCCAGCATCAGGGGCGTGGTGAGCGGGTGCGGGCCGTCGTCAATGGTTAGCGCCGCCATACCGTGGGGGCCGGTGACCCCCCTGAGGATACTTGCACGGGCGCCGTCTGCCTCTGCAAGACGCGCCTCCGCCGCGCGTACGTGCTCGCTCCACTGCTGCAGCATTGTCTCGGCGTCACAGACGCTTGCGGGGAGCGGGCGTAGTCCGCCGGCAACGCCGTCTGCGCCCGCGTACCGCAGGTACGTCGGGTCCAGACGCACCAGGCCCAGCCTGGCCAGAACACGCGGGGCGGTGCGCGGCTCGTCTATGGCGCGGTAGAACTCCTCGCGCGTAGCAGAAACCGAAAACACCGGAAGATGATCGTAGTCGCGAGTCCCATTGGCGGGGACGACGGCCCATAGGTCCAATGATTGTATCTGTGGGTCGAGGCGAAAGCCAGCGATCAGGGCGCTGACGGCATCATCCTGCAGCGCTTTGGCATCAAAGCTGCGGCGCTGCTTGTCGCCGGCCTGCAGCTTCACCAGGCCCATAACCTGGTCCTTGTACGAGCCCATCGCGACCCTGAGGATGTCGTGGCGCAGATTGAGTGCCAGCAACTGCCGCGCCAGCCGGCCTTCCCACTCGGGCGCGTAGCCTTTGATGATATTCAGATTTCCATCGCTCAGCGGCGTGGTAAGCTCTGCCGGGGGCTGGTTGCCCAGGTGAGCGGAGAGTTGTGAGAGGCCAGCCCCATGCAGATGCGGGCCCAGATGTGAGAGCGCCAGCAGGGGATGGGCTGAGGGCGCCGTGTTCTGTGCAAGCACCGGCGGGGCCTGCGCCAGAACGCCAGCGAGGATCCCGCAGACAATCAAGATGCTGAGTTTTCTGCTACAGGGTGATTGCATAGGCTTGGGTTGTTGTACGTATTATGGCATAGCGATGGCCGGATTCGACTGCGGCATGAAGCACCGGCCGTCTCATATCATATCCCGTCATCGGCGCACCTGGCAAGGGCAGGCGCGGCAATAGTAGGGATCTCCGACCTACGCGGCGGGTGATGGAGTCGTGGGCCGGTCTCCCAGCGCACCAAACGACTGTGCGCTGCTCGGCGCGGCCCCTCCGAAAACCTACGCCAACGGCAGCAGGCAGGATGCCTGCCCCACGGGACTCTATCGGCATGGACGACCCGCGCGGTCAGTGAGGAGCTTGGCCGCTTACCTGGGTGTGAAGTCGGTGCTCTCGTCTATGCGCGTGAGGGCCTCGGCAATCAGCTTGGCTGCGTGCTCCAGGTCTGAGAGCGAAATCACCTCTACCGGCGTGTGCATGTAGCGGTTCGGAATGCTGACCAGTGCAGCCGCCACACCCGCGCGGCTAATCTGAATTGCATTGGCGTCAGTGCCGGTGCCGCCTGGGGCCGGATCGTTCTGATACGGGATCTTGCGGGCCTCGGCCGCTTTGACCAGGATGCCGCGGAGGACCGGGTTTATGTTGGCACCGCGGGCCAGCGAGGGGCCCTTGCGCATGTCAACCTTGCCGGTGCGCTTTGGCTCAACTCCGGGATAGTCGGTGGCGTGGGTTACGTCAATGGCAATGCCGGCGTGGGGATCAATGCCGAAAGCACTGGTTCGCGCTCCCCGCAAGCCGAGTTCCTCCTGCACCGTCGAGACCGCGTGCACAGCACACTTGAGCCTGGTCTTGGGTACCAGTCGCAATGCCTCCATGGCCACAAAGACCCCTACCTTGTCGTCGCAGCCCGGCGCGGCAATGAGGTCCTGCAAGAGCGGAGTGTATTGCAGGTCGAAGGTGATGGGATCGCCGATTGCCACGAGCTTTTCGGCGGCGGCTTTGTTCTTCGCGCCGATGTCCACCCACAGGTCTGCCACCTCAAGCTTCTCCTTGGCGCGCTGCTCGGCTGGCAGCAGATGGATCGGCTTGCGGCCGATAACGCCCGCGATGGGCTTCTTGGCAGCGTGGACGACGACACGCTGGGCGACGAGCACCTTCGGGTCATGCCCGCCGATGCCGGCGATGTTGAGCATTCCGGAATCGTCAATATACTGCACCATGAGGCCGATCTGGTCAACATGGCCGGCTAACATCACGCGGACCGGGGCGTCGGCGTTGCGCACGGCGATGACGTTGCCATGCACGTCGGTACGCACCTCGTCGGCGAATTCCGCGGCGTAGTCCCGCACGACGTTTTGCGCCGGCTGCTCGTAGCCCGATGGCGAGGCAGCATGGATGAGGGCTTTGAAGAACTCCAGCGATTTGTCACGCATTTTGATCCTCCGAGTGGATTGCGTTATTGGTCAGTACTCACCTTATGGAGTCGGGCTGGAAGCCCGACCCACGGGAGAGGTAGAAGGCATTGTCAGGCTGCGGTTCGACAAGCTCACCGCCCTGAGCAACGTCGAAGGGGCAAGCTTGTGCCACGCGATAGCAAATGGTGCACGGCGCGACCGAGAGGCCGCTACTGCTTGCGTTCGAGCTTGAGATCATCAAAATAGACCTTGCCAACACCGCCGGAGCGCAGATAAAGGTTGAAGTCAGTGTTATCTTCCCTGGCGGTGAACTCCCACGAAAATGGCGTCCAGTCCTCGGCTTGCTGGAGGCCCGGCATACCGTCGTACTGGTCTTGCTTGCCGGTCTCTTTGTTCTTGCCGATGAGCGAAGCGTGGCCGAGATTCGCATCATTCTTGTAATAGCCGGACAGGACATAGGTAGCGCCGGGAATGATGTCAAGCGCCTGGCCGCAAACGAGATTGAGGCCACCGGCGATGCCGTGGATCATCAGGCACTTGCCGGAGCGGCCACCATCCACCACTTTGAACTCCGCCTTAGTCTCGGCAGTGGCGCTCCACGTACTGGTAACCCAGTGCAGCGGGCCGCCCTTCGGGTCGGCCTGCTCGAAGTCGCCATTGGCCAGCAGCGGAGCGGTTGTGAACGTTATCTGCACGGTGCAAGTGTTGAGGCCCGGGGAGGCGTCGGGGACGGAGATGAAGATGGTATGGACTGCCTCCGCCAGATCGCCTGGAGTTATCGTGACATCGGCACGCTTGGCGTCCCGGCTCTGGTCGAATTCAAGCTTGCCGCCGAAGACCGAAGGCTCGCGCCCGTCAATTGACACCGCTATTCTGGCGGCAGCAATGGGGTTCTTGGCATCGGCGAGCGTCACGAGGATACTTTCGGGAGTCTGCGGCAGATGCCCCAGCTTCACCGTCTCGGAGACTTCGACAGCAGCGCCGCCTACGCTGATAGCTTCCAGCACCGGCGCTTCATCGTCAGGCAACGTAAGCCACTTGGGCTTGTTGAGGAGTATGACGGTGGAGGCCAGCGCATCTGCCGGCGGGGAGAATGATACCAGCTTGCCGGCCTGTTCGACTTCCAGAGCCTTCCACTCGCCCTGCGCAGTGCGGTAGATCGGCTGGTTGACGGTCGGCCCGCTGCTTATCGTTATCTTGACGGGCACATTTGAGGTGATTCTGATTGGCTGCAGAGCAAATTCATCAGCCCCCAGCGTCATCGTCGCGACGATCGCAGCCGCCAGAATGAGACACGAGAGCAGCAATAGTGACCTTTTCATCAGTGTTCATCCCTCGATTCTTTTATGGGAAAAAGGGGACAGACCCTTTTTCTCTTATTGCTTGGCCTCGAGTTCGATGTCGTCCATATAGACCGTGCCCTTCGATGTGCTGCGGAGGTAGATGATGTAGTTCTTGTTGTTCTCCGCAGGGGTGATCTCCCACGAGAAGGGCGTCCAGTCGTCGGCTTGCTTGCATGCTGAGGTATTGTCGTACTGGGCCTTGGCATCACCTGTGGCCTTGCCGATGAGTGAGACATAACCGCCATTGCAGTCGCCCTTGGAGTAACCTGAGAGGATGTAGGTTCTGCCGGTCACAAGGTCCACGGACTGGCCGACAACCATGTTGAGACGGCCACTGATGCCGACGAACTTCAAAGCATTGCCGCTGCGGCCCTCGCCCCTGGCAATCGAGATCTCGTAATCGCTTGCCTCCCCCGAGTGCCAGGACCCGAATGACCAGTGCTTTAGCTTGCCCTCATCGTCGAGTTCTTCGAAGCCGCCATCGCGCAGCAGTGGGGCGGTGGTGAAGGTCAACTGGGCGATGAGTGTGTTGCGCGCCGGTGTGGCGTCCGGAATGATGAGCATGATATTGTGCTTATCCTCGGGCAGGTCGCCAGGTGTGATGACGATGTCTGCGTGCTTACCGTCGGCGCTCTGGTCTATCTTCAGCGAGCCGCCAGAGGCGCTGAGGGGCTGACCGTTGAGAAGCGCCCTGATGTGGTGTGCGCTGATCGGATTGGTCGCATCGGCAACAGTGAACGTGACATTTGCCGGAGTTTCACTCAAATGCCCCACGTTCATTGCCTGCTCGATGGCGGTCACGGCGGCGCCCGCGACACTGGCAGCCTCTAGGATCGGAGCAGCGGTGTCGGGTAGGGTCAGCCAGTCGGGTTTGTCGAGCAGAATCAACGTGGAGCCGATGGCATCAGCCGGCAGCGAGAATGACAGGCCGGCTTCAGATTTATCAACTTCAAGCTGTTTCCACTCGCCGGCAGCAGTGACGTACGTCGGCTGCTTGACTTGTTGATTTGGCGGGAGTGTTATCTGGACCGGCGCGTTGGCAGTTATCTTGAAGGCCTGCAAGCTGAATTCTCCGGCTGCACAGGCGGTGCCAGCCGCCAACACAGCAATGACAATAAGAGACACGGTGATATCGGTCGCTATTCTCATGGCAATAGCCTCCTTGGGTTTGCCGCGCCACTGCTGATACGCTGTCTCAGCAACTTGTATGCGACATTTCGATATTCGAGGGAGTAAGACCTGCTTGTGTGGGCGATTGGCGTAGAGAAAAAAGGGTAATCAGTCACGTTCCTAACCCCCTACCCCCCTTCCCTACCAGGGAAGGGGGAATCAAAGGGGGATAGGTGAGTGGTTGTCTTTATCCTACGATGTGCCGAACATGTGAACCATGCAGACGGCAAGCAAGCCGCAGGCGAGGATGCCGCAGAGGACCGAGGCTCCGACGATTCCGAAAAGGGGCACGAGTAGAGCGCCGGCGATCACAGCGCCGGAGCTGGCGCCGAGCAGATCAGCCGCATACATCGCCGCAGCCACCGGCCCGCGCTCCTGCGGCTCGCCCGCGGCCTCCGTAGCCAACGGGAACTGAACTCCCACCAACGCGCCCAGGAAAAGCGATATGGCAAAGAAGCCGGCGGCCAGCGACCAGGTGGAACCTGCAGGCGCGATGGCGGTGATGACGCGGATAATGAGAGTGAAGGCAAAGCCGGTGGCAGCCAGGATGACCAGGGCCAGGCATAGATTGCGCAAGGCCGCCTGCGGCGCGGCATTGCGGGCTACGAGCCGGCCCGCAAACAACCCGCCAGCCGCAAGGCCGACCATGAAAGCGCCGCTGAGTACGCCGATGAGGCTGTAGATGTGGCCGACATAAATCTGAAATCCATAAAGCACCGCCAACTGCAAGACCATGCCAATGAATCCGGTGCCGGCTATGGCGACAGGTACGGCGAAGCGCCGCAGCGACCTAAATACCCAGAACAGACTGACCAGGAGTAGAGCGGCGGCGACTGTGACGGCAAGTACCAGGGCCCAGGGGAGGCCCGCTGCTTCCTGCAGAAGCTTTGCGCCGAAGGGATGAAACTGGCGCATGGCATAGATCTGGTTGTAGAAATAGGCGATGGGACGCAGGTCGGTGTTGAGCGGCGACGGGGGGAATTTGTCAAGTTGCTCGCGGACGAATTCGATGTTCATCGGCTCGAGGCGGTCGTATATCACCGACTCCCAGAATGGCGCGCTGACATTGCGCTCGGCCAAGCGCCGCAGTATCTCATCAGGAGCCTCGGTCATATAGTCACTGTCAGGGCCGATCGCCGCGTAAAGGCTGTAGCCGGGCATCAGGACGACACGTCGGTCAGGGCCAATTGTCGGAGCGGCCAGAAGCGTGGTGTTGAGCCGCAGGAGGTCGGCACTGTAATATGTCTGGGTTCCGGGAAGCTGCAGGCCGATGACGGTATCGGGTGAGCGAGCAACTATCTGCTCGAAGCACTCGCGGGTATAGTAGCGGTTGACCAGCGCAGTCAGGGGAGGCGGCAGAGCAATGATGGCCACGTCCCAGCCTGAAGCGGCCGCGTCGCGGCTGGTGCTGCGCAGGTACGTTCGGAGGTCCTGACGCCAGATGTGGACTTTGCCGGCAGGGAGAGCGCCACGATAGTCGGCGTAGATACGCAACAGCCCCGGGTCCAGCTCAAAATAGTCAAGCCGCTCAATGTCGTACTTGGTGACCTCCTCGATCGCTCCGATGCCCAGGCCGCCCACAAGCATCACGCGGCGCGGATTGGGATGCTGCAGCATCGTGAAGTGGACCAGTAACTGGATGTCGGGCATGGTCTCGGTATAAGCGGCCGGCTGGCCGTTGATGAAGAAGACCTTGCCGGCTTTGCCGTGACGGGCTACCACGATATTGCTCTGCAAGGTGTCAACATTCGCCAGTAGCTCGTAGCCGCGCCAGCGGACGTTCAGAGTGTAGTCATCAAGTGCACCAGCAGCCAGTACTGCCGGTGCAACGAGCAGGATCACGGCGATCGTGCACAGCCGCGCGACCGCAGCGCGGCGGGTCGGCAACAGCAGTGTCCAGAGCACCAGCGCCGAAAACAGCGCCAGGAGACCGGCGGCAGCTACAGCAGTGTATGGGTCGAGGCGGGTGGTGAGGAAATAGGCGGCCGCCGAGCCGCCGACGAGATGGCCGGCTGCGTCAACGGCGTACGAACGTGCGATAGCGGAACTGTCGCGGCGCAGCGCTGCGTACAGCGAAATGGCGGCTCCGAACTGCGCCTCGACGATGAAAGCTGCCGGGAAAGTCGCCAGGAGCGTGAGGGACAGAATCTGCACCAGGCCGAACATCTCGCCGCGCTGGGTTGCAAAGATGCCAGGCAGACGCAGGAAAAGCTCGGGGCTGACGCGGATCAGAGCGATGGCCGAGAGCGATGCCAGCAAGCCAAAGCACGCCAGCAGAGCTACGCGCGCGCCGGTGCGGGTGATGTCAGCGTCGGCCTTGGCCTGGCGGCCGGCCCACCAGCAACCCAGCGCCCCGCTGAACAGCCATACACCGAGGATGATACCGACCGTCAATTCGCTGCCGGAACAGACCGCCAACAACTGGCGGATGAGCACCACCTGGATGATGCCACAGCACACGCCGATAGCGAAAATGTTGCAGGCTACAGGCCAGACGGGTTGCGAATCACTGATTGGTGACGCTGTTTGGGTCATGTGCGAGGGTATTGTACATCAATATTGACGGGTCGTGCGCGGCCCTGCTGATGTCTGGTGGACGGAAAGGGGTTCGAACCCTCGACCTCATCCGTGCGAGGGATGCGCTCTCCCAACTGAGCTATCCGCCCATGGTACTGCAATTGTAATGGCAAACTGGCGTTCGGTCAAGCCGGAGCGAGATTTCGCAGCGCGCCGGGGAAGGCTGAGATCTGCGCCCGTGACACCAATACAACGCGGCGTCAGGATGAGTGTTGCTTGAGACACGATCCAGCTACTCTTTGAGCTCTAGCTCTACGTCGTCGTAGTATGTCGTTCCGTGTCCGCTGCTGCGGAGATAGATGTAGATGCGATTCGCGCCGCCCTTCATCGTGAATTCCCATTCGAAAGCCGTCCACTCCTCAACCGGGGGAAACTGCTCTCCCTCATGCTGGATGTTTTTTCCGTCGGCGAGCGCGTACAAGAGCACGCCGGCATTGGTGGCGTCGCTCTTGTAGTAGCCCGAGAACACGTATGTCTTGCCGGGAACCAGAGGTGGCTGCTGGCGGGCAAGCAGACTACAACTCCCGGCAATGCCGGTGATCTTGAGGGCATTGCCGCTGCGTCCGGCGCCCCTGGCTGCGGAGAATTCGTACTTGGTGTCCTGCGACAGGGACCAGGCATCCGAATACCAGTGCTTGGCGGTGCCGTCGCCGGCCACCTCCTCAAAGTCCCCGTTCTTGACGAGAGGGATGGTGTCGAAAGACAACTGCAGCGTCAGTGTATTGCGGGTCGGTGTGGCATCGGGAACCCTTACCACCAGGGCGTGCTTGGCTCGTTGGAGATTGCCGGGTGCGATGACGATATCGGCATAGCGACCGTTCTCGCTCTCGTTAACTCGCACCGAGCCGCCGTATGCAGCCAGACCCTTGTCATCAATCAATATCCGAATATGATCGGCAGCAATCGGGTTCAGTTTATCAGCGACCGTAATAGTAATATCCGTCGGCGTCCCAGCCAGATGGCCGACGTCCATCACCTCCGCACCGGGCTTGACTGGTGTTGTGTCCAGCCTGATAGCTCTGGCGACTGGCGGATCGGTGTCCGGCAGCACGAGCCACTCCGGCCGCACCAGCAGAACAACGCAACGGCCAAGAGCGTCGCGAGGGAGGGAGAATTCGACACCCGTGCCAGTTTTCTGGATCGGCAGGTCTTTCCAGGTGCCTTCGCTATTGAGATACGCCGGCTGGTTGACGGGTTGCTTGGGAATCATTTGGATTTTCGCCGGCACTCGGGCGGTTATCGTCAACAGACGGAGTTCGTAGTCGGCGGCCATGCCGGGCCGACCGAACAACACTGCTGCACAGATCAAGACCACTACGTGGATGCGCGACATGTAAAACACCCGCTTTTGGGATGTTTGTAACTACTCACGTCCCTAACCCCCTAGCCCCCTTCCCTGGTAGGGAAGGGGGAATTGAAGGGGGATAGGTATGATGTCAGGCCACCCCTGCGGAAAGCCTGGCCCACTCCTTGGGAGTGGGTACCCCACGCGAGAGTGAGTGAGGCAAACAGCAACAAATCAAATAACGCGGAATGAGTCCTGCCAGCGCTACCCGGCCTCTTCCGGCTCGGGCATCGGGACGAAACGCTCCAGACATTCGTCGTGCTTCTGGCGGAGTGCCTCGAAGACGGACTCGGTTGAATATATGAGCAGCATCTCAACCGGGTTGGCGGCGGCCATGAATTTGACGCTGGAGTCCTTGATTTCAGCCGGTATGTCAGGAAGGCCACCCGGGAAGCGCATCCTCACCACTCCAGCCGCCTGCATGTACGACGGCAGCCGCACGCGGACCACGCTGGCGGGCGTCTCGGCACGGATGAATTCTTCAGGAGTGGATACGTAGTCCTTGTTGACGAGGATAACGATCATGGCCTTGTCGGCGCACAGGATCGAACTGCTCAGATAGTTGCCTTCGTCCACTAACGGTTTGCCGACCGGAATGCCGATCGAGATGAGTGGGAGAACCTGCTGCAGGATGCCGTTGACCTCGCCGACGGCGTTCCACATCCTGGGATGTTTGAGCAGGCCGCGAGCGCCGTGGGCCGGATACCACTGCAGCGACTTGGCCCCAGATGCCAGCGCCGTATAGACCTCCATGCGCATCTCGTCGGGTTGATATTCCCGCGCCTCGTTTCGACAATAGCCGCAATTGAGGTAGTAGAAGGGTCTGGGACGCGAGGCGGCCTGGGTATGAAGCACGTGGTCCTCGGTGTAGCCGATGATGTCGCGACCGAAGGGATAGGCATGGGTGCAGACGTAGTCGGGTATCTGGCTGTAGATGTACATGTTGCGCGGGTAGCCGCCGTGATTCATCTGCAAATAGGTAGGGGTGTCTGCGTCGAATATGCGGCAGAACTGATTGGCGCGCTCAACGTCACGAGAGATAGAGCCGCGGGGCAGGACGGTTCTGTGATAGCGGCCGTCCGGCTCGTCCTCGAGGAAGTATCCCCACAGGGCTTTGTGATCCTTAATCGGCTCTAATCGCTCGAGCTCATCGTGAGAATAATACACGGGTTCCTTCTTCTTTTCGTCCGGCTTGAGGTAGTGACAATAAGGATACGCGCCGCCCATGCCGTACCTTTCGAGCCGTTCAAAGATGTCAACATTAGGACCAGAACCGAAGGCGATGTTGACGTCAAAAAGATGGTTGGCGTACTGCTGCACCTCTGATTCGTGCACATTGCCCATAATGGCCAGAGGCGGAGGTGTGGGGAGGGCTCTTATCAGTACTGCCCGCAAATCGTCAGCAGTCCCGATGGCGACCGTATGGTAAGAGCCGTGTTCCCAGGGCGCAGCCAGTTTCACATGCGCGTAAGTGTAGCCTGAAAAAACGCTGTGAAGCTCTGCATCCACGGCGCGGGCATCAATCTCGACACGGGAGATGTCTGCTCTGGCCCCGGGCTGCGTGCGGGTATAGATGTGGAGTTCGTCAAGCCCCGGCTCGATGCCAACATACTCCAGTGTGAAGGGCGGCTGTTGCAGAGGTACAGTGACGGTAACCGGCTCTTGCCCGGCCAAAGTGACGCCAATCTCGGCCTGCTCAGCTTCAGGGGCACTGGCAAGCCTGAGGATCACCTCGGTCACAGCACCTGGAGGCACCGGGTTCGGATAGACGCGATACCAGGCCAACTGGTCGTTTTCAATCTTGACGTACTCGTCTCTGACCTCAGGGCCGAGGAAGGCTTCGTCTGTTAGCCAGATTTTTCCGATAGATGCGCCATCCATCGTGATGTCAGTTATCGTCAAGGGCGCTGCGGTGGGGTTGCTGACATATACGAAGATGGTGCCGGTATATTCGATGGCATCAGGAACGTAGTAGGCGGCATAGATCGCGCTAGCGGGGGCAGCCGTACTGCATGAGCCCGCAGTTAGCAGGGCCGCTACGATGAGAACGCCGAGGAAGTAAGTGCGATGCATGATGAAACCCTCCGTCCGTGAGTGGGCGACTTCACAGTGATTTGCTGCACGATGGCAAGCAGACGTCAGAACGGGTCATCGGTCCAGCCGGTCTGGTACTGCTGACGGGCAACCGACTTGACATGCCCGTCGCCATACAAAACGTTCCAGCGTTTGGCATTGAAGCCCTTGCCGCCATGCCAACTGCCATGGCCGTCAAAGAAGATATTCGTATTGACCGGGTCCTTGAGCGCCGACATAAGCCCCTGGCGGAACGTGATTATCGTCTGGTACATGTAGCTGTTGCCAAACGCCTCGAAGGAGGTGGGGCGGCCGTCGAGGGCCACGCCCGAATCTTCCAGGACATCGTAGCCAGTGTCCCCCGGGCAATGCCAGATTTCGCGATTCTTGATGTAGGGGTCAAGAACATCCTTCTGGCGCGGCATGTACGGGATCCAGGCCTGATACTCCGGAAGGCCTGACCAAATCACAGGCGCATTCTGGTCGGCGCAATCAATGGCCCAGGGGAAAAGGCCGTCATAATCGTCAACATACATCATCAGCGCGTTGCCGATCTGCTTGAGGTTGGATATGCAGCGGGTAGAGCGGGCCTGCGCACGTGCCTTGGCGAATACCGGAAATAAGATGGCAGCCAGAACCGCAATGATGGCGATGACCACAAGCATCTCGATAAGCGTGAAGCCAGCGGTCAGGCGGCGAGGCTGCTTTGTTGAAAAGCTCATCTTGCTCACACCCGGATAACTGCGGAGATCGGGATCTCCTAACCCCCTACCCCCCTTCCCTACCAGGGAAGGGGGAATCAAAGGGGGATAGGATTGGGAAGCCCGAGCTACGCGTCTGTAAATGGTATGGCTCAGCAAACGGCATTTATCAATATATACCCACTATTTGTCTTCGAAATCAAGACTTTGTTGGAGACAGGCGAGAATCGGTGCGAAGGTCGTGCGATGCGCTGGACAGGGGCCGTGCTGTGCAATAGCTGCCAGGTGCTGCGGCGTTGCGTAGCCCTTGTGACTGGCAAAGCCGTATTCGGGATAGGTGGCGTCCAACTCGGCCATGATGGCATCCCGCATGACCTTGGCAATGATGGAGCCGGCGGCAATGATTCGGCACTTCCTGTCACCGTCAACGACAGCCTCGCACGGAATTTGCAGGTCCGGGAACACATCCCCGTCAATGAGGGCGAAATCAGCGGGCGGCGACAGCGCCTCTACTGCCAGTCGCATGGCCCGAAGCCGCGCCCGGCGAATGTTGATGCCGTCAATCAGTTGGGGAGAGCAGAGGGCAGTCGCCCAGACCGTGGCCTGGTCCTGAACCGCCTCGCAGAGCACCTCGCGGTCAGCAGGGAGTAAGAGCTTGGAATCGGTCAGGTGCGGGATGCGCAACGACGGGCGGATGATCACCGCTGCAGCAGCAACAGGCCCGGCCAGGGCACCACAGCCGGCCTCGTCAACGCCCGCTACCAACTCATAGCCGTCGTTGGCAAGTTGACACTCGCGCGCGCGGGAGGCAGCTCTCGGGAGCTTTCTCGTGCGGCTTGATTGCGCTTTCATGGGCCGAAGATGAAAAAGCCACCCTGCGTGGGTGGCTTGTTACAGCTAGCGCACTATGCGCATGCGATTGATAGGCCAGAATATAAACATCGCCTTGCCCAGGACATTCTCCTCAGGCAAGAAGGGTCGCGGCTCCCAGTGGCTATCAGTAGTCAGCGCCCGCCAGCGGTGGCTGTCATTGGAGTAATTGCGGTTGTCGCCAAAGACGACCAGTTGGTGCTCAGGAACCACTACCTGGGCGCCCCTCAGATCAGGCCAGTCGTAGGTCGGCGTCTCTTTGATATACGGCTCATTGCGGAGTTCGCCGTTGGCGTAGAGGCCCTCGTAGCGTACCACGGTAAGCCGGTCACCCGGTGTTCCGACAACGCGCTTGATGAAATCGAGCCCGTAGTGATTGGCCGCCGGCGGGGCCTCAAACACAGCAATATCACCGAACTTGGGCTTGCGAAAGTGGTAGATGAACTTGTTGACAAGTATGCGGTCACCTACCTGCAGCGTCGGTTCCATCGAGCTGGAGGGGATAAAAAAAGCCTGAACCACAAACGGGCGGAGAATGCAAAATACCAACAGCACCGCGATCAAGGCCGAATCGATAAACTCAAGAACCGCGGCACGAGACCTGTACAGCACCGGTGCGATGTCAAAAAGGCGCGTATAGGCAGCCCATAGTCGCAGCCCCACCGCTAAAGCAATTAGAGCGGCAACGTGCCAAGGGTTGTCAAATGCCAGGACGGTTGTGGCACCTACATCGTTCATGGCTGCTTAGTCGTCCTTTGTGGCTTCGGCTTGTTCCTCAGTAGCCCCGGCCGGCTCAGCGGCAGCTTCCGGCTCTGCTTCAGCAGCGGGTCGATCGGTGTCGGTCTCGGCCTCGGGCGGCTTGGAGGCGCCCTCGCGCAGCTCTTTAATGCGACTGGCCCGGCCGCTGCGGCCGCGGAGATAGTAGAGCCGTGCCCGCCGCACTCGTCCGCGACGCAGGACCTCGATGCGGTCAACGACCGGGGCGTGGAGGGGGAAGGTGCGTTCGACACCGACACTGTACGTTACGCGGCGGACAGTGACGATCTCGTTAAGCCCACCGCCAGAGCGCCTGAGGACAACGCCTTCAAATGGCTGTACGCGAGTGCGCTCTTCGTCCCGGGACTTTTCAGTAATCTTGACATAGACCCTGATGGTGTCGCCGGGGCGGAAGTCGGGAATGTCCGATTTCATGTGCTTGGCTTCGAATTGTGCAATAAGTGGCTGCTTCATCTCAGTTTGCTCCTGTTCGGTGTTCCGCTGGGAAGTCCGGTATG
This sequence comes from bacterium, assembly GCA_030604405.1. GTDB lineage: Bacteria > Armatimonadota > Zipacnadia > Zipacnadales > UBA11051 > UBA11051. Next base: position 176,124 of record JAUVVY010000002.1, on the reverse strand, counting down.
TGTTTAGCATTGCGGCAGCAGAATATGGCCTGACACCAATCGCCAGCCATACCTCAGCAGCATTCTCAGCGCGTGATTTCGAGATAGGGCTCAGAGTTCTCCCAATATTTCCCAGTCTTCGTCTGTAAGCTCGGCGCTGCTGAGCAAGTCAGGCCTGCGCTGCAGTGTGCGTTTCAACGCTTGGTGACGCCGCCAGCGGCGGATCTCTTCATGGTGGCCGCGGACCAGCAACTCCGGGACCGCCATGCCCTCATAGACGGCAGGCCGGGTGTACTGCGGATACTCCAGAAGGCCCTCGGCATGCGACTCCTGGGCTGTCGAGTCCTCGTTGCCCAATGCGCCGGCAAGTAGCCTGATGACGGCGTCCATGACGACCAGGGCGGCGAACTCGGCGCCGCTGAGAACGTAGTCGCCGATCGAGAGCTCCTGGTCAGCGAGCGCCTCGCGCACCCGTTCATCTATGCCCTCATAACGGGAGCACAACAGGATCAGCCGGCCGTGCTGCGTCAACTCTCGCGCCCGCTCTTGATTGAGGACCTGGCCCTGCGGGCTGAGTAATATCACGTGGCCGGGATCGCTGGATTCGGCGCGTAAGCTTCTCACCGCCTCGAAAAACGGCTCGGGCTTCATGACCATGCCGGGCCCACCGCCATAGGGCGTGTCATCAACCTGGCAGTGGCGGTCATGGCAATAATCGCGGAGATTGTGGACGGCGATATTGACAAGGTCGTTTTCGACGGCACGGTGCACAATACCGTACCGGACCGCATCAGCAATCAGGTCAGGAAATATGCTTACGACGTCAATCCGCATCAGTACCCGACCCGTCAGAGAGATTCCGAGCTATTCCATCATGCCCGGCAGGGGCTTTATGACTACGACGCCCTCAGCGAGGTCTATGTTGATGACGACTTCGGCAATAGCCGGCACAAGCAGGCCGCCGTCAAGCACGTACACATCATTAGCGCCTGTCTTAAGCACGTCAACAATGAGGCCCAGGGCCTCGCCCTCAGCAGTGACCGCCTGTAAGCCGATGATATCGTCAATGTAGTAGGTGCGATCCGGCAATTGCGGTGCGTCAGAGGCTCGTACAGTGATTTCGGCGCCAACGATAGCCTCGGCCTGGTTGCGATCCGCAATAGCCTCAAGGCGCACGATGTAGATGCTCTTGTGCGGGATCTGACGCGTTTGCAGGACTCGCGTCACAAACGGCTCTGCCTGCTTCGGTCGGACACAGACTTCGTCCAGCAGCTCCATGCTGCCGGGCAGATCGCTGTAGCAGAGCGCCTTGACCTCACCCTTCACGCCGTGGGCGGCGTTAACTCGCGCGACGTGTACTGAGAAATCGGGCAATTCAGGCATTGTCAGTGTCTGTGTCAAGGTCTGTCTCGATAGTCAGAACGGGGGTTTCGTCTTCCGGCAAGGGCATGCGCTCACGGATCTCGATCACGACGCCGTCTTTGGTGACGATTTCGGTGCCGGCGAGCAGGACCGTCAGATCATCACCGACGTTGACCTCGACAAAGCTTTCTAAGGTCCCGCGGATGATTTCGGTGTCGTTGTCCAGCACTTCGACCTGCTTCTTGCGCTCCAGGATGCTGTCCCGGAGTTCCTGCTGACGCGTCTTCTCAGCCTCGACGCGTTTGCGGAAGTTTACCGCTTGTTGCAGGTCGGCGCGTTGTAACTCGGCTATGTATCCGCGGGCGCTGAAATCCAGTTGCTGGATGCGCTGCTCAAGCTCATCGGCACCTTGCTGCAACTCCTGTGCGAGCTCCTGCTTGAGCTGATCGGTGACAATAGAGCGCAAGACGACTTCCCGTTTAATAGTAACCGTCATGAAGAATGTGCCTCCTCTGACAGCCCACACGATTGGCGTGGGCTGTGATGGCAGCGGCGGTCTGGCGTTGAAATTACCGAAAAGTCAGGAAAGTATCTCGACCCTGGCCTTTTTGTCGCGCTTCATGGCCGCAGCCGTGACGATGGTACGGATGGCATTGGCGATGCGGCCACCCTTGCCGATTACCTTGCCGAGGTCTTCTTCGGCCACGGATACTTCATAGATCGCTACCGTTTCGCCTTCGATCTCGTTCACACGTACCTGGTCCGGATCGTCAACAAGCGCACGTACCATGTACTCTACCAGTTCCAGCATCGTGGGCCTCCTGTATGTGTCTGGGTTCGTAAACTGGGCTTTCCGGCGCACCCAGAGGTACTTTAGGTTGTGTGCATGTCGGCCAGCCGGCGATCAGCTATTCGTCTGCGGCCTGCAGTGGGAGTGGTGGCTCTTCGAATTCCTCCTCGGGTTGCGACACGGCTTCAGCTTCGGCTTCAGCTTGGGCTTCGGCTTCAGCTTCGGCTTGGGCTTCGGCTTCAGCTTGGGCTTCGGCTTCAGCAACAATGGGAGCTTGCTGCTCCATCTCCCCGGGCTTTACGCCACTGCGGAATGCCTGCATAACGCCCTGCTTTGCAAGCAGCGAGCGGGCAGTGTCCGTGGGCTGGGCACCGACATGAAGCCAGTACAGCGCCCGGTTGACGTCTATATTGATGGTCGGAGGGTTGGTAGTGGGGCAATAGTGTCCCAGCTCCTCGAGCGTGTGGCTATCCCGAGGCTTCTTCGAATCCATGACCACGAGGCGATAGTGCGGCTTGCTCCTCGCGCCCGTTCGCTTCAATCGGATCTTCGTTGCCAATCTATGTGCTCCCTTCGGACCTGCATAATGCTTCGGAGGCGGCTTTTAGCGCGCTATCCGAGGCGTAGGCCGCCGATGTTCAGCGGCCCGCCCTTGGCAATGGTCTTCATCATTTTCGATAGCTGCTTGTACTGCTTGATAACAATGTTTACGTCTTGCACAGTTGTGCCGCTACCGGCAGCGATGCGGCGGCGGCGGCTGCCGTTGAGTACTGAAGGATCAGTCCGCTCCGCCTCGGTCATGGAGAAGATGATGGCCTCGAGGCGGTCAAGTTCCCTGTCATCAAGCTCGTCCGGGGCGATGGGCCCGAGCCTATCGGCGCCCGGGATCATCTTGAGGATCTGCTGCAGCGGCCCCATCTTCCGGACACTGCGCAACTGCTCAAGAAAATCGTTCATGTCAAACTGCGAGGAGAGCAGCCGCTTCTGCATCTCCATGGCTCTTTCTTCGTCAACCGCCTCATGTGCCTTCTCAACCAAAGTCAGCACATCGCCCATGCCAAGTATGCGTTGTGCCATGCGGTCAGGATGAAAGACATCGAGTGCCTCGATCTTTTCACCGATGCCGACAAACATTATCGGCTTGCCGGTGACCGCCCGGGCCGAAAGCGCCGCTCCGCCGCGGGCATCGCCGTCGAGCTTGGTAAGAATCAACCCGTCAAGCTTGAGTCGCTCGCCGAACTCCTTGGCGACATTAACGGCCTCCTGGCCGGTCATGGCGTCTATGACCAGCAGGGTCGCGGGCTGGTTAAGCTCCTGCTCCATGGCCGCGATCTCGTCCATCATCTCCTGGTCAATCTGCAAGCGGCCGGCGGTGTCCACGATGACAACGTCATAGCCCTTGGCGCGGGCGTAGTCCATAGCATCCGACACAATAGCCACCGGGTCTGTGCTGTCGTCGGCATAGACCTCCACGGCAGCTTGCTGGCCTATCTGCTGCAACTGCTGGATGGCGGCCGGGCGATAGACGTCGGCAGCACAGAGCATTGGCCTGCGGCCTTCCCGTCGCAGGCGGACGGCGAGCTTTGCGGCAGTGGTCGTCTTGCCGCTGCCATGCAGGCCGGCCAGTAGGATGGCGTGCGGGCCGGCGCCCTCGAGACGCAACGCAACCGGCTCTTCGCCCAGCAGCTCAATCAGCTTGCGGTGGACGATGTCAATAATCTGCTGGGTCGGATTCAGGCCGGATAGGATCTCCTCACCCAGAGCCTCCTGCTGGATCTCCTGGACAAAGTCCTTGACGACCTGATAGCTGACATCAGCTTCAAGCAGGGCCAGGCGGACTTCCTTGAGGCCCTCACGCACGTCCTTGGGGCGCAGCTTACCGCTGCCGCTCATGCGCTTGAAGACCTTCTGGAGCTTTTCTGTGAGTGTCTCAAACACTGTGGCTTTGACACCTCAGGGAACGCAAATAGTCTGGCACAAAAAGTTAGAGCCGGAATGCCGCCGGCCCCGCTTGTGGGCATGGATTTTGCGCAGACTTCCGAGTGCAAACAGTATAGTCGCAAGATGGCCTGTTGTCAATAAATGCCAGGGCGTACGAGCACGCATATAGCGGCGATTAGAGAGACGTCATGCCACAGCCGTCTTGTGCTGCTTCTGCCTCGCCATGGCCGACGAATCTGCGCGTCATCCGGACATCACGCGCGATCTGGGCCTTGAGCGTCCGGGCATCAGGGAACTTCTCGACAAAGCGCAAACGCCGGACGAAGCTGAGATCGAGCTGTGAGCCGAGCAAGTCGAGGTCGTGGTCAGTGATGATGTGGGCCTCGATGGTGCTGTGGCATCTGCCAAAGGTCGGCTGCGGGCCGATGTTGATGGCAGCGGGGCAAGGGACAGCGTCCGGGCCGATCTGGCGGCGTAAGGCAGGGCCGTCGGCCAAGCCGGCATAAACCGCAGAAGCTGGTATCAGTTTGTTGGGTGGGACTTCGAGGTTTACGGTAGGAAGACCAAGCTTGCGGCCCGTACCAGCGCCGGGCACGACCTTGCCACGGAGGCTGTAGTGGCGGGCAAGTAGCGCCGCCGCTTCCTCAGCATGCGCCTCGCGGAGGTACTTACGCACCTGCGTGCTGCTGACGCGGAAACCGTCGAGTTTCAACAGTGGCACGATGACGAGCTCAAAGCCGTACTTTTCAGCAAGGCGGGCGATGGCATTGATGTCGGCTTCGGCAGCGGAGCCGAAGGTATGATTCTCGGCGGCAAGGAGCACCTTCGTGTTAAGGTGGCCGGCCAGTATATCGCGGGTGAACTGCTCCGCACTGAGAGCGCTGAATTGGTCGTCAAATTCGACCAGGAGTACGCGGTCAACACAGAGTTCTCGCAGCATGTCAAGGCGCTCGGCTTCCACGGTCAGGCGCATACCCGGGTCTTCGAGAGGCGCAAGCACCTCTTCCGGGATCGGCTCAAAGGTCAACACGGTTGATTCGAGGTCCCTGGCCGCAGCCTCGGCGCACGTTCGCCGGATGAGATATTGGTGGCCGATGTGGAGGCCGTCGAATGCTCCAACAACGACCGCGCGGTCGGCCTGCGGCAACTTTTCATCCAGCTCTGTGGTCAGAAGCATGACATTTCACCCGCATCAATCAAGCAGGCAGTACCGTGCGCGGCTGCAAGTAGCTGCCACGATCATCACGCACGCACTCGGCCAGCGCGATCAGCGCACCGGACGGGGCCAATAGCCGTACCATCGCCCCGGGCTCACGTTCGACGCAGTCGGATACGCGGTTGCCATGGCGCGCCACTGCAATTGCCCGGTCATCGAGCGTAACGGCAGGCAAATGAGCCAGCGCGTCAGCCGGACTGATGATGTGGGCTTCGATGCCGTCGCTGTCCAGTTCTGGCAGTGTCACGGCGGCTTCGATGCGGTGGTGGCCTACAGCCGTGCGCACCAGCGCGGACAGATACGCCCCACAGCCGAGTTCTTCGCCCAGCATTGCCGCCAGAGAGCGGACATAGGTGCCCTTCGAGCAATCTATGTCAACCACAACTTGCGGGAAATCGCCATCATGAAACTCGACAATGCGCATCTGGTAAATCGAGACTTTGCGTGGCTGCAGGGCGATGGCCTTGCCCTCGCGAGCCAGCTCATAGGCGCGCCTGCCGCCGACATGTGCCGCTGAGTAAGCCGGCGGTATCATCTCCACCTCACCAGTCAGTCCGACCAGAGCATCGCGAACGCTTGGCACGGCAAGGCCGCGCACCGGACCACTGTGGGTAACTGTGCCCTCGGCATCATGAGTGTCAGTTGTTATGCCGAGGGTGAACTCCGCCCGATAGGACTTGTGCAGATCGAGCACGTACTGAGATAACCTGGTGGCAGCGCCGACAGCAAGCACCAGCACGCCGGCTGCAGCGGGATCGAGAGTGCCGGTGTGGCCGACTCTGGTGCCGGCCATCTCGCGCACCTTCTGCACCACATCGTGCGAGGTCAGCGCCGGCGGCTTGACTACATTCAAGAAGCCATCATTCATCGGTCTGTTTGGGCAACACGTCGGCCAGAGCGTCGAGTAGATGGCGGCGGCCATCTGCGAGCGTGCCGTCGAGCGAAAAGCCGGCAGCCTGCGCGTGGCCTCCGCCACCAAAGCGGCGCGCTAGCTCGGCGCAGTCAATGACGCCGGAGCGGAGACTTACTTGCCAGCAGTCGTTGGCGCCGGCGGCCTTAAACAGTACATATACGTCCACGTCGGGTGCAAGGCGGATATCGTCAATAATTCCCTCTGCGTGGGTACGATTAGCGCCGGCAGCGGCGAAATCCTGCATAGAAACGACGGTGAGCAGCACACGGCCGTCGAGATATTGCTTCAGATCGGCCAGAGCACGGCCCTTGAGTATGAGGTGGGCCAGGGGCCGGCTGCCCACCGTGGCCCGCGCTATCCCGTGCGCGTGAGCGCCGGCAGCGACGCACTGCGCAGAAACTCGCAACGCTTCGGCGTTGGTGTTGGCGAAACGGAAAAAGCCCGTGTCGGTAGCGATCGCCCAGTAGATGCAAGTGGCGATTTCCGGCGTGAGAGGCCGGTGCATGGCCGTCAGGATGCGGTGGATCAACACTCCGACGGCACTGGCCTCGGGGTCAATATAGCAGACTTCGCAGGAGCACCTGGCGCTGGTGTGATGATCAATTTCGGTACGATAGGGAGCCTGCAGGTAAGCGTCTGTCAAGTGATCGAGCCGGCTGATGTCGTCACAATCCAGGGAGATCGCTACGTCGGGGGCTTGCAAGGGTTGTTCAGTGACCATCTCAGCGCCAGGCATGTGGGCCCACCAGTCGGGTGGTGGCGTGGGGAAGGCGACGCTGACCTGTTTGCCCATGCCCCTGAGCATGTGCCCCAGTGCCAATGCACTGCCGACTGCATCGCCGTCGGGATTCTCATGGCCGAGCAATAGAAAACTGGCGTGTGTTTGAAAGAGGGCCAGCAAGGGGGCAGGCGGAGACATATAGTGTTCGGCGGGCGGATCGCCACTACCGGACTTCGCTGTCGGGGTCTTCGGAGTCTGGCTCTTGTCGTTGTTGCCCATCAATATCCCGGAGTACCCTCTCAATGCGCTGGGCGCGCTCGGCAGTCTCGTCGAGAACAAAGCGCAACGTCGGTGTGTATTTCATTGCGAGGCGCTCGCCAAGCTGGCGATTTATGAACTTGCGGGCACGCAACAGGCCCTTGGTGGTTTCCTCAAGCTGCTCGGCCGACCCCAGCACCGAGTAATACAGAGTGGCATTGCGCATGTCCACCGAGACTTCTACATCGGTGATAGTCAGGAAACCGATGGCGGGGTCGTCAACTTCGTCGCGAATGACGTCAGCGACGATTTCCTGGATGAGCTTTGCAACACGGCGCTGTCTTTGCGTTTGCTGTCTGATGCTGATTCACCCGAATGGCCTTGCTCGTCGCCTGGCGGACTCGGGCTGGAAGCCCGAGCTACGCGGCGGGGCCAGAGCTTGGGATCCTGGCTAGAAGAATTCTGAAAAGCTGCCCTCGACAACTGCTTGCCGCTCGCGAGAGGCCGTAGCTTCAATATGGCTGAGCACGCGCTCCACCTGAGCACGTTCGTTGGCAACATAGGCAATAGCCAGTGTCGCGCGTGAGGGCTTGTCAAGCTGCTCGATCTCGGCCACGGAGATATTATAGCGGTTGGAGAGGCGCTCGATCAGGCTTTTGACAACGCGTCTTTTGTCCTTGAGTGTGACGGCGTCAGGAATGTAAATGTCGAGAGTCAACAGGCCGATTATGGACGCCATTGGCCCTACCCTTGCTCGTGTGGCCTTGCATCATCTGAAGTGATTGACAGGCGGCGCTCGACCTCTACTTCCACGCTGGCCTCGATGATGTCGCCTATTTGCCACTGGCGGAAGCCTGCGCAGGCTACGCCGCACTCGCCGGGTGCCTCGATCTGCGATACGTCCTGATCGAAATGGCGCAGCGAATCGAGTATGCCATCATAGATGACTTCGCCGTCGCGGATGACGGTCATCTTTGCGCCAGGCTGCAGGCTGCCCTCGGTGACGCGGCAGCCGGCCACGACGCCGGCACGAGAACTGCGGAAGGTCTGAAGCACCTCGGCCTTGCCGATAGCGCGCTGCTCGATGACCGGCTTGAGCAGGCCCGAAGCGGCCGCGATGATGTCATCAATGATCTCGTAGATGACATCATAAACACGGATCTCAATGCCTGCGGCTTCGGCTGTCTGGCGCACGCTCTGGGGGGCTTGGACGTGGAAGCTGATGATGATCGCCTCGGAGGCACGGGCGAGCATCACATCGGACTCATTGACAGGGCCGACACCGGCATGGATAACCTCGATGTCAACTTCTTCAATCTGGTCGTCGAGTTCCAGTAGCTTGGCTTCAAGCGCCTGGGCAGAGCCGTAAACGTCCGCTTTGACGATGACATTGAGCTGCTCCACCTCGCCGCTGATCATGCCGGCAAACAGTTCGCGTAAGACCGCAGCGTGAGATGTCTCGATGTCGCGTTGCCAGGCTCGTTCTTCGTGCGCAGTGGCGGCTTCGCGGGCCGCCCTCGGGCTGTCTGTCAGTGTGGCTATTTCGCCGGCGTCGGGTGTGCCCGACAGACCGACGATCTCGACGGGTCGTCCGGGCCCCATTTCCTTCGCCGAGTTGCCACGCCAATCGCGCAGGCGTCGGACACGGCCGTGATTGGAGCCAGCGACTATCGAATCACCCACGTGAAGCGTACCGTTGCGGATGAGCACAGTGGCGACAGAGCCTTCGCTGGTAGCAATACCGGCCTCGATGACGACGCCGACGAAATCGGCCTCTGGGTCGGCCCACAGTTCCTGGACCTCGGCGACTAATAACAGCATATCCACCAGTTCGTCGAGGCCTTGTTTGGTGATGGCCGATATTTCGACGACGATGGTGTCGCCGCCCCATTCTTCGGGCACGAGTTCGTGTTCGAGCAGTTGCTGCTTGACGCGCTCGGGATCAGCAGCGGGCAGGTCGCATTTGTTGACGGCGACGATGATCGGGACATCTGCCGCCTTGGCGTGGCCGATGGCTTCAACTGTTTGAGGCATGATGCCATCATCAGCCGCGACGATGAGCACGGCGATGTCATTGACCTGTGCGCCACGGGCGCGGATGGCTGTAAAGGCCTCGTGGCCGGGGGTGTCTATGAATACGACGCGCTTGTCGCCGACTTCCAACTCCGAGGCGCCGATATGCTGGGTGATGCCGCCGCTCTCGCCGGTGACAACGTCGGTCGAGCGCAGGGCGTCAAGCAGGGTGGTCTTTCCGTGGTCAACATGGCCCAGCACAGTAATGACCGGTGGTACCTCGACAGCGCTGTCGGGACGTGTTCCGGTCAGACGCTTTGCGAGTTCGGGGAGAGGTGTGACGGCGTCGGGTTGTTGCTTCGGCTCAGCGCTGGCCTCGACCTCGGCCATGCGTCTTTCGATCTCCTCGATACTGGTGTAAGCTCCGGGATGACTTGGCCCAAAGCCGTGGCCGGCCATTTCTCTCTCGAGGAGTGCCAGCTCTTCCTCGCGCTGTTTGATCTCTTCTTCTACGGTGGCGTCAGCCTCAGCGTCTGCGGCCGCCCTTACGGCATCAACGCCTGCTTTCTGAGCGGCCTGCGCTTCCTGACGGGCGGCGTCCTCGGCTTCCTTGGTACGCTCACGCACCTTGGTGAGCTGTTCGGCGAGCAGTTCGCGCACCGTCGTGGCCGTGTCCTCGTCAATTGCCGAGGCGGGTGTGAGATTAGGCACGCCCATGTGAGCCAGCGCTTTGATCAGCGCGCTGCTCTTCAGCCCCAGTTCCTTTGCCAGAGAAAAGACCCGGACTTTGGCCAAAACCGAACACCTCCGCGGCCGTTGTCAACGCCCGCTTTCACAGTTTTTCAGATTCGCAAGCCGCACCACACAGGCTGCGTGGTGAGTGGCACTCCGACAGCCAGGTTAGTCCAGCTCGAGACCCTCAAGGTCTTCAGCATCGAGTTCGAGGGTGCCCTCTTCGAGTTCGTCAAGGGTGCCTTCGCCCCCGGTGAGCATCTCCTCAACCATGTCGGCCTGCTCGCCGGAGATGGTGCTGGCGTGACTGGTAACCTCAACGCCTTCTTCCTGGAGAATCTCGATGAGATCTTTGTTCTCGACTCCGAGCGTCTTGGCCAGTTCGTAGATTCTGATGCGTCGTTCTTTGTCTTCTTCAGCCGGTACTGCCTCAGTGACAGCGACACCGGCGGCCTCGGCCCAGTCGGTCTCACTGCGAATATCTACGCGCCAGCCGCTAAGTTGGGCGGCGAGGCGTACATTCTGGCCCCTGCGGCCGATGGCCAGAGAGAGCTGGTCGTCAGGAGCGATGACCATGGCGGCCATGTTGGCTTCGTCCAACACGACCTTGCTGACCCGGGCCGGTGAGAGGCCGCTCTTGAGATATTCGGCCGTATCATCGCTGTAACGAACGATATCAACTTTCTCGCCGCGCAGTTCGTCAACGATGGCCTGGACGCGAGTGCCGCGATGGCCGACACAAGCGCCAACCGGATCCACCTGCGGGTCATGTGACAAGACTGCCACCTTGGATCGCGCGCCGGGCTCACGTGCGACGGCCTTGATTTCAACAATTCCGTCATATACTTCCGGCACCTCGAGTTCGAACAACTTGGTGACCAGCGCCGGGTGCGTGCGTGATACGATTATCTGCGGATTCTTGGTGGTCCTGCGAACATCGAGTATGTAGAGCTTGAGGCGGTCGCCAAAGCGGTAGGGCTCGCCAGGGATTTGCTCGTAAGAAGGCAGCAAGGTTTCGGTCTTGCCGAGGGTAATAAAGACGCTACGAGCGTCGCGGCGCTGGACCTCGCCAGTGACAACTTCGCCGACGCGGTGGCTGAACTCGGTATAGACGATCTCGCGCTCGGCCTCGCGGATGCGCTGCATGACCACCTGCTTGGCGGTCTGAGCGGCTATGCGGCCGAAGTCCTCGGTGTCCACTTCGTGTTCTTCGTATTCAACAGTGCCGCTGGCCTTGAGTTCTTCAAGCGAGATGGGTTCGTCGTCCTCGGAGGTCTCGGGAGGGATGGGCCGGCGGGCAAACATGCGTACGGTGCGGGCCACCGTATCAATCTCGACGCGGATGTCCTCTTCCACGCCGAAATGTTTGCGGTAGGCCGATGCCATCGCCGCTTCGACGGTAATGACCAAGGCCTCCATCGGGATGTCCTTCTCTTTTTGCAACTGCTCCAGGGCGTCTATGAATTCGCCGTTCATCGCAGTGTCAACTCCTGGAAGATCACATATCAGTGCCTCTAGCAATCGGCGTCAAAGTCATAGAGCAGATGTGCGTTTTCAATATCATCAAGCCGTATATGCAATAGTTCCTGGGCGGTCTCCAGCAGAACATGCTCTCCGTCGAGTCCGAGCAAGGCTCCTTGTTGCGTATGTTTGACACCTTCGCAGTAGAAGGTGACCGCGGCTGGTTTGCCTGCAAAACGCTCAAAATCGCTTTTGCGCATCAGTGGCCGCTCGACCCCGGGCGATGAGACGATCAGGTTGTAGGTGTCAGGGATGGGGTCGAGCACGTCCAGCAGTACGGAAAGGTGCGCGGCCATGTGTTGGCAGTCGTCTGCCGTGACCCCTGCCGGCTTGTCCATATAGACGGCCAACAGCCGGTTGCGCGCGTGTCCGCCGTAAGTGATGTGTACCAATTCGTAGCCGTAGTCTGCCAAGGTGCGCTCGATTTCCGCCTCGATCTTGCGGACTATAGGATGTTTGTCTTCCAGCCGCTTCATAGCTTTTTGCTGTCTGGAACCGTCGCTAAGGTCGCAACTCGATAACTAAAATTCAAACAATAGGGAGTGGGGAATTTCTCACCCACTCCCAGTGTAAGTCGACTGAGATCGAACTGGATAAATTATATATGGTCGGTGGGATTATTGCAAGAGCTTTGCGCACACTATTTGGCAATTCTTCCGAGCGGTGGCAAAAGGTTCGACAAAATGCGCTCAGATGCAGGAACTATCGCGCAAGCCACGAACTTAATCTATACTGGGAGGATCGCAGCAGACTGCGGTCGGGGCAGATGGTCTTTCATCAATCCACTGGAGGAATACAGGATGCCACAAGACAATGGTCTGGACGAGGCGATGTCAGTTGAGCGCAAGGCCGCTGAGATGTCGTTCAACAAGGCAAAGGAGCAGCTCAAGCGCGGCCGTCATGAGGATGCGATCGAGCATGCTCGTGAGGCCCTGCGTGAGGATCCAAGCTATTTGGATGTACGCCGCTGGCTCGGGCAGCTTTATGAGGAAATGGACGAATTACCGCGCGCGTCCCGCGAGTATCAGGAGGTGATACAAACTAATTCGGATGACGAGGAGGCGTGGGAAGGTCTGCGCCGGGTTGACGAGGATGCCGCCGAACGCCTCGAGAGGCTGCACGATATTGCCCCTGACCCCTTTGTCGCCCAGCGTCAGCGTGCAGTTGACGACGACATGTTCGCCGCTATCGGCGAGGACGAGGAGGAAGAAGAGGAAGAAGAGGAAGAATACGAAGAAACTGAAGCCGATGCCGTCTCAGAGGCAGCGGAGCGCGAGGCCGAAGAGGTGGCGGAAGAGATAGAGGCAGAAGCGGAGCCGGCAACTGCGCCACCTACAGAGCAAGTTCCGTGGGCGTCTGAGCAGGACTACGAGTTCCGCCAGCGTCTGATGGCGCGCCCCGGGATTTCTGGGATGGTAGAGAGCTTCGCCGATATGGCAGCCGATTATGATGCGTGGGAAACGGCGCTTGTAGGATGTGCCCACCTCGATAAGGCGAGGCATGCCAAGGTTCACGAGCTGGTTGAGGAGCTGGCGGAATTCTTTGGCGTTGAGTTGCCAGAGATGTTCATCGCACCAGAACGGCGTATGACGCCCGCTATTATTAGTGGGGACCCCGTGATGGTCGCAATAACCACCGGCATGCTCAGCGCCCTGAGCGAGGCCGGGCTGCGATTCGCCATCGGCCGGTTGATCGCCCATCTGGTACTTGAGGACATCATGTACCAGCACCTCGCCATCGCCATTCTGCAGCGTTCGCCGACCAGCACAACCGACTGTGAGGAAGCAATGGGTGATCTGCTGGTGCGCACGGCCGTCGGATGGGACGTAGGTGTGTCGCGAGAAGAGATGAACCTGACCAGGAAGATCGCCCACGCGTGGCAGCTACGCGCGGTGTTGTCGGCAGATCGTGGCGGCCTGCTTGCGTGCCGGGACGTTCAGGAGGCATGTCTGGCGATCGCGCAGGGAACAGCCCGCGACTCGGACAAGGCAGCCGAGATCCCACTTGAGGATTTCATTGCCGGATACAGGGACCAGGACCCGGGGCAACTAGCCGCTATTGACCAAAAGGAGGACCCCCTGCGCAGCGGCCCGTATGCGGCGTATCGGATTCTTATGCTGAGATGGTGGGCCGCCAGGGACCAGTACAGACAGTTGAGCGGGACGTAAGCGCTAGTGTGTGAGGCGGTGTAAAGGAGTAGTGCCACAAAGCGATAGTGCTCCACACAGACGGCGGCGGGGCAGTATGCGAGCCTCGGCCGCCGTATTCGCTATAGCTGCCAGTAGCTATGTTGCGCTTTTTCTCGGGCTGGCCCGGGGCATATTGGTGATGCGGCTGGTTGGTGTTGTCGGCCGCGGGCTAATGCAGTCAATTTATGTGATAAACCGCTACGCCAGCAACGCTCACCTCGGAATTCTTCACGGTCTCAGCAAAGAGCTGCCTTTGAGGCTCGGCGAGAATGATGAAGAGCAGGCTGAGATCGTTGAAGGCGTCGGGATGACCTGGGTCATAATACTCACCGCCGTCGCGGCCCTTGGCATGTGCGTGTGGGGTCTGTCCGAGCCTACCGACCAGCGGGCAACGGGGATGGCGATCGTGATTGGCGGCGGCTGGCTGCTGGCGAACCAGACCATCATGCTTTATCGGTGCGTGCTCAGGTCATGGGGCAACTTCCGATTACTGGCCTATGTCACTATCATAGATGCCCTGGCGACATTTGCCCTGGCTGTGTACGGCGGCTATCGCTGGGGTTTCCTCGGGGCTATGCTTGGGACGCTTGCCGCGTGGCTGATTAGCCTGCTGATAATGCACTTCTACTCGGGCATTCGCATCCGTCTCTGGTGGCAGACGCGCGCGGCGTTTGAGTTGCTAAAGACAGGCCTGCTTATTCTGCTGATCACCTTTTCTGACACTGTGCTGCGAACTATTGACGGCGCAGTCATAATCCATTACTACGAAGCCTATCGGTTCGGCCTCTACAGCGTCGGAATGCAGATGGCCGCCTACATGTTCGCCCTGCCCGAAGCAGCGGGTTTCGTGATCTGGCCGAAGATAATAGAGGCGTGGGGTGCCTCGGGCAATGTGGAGAAGTTGCGGCGGCATGTGGAGGTGCCGACGATAGCGGCGGCCTGGGTAATGCCGCTGTTGGCCGGCGCGGCGCACATTGTATTGCCACTGCTGATAATGCTGCTGCTTCCGGAATTTGCCGCTTCCATCGAGCCGGCGCGGATTCTAACCTGGGGCGGAATATTCCTGGCGCTGCCGCTGGCGGCCAACAGTCTCCTGGTAGCAAGGAGCCGCGAGATAACAGTAACGGCAATACGCGCATCTTCAGGCTTGCTGCTTGGCGGGGCGACGTACTGGCTGGTGCAGCAGCAGGCGCCTATTGCCCACATTGCTTACGCCGCCGCAGGAGCGTATGCCCTGGCCTCGCTAGTCAGCCTGCTGGTCGTGCTGCCCAGCTATTACAAGGGGTGGCGACTAGCCGGCGAGTTGGCTGCGTGCTACCTGCCGACCGTGTGGGCGATTGCGTCACTGCGGATGGCGAGAGAAATTGCGGCCGCTTTCATGGCGCCCATCGAAGATAATGCTCTGTGGGTGATCGTCTGCTTGGGGTTCTTCATCTGTCTGTACGGCCCCGGAATGATTTATGCCAACTACCACAGGGACCTGTGGCAGGAATTTAAGTTGCTGGTGCGGGACCGCAAGAGCGGCCCTGAGGCACCGAATAATCTACCTTCGGAGGATGAGGAAAAATGAAACAATCATCAGTTGAGCTGCTGCGGGACCTGAGTAATCTGGACGGCCCGCCCGGCTACGAAGCCGATGTTGCCAGGTATGTCGCCGAACAGTTGAGTGAGACCGGCGCGGTCTCGTACGACAACCTCGGCAGCGTGATTTGTGAGGTCGAGGGCAGCGCCGACAGCCCAAGAGTTATGCTTGCGGCCCACACTGATGAAATCGGGTTCATGGTCAAGCACGTGACCGAGGAGGGGTACCTGTTGCTTTCGCCCCTGGGCGGGTGGTGGGACCAGGTGCTGCTTGCCCAGGCGATGACAGTGCTGACTGGCAAGGGCCGGATACCGGGCGTAATTGCCTCCAAAGCGCCGCACCTGCTTACCGAGGAGGAGCGCAATAAGGTGGTCAAGCGGCAGGACATGTTCCTGGACATCGGCGCGCGCGACAAGCAGCAGGCGACCGAGAAGTTCGGGGTGCTGCCCGGAGATGCCGTAGTGCCGGCCACCAGATTTCAGCAGATGGCCGACCCCGACATGCTCATGGGCAAGGCATGGGACGACCGCGCAGGCGTTGGCGTGATGATTGAGACGCTGCGCGCCCTGGCGGAAAAGAAACACGCTAATACAGTTTACGGCGTTGGCACGGCGCAGGAGGAAGTGGGCCTGCGGGGCGCACAGACCTCGGTGCAGACGATCACGCCGGATGTGGCGCTGGTGCTGGAGGTCGCAATCTGCGGCGACGTACCAGGCACAAAGGACTCCGAATCGGATGTTAAACTCGGCGGCGGGCCGACCGTCTATATATTCGAGGGCAGCGCGATTCCGAACTTGCGGCTGCGCGATATGGCTATGGAGACATGCAAGCAACTGGGCTTTGAGTGCCAGGTTTCGGCCCTCGAGCGGGGTGGCACCGACGCCGGCAGGATACACGTGCATGCCAGCGGCGTACCCAGCCTGGTACTGGCCGTGCCAGCGCGACACATTCACGCTCACACCGGCATTATCGAACTCAACGACTACCGCCAGACAGTGGAGTTGACCGTCGAACTGGTCTGCCAACTTGATGCCGATACCGTCGCCTCACTGAGGCCGCAGTAGTACACAAACCACCATTCAGAGTTTGGCGGGTACGATGTCATCGCATTTCAAAGGCCTTGCTTACGGGCTTGGAGCCAGTGCCCTGTGGGGTACGATTTATGTGATCGCGCGCTATTTGATCGAGGTGCGCGGCCTCGACCCCTATTACACCGCCGCGATGCGTTTTGGCCTCGGTGGCATATTCGCTCTGGGATATGTGCTGGCTACTGCCGGTGCGAAGAAGGTGCTGGCAGCGGGCGAGTTCACGTGGCAGATACTGGCTTTGTCGGCGGCAGGCACCTTTGGGCTCGGCGCGCTGGTATTCGTGTCGGTGCAGTACACGACCTCCATCAATAGCTCCCTGATCATAAACTCCAACGCCATATTCATCGCGGTATTTGCGGTTATGATCGGGGAGCGCGTTCCGTGGCTGCGGTTCGCGGGTCTGTTTGTGGGGCTGGCGGGCTGCAGTATCGTGATGCTGGGCTCGGCACCTCCGCAGCCGCTGCCACCGAGCAACAATCTGTTGGGGGGAGTGGCGGCGCTGGGTGCGGCGCTGTGCTGGGCCGCCTACACCGCCTTCGGCAAGGCTGTTGTGCGCAAGTTGGGTGGGCTGGTGACTGCAGCCTGGACTATTGCCTGCGGGGGCGCGATGTTGGCTGTGGTGGCTGTGGCGCGCGGCGCTGTGCGCCCCTTGACAGGCCTCGAGTTGCTGGCTATAACCTATATGGCCGTAGCGCCTACGACCATCGCGATGTGTCTTTGGTACAAAGCCCTGGAACACGTGGAAAGCTCGGTGCTGGGCCCATCCCAGTACATCGCTCCGCTTGTCAGCGTTGTGCTGGGCTGGGTACTGTTACAGGAGCCGATGGGGCCGACATTTGTAATAGGCGGGCTGCTTGTCGTGCTCGGCGTGTACATGGCAACCAAGCCGCTGAGTGAGGACGCCATAGCGGCCTGAATCAATTTCAGACAGGTGATAACCTTGGAGCAAAAAATCGCACAACTCACTGAGCAGATAGCGCAGGAAGCATTATTTCTGGACGACATCAAGCGGGAGATCGGCAAGCTGATTGTCGGCCAGCACGAACTGATCGAGCACTTACTGGTTGCGCTGCTGGCAGACGGGCACGTGCTTTTGGAGGGCGTGCCCGGGCTGGCAAAGACGATGACTGCACGGACGCTGACGCAAGCTATAAGCGGTGACTTTCAGCGCATCCAGTTTACCCCGGACTTGCTGCCGGGCGACATCACCGGCACCATCATATACAACGAAAAGGAGCATGAATTTTTCGCCAAGCGCGGTCCCATTTTTGCCAACTTCATTTTGGCCGACGAGATCAATCGCGCGCCGGCCAAGGTGCAGAGCGCACTGCTGGAAGCAATGCAGGAACGCCAGGTGACGATAGGAGACCAGACCTTCCCGCTGCCAAAGCCCTTCCTGGTACTGGCAACTCAGAACCCCATAGAGCAGGAAGGCACCTACCCGCTGCCCGAGGCCCAGATGGACCGCTTCATGCTCAAGGTCAAGATCACCTACCCCAGCAAGGAAGAAGAGCTCAACATTCTACAGCGCTGGACGACCGGCGAGGAAATCGTCGCCGAGCCAGTGTCCAGCCTGGAGCGAATTATGCAGGCGCGCAAGCTGGTCAATGCGATCTACGTGGACGAGAAGGTACAGCGCTACATTGTGGACCTGGTCTTCGCCACGCGCGAGCCGGAACAATACGGCCTTGGCGCGCTGGGGCCGCTGATCGAATACGGTGCCTCGCCACGTGCGAGCATCTATCTCACGATCGGCGCCAAAGCCCACGCCTTCACCCAGCACCGTGGCT
The DNA here is from genome assembly GCA_030604405.1 of bacterium. Lineage (GTDB taxonomy): Bacteria > Armatimonadota > Zipacnadia > Zipacnadales > UBA11051 > UBA11051. The sequence goes on along the minus strand of JAUVVY010000002.1, from coordinate 158,029 downwards.
ATGTGACGCCTGATGATGTGTTGGCCATAGGTATGGACGTGCTGCGCCACCGGATTATCGTTTCGTACGAGGCGGAGGCCCAGGAGACAATCAGCGACGATATTGTCGAAAAGATTTTCCGCAGTATAGAGATTCCGTGAGGGTAAGCTCTGACGCGCCCAGGGCTTGAAAGCACGTACGCGTCGAGGTCCAAACATTGCTGACAACCGAACAACTGCTCAAAAAGATCCGTCAAATCGAGATATACACCGACCACCTGGCTGACGACATGTTCGCCGGGCAGTATGAGAGTGCGTTCCGCGGACAGGGCGTGGAGTTTGCGGAGGTGCGGGAGTACTATCACGGTGACGATATTCGCAATATTGACTGGCGCGTGTCGGCGCGGGCCGGCGGCTTGCACGTAAGGAAATACGTTGAGGAGCGCGAGCTGACGGTGATGGTGGTGGTGGACGCCTCAGCCAGCGTTGATTTCGGCACCGGTGTGCAGACTAAGGCGGAGACGATGGCGGAGACGGCCGCTACGCTGGCTTTCTCCGCGGTCCGCAATAACGACAAAGTCGGCGCAGTGATCTTCACCAATGAGACCGAATTGTATCTGCCGCCGAAGAAGGGCCGTCGCCAGGTCCTGCGGCTGATCCGGGACATATTGTATTTCCAGCCTCGGGCCGCCGAGACCAATATCGGTCAGGCGCTGGACTTTACAGCCCGGATCCTCAACCGCAGGGCGATCATCTTTGTGATATCTGACTTCCAGGACAGTGACTACCTCGCGCCGATGGGCACTGTCGCTCGCAGGCACGATGTAGTGGCCATCGAAGTCTATGACGCCAGAGAGCGGATGCTGCCGGTGAGTGGCCTGATCGAGGTGGAAGACGCAGAGACAGGGCGGCGCAGTCTGGTGGACCTGGGCAGCGCCCGCTACTGCCGCCAGTTCGCGGCTACACAGACGGCCGCCGCAGAGCAGCGTCGGACGGAAATGAACGCCGCCGGCGCTGACTACATCTCGATTTGTGCCGGCACCTCGCCGATTAAACCCCTCATGGAATTCTTCGACAGGCGCTCACGGAAAAGAAGATGACCAGGCGCTTTGTGACAATCTGCGTGCTGCTAGTAGCCGCGCTGTGCATCCCGCCGGGCGCATCTGCCGATACGGCAGGAAGCATAGACGCCTCGGTGGAGGCACCAGCGCTGACTGTCGGAGACCCGTTCTGGTACACCGTTAAGCTCATTCTGCCCGGCGAAAGCCAAGCTCAGCTACCCGGCAATGAGTTGGATTTGGGCGACTTCGAAATCCGCGACTACGAAGAGGAGACTACCGAACTTCCTGACGGCAGACAACAGATAACGCTGCGCTACCAACTGGTCGGCTTCACTGTGGGGGAGAGGCAAATAGCCGATTTCGAGGTGGAAGCGAAGCGTACAATAGATGGCAAGGAGCATATTGACAACTACCTGGCGCCTCCGGTAACGGTGACAATAGAGAGCGTGTTGCCGGCTCAAGGCGGCGAGCAGAAGCCTAAGCCCATCTACGGGCCGATGTTTCTGGTGCCGTGGTGGTATCCGTGGATCTGGCCGACTGTGATTGCGCTGGCGATACTAGCCGCGCTGGTAGTCGGGGTGTGGCTGTGGCAAAGGCAGGCCAGAAGGACGCCAGGAGAGCCGGAGCGGGAACTGACGCCTCAGGAAAAGGCTTACTCTGCGCTGGAGACACTGCGTGACGGCAAGTTGATCGCAGCGGGCAAGTTCAAGGCATTTTACTCCGAGCTTGGCGACATACTGCGGCGCTGGCTGCAACACAGAGCCGACATCCCAGCTATGGAAGCTACTACGCCGATAATCCGTTACGACCTGCGCAGTAGCGAACTGCCGGACGACTGGCAGCAGGAGTTCATCGCCCTGCTAAGCCGCGGCGACCTGGTCAAGTTCGCCAAATGGATTCCACAAGACAGTATCGCCTACTCCGACATAGAGGAGGCGTTCGAACTCCTGCAACGCGGCGCCATTGTGGAACCTGAGGAGCAACTTGAAGTTGAGGCCGGCGACCGAGAGGGGGCGGCAGCGTGATCTTCGCGTTTCCCTGGGCCCTAATCGGTTTAGCAGGTGTCGCCTATCTGGCGGTGCGACAGGTGCGTGTGGGCAAGTCGGGCAGCGGACGAGTGATATATTCCGACCTGCGGCTGTTGCAGGGAGCAAGCGGCACGCCTCGGGCAAGCTTGAGCAAACTATTGCCCCCGTTGCGGATAATTGCACTGGCACTACTGGTCGTCGGCCTGGCGCGGCCGGAGGTGCCTGTGGGCATCAAGCGCACGGCCGGCGCCGGCATAGACATCATCCTTACGCTGGACATCTCGGGAAGCATGGAGATCAGAGACCTGGGGCCTCAAAGCCGCTTTGATGTCGCGCGCGAAGTGCTCAGCGATTTCATTGACGGAGCCGGTCAGAACCGCCTCGGCCTGGTGGTGTTCGCCAGGCAAGCCTTCACGCAGGCGCCACTGACCGCAGATCACAAGATGGTCAGGGCGCTGCTCGACGAAGTGGAGATAGGGATGCTGCAGGACGGCACGGCCATCGGGATGGCCATCGCCACGGCAGCGAGTCGCCTGCGCAACTCCGAGGCCAAGAGCAAAGTGATCATCCTGCTGACCGATGGCGCTAACAACGCGGGAGAGATTGATCCGGCGACCGCCGCACGAGCAGCAGCGGCTCTGGGACTGAAGATATACGCCATCGGTGTGGGAAAGGAGCGCGATCCGTCCCAGCCGAAGCTCGATTTCGGCACCGGCCTACCCGCTGGTACCGAGTTGGACGAGGAGACGCTGGAAAAAGTGGCCGGAGAGGCGGGACAGTACTTCCGCGCCACCGACGCCGACACCTTGCGCGAAATATACGCCCAGATTGACCAGATGGAGAAATCGGAATACCTGGGCGGCAAACAGATCGAATACAAGCAGCTTTATGGCCGCTTCGTGTGGCCGGCTTTTGTGATCGTGGCACTGCAATTTATTCTCGGCTGTACCTGGCTACGAAAGGCGCCGTAGGAACAGATGGTGGATTTCTTCCGATGGGGTAATCCGCAAGCGCTGAGCTACCTGTGGCTGCTGCCGGCACTGGCGCTGGTGCATCTGTGGGCGATGGGCCGGCGGCGGCAGGCACTCGAGGCCTTCTGCCCGGATTTCACAGCAGAGCGCACCGGCTTGCTTTCCGTGCTGCGGCGGCGCAATTTCAAGTTCATGCTCTTCGCCGGCGTGCTGGTGTTCGCAATAATCGCTCTGGCTCAGCCGATGGTAGGGATGAAGAAGCAGAAGGCGCGGCGACAGGGGGCTGAAATCGTCATCGCCATAGATACCAGCCTCAGCATGGCGGCCGGCGATGTCAAGCCTGATCGCCTGCAGGCGGCCAAGGACGCGGCCACTACCATGATCAGCCGGCTGACCAACGACCGCATCGCTCTGGTGGTTTTTGCCGGCGATGCCTACAAATACTGCCCGCTGACGATAGACCACGATGCCGCGTTGATGTTCCTGGACTCGATAGGGCTGGACTCGACGCCGCAGCCGGGAACGGCGCTCGCCAAGGCCATTATGATCTCCGGCGGGATTCTCGAAAAGGCGGAAGGCAAGCACCGGGCGCTGGTACTGCTAAGCGATGGCGAGGACCACGGCTCCGGGGCGTTGGAGGCTGCCAACGCTGTCAACAGAGAGACCGGCGCGGCGATCATGGTACTGGGAGTGGGAACTCCGGAAGGCGACCCGATACCGGCGATAGGTCAGGACGGCACCGTCAGGGACCTCAAACGGGACAAGAACGGTGAAGTCATAATCACGAAGCTGAATGAGGCAGAGCTGAAGAAGCTGGCCAAGGCCGGTAACGGCCTGTATAAGCGGCTGTCGGAGGCGGGTGCCGTCGCGCAGATTTCTGCCCGCTTGGAAAGCCTCGAAGGCGTGCAGGTAGGCACTTACGTATATACCGATTACGGGCAGCGATTCCAGTGGCCGCTGGCTCTGGCGATACTGCTTTTCGTTGTCGAGGCACTCATCGTCGAGCAAAGAGTCGGTGCAGGGAGGCGCAGGGAAGTTGCGCAACTGTAGGGCTATCGCCTGGAGCGTGACGACGGTTTTGCTGCTGGTCCTCAGCGGATGCGGCAGCATCAACCCGTGGATAAAGGCGGATAAGCTGTTCAAAGAGAACAAGTACGGGGAGGCTGCGGACGCTTACGCCCAGGCGACCGAAAGGTACGCGGAACGCCGCGAGCCTGTGTTCAACCGTGGCGCGGCGCTGCACATGGCTCAGGACTACGACCGCGCCATTAAAGCATTCCAGGCACTGGCGAAAGAGGCGGGGTCCGAACTCCAGGAGAAGTGCGAGTACAACACCGGCAACGGATACCTGCGCAAGGATGATAAAGATAAAGCCATCGAGCATTACAAGCGTGCACTTTATCTGAAGCATGATGATGTGAACGCGAAATGGAACCTGGAACTGGCGCAGCGCCAACAGCAGCAGGAGCAGCAAGAAGATAAACAGGACGAACAGCAGCAGGAGCAACAGGACAAGGACCAAGAGGACAAACAGCAGCAAGCTGAACAAGAACAACAGGATCAGCAGTTGGAGCGACAGCCAGCACCCAAGCAGGATGGCCAGCTTTCCAAGAAAGAGGCTGAACGGCTGCTGAGGGCGCTTGCCGAGGAGGACAAGGAACTCCAGAAAGAGATGCGGAAACCGAAAGAGCCGATCACGAGGCCGCCGCGCGGCAAGGACTGGTAGATTTGCCCAGAGAGCTTTTTGCGATAAGTGGCGGACTCGGGCTGGAAGCCCGAGCCACGCGACGTTCTAGTAGGGCAGGCGTCCTCGCCTGCCCATTGTTTGTTGCTCTCGGGATAGCGTGTGCGCTGGCGACTGTGAGGGAGGTTGCGGCGGATGTGGAGGTAGCCGCGTCCGCACAGCCGCAGACCGTGGCTGCCGGCGAGACGCTGAGGTATGAAATCTCGGTAACGATAACCGGGCCGGCCGGACTTACCATGCGGCCGCAGCCAACGCTACCGGACCTGGACGGATTCGAGATTGTCACTACAGGCACGCGACAGAGCACGACGATGGACGACGGCGGAATGGAGTCCACGCGGACACATATCTATGTGCTCCGCGCAAAACGGGCGGGCAGCTTCACTCTGGAGCCGGCCTCGGTCAGAGTCGGCCGGCAAACGTATGAAACCGGCAGCGTGCAGGTGAATGTCACCTCGGAGTCAACTACGACTCAACCACCGTCCATGCCGCCGGCGACTCCGATACCTGAACCGCCGCCGCCATCCCCAACGGAGGACGAATACATCCCCACAAAGACCATTGACTTGCGCCTGACCGCGGAGCCTGAGAACCCCTACGTCGGCCAGCAGGTCATCCTCACCTTCACTTTCTATCAGTCTCAGAGTCTCTATGGCGATACTCGCTATGAGCCGCCGCAGGCCGAGAACTTTGTGACGAAGGAACTTTCGCACCCGGAGAACGTAACCCGGCTTCTGGGCGACAGCGAATACCTGGTTCAGCAGCGGCGGTGGGCTGTGTTTCCGACAACGGCCGGCCGGGCGACGATCGAGCCGGTCGAGGTCATAGCCACAATGCATCCGATGACGCCACCGCAGGACTATTACACTAATACGCTGGAACTATACGTCCGGCAACTGCCGCCAGCGCCGGCAGGCAAGCAATTCGAGGGCGCCGTCGGCAAGTTCACTGCCAAACTGACCGCCGACCGCACATCGGTCAAGGCGGGGGAGACCTTTACGCTCACCCTCATCGTCCGCGGTGCCGGCAATCTCCATGGCCTTGGCACGCCTACTCCGCAGGTACCTGAATGGGTAAGGATCTACAGGTCGCGTGAAGACCGCACGTCGGCCCCTGGTTACGGCGGGGAGTCGGATACCATCGGCGGCGAGGCACGTTTTGAATTTCTGGCACTGGCCAAGCGGCCGGGCACAGTCAAGGTGCCACCCATCGAGTTCGTCTATTTCAACCCCGACGCGGGCCGATACAAGACCACTAAGACCGAGGGTGTTTCGATCCAGGTCGCGCCGGGAGCTGCCATGGAAGATGGCCCGAGCGAAGAGACCGAACAGATGCGGCACATAATGGCACGCGGCCCCGGTAAGCCAGCCGGCGGGCCGCTGCTGGTGCAGCCGTGGTTTTGGGCTCTGCAGGGGCTGCCGTTGCTGGCCCTGGCGACCTTTGCCTACCTCTCCCACCGCAACCGGGCATTGCTGGCCAATCCTGAACTGGCGAGGTCGCTGAACGCGCCGCGGGTCGCCCGGGCGCACCTGTACGAGGCTCGCCAGGCCCTGACATGCGACGATTCCGACCGCTTTTGCACGGCGGTGTCGCACGCCCTCACCGACTTCATCGCCCACCGCACAGGCCTGCAGGCAGCCGACATATCCACCCAAGAGGCAATTGCCGCGCTACGTGAGGAAAGCATTGATGAAGATCTGGTTGGCCGTGTCGACGCGTTGCTGCGGCGGTGCGACTACGGCCGGTTCGCCGGAGCCGGGCGGGCCGAGTATGATGAAATGCTGCAGGCGGCCAGAAGGCTGATAGACGAGCTGAGCGCCAAAAGCCTGGGGGGTCGTTGATATGAGCAGCCGCCTGGCGAGTGCTGCGATGCTTTGCGGCGTGCTGGTGGTGCTGAGCGCTGCGTGGGGGCAGGAAATCCAGCGCGAGCAACACTCCGAGGGCGTGGCACACAGGTTTGCCCAGGCCAATCAGCACTATGCCGACGGGAACTATCAAGCTGCTGCGGCGGCTTATGAAAGTCTGCTTGAGCAAGGCTATCATGCGCTGGCGGTCTGCTACAATCTGGGCAACGCTTACTTACAGATGAAGGACGCGGGCCGGGCGGTGCTTTACTACCGCCGGGCGCTGCTGATTGCCCCACGACATCGTGACACCTTGCACAACCTGCGCTACGCCGAGAGCCAATTGCCCTACCAGGCGTCGCCCATAGTGGAGACGTGGGGGCATTTGCTGCTCAGATGGCTGTTGTCAAGACTGAGCATTAACGAACTGGTCGGCTCGAGCGCGCTGCTGTATTGGCTTGCGGTCGCTGCCGGGATTTGGCGCATGTACAACCCCAGGCGAAGAGCGACAGTGGCGCTGTGGGCGCTGGTGATTGCCCTATGTATCAGCAGTGGACTGACCTACGCCAAATGGGACGGCGACTACGCCAGTGGCCGTGCGATTGTGGTGTCCGACGCGGACATGATGAGCGGGCCGGGACGGAGCTTTGAGTTACTGGCAAGGCTAAGGCCGGGAGCCGAGGTGAGCGTCCTGGAAACTCAGGGCCAATACCGCGAGATTCGCACCGAGGCAGGCGGCCGCGGCTGGCTGGACAAGCAGCATCTGGAGTTCATATCTCCGTATCAGTAGCAAAGAAGGCGGGGGCATCAGGTGAGCAGGCGGAGCCATTTTACGCCCTACTATTTCCTGGTGGCGGGCGTACTGCTGCAGGGGCTCTCGCCGGTGTTCACCAAGCTGCTGCTTTCTGAACTGTCGCATGCAACGGTAGTGGCGGCTCGCTATCTGCTCGCAGTGGGCTTCCTGTTGCCCTTTGGCGTTGACCACAAGATAAGGGACCCCAAGGCCGGCAAACCGACACGGCGCGACTGGGCGGCCCTGTTTCTGGTCGGTGCACTGGGCTCAGGCTTCGCGGCGCTGCTGTTCACCGCGGCAATTGATTACTCGCACGCCGGCATCGCCAACGCCATATCAAAGACCGCTCCGATCTTTGTTGCCTTCTTTGCCTACTTTACGCTGCGTGAGCGGATCACCTGGGCGCGTTTTTCCCTGGTACTAATGATGGTCGCCGCCGCGGTGCTAATCGGCGTTGGTGAGCTTTCCTTTGGAATGGCGACCGCCAGGCAGCATTTACTAGGCGACGCGCTGGCGCTGGCTGCAGGGGTACTGCGGGCTGCGGCGGAGATACTGGGCAAGGGCGCACTCCGCAAGTTCACGCCTTCTACTGTTGCGATGTGGCGCTTTGGCGTCGGCTTTTTCATTACGGGCCTGATCTCACTCGGTGGTGGGCAGTACGTGGGCCTGATGCAACTCGACGCTAATGGCTGGGCTCTGCTGCTAGTGTTGGCCGGGGTGAGCACGAGTCTGTCAATGTTCCTCTACTACCGAGGCCTGGCCGAAGTCCCGGTCCATGTTGCAGTAACGCTCAAGCTGGTGGGCGCGATTGTGACCGCGGTAGTATCCTGGATCGTGCTCAAGGAGGCGCTCAACGCATACCACATCTCCGGGATCGCGGTGCTGGTGTTCGGGGCTTATTTGATCGTCATGCGTACGGCCAGGCAGCAGGCCGTGGATGTGGTCGAAGGAGCGGTCAGGGAGCCGCCAGCACGGGCCGCCAGGCCGTGGGCTGCGAGTCTGAAGAACAAGATAGCGCTACTGGTCTCAGCGGCGATCATCGTGACAGTCATGTCCGGGACCTATCTGGCAATACGCCACACCAGAAGCGTCATCAACGAACAGGTGCGCCTGGCGATGGGGGAGACGGCGTACATGATATTACAGTACCAGACGCTGGGCGGGCCTCCAGAGCGTGACAACTACCAGCAGTTACTGCGCAAGCTGGTGCATCATAAAATTCAAAGTCGGGCTTACTCGGTGGACATCCTCTATGTAGCACTGCTTGATGGGAACGGCGGGATGATCGCCTACGCAGCCGATCCGGCCATCCGAACGCTGACCGCCGAGGGTAAACGCGAGAGCCCTGACTACGACATGCTGGGTTTCGAATTACTGGAACTGATAACAGACAGCGATTTCAAATCCGGCCAGGACATCATCCCGCTGACCGCCGAGCTGGAAGGTTATCCGCAACTCTTGAAAATGGGATGTCGCAAGAGTATCGCCCGGCGAACAGCAACGGAGATCACTGTGCGCTATTTTACTCTGGCGCTGCTGCTAGTCATCGTCGGGATCTTGGTGACGACGTATCTGGTAGGGCACTTGACGCGGCCGCTGGAGCGCCTGAGTGCAGCCGCCGGGCGCATTGCGGACGGCGACCTGAGCGTCCCGCTGCTGATGCACGGTGAGGATGAAGTTCATAGCCTAAGCGACTCGATGGCCAGGATTGTCGGAGATCTGCAGATGGCTGCGATGCTGCGGCGCGGCATCTTCCGCGCCACCACTGATGAAACCGCGGCGAGGACCCGCGCAGAGCTGCCGCTGCCACCGGTAATCTTGATATTGGACGTGCGCCTCGCTGCTGAGGTGCCTGTGGAAGCTCGCGAGGGCGTGGACAAGCTGCTTAATGGTTTTGTCGGGGCCGTTTTCCAACATGAGGGCGAAATCCACGACTATGAGCAGGGGCGCATTATCGTCGGCTGGGGCAGCACCGTCGCGGAGCAGGATGATCTGCTGCGAGCGGTCCTGGCGGGGTTAGAGATTGTGGCGCACGGCTGTTGGCAAAGTGAACAGGCCACGCCGATCTTCGCACGCCTTGTGATTGATTACTTGCCACAAGATTCTGCCGACCGCATACTTGCCGAGTTGAGCGACCAGGTAGCTGAGACCGGGCATGCTTGTGCTCTCTATGTCACTAATCGCGCTTACATGGAGGTTGAGGCGCATATTGAAGCGAAACCTATCGGCGCCGGGGATTTCTATGAGGTAACTGGCCTGCGCGAGGATGACGCGATGCGGCAGATCGCAGAATCTACCGATGAATAGTTACTCTTGAATGCGATTGCGATGGATACCAACTCACATCAAAGTCTAGCAATTATTGTGTGCGTTTTAGCGCTGTCAATGGTGCTGCTTTCAGGGTGTCCGCCCGGCGGCGATAATGAGGAGATAGTAATCACCATCACCAATGAAAACGGCCCGGAGGGCCCGCGCCCCAAGACGCCTGAGGAGATAATGCAGGCGGCGCGCAGCGAAGCTGAGCTGAACTGGTACACGTCGGTGCCGCAAACGCAGGCGGCGCAGTTCGCCCGGATGTTTGAGGAGAAATATGACTTCTTGAAAGTCCGCATCACCCGCCAGAGCACCTTCGACATCGTCAGCCGGGTGGAGGAAGAACTCAAGTCCGGCCACACCCGTGCCGACGTCATCCACGTACTGGACCCGGGGATCTTCATCTCGCTGCGCAAACGCGGCCAACTATACCGCTACGAGCCGGCCGAGAGTAAAGCGATCGCACCCGAGTACAAAGCGCCGGGCTACTGGACCGGCGCGCGACTGGTGACAGTGTGCCTGGCTTACAGCACCGATACCGTGCCCGAGGAGCAGGCCCCGAAAACCTGGCGCGACCTGCTGGACAAAAAATGGGCCAATAAGATAGCCATGAAGGATGCCCAGAGCGGCGGATCGGCGTATGCGCAATATTACTTCCTGAGGGAAAAATACGGGGTTTCGTACTGGGAGCAATTGGCGGCGCACAGCCCCACCGTCCACAAGTCTGGTGATGGCATACTTCAGGCGCTGGTACGCGGCGATGCACAGATCGCCGGCGGAGTGCTTGGCTACAAGGTGTACCAGCACGCCCGGCTCAAGCACGAGCCGATTCAAGTCGTGTGGCCGGAGGACGGGGTGCCGGTGTGCCTCGGGCCGGTGGCGATATTGCGCACCAGCCCACACCCCAACGCCAGCAAGCTGTTTGTAGAATACATGCTCTCGCACGAGGGGCAGGCAGCGCTCTCAAGCCTGCTCGGCTCCTATTCGACCCGGCCGGACGTAAGCCCGCCAGAAGGCTGGGCCTCCCTCGACGAATTGAATCTGCTGCAAGCCGAGGACGGCTGGGAAGACTACCTCAGCAAACAGAGCGCCCTGCGCGCTGAATATGGCAGTCTGTTCAATCCAGAGAGCGAATAGCATATCATCAGTTCGCGTAGGTCGGGCTTTCCAGCCCGACACCATCGAAAAAGGATGTGAAACACATGCCGACGCTCAAAGCACTGGGACACGCCTGTTTTACCCTGTCAGATCAGGAGCACAGCATAATCTTCGACCCCTGGCTGGCGGAAAACCCCGAAGCCGTTGTGACGCCCGACGAAGTGGCAGTTGATGCAATCCTGGCCAGCCACGGCCACTCCGACCACCTCGGCGACGCCATCGCTATCGCCCAACGCCTCGAGGTGCCGATCATCGGCCCCTATGAGCTGGCGATGTACTGCGAGCGCTTCGGATGTCAGACCGCTCCCATGCACATCGGTGGCGGAGCCATGTTTGATTTCGGGTACGTGAAGCTCACCCAGGCCTTCCACGGCTCGGCGGTCGTCACCGACGATCTGATCGAGTACACCGGCCCGCCCTGCGGGTTCCTGGTGACGATGGACGAGGCGACGGTCTATTACGCCGCCGACACCGGCCTTTTCTCCGACATGGAACTCATCGGCGAAATCAACGACCTGGCCGCTGCGATTCTGCCGATAGGCGACAACTTCACAATGGGGCCCGATGACGCGCTGATCGCCGCCGGTATGCTGGATGCCGATGTAGTCGTGCCAATGCACTACAGCGCCTTTGAGGTTATCGAACAAGACCCCGAAGAGTTCGCAAGGCGTCTGGACGAAATGGGCATTGAATGTGTAGTACTCAAACCCGGCCAGGAAATGGAAATATAACATGGTCAGACTTGGATATCATCCAGCGACCTACGTACGACAGGACATCGAAGCGGAGGAAGCCCTGAAAGACATTTCATCTACCGGCTGGGACGGCTTCGAGTGGTCGCCCGGGAGGTTGGACGAGGCTTACGCGCAGCCCGAAGAGTACCGCCGCTACCTGCAAGGGCTCGACCTGGAGATTTCGGGCCTTTACTGCCCTTGCAGCTTCCTGGATGATGAAAGTATCGCGGCATGGCAGGAGACCATAGGGCGGACGATTGAATTTGCGACGGCGATTGGGACAGAATACATTATGTTGGACGGCGGCAGCACCCACTTACCGCGAAACGGTCAGACTATTCATAGAATCGCGCGCCTGGCCAATGAGGTAGGGAAGAGGATCCTAGATGCCGGCCTGATCTGCACCTGGCACCAGCACTGGGGCTCCATCTTCGAATATACCGCAGAATTCGACGCACTGATGGCGGCTACGGACCCACAAATTGTCAAATGCACCCCGGACACCGCACAGTTGGCGCTCGGGGATTTCGATATTCCAGCCACATTCGAGAAGTACATTGAGCGCATGCACTACGTGCACTTCAAGGACCTCGACGAGAACCGGCGCTTTATCGAACTGGGCCGCGGGATAGTTGACTTCCCACCTCTGGCGGAAATGCTGAAGCAGGCGGGCTTCGACGGATGGATTGTCGTGGACCTGGACTATACCTCACTTGATCCCCGGGAAAGCTCGCGACACAACCTCAGCTACCTGCGCGAGACGCTAGGCTTCGAAGGCCGGCGGGCCGTACCTTAGTAACCACAACCCTCTCTGCAGACGAAATCTGGAAGTCTTTCTACATATTTGTGAGCTATTCGGGTACGATGCAAGGCACCCGACAAGGGAGGCAGCGACCAATGGCTATTAGAATAACGTGTGCGAAATGCGGAGCTGTGTATAAGGTGTCAGACGATAAGGCGGGGAGCAAAGGCAAATGCAAATGCGGAGCGCTTATTCCAGTGCCGCGACCGCGAGCTGTGCAGCCTGCCGGGCACGAACAGGAGGAGCGGGGAGGGGACGAGGCCGAGGCCCACATCGAGCTGGCGACGGCGCTGTATGAGCAAGGCAAGGTAGATGAGGCCATCGCAGAGTACAAGAAGGCCGTCGCCATCAGCCCAGACTACGCCCTCGTGTACCACTACAGGCTGGGACTGGCGCTGGACGATCAAGGGAGGTCAGATGAGGCCATCGCGGAGTACCAAAAGGCCATCGCAATCAACCCAGACGACGCGGATGTCCACACTGCCCTGGCGCTTGCGCTCGACGATCAAGGGAGGTCAGATGAGGCCATCGCAGAGTACAAGAAAAGCATCGCCATCAACCCAGACGACGGCCCGATCCACGCTTGCCTGGGGCTCGCGCTGCACAAGCAAGGAAAGCCAGATGAGGCCGTCACAGAGTACGAAAAGGCCATCGCCATCGACCGCGACGACGACGGGACCCACTGGAACCTGGCAATCGCATACTGGGAGCTGAACCGCTATGCCGAGGCCAAGCAGGCAGCGGAGGCGACAGTGCGGCTCGACCCAACGAATGCAGAAGCGCCGGAGATGATAGAAGAGCTAGAAGCCGAGGGCTATTGAGGGTTGGCATTTTCATTGTCTCTCACTAGTAAGAGTCTCTGTGACGGAGGCGTTTTACCAGGTAGTCCGCAAAGATTTCACAACTTTTTTTGTGGGTTAGGGCTGTGCCAGAGTTGGAGATGACATAGTTAACATAATTGGCGTTATAGTAATATAGCCGGCTGGCGCCCCAAGAACCGGCAATCCCGTCATAGCTGCGACTTTCGACCTCTACCCCGTTACAGCCCTGTCTGAGCAAGCAGATGCAGCGCCGCGCCGACTAATGTGCCGAACGCCCTGCGCGCAGTCCGGCAGGCCTCCGCGAAGCGGCGCAAAACGACACACTGTAATCACCCCAACGACCTCGGGCTGGAAGCCCGAGCTACGCGAGGATAAGTCTCGGGCTGCCCTGCGACGTTGCTCCCTTCGACTTCGCTCAGGGCAGGCAGGGCCGTGACCCTGCCGAGGCACGCGTTGGCGAATAATTCGCGCTAGTTGCCGGGGTTGACATTGCCGCATACACAGTAATATAGATAGTCGAACGTGTGTTTGTTTCACGTGAAACATTGCCAACCGCACCGCAGATGTTCGCAGTGAATCACGGGCCTTCGCGCGCATCACCGGCAGACGGATGGCATCGGTTGTGGGTCTACGGCAAGTGTGATAACATGGCCGGGAATGGAGATGCTGAAAGTGAGGTCTGTGCTGACTATGATAGTCACACGAAGGCCGCTGATTTCGCTGCTGGTTTGCGTGGCTCTGGTGCTCGCGATACCCGTGTCGGCGGCGGAAATGACGCCATGCCTGCTGGTGAGCGGCGTCTCTTTCGTGCCGGTGAGTTTGCTGCCCCAGGGCCTCCAGGCGAAAGTCGTTGAGCGGACGCCGACCATCAATATAGAAGGGCTAAAGGTGGTGCCTGTGCGGCATCTTGCGGTGTCGAATGGCGCGCAGCTCAAGTGGAACTCCGAGACGCGTACGATAAATTTCCGATGGCAAGGCCGCGACATCGAACTGCATGCTCTGCCCAACCTCGCTTTCTGGCGAGATTCGAGCATCATTAAGCTTACAGGTTTTCGGGCGCAGACGACGACGGCGAAATGTGTCAGAGTGGTTGATGGCGACACCATCAAGCTGGGCAATGACGAGAAGGTGCGCTATATCGGAGTTGACACGCCGGAAACCAAGCACCCCTACAAGCCGGTGCAGTTCTTCGGCCATGAGGCAAGCCAGTTCAATCGCAACCTCGTCGCGGGCGAGCGGGTGACCCTGGAATACGATGCAGGCCGGCGCGACAGATACAATCGGCTGCTGGCCTACGTATATGTGGGCGATATGTTCGTCAACGCCGAGCTGGTCGCCCAGGGCTATGCGCAGACTGCAACCTATGCGCCGAATCTGCGCTACCAGGAGCTTTTGCTTTATCTGCAGAAGCAGGCGCGGGAGGCCGGCAAGGGCCTGTGGAGCAGGTCGTATCCGGCCGATGACACCACTGCAGACGCAGGCGGCAAGTATCTGGGCAGCAAGAATTCGGATGTCTATCACTACCCGGCCTGCAAATGGGCGATGAAGATCAGTACCGACAATGCCATCTGGTTTGATAGCGCAGTTCAGGCGCGAGCCGCCGGCTATCGCCCGTGCCGCGTGTGCAAGCCGCCACAGTAGTGCCGCCGCCGTGAGGGCTGCAGACCCTTGAAATATCTGCACACACGCGCTATACTCTACGTTCAATCGAGCACAGTATCATCCCCTGTAGTTTGAAATACAGGGCCAGCATGGAAGGATCCAAAGATGAACGGCATTCTGGATGTCAAAGACCCCCAGCAGTTGAGCGAATTCATGAGCGACCCGACCGACGGGCTGGTCGAAATGATGGCCGACCTCGACGGCGATATCATGATAATAGGTGGCGAGGGCAAGGTTGGCCCCGAGCTGGTCGAGACGCTCGTCAAAGCGGACCGAAAAGCCGGCGTCACTAACCGCAAGATCATGGTCGCCGGCCTGTTCATCACCGACTATGCCAAACAAGCTCGCGAGCGGTTCGAGAGCTGGGGATGTGAAAGCTTTGCCGCCGATCTCACCGATGAACAGGAGTTGGCTGATCTCCCCGGCGCGCAGAATATGGTGTTCATGCTCGGATTCAAGTTCGGCTCTGCCGGCGACCCGGGCAAGACGATTCTGCTCAATGCGATTTTGCCGGCCAACGTAGGCGTCAAGTACAACAGCTCCAGTATCGTTAACTTCTCATCCGGTAACCCCTATCCGCACACCGATCCGGCTCTCGGTGGCGCGACCGAGCAGACCACGCTCGACCCACAGGGCATCTACGGCTATTCGATCCTCGCCCGCGAGACCGCCTTCAACACCAGCGCTCACGGACACGAGAGCCAGAAGGTCACGCACTATCGCCTGATGTACTCCCAACACCTGTGCTACGGCGTACTTGTGGACCTGGCCAGAATGATCAATGCCGGCGAAAATATCTCGCTGGAAATGCCCCATGTGAACCTGCTGTCGCAGCGCGATGCGATTGACCGGGCGCTGCGTGGCTTTGAGGTCGCCGCCAACCCGCCAACCATCCTCAACGTGGCCGGCCCCGTCACCGACGTGGAGATGATCTGCAACAAACTCAGCAGCTACATCGGCAAGGCGCCTAACTTTGTTGGCGAGAAGGCCGACACAGCGCTGATTGCCAATGATGACTTCTGCGTCGAGCGCTTTGGCCCGTACCGCGACGGCGTGGACGAGATGATCGAGGCGGCGGCCAAATGGGTCATCAACGATGGCGAGGACTGGGACCTGCCGACGATGTTCGGCAAAGCAGACCACATCTACTAGACGATATGAGGAAGTAAAGTCGTGTGGTAAGACTATAGCTGTCGGCTCGCCCCGATGATGGGGCGGGCCTTTTCTTTTCCCTCGATGAGCGACGGCTCCGTCAGGAGAGACGCTCCCGGCCATGAAGGGATTTCTGCATCGGCTGCGAATACTGGGTTGTTGTCCAGTCAAGCGCTGTATTATTAGTCCCCATTGAGTGCCCAGACACGCTACGGAGGCAAAGAGATGTTCATAGACATTCACGCCCACACCACGATCTATCCGAGGGAAATGCGGCCGCTGGCAGACAAGGGCATCGGCAACCCCGAGGAGCTTGTGCAGATGTACGATGAAGTCGGCATATCCAAAGGGGTGATCCTGTCCGCGACGCAGCCGGAGCCGCGCGCTTGCGTGCAGTCAAATGAGGACATTCTGCAATGCGCGGCGCTTTACCCCGATCGGCTGATTCCCTTCTGCTGCATTGACCCGAGGCTGTCCATCAACTCCCCCGACACCGACCTGGCCTTCGTCATCAACCACTACAAAGACAAGGGCTGCAAAGGCATCGGCGAGATTACAGCCAACCTCCACTTCGACGATCCGCGCTGCTGGAACCTGTTTCACCACGCCGAAGCCTGCCGGATGCCCCTGACCTTCCATGTTGCCACCAGAGAAGGCGGCATTTATGGGTTCATAGACGAACTGGGGCTTCCGCGCCTGGAAAAGACGCTGCAGAATTTCCCGGACCTGGTCTTCCTGGCGCACTCTCAGCCATTCTGGTCGCATATCAGCGCAGATGTCAATGATGAGAACTGGGGCGGCTACCCGGATGGGCCGGTAGTCGCAGGTGGGCGCATCCCGGAGCTTCTAAAACGCTACCCGAGCCTGCACGGAGATCTCTCGGCCGGCAGCGGTTATAATGCCGTCAGCCGTGATCCCGACTTCGGCTATGCGTTCCTCACCGAGTTCCAGGACCAGTTGCTCTTCGGGACTGACTGCTACCAGTTGGAGCAAATGGATAACCTACTGATCTATCTAAAAGACTTCCTTGAGGACGGCCTGACCAAAGGCAAGCTCTCTCAGGAGGTATTCGACAAGGTAACCCATAAGAACGCCGAGCGCGTGCTCGGCCTCTGAATTTCCGCATGTCTTGGTCCTGATAGCATAGGCAAAGCGTCTCAATCACGCCCGATACGGGCGAAAGCGTACCGGAGGTTTGATATGTTTATTGACATACACATCCACATAGCGATGATTTCGGACTTGACCTGGGGACCTGATATGCAAGGCCCGCCAACGCCTGAGCAGTTCATCGAGATGTATGACGAAGTCGGCATTGACAAGGGAGTCATGCTCCCGCTGGTCATCCCCGAGTGCAACTTCCTCACCCAGAGCAACGAAGACATCCTGATGATCGCAGAAAAATACCCCGACCGCTTCATTCCGTTCTGCAACATAGACCCCCGCCTGATGCGCAACTCGCCCGATGTTGACCTGTCCTTCGCAATCAACCATTACAAGGACAAGGGCTGCAAGGGCATCGGCGAGATGACTGCCAACCTCTGGTGGGATGACCCCCGCGTCACCAACCTTTGCGACCACGCCGAAAAATGCGACATGCCCCTGCTCTTCCACGTCGCCGCCCAGGAGGGCAACACCTATGGCCTGATTGACAGCTTCGGTCTCCCCCGCCTCGAAGAGCAGGTCAAGACCCATCCCGGCCTCACCTTCCTCGCTCACAGCAACCCCTGGTGGTCATACGTCAGCGGCGACGTCACCGAGGAGACCTGGGGCGGCTATCCGAAGGGCCCGGTAGTCGAAGGCGGCCGCGTGGTCGAGCTGATGAGCAAGTACCCCAACATCTATGGCGACCTGTCGGCCGGCAGCGGCTACAATGCCGTCAGTCGCGATCCCGATTGGGGCTACTGGTTCTTTGATGAATTCCAGGACCAGCTTTGCTTCGCGACCGACGTGTGCCAGCCGAGTAATCGCGACAACACGTTGATTAACCTCAAGAACTTCATGGAAGACGCGCTGGCCAAGGGCAAGATCAGCCAGGAAGTGTTCGACAAGATCTCGCACAAGAACGCCGAGCGAGTGCTGAAACTGTAACTGTACGGTGAGTGGACGGAACTGACGCTAACAATATGGCGTCGGGCTGGCCTTCGACTTCGCTCCCTTCGACAAGCTCAGGGCGCACACGGCAGGGCCTGCGGGCAAGCCCGACCTACGCGAAGAAGAGAGGACGAAGATGTTTATAGACATTCACGTGCATACGAGAAACAAACCGAGCCCCAACCGATACGGTAGTGACCAGACATACGCGACGCCGGAGGAGCTAATCGAGATGTACGATGAGGTAGGCATCGAAAAGGCGGTGATTCTACCAGGCATAAATCCCGAGTGCGCCCATGTCGTGCAGTCCAACGAAGATGCTATCGAAATCGCGGAGCGGTACCCGGACCGCTTCATTGCGTTCTGCAACATTGACCCGAGGATGATTGACAATTCGCCCGACGCCGACCTGGCGTATCTGATGGAGTATTACAGAGAGCGTGGCTGTCCGGGGGTCGGGGAAGTGTGCGCCAATCTGTACTTTGACGACCCGCTGATGCAGAATCTCTTCTACCACGCTGAGAAGACCGGGATGTTGTTGACCTTCCACGTGGCTACTCGTCAGGGCGGCACCTACGGCATCATTGACGACCTGAATCTGCCGCGCTTTGAGAAGACTGTTGAGAGATTCCCCGAGTTGAAGTTCCTGTGCCACTCACAGGCATTCTGGTCGGAGATGAGCGGTGACGTTAGCGAGGGCACCCGCGGCGGCTATCCCAAAGGGCCGGTGACCGAAGGCGGTAAGGTGCCTGAGCTGCTGCATCACCCCAATGTGTATGGCGATCTGTCGGCAGGTAGTGGCTTCAATTCCGTCAGCCGCGACCCCGAATTCGGCTATCGGTTCCTGACCGAGTTCCAGGACAAGCTCTGTTTCGGCACAGACGTCTGCGCTCCCAGCAACCGCGACAATGTTCTGATCGATCTCGCCAACTTCCTCAAGGACGCACTCGAGAAAGGCAGGATCACACAGGAAGTGTTTGACAAAATCGCATTTGAAAACGCACAGAGGCTGCTAGGCATGGAGGACAAGACATGTTCATAGACATTCACGTGCATACAACCGCCATGCCAAGTATTCTCTGGAAGGGCGGGGATCAAACCCTGGCCACGCCGCAAGAGCTTATCGAGATGTACGATACCGCAGGCATAACGCAGGCTGTGCTGCTTCCCAATGCCAATCCGGAAGGCATCCACTGCGTGCAGTCGAATGAGGAAATCCTGGCGATAGTTGAGCAGTACCCGGACCGCTTTATCCCCTTCTGTAATATTGACCCGCGCCTGTGGAACAACAACCCAGAGGAAGACCTCTCTTATTACATCGGCTGGTACCAGGACCACGGCTGCCGTGGAATCGGCGAGGTCTGCTGCAACCTGTACTACGATGACCCGCGAGTCGAGAACCTGTTTTACCACGCCGAGCAATGCGCAATGCCGCTGTGCTTCCATATCGCCACCCGGGAGGGCAATAGCTACGGGCTAATAGATGAGCTGGGTCTGCCCCGGTTCGAAAAGGCGATCCGGAAATTCCCGGACCTCGTCTGGCTGTGCCATTCGCAGCCGTGGTGGTCGCACATCAGCGGTGATGTCAATGAAGACAATTGGGGCAGCTATCCAAAGGGCGCGGTTGTGGAAGGCGGGCGCGTGGTGGAGTTGATGGAGAAGTGCCCCAACGTATATGGCGATCTGTCCGCAGGAAGCGGCTACAACGCGGTCAGCCGGGACCCGGAATTCGGCTACTGGTTCTTTGATGAATTCCAGGATCAGCTCTGTTTCGGCACAGATATCTGCTCACCCGGCGGCCGCGACAGCGTGTTGGTGAACCTGGCGAACTTCCTCAATGACGCGCTTGGAAATGACAGAATTTCGCAGGAAGTATTCGAGAAGATTGCCTACAAGAACGCCCAGCGCGTGCTGGGGATTTGAGCCGTACGCACCGCATCCACACACCAAATCAGTGAGCCACACGGAGGTGCCAACGATGGTTATTGACATTCATGTGCACACAACGCCGAAGCGCACAATGCCCTGGCCGGGGCGCGACAATTGCTTCGCCACGCCCTGGGAGCTCATCGAAATGTACGACCATGCCGGCATTGACAAAGGCGTGCTGCTGCCATGCACGAACCCCGACAACGTGCCAGTAATACAGTCCAATGAAGAGATATTCGCGGTATGGGAGAAGTATCCGGACCGCTTCATCCCATTTTGCAACATTGATCCGCGCCAGTGTCATAACACACCGGACGCCGACCTGGGCTACATGCTGTCATACTACAAGGACATCGGCTGCCGGGGCATCGGTGAGGTGTGCTGCAATCTCTACTTCGATGATCCGCGCGTCGAGAACCTCTTCGACCACGTCGAGAAGGCCGACATTCCGCTGACATTTCACATTGCAGCACAAGATGGCGGAACCTATGGCCTGATAGACGACCTGGGGCTTCCCCGGTTCGAGCAGCAGATCCAAAAGCATCCGGACCTGGTGTGGCTGTGCCACTCACAGCCGTGGTGGTCGCATATCAGCGGCGACGTTAATGAGGACAACTGGGCCGGTTACCCCAACGAGCCGGTGGTCGAGGGCGGACGCGTGGTCGAGCTGATGCGCAAATATCCTAATGTAATCGGCGATCTGTCGGCAGGAAGCGGCTACAACGCTGTCAGCCGCGACCCCGAGTTCGGCTACTGGTTCATGGCCGAGCTTCAGGACCAGCTTTGCTTCGGCACCGATGTCTGCGCACCGCCTAACCGGGAAAACGTGCTGGTCAACCTGCTCAATTTCATGAGCGATGCACTGGCAGAAGATAAGATATCGCAGGAAGTTTACGATAAGATTTGCCACAAGAACGCGGAGCGCATATTGAAATTCTAAATGTCTGCACGACAGGAGGGGGATCAGCATGAGATGGATGGAATTGACCTCAGACGACCTGGGCAAGGCCTGCAAGCAGGCCGAGGGCGTGGCGATGATACCGGTGGGCAGCCTGGAACGGCACGGGCCACACCTGCCGCTGGGCTGTGACGCGATCATCATTGACCACGTTGCCGAGCAGATCGCAGCACAAGAGCCGCTTGTCGTCATGCCGACGATTCCCTACACCTTCGTGGCTCAGTGCCGTTTCCAGCCCGGCGCGGTGCACATCCAATCCGACGTGCTGTTAGAGCACGTGACCTGCATTTGCGATGAGATCCATCGTAACGGGTTCAACAAGATTGTCATGCTGCACGGCCACGGCGGCAATGCGCCGATGTGTGATGGGATTCTGTATCACGTGCTGGAGACAGGGCGGGCCTATGCGGTCTATTCGATTCCGCCCTTCGCCGGCAAGATGGACGAGATCACGCCGCTTCTGGAGAGCGAGCATTACGGTCACGCCGGTGAGCTGGAGACGAGCGTTGCTCTGGCCGTCATGCCCGAGCTAATCAGGATGGAGCGTACGAGCGGCAAATACTGGGGCCCGTCGGGGAAGTCCCAACTTGATTCCAAGGCGGTGCTAACGCCTGTCGACTGGATTGCGGAATGGGGAGATATGGTCTGTGGCGGGCCGGACAAGGCCACCGTCGGCAAAGGCCGTGCGATTCTCGATCTGTGGATAGAGGGAGCCGTTGAGGTTATTCGCAAGGTTAAGAGCGATGAAGTAGTGCCCGAGTTGATGCGTCGGTGCACAACTCATCGGGGCCCAGAGAGCGACTGAGGGAGCGCGGTTCTCTGAGAGCCACAGATAAGAGCGCGGAGGTTCATCACCGGCCTGCGTTTTTCATCTCCCCTAGCCTTCGTCTCAGCTATCAACAGCGCGCGAGGCAGACGCGTCTTGAAGCTCTTCAGGCGGCTCCAGGGGCAGAGTCAGGGTGAAAGTAGTGCCTTGGCCGGGCGCACTGTCGAGTTCGATGGTGCCGTCGTGGAGCTCAACTATCCTCTTGGCGAGGGCCAGACCCAGACCCAGGCCTCCTGCAGTCAGCTTGCTGCCACTTTCCTTTGGCGCCTTCGCCCCTGCTACGAACTTCTCAAAGATGCGATCCTGAAACTCAGGAGCAATCCCCACTCCCGTGTCAGTGACGCTACACTGCAGCGTATTGTCCGACTGCTTCACCGTGAGACTAATAGTGCCCGCAGGAGGCGTATATCTCATCGCATTCTCGCACAGATTCACGAGGACCTCCTGGAGGCGGCCCTCATCGGCCCAGATGGTAGGCAATTCATCCGGGTAGTCGGACAGAAAAACCAACGCGGCCTGCTCGCAGCGAGTCGCGAACGTCGCTGTCAGTGTCTCAAGCATCGGCCTGATATCCAGCGGCGTGCGGTCGAGCCTAAATTCGGGATCGTCAAATCTGGCAAGGTCCATCATAGAGGCGACCAAACTGGCCAGATAATCAGCGTGATCCCGCAGGTGGTCCACGACTTGCCGTCGCTTCTGCTCATCCAGGTCGCCCGTCACGCCCTGAAGCACCTGCACCAGCATGCTTAAGTTGCTGACGCCAGAGCGGATCTCGTGGGACACAACTTGCAGGCCTTCTTCTTTCGCCCTTACCAGATCGGGAATCTCAGCTATATCCTGCCACACGATGACCCAGGCCGAGAGCGTTCCGCCACTGGTGGGGCAAGGCACCGCACTCCGAAGCAGGATCATAGGTTCGGGGTGGATAAGTGCAATCTCCACCTCGTCTGCCTGGTCGCTTGCGAAGGTTGCTTCCAGGCCTTCGAATAGAGGAACCAGTTGTCCCCCTGAATGGTACTTGAGTAGTGATTTAAGATTCTGCCCAACGACATCGTTCAGGGGGACTCCGGATAGGCGCTCTAAGTCAGGGTTGGCCAGGATCACTTGACCATGGCGGTCCACCAGGCACACGCCCGCGCCTAGATGTCTGATGATGCGCTCTTTCGAGACGCGCTCGAATTCCAGGACTCGCCCCAAGCCATTGGCAAGCCACGCGAGTACTAGCGCAGACGTCAAACCTATTAGTACAAACCAAAGCATCTCGTCCACAGGTTTGGCTTGAAAGGCCACTGTCGCATAAGCGCCACATACGATGCCGACGATGAAGACTAGCTCCAGACCGCGAAAGAAAATGGCGGCGAAAACCACGTCACATAGCAGCAGGATAAAGAAATGGGCGTAGGCGCCAGCCGTGCCGTAGATGAAAAGGCTGAGTGCGACGACATCGCCTACGACTGTAAGCGCCACACACAGATCGAGGCGCCCCGCCGTGTGGTGCCGCTGCCAGTTAGCAGCGAAGTAGCTATAGATGGCCAGTAGAGCTGCCAGCGATACCCCGGCGTACGCAGCATTGGGATTGACAATCACGCCTAGCGGCGCTGTGTAAATCCCCGCCATCAGGGCCAATGTGAACAGAATCCGCACCCGTGACATCTGGGCAACCAAGCGGACGGCCAGACTCGGCTCTATATCGTAAGCCCTAAACATTGCCATCATCTCCAATGAGCCAACTATTACGAAATGCGAATGTTCGTGGCCTGCGGCCAGCCTCGTTTCCTGACAGCCGCCGTCTGCCCTCTGGGCGTGGATAGCCCCTCTCGCACTCACTGTCCGTTCAGGTCATTCTGCCTATGCGGTCACTGACATCGGCGGCAAAGCGGCTGATGTGCTCGGCTACGAAAGGGTCAACATCCAGAGTGTCATCCTCAATCAGTGGCGTCAGGTCCATGGCGAAGATCATGCTCTGGGTGACGTCAACGTCATGCGTCGCGTAGTAGGTGGCGTTGGCGACACGGCGGCCCATTGTCGCCAGATCATAGCGCTTGCCCCCGCAGTCCTGGGAGTCAAATATGCCCAGCATCGCCATCTCCAGATTCTCGTGACCAGCCACATCAAATGCGACCTTGTCATCATCTGTCATCCAGTCGAGATCGCGCCAGACCTCGCAGCCGTAGAGCTTGTCGGGCCGCGCCTCAGGCGGAAGTTCCCTCAGCACCTCAAGCACGCGCAGCGCAACCGCCACGTGGGTATCGTGCTTGTCGGCGAAGTTGTGGGTGTAGATGACCTGGGGCCTGGCCGCTGTGATGATCGCCTTGAGGTCCTCTCTGACGGCCTGCTTGTCGGTCTCTTTCACTTGCTTGCTGGTGAAATCGAGCAGCACTTGTGCGCAGTATTCGCCCATATAAGCGGCCTTCTTTTGCTCCTGGCGGCGCACTACCTGCATCTCGTCGTCGCTGTAGTCCGCATATAAGGCATCACGCGGGCTGCCGCTGCCGTTGGTCACCGTGAGGCCGCAGAACCATTGCTCGGGCTGCCCGAAGCACCTCAGGATGCCGTCATAGGCCATGATCTCCAGGTCATCCTGATGCGCGCCGATGCCCATGTAGGTAGTCCGCGCGAGGGCCTCGGCCTCCGCGCTGCCATCAGGAACAAACAGCTCCCCACCTTCCTGGGTGAAATCCATCTTATCACTTCCCTTCAAGCAGCGTTCGCAAATCTGCAGCGCTGCTTCATATTTCTGGCAGGCTCGCAGCCGCTATTGCTTGACCAACGCGGCGGCTGGCCTCATCAGGCGTCTGCAGACTCACCTGCTCTCCCAGTTCGGGGAATTCTTCCGCCAGGGCCCTTTGTGCCTGCTCGATGATGATATGTCCGCCTTCGCCCGATGTTACTCGCCCCAGCACCAGCACGTGCTTCAAATCGTAGAAATCGGCGTAGTGTGCGATGGCATAGCCGAGGTAGCAGCCGACGGTCTCCATGATCTGCCGCGCCCGCTCGTCCCCTTTCGCCATGAGCTCCTGCACGGCCTGCAACTGCTCGGGCTGGCCCATGTCGCGATCCAGGTCAATACCGGCGACAGGCACGAGCCGCGCGACGCACTGCTGCGAGAAGTACTGCGAGCCGACGCCGTAATCCCCTGACCATTCATCTACAGGGCCATCCGGATTGTAGTCCACCGGGCAGAAGGCCAGCTCATTGAGCCAGCCGGTGATATTGCCGTCGAGGGTGACATAGCCGCCGGCTTCGCTGGAACCCATGGCAATCCCCAGCACGCCGGTGTCGTCAAGCTCCATGGCACCGGCCAGCGCAGTGACCTCGCCGTCATTGACCACCACCAGCGGCACGCCAAATTCCTTGCCGATATTGATGAACATGTCCTTGATCTTCGCATCGAATTGATCCTTGGGGATGCCTCGGAAGAGCGAGGCGACCAGAGCGCGGTTGTTGATGTAGATGCCGGCTGCGCTGCCGCCGATGGCATCAACGTACGGCAGGTACTCGGCGGCGCGCTGGATACAGTCCATCACACCGTCATAGTGGTATTGCGGGTCGGCCTGATTCTTCGGATCCCAGATGACCTCCTCGGAAAAGACCGTCGCACCGTCAAGCACCGCGCTGGTCTTGCGGTCGCTGGCACCCAGGTCAAATCCGATGCGGCAGCCCTCAAGGTGCCCTCCGAGTGCCACCGTACCCTCAGAGGCGCTTGGCAGCTCCTCGTACGCGACGTTTTCTACGACAAAGGGCTGCTCATACACGCTCAACATCAGGTCAGCATCGAAGGCCCGGATACCGTCGGCGGCATAGGCCTGCTTGATATGGTCGGCGATCTGCGCATCGCCGGCAACGGTGAGCTTCCATCCGCCGCGTTGCCACAGCAGGAATTTCACCAGCCGCTCGACATACTCGAGATTTGCCTGTGCCGCGGGGGCGTCGGGCGCGAATACCTCGGTCTCATACACGGTCACTGCCGCATCATTGCGCTCCAGGGCGATGCCTAAGGCTGCGCCCTGGCCGGACTTGTCAACATCTTCGAGAAATGCCCGATTAGCCAACACTGCCGGCCGAAACCCCTGATCAAGCGGCGGCGTCACAGCCGGCGCCACCAGCTTCATACCGTCTCCCATGCCGTTCCCTCTCTGCCAAGTAAGATTGCTTTGCCTGCTATATTCGCCAGCGAACCGCAAAACCCTTCTCCGCGTCAATATTCTACTTCGCTATCTGGCAAGTTGACCAGGCTCGAGCAGTATAGTACAATGACCAGGAGTGCATTCCGAGAGGATATTCCATGCCTGAGACAATTCTCAAAATCCACGACGGGACAATCGAGGCCCCTGGCTTAAGTCCGGTGCCAATTGACCAAGCGACAATTGCCGGACTCAAAGGACAGGACCTATTCTCCGCAGTCCTTGCGACTGACGAACTGCGCGAATGGTACGAGCAACTGACCGGCCCCCTACTTCTAGAAATACCCCATGATCTGCAGCACGTGGCGTGGGAGAGCATGCACGACGGCGTTGAGTACGTTGCCCTAGGCAAGGGCATGGCGCGTGTCGTTGATGTGGCTGATGCCTCCCAGAAGCGCGACGAGGACCGCGCTCTGAGGGTGCTAGTCGCACTGGCCAGTCCTGTTCTGGATCCCAGGCATGAAGCGTCGGATGAGGCGAACCAGCCTCAGCCGCTCGACCTGCAGGGCCGGGTGGACCTCTTGCTCGATTTGCAGGAGATAGAATTTCCGGCCGATTTCCGCGTCTGCCGACACATAAGCCCGGTGGATCTGCGCACCGAACTTGCCAAAGGCGCCGATGCCCTACATATCAGTGCACACGGCAACGGTGAGGCAGTCGCCCTTGAGAACCGCGACTTCACCGTAGCGCCTTTCGGGACGGTCGAGCTGGCCCATGAAGCTGCGCGCGCTGGTGTGCAATTGGCGATACTTGACAGTTGTCTAAGTGCCGCCGCCGAGCCGCAAGGTGACGTGAGCATGGCGCTGCAGGTCGCTGTCTCTGGCGTGCCACGGGTCATAGGCATGAGTGACAGTGTTTGGGCCGATGGAGCCGACGTATTCACCAACCACCTCTATAAGAATCTTCTCAACGGTATCTCGCTGATCGAGGCTGTGCGCCTCGCTCGCCATGCGATGAAACAGGCCTGTGAGAGCAATCCGAAGTGCAGATGGCATTGGCAGTATCCCGTCCTATACCTGTCACGCGCGGCGATGTCTGATGTTGAATCGGCGCTCTGGGAGGCCACTGGCGAGGGCAAGATAGCCGTAGGTGGCGGTACCGCGCGCTGGCCTCTGCACCAGCACAGACTCGCAAAGACCTTCGTCGGTCGCCGTGACAAACTTGTTGACTTGGCCCAAAAGCTCGACCCCGAGGCCCCCGCTACCCACAGCCAAGAAAGAGTCCTCCTCACAGGCCACGGCGGTATCGGCAAGACCAAGCTTGCTCTGCAGGCAGCCGACCGGCTTCGCCACAGGTTTCCCGATGAGGTCGTGTTCGTTAGCGCGCGACCGGATGTGCCGGACATCGCCGTACGCCCTGCCGGTGCAGACGCGCTCACTACCGTAAGTTCAGCCCGCGAGTTTGTCCTGAACTTGGGCCGCAGCCTGAATCTCGAACTGACCGGCGAAGAAGATGACAACACACTGGTGCATACCATAGTGGGCTATGCCAACGACACGCGCCGCTTGCTCTTGCTCGACAATCTCGAAACACTGGAGCATGAAGATCTGCTAATCTCGCTACTCAGCGCGCTGGGCGAGCGGTGTCGCGTGCTTGCCACCAGTCGCCATGACCTGCCTGAAACTGGATTGCACACAGTTCTGGTGCAACAGATGCACCCCCACGAAGCGGAGAAGATGGTGACAAGACTGGCAATGGTGGCGGGCTTGCCCACGATTGCAGCGGCGAAGATCGCTCAAGTCTGCTGCTACACTCCGATGGCGATTGAGTTAGCTGTTGCAGGGATTGCCAGTGGCAGGCAGACCGAACAGCAGGCCATTAAGGCCTTCGAGGAGTTCTCAGGCCCGGCCGAGGAGATCGCAGAATATGCCTTCGGGGCTCAACTTGAGTTAGCGAAGGAAAA
Source organism: bacterium (assembly GCA_030604405.1). Lineage (GTDB taxonomy): Bacteria > Armatimonadota > Zipacnadia > Zipacnadales > UBA11051 > UBA11051. The sequence goes on along the minus strand of JAUVVY010000002.1, from coordinate 130,074 downwards.
CGAGCGCTTGGTATTTGCCTGCGCTGCTATGTTCCCACAGCCGCCCCGCCGTGAGGCTCTGGCCACGGCCACCGGCCTTGACGAAGACGGTTTCGGAAAGGCGATAGAGGGGGCGTTACGGTTGCATCTCTTGGAGGGAGTTGGCGACGAGTCGCTCTCGGAAGAGGGCCAGGTTTTCACACAGACTCAACGCTATCAACTGCTTCCGCTGGCACGCGAGGTTGCATCGCGGCGCCTCACGGATATCCCCAATCTGAGCGAACGACGCCTACAGGCGGCAGAGGAATGTGCCGAATTCGTTTGGCACACCGATGATCTTATCCGGCCCGACAGAGTTGCCGACTTATTATCGGGAGGGGGTCCATTGGCGGCATTTGCTGAGGTCGAAGGAGGGCAACCCCTCCTTGCACACCTCTGCCTTACACATGGGCTGCGGGAACTTGAGGCCGAGTATCTCAATGCTCTTGAGTTGGCACAGGACGCGAACGAGGCCGGGCAGTGGAGCCTGTTGCCCCGGTTTGAGCAGGCAATGGCAAAGTTCCGGGACATGCGCGGCATGTTGGCCGAGCATCTATCCTTGTGTAAGATGGCACTCAGAGCAACGCGAGAAGATGGCGACAGAAGCGGGGAAGGTACGACGCTGGGCAATATGGCTATCATACACTCGGCGCAGGGCCGCTACGACGAGGCGATGGAGCTGTGCGAGCAGAGCCTGAAGATATTCCGCGACCTGGGGAACCGCAGCGGCGAAGCGGACACTTTGGGCAATGTGGCCAATCTACAGCAGGCCCAGGGCTGGCATGATAAAGCCATGGAGCTGTACGAGCAGAGCGTGAACATATACCGCGAGCTGGGCGACCGCAGCGGCGAAGGCAACACGCTAAACAACATCGCTAACGTACACCAGCGCCAGGGCCGCTACGAAGAAGCCATGGCGCTGTACAAGCAGAGTCTGAAGATAATGCGCGAGCTGGGCGACCGCAGCGGCGAAAGCCAAACGCTCAACAACATGGGCGAAGTTCACCGCCTCCGGGGCCGCTACGAGCAGGCGATGGCGTTGTACGAGCAGAGCCTGAGCACGTTCCGCGAGCTACGCGACCGCAGCGGCGAAGGCGCTACGCTGGGCAACATGGCCAATGCGTACTTTGACCAAGGCCGCTACGACAAAGCCATGGAGCTGTACGAGGAAAGCCTGAAGATATTCCGCGAGCTGGACGACCGCAGGGAGGAAGGTGGAACGCTGAATAACATGGCCGCCGCTTGCCAGGCCCACGGCCGCTACGACGAGGCGATGGAGCTGTACGAGCAGAGCCTGAAGATATGCCGCGAGCTGGGCGACCGGCTTGGGAAAGGCCAGGCCCTGATGAATATGGGCCTGCTTGCGAAAGAAACCGGCGACCTCGAAGCCGCGCGCGGATACTGGCAGCAGGCCCTTGATGCGCTGGTGGGCCTCGGCGTGCCGGAGGAGCAAAATGTACGCGGCTGGCTCGCGGCATTGGATGAACCAGACGACAGCGGCACTGAGAAGTAGGATTGACTACGCCTCTGCCCCACTTGCCTCAGCGGTAGTCCTCCAGCGTGTCCATCATCGCCCAGAAGTTCTCTTGCGGGGTTCCGGCGACGATCTGGTTGCTGCAGCCGATGATGCAGCCGCCTATCTCATGTGCGGCCTCCAGGGCAGTTCGTGTCTCCTCAACAACATCTTCTACACTGCCTATGTGCAGGACCTCGCTCCTGATGCCACCTAAGAAGGTCAAATGCGGGAATCTGTCCCGAAGTTCCCGCATGTCCATGAACATGCGATCTACTTCATAGAAGCCATGGACGCCCGAGGCGCCGAAAAGATCCTCGGCCACCGGCCACAGGTCACCGTCGCTGGCGAACAGGTGATATGTGCCCGCCTCCTCGCAGCCCCTGGAGATGATCTGCAGCCGCGGCAGCATCAGCTCGTGAAAGACCTTGGGCGAATAGAATGGGCCTCCGGTCCCGGCAAAATCGCCGCCGCCGAAGCAGTAAGGGATACCCAGTTGGGCCGCCAGTTTAGCGTTCTTCGGCCCACGGATGGCTGCAGCGTCGAGGTATCTGCCAACGATGTCCGGATATAGCACGGTCGCCTCCAGCCACACCCGCTCCCTGGGTATGCATATACCTACACTGCCGACGAGCGCGTACATGGCGCGAGTATCACCGAAGCGCGCAATTGACCGATGCACATCGGGCGATAGGTCATCCGGTGTCGGCTCGTATTCTTCTGCGGCTTGAGCAGCGCCCTCAGCCTGCTCGGCGAGTTGTCCAGGGGTCGGCTCAGGCTCCGGCTTCGCATCAACCTTCCCGTATGTCTCCGTCGGCGGATCGAAGTGCCAGACCTCCCAGTGCTCCTCTTTGTCCGGGTCGCCATACATGAACGTATTCCGGTCAATCCGGCGCGTGGGCTTCTGCGGCTTGCGCCAGTGGATAGTCCGCACCATATCCAGATCCAGCTTCTCGCCCAATTCGCAGGCATCGGTGAAGCTGCGTTCCACGAACTCCGCCTGCGCATCTCCATCCTTCCAGAGAGCCACCGCCTCCCGGTACTGTTGAATCCCGCCGCCTACGTACGCCTCCCGGCGCAGGACGTACGATGCAACATCAGAACTCAAGCTGGCGTGGTATATTGGAATCCTGTCGGTCGGCTGGTGTTCGAAGGCTGCAGCTACTCGCTCTTTCGGCAACATATTGTGGTTGTCCCTTTCACATATTTCTGATCTACTCCCGGCCTGTGACGAATCCTATACTTCGCAACAAGGCCACAGGCGACCTGCAAAGAGGGCGGGAGGTAAGGAAACTCACCAAGCGGAATATCCTGCTGTTACGGCAGGCTATATGACATCAGCCCTGGATGGCCGGGGCAAGGGAAGGTTCACGGAGTATGTATGACCAGTTGCTAAGCGACGAGATAAGGACGCTGGCGCTCAATCTGGGCGCCGACCTGGTAGGCATCGCATCATCGGAGCATTATGCCGAGGCGCCGATTGAGATGTCGCCCGAAGGCCATCTTCCCGGCGCCACGTGCGTTGTGGTCATCGCGATACATCACCCTGACGCGGCCATCGAGATTGGCGGCAACGAGCATCCCCAGAAGACGGGGCCATACGCCATCCAGGGCGCTATGAATACCAAGCTCGAATGCGTCTCATTTCAGTTGGCACGGCGGCTGGAGGATGTGGGCTATAACGTCGTCGCAATTCCGGCGACGAACGTATGGCGTTTCCGGCCCTACAAGAATATCACGGAGAGTTTCACGCCCGACCTTTCGAATATTCACGCGGCCGCAGCCGCCGGCCTCGGCGAAATCGGCTATAGCGGTCTGCTGCTGACGCCGGAGTACGGTCCCCGCCAGCGTTTCTGCTGTCTCGTTACAGACGCCCCGCTGGGCCCGGACCCGCTTTACGATGGGCCGCCCTTGTGCGACATGTGCGGCGAGTGCGTGCGCCACTGCCCCACTGATGCTTTCACGAAGGAGACTTCGGGCAAGCATGTAATCAACATCGGCGGCAAGCAGTTCACCTATTGCAACAAGAACAAGTGGCGCTGCGCGTGGGCGGAGCATTTTGGCCTCGACCTGGATGGTGAACTGCCCGATGTGGTTGATGAGCAAGCGATTCTCGACAACCTGGACACGATCGGTCGCCGCGGCGGGGCCATGGGCTCGTGCCTGAGATACTGCCTGCCGCCGCATCTGCGCCTGGAGGACCCCGATTATTCCACGACCTATCGTCGGCGCAGGCGCTTCATGGACGAGCGGCCGATTGAGCAGCAGCTTCAGGACACCGCGCCAAAGGTCACTGACCGGCCGGCGACGCTGAACGTGCTCTCGCGGCTGCTGGAGCGCGAAGCCGATATGCTCGCCATCGTTGACCGCGCGGTGTGCCTGCAGCGCGGCTTAGACCTCCGCGCCGAGCTGCCCGACGCTGAGAATCTGATCGCCTTCGGCTTCCAGTATGGCGAGACGCTGCAGGATCCCGCTACTACTGACGAGAGTCCGCAGCCGCTCGCGCTGGTTGGTGCGACTCTCGCTGAGTGGTCCGGATTTGCACAGTTGGAGCTGTGCCAGTATCTGGAGAGGCTGGGCTATTCGGCACTGCCGGGGCTGCATCTACCGATTGATAAGGTGGCGGCCGCCTCGGGGCTCATCAGTGAATTCAATGATGTCGGAAGGCCCGTCACGCCAGAATTCGGCTCCCGTGCGACGTTCGGCTGCATTCTTACCAGTGCGCCTCTGCAGCCGGGGATGCGCACATACCCGATCGCGGCCCTGAGAGAAGACTTGTATGCGGATGAACTGCGCTCCCTGTTGCAAGGGCATGTGACGGCCTGGGGCGGCGACCTGTTTGGCGTGGCCGATCCGCAGGTGGTGTCGGAACTGGCTCGGAGTTATCGCCAAGAGATTGACGAGGCCGAGATGAAGTGGTCAGTGTGCGACACTGCCGGCTACCACGGGGCAGTGATCCCTGCGGTGGAGCGCGATGAGCAGCGCCATATACGCGAGGTTGACGAGGTGCTATCCGATGTACGGTCGGTTATCGTAATCGGCTACCACTTCCCGTTCAACAATATCCTGCGTGCTGCTGAGCCACCTGCAGAGGCCGTCGGGCCTTACAGCTATGCGGTATATCAGACCAATCGCTGGCTGCGATACATGGGCGTTTCACTGGCAAGAGTGCTGCAACGTCTCGGGTACAAGGCCGTGGTGAGCCAGGACCTGTGCGACAGCGGGACGCTGGTGGCCAACCCTCGCGGCCCGCAGCCTGATGCACTGAGCAACCGTTTTGCTGCCGTCGCCGCAGGCCTGGGCCACATAGGTCTTCACGGCGCGGTCATCACGCCCGAGTTCGGCATCGCACAGCGCTTCATCAGTCTGGTGACCGACGCCGACCTGCCCGCCGACGCGCCACTGCTCATGGAAGGCCCCTGCACCTTCTGCGAGCGACCGTGCGTCTTTGAGTGCCCGGTGCAGGCGCTGGCGGACGAGACTATCGAGGTCTGCAGCGACCACTACTGTGCCAAGATGGCGGTCTGGGACCGGCTCCGCTGCGAGTGGGCCAAGCGTTATGCACTGGTCGCCGACGAGGGCCCACGCTGGGGCGGACAGACAACGAATGTGATGCCACCTGAAGGTGAGATCACGCCCGATGTGCTAAGCTCTGCGTATCAGCAGAAAGACCCGATTCAGAAGCACTTCACCTGCATCCTGGAGCCTTGCCTGAAGGCGTGCCAGATGAGGCTGGCATACGAATTTGGAGATGCGTCCGCAGAGCACTCCGAGTAATCTATAGATAAAGAGCCTCGCCTGTTTCATATGTTTTCAAGTGAGAGTAACACTACGCTAGTACATCTCGGATTTGACATTCAGCCCCCATATCGATAGTCTAAAATGGAATCTTGCAACAGTGTCGGCCCACAAGTTCCGCGAGCCGAGATGTGATATGGCGAGGTGAATGACAAATGAATCGGAAACTGGCTTTCATAGTCGCATCTCTTTTTGGAGTGCTGGGGAATCTTGCCCTCGCACAGCCTGTGCGCCTGGCGGATGGCCGGCCACTCGTGGGGACTTACTTCTTCGGGCATTGGTGGGATCCCTGGCGGTCCAACGACGCCCCTATGGACCGCGACTTGGCCACACTTCGCGATATGGGTGTCAACACGCTTTTTTGCGATCACGAACCTTCCCAGTCCTGGGACCATAACTGGGAGTACCTGGATAGAGAACACAAGTTCGCAAAAAAGTATGGCATGCAGATTCTCCCCTGGCTTGAACTCAAGTGCGGCAGTGACTTGGCGGCCCACCACAAGGAGGCGGAAAGCCGCTTCTGGTATCCAGTGCCATTGTCCACAAACCAGCTTGGCGAACCTTGCAACTGCAAATTGTGGCACAAGGCCTATCAGGACATGCTCTTTGACTATATCTGCGAGTATATAGAACGTTATCGCCAAAATGGCACGATTCTGACGCTGCTGGACGCCGATAAGCAAAAGTTGGCCATTGCGCCCTCGGTAGAGGTAGGCTGGGACAACTCCGGATTCGATACGGAAACACTTGGGCTTTTCAGGGGACGGCTCAAGCACAAGTACGGTGATCTTACAACGCTCAACCGTGCCTGGGGCACTGGATACAAGCACTTCGCCGAGATAGATGCCCGCGACAAGACGATCTTCGATTACGCTTTTGCAGATAAGCAACGTATGCCGCAAGCGGTGATCGATCACGCGTATTTCCGCGCCGAGGTCATAAACAAGGCAATGAGCGCCCTGAAATCGCGGTTGCTGAGGCGCTATCCGGATTTGGTGATTGTGGCGGAAGTTCCCTATCCCTTCGGTTGGATAGCCCCGCCCTCGCTTTCATACAAATGGAAGGCCGCGAGTTTCCCCGAGACGGTTGAGTACGCCGACCTGATCGTGTTCAGGACCGCAGGCCCCTCCTCCGTTGCAACCGGTGAGTGCGATAAACTCCTGGCACGCGGACAGAAGCTGTTGTTAGCCCATCGCACCGGCCAGGGCGGACTTATAGCCGACCTGCAGAAGCAGTCCGTGATTGATGCTGCCGCCAGGCAGGCCCTAGAGCACGCCAACGGCATAGGCTTCTATAGTTGGAACGAAATGGGCGATTGCCCTATCGTTGGGAGCAGGGAAGAGCGAGGTTTTGTCTCGACTTACTCGAAGTTATTCCACCGATACCTCCAACTAGCGGGTTCCGGCGGCAAGAGTTAAGCAAGTACGCCGCGCTGTCTCAAGCACGTTATACTTGATACTCAGCCGCAGCGGAATCTCCTCTCCCCCATCGAAATGCACAAGCTGTCAGCCAGCGTGACATCCAGAAATTCGATCTTCCCGATCGGATAGCCCTTCTCTCTTGCATTTCTCCCTCTGACCTCAAGAATACCAGCTTCATCTGCGCCAATCTGCGCTATCACTGCGACGAAGCCAAGCAGCAGCAGGGCGAGCAACGCCCTGCGCTTCATGATACGAGCCTCCTTCTATATTAGACCTTCGCTTCTCGGGCGTAGCGCACCATTGCGCGAATATTCTCTTCGGGCGTATCAGGCGGCGTCTCGCAGCCAGAGCCGACGATATAGCGCCCCCCGGCCCACTCATGACATTGCCTGCACGCCTCATATACTTGTTGCGGCGTGCCATCGTACAACACGCTCACAGGATCGAAGTTACCCAGGAGTATCGGTTCTGGTCCCATCTCCGGCCGCGCTTTCTCCATTTCGACCAGGTGATCGAGGTCAATAATGTCGCAACCGGTTTCCGCCATCTGCCGCAGGATATGATTGGTATCCCCGCATATGTGCAGCCTCGCCAGCGCACCGGCTGCGTGTATTGCTGCCACAATTCGCTGCTCACGCGGCAGGATCTCTGTTTCGTATAGCTCGGCTGATATCAGCGATGAGGCCGCGTCACCGATCCCGATGATGTGACAGCCGGCCTCTATCTGCGCGCGGGCGAATTCTATTTCCATCTCCACGATCCAGTCCATCAGGTTGCGGGCAAAGCCGATGTCATCCAGCAAATCAATCATAAATTCCGTCATCCCGCGCATACACACGGCTTCGGCGATAGGTCCCTCGACCCAGCCCATGATCGGATAGGCATCTCCGGCTTTCTCAGCCAAGTACGCCGCCCCGGCTACCCGGTCGCCCATACGAGCAACGATCGGGTCAGGGTACTGCAGGTCGGCAAGAGCGGCTTTGTCAGCCAGGATGTAGTCGGCGGCTCGGGGCGGCGCGTCATCAAAGTAGATCATCTCCGCCCCGCAGTCGGCCGTCTCGCGCACGGGGTCGGATATAAGTTGCAATATGTCCAGATCAAATTCTTCCGCCAGCCGCAACTGACACTCGCCGAGTACACGATAATCCTGCACGTAATCGGCGTAACTCACGCCGTAGTGCTTCGCCGCCCACAGCATGAATATCGGCATCGCGGGCAGGCTGTCTGTCGGCTGTCCCTCGACCAGATTGACCGTTCTCTCCAGGCTATTCATCATCGCCTCCTGATAGCGAATTTGACACTAGCCATGCAGACTCCTTCTCGCAATGACGATAAAGCCGCCCGCCGCGTTTGCAGGTTCACGGCGTTACAGAGTAGAAGAGTAGCACGAGTCACCAGGCCAAACCAGACGGTAGTTGCCGAGGTGCAGTATGGCTGCTTTGAACTTGCCCCCAACGATTGCACTTGACAGCGACGATGAAGGACTGGTCGTGCAGATTATAGATCAGACGCTGCTGCCGAACGAGACCAGTATATTGGGACTGCGCACGGTCACGGAGGTATGCGAGGCGATAGAGTCGCTACGAATTCGCGGCGCGCCCGCTATCGGCTGCGCAGCCGCCGCCGGTGTGGCGCTCTGTGCGAGCCGCTCCCGGGCCGCCGCCGAAGATGCCCTCATCGGCCAGCTTGAGAGCGCAATTGCTCAGCTTGCCGCCACGCGGCCAACGGCTGTGAACCTGTTCTGGGCACTGGAGCGGGTGAGAACGATCGTTGCCCGCCGGCCTCTGCCCGCTCGCGAGCAACTCGCCGAGGCTCTGGCCCTCGAAGCGAGCAAGATCATCGCCGACGACCTGGCGCGGTGTCATGCCATCGGCAAGTACGGAGCGCGGTTGCTCGAACCGAATTCACGAATACTGACCCACTGCAACGCCGGTGCCTTGGCCACCGCCGGCTACGGCACCGCTCTGGGAGTAATCCGTGCCGCCGACGAAGCCGGCCTACTCAACATGGTCTGGGTTGACGAAACTCGTCCGTTGCTGCAGGGGGCGCGCCTGACGGCCTGGGAGCTGGCACAGGAAGACATAGACTGCGTGGTGATTACCGACAACATGCCCGCATCACTCATGGCCCGGGGGCTGGTTGATGCAATCGTCGTCGGCGCCGACCGTATCACCGCTTACGGCGATGTGGCCAATAAGATTGGCACCTATGGCCTGGCGGTGCTGGCAGATTATCACGACATCCCGTTCTATGTGGCTGCGCCGATCTCAACGGTGGATTACCAGATTACCTCGGGCGACGACATACCGATCGAAGAGCGCGGCCCGCAGGAGATCACTCACCTCGGCGGCCACAGCCACCTCCCGGTGGTGCCGATTGGAGTTGAAGTCTTCAACCCGGCGTTTGACGTGACGCCGAATAAGCTGATCAGTGCCATAATCACTGACAGAGGGGTGGCACGCCCGCCTTACGAAGAAGCTCTTGCCCGCTTCGAGGAGTTGGATTAGAGGGCATTGCCAGTGCTCAAACTGACAGGGCTCTGGCCGCCTCGGTAATCCATGATACGCGCTCGGGATCGGTGTCGAGCGTAACCGGGCTGCCGATGCTGGCCACGAACGGCTGGCCGGCGGCCTCGGCTTGGGCGGCTATCTCGGCAAATATGGCTTGCTTCGGCGCATCGCGCAGCATCACGACATCAAGATTCCCAAACAGCACTTTCCCCGGACCTGTCTCTTTGCGTATCGCGGCCAGGTCAATGACGATATTCTTCTTGTTCTCTTCAAAGGCCAGTGCATGGGCCGCGGACTGTGCCAGGTACGGTATCCGTCCCTGTATCTCGCCGCAGAAATAAAAGACCGTCAGCATCCCCATAGCCACTGCGGCGGCCAGCATGTCGCGCAAGAACGGCCATACCAGGCGCTCAAAATCGCTTTCCGAGATCATGTCCGCGCTCGTGAGACATTCCTCGACAAACAGGCACCCCAGCCCGACCTCGCGCATTGCTCGTATGCAAGCAAGCCTGTTTTGTAGCAAACGGGCAAACAATCTTTCCAGCATCTCCGGCTCCTGCCGCACCATGCGCATGAGACCGGCGAATCCAAACACGCTGTAACCGCCCCAGAATGGCGTGCCAGTGCTGCCGCTGAGCAGGAATCTGTCTCCCCACCTCTCCTGGGCGCGCTGTATCATGATCTCCTGGCCGTCATCAAGCCAGCTCTCCCACGACTGCACTGGCACCAGCGCCTCGATATCGCTGTCGTAGGTGATAGTGATTTCCGTGTCCCACACATCCACCGAGGAGCCAGCCGTCGCGGCATGGTCGGCGTCATAGTCCACTGCGGTGCTCCCGTCGGCGCTGTGCCATAAACACGAGGCTTCGGTAATCTCTACGCGGCATCCATCGGCCTGTGAGCGCGGCGGCCCCCAGGTGCAGGGCATCCAGTCCGGCGGGCTGCCAAAAAGCGCATAAGTCCGATCCCATGCTTCGAGGCGAGCCGCCACTTCGTCATCGAAGCTTAGCTTGATTTCGCCGTTGCCGCCTGCCATCTCCCGATAAACTTCAGCCAGCTTCCGGCGGCGGATCGGCTCACAGAACAGCCCCATATAGAGGGGCGCTGCCGGCACTGCCTCAGCCGCTTCGCCACGAAGCGTCTGTTCCAGCAATTGCTTCCCGTTGATTGCTGCTTGAATCCCTTCCGTCACAGTTCACCCGGTGCTTGCGAGAATCTCTGAAACCATTGCAGCGTTCTCTTCGACCATGTTTTCGTTGTCGCCCAGATACATCCCCACGTTGACACAATCACTGGGCTTGATATTGGCAAACGCGAACTCGAAGGCATCGCGCGCTGCCACTCGCCCCGCGCCCATGATCTTGTAGCCGATGCAGGGCCGCTGTATCTCACGAATCACCTCGCACGCCAGCGCCGGGTCCTCGGCCCTGAATTTCTCGCCCTTGCCATCATGCAGACTGCCGCAATTGTAGAAACTAACGACATGAAAATCTACTGCCAAGTCAGATTCATAGACCCAGCGGTGCGCCCTGGGTGCGTGTGAGCCGACACCAGCAGGGATGCCATGTTCGTGAATATGGCCGAGCAGTTGGGCCAATATGTCAAAATCCTGCTCCAGGTATGCCTTGTCCCCCATGCCACCGTGGATGTAGGCGGCCTTGGCCCCGAGGCTGACAGCACGCCCGACAGCGCCGGCGAACTCCTCCGGCCGATCGCCGATCTGCACTATCCATTGGATCCGGCCGCCCTCGTTGTAGTATTCCCGCAAAATGCGCTCGATGTGGCCGTCGGAGCGCAGCACAGACGTGTTAATCCCTGCTGCTTCGGCGCGACCGAGCGCATCCTTGATGCGTGCGGTCGTATAGTAGTTGACCATCTCAGCGTCGCGCTCAGGGCTCTGATGGCTGAAGCCACTGAAGGGATTGCCGCCCAATATCAATCTGGATACCTCAATGCCGCAGAATTCTATGCTCGGGATCATCTATCTGCCCTTTCCATGCGGGTACGAGCTGCGATCATCACGAGGTAACATTCTCTCAACTGCAATCCCAATCCTTCTGCTTGCAGGTGTTGGCATCTGGGGCGCTAACTATATCTTCACACGCGCGGAAAGGGGTGCCTGACATGTACCGAACGCACACTGCAGTTCTGCTGGGTATGCTCATTCTGACTACATCTTTATGCACTTTTGCATTTGCTCAGGAGATTGGGCCGGACGTTGAGTATGAAGCGCGCGGCGTCTGGATAACGCTTAGCCTGGCGCTAAGCAAGCAGACGCTGCCAGAGATCGTGAACCAGTTGCATCAGCACAATCTTAACCTGGTGCTAGTGTCCTATCAGGCCGACCAACCTATGAAGGAGTTCGCGGAGGCGTGCAGGCAAGCGGGCATCGAAGTGCATATATGGGTGGTCCCCAGGAGCCTGGTGCCCGAGTGTCCCGACGAGTTGAAGCTTCATGCTTACAGCACCAAGGCCAAGGATTTCACAGCGCTGCGTCCGGCTTTTTTCATGGAGGGATACAAGCAACTGGCTGCTGCGGGCGCTGTTGAGATAGTCGGGGCGATTCCATGCGACGGCCTGCATCTGGATGGCGTCCGCTACGGCGTGCCCTGGACGAATCTAAGCCCGGAAGCCATTGCACAGTTTGCCAAAGATACCGGCACCGAGATAAAGGACATCCGCACTGACATTATCAAGGTGGACAGTCTGCGCCCGGACAATGTCGGCAAGTCACGCGAGTGGGCCGGGCCGCATTTGACGGCGTGGGCGCGCTGGCGCTGCCAGGTCGTGGCCGACCTTTTCGGCGCTGTGGCACAAGCAGTCAAGGCGACTGACCCGCGACTGAGCATGTCGAACGCGTGCATGACGGACTGGGGCAGTGGATTGTACTATGGGGTGGATTACGCGCTGCTGGCCCCGCACCTGGATTTCTTCACCCCGATGGCTTACTACAACCGCTATGGCAAAAACGCCGCCTGGTCAATACGCCGTTGCCAACAGATCGCCATCCAGGCTCAAGCCGCCAACCCCAACTGCCGCGTCTATGCCGGAGTGGCTACCTATTCTCACTCGTGCTGCCGCACCTGGATTGTGCAAGTAGTGAGAGAGGCCAGAGAGGCGGGAAAGCTGACTGCTGAGGAGGTAACCGAAAACGAGCTTATGAGCTACGGTACCGGCCCGCAGATGCTGCAATCGGCGTCATGGCTGTATCGCAAGGGCATCATCAGCACAGACACGTATGCCAGAATGCTCAATGTCATCATCACCGACGAGGAGATAATGCAGGCCGTCAGGCTGATGCGGGCCGGGCGCGATACGAGCCTGCCTGGGGCCGACGAGTACGAAGGCGAGGGGCCGGTGGAGGGCATAGTGTTTTTCCGCTATCATTGCATGTTCCCAGACAATACCGAGGCTGTTGTCGGCAATCTCTGGGACAAGCTGCGGCCGGCGTTTCCCAAGCCCGCCGGCCTGCCGCACAGACAGTAATTGAACTGGGGACAGTCACCTATTTATTGCCACTTCTCTAAGCCCCATTCCTATTGCTCTGGAATAGGTGACTGTCCCCAATTTCCTATCCGCGTCGCGCCTCGAAGACATACTCGTGAGGCTTGGTGGACTTCTCGTGGTCTTTCGGCTCGGCCATGCGGTCTTCGATTTCCTGCTTGTCGCCGACCTTGTCCAGGCGGTTATATATCAGCGTCCAAACACAGTCTCTTTCGGTGTCGACCTCACACTTGCCCTTCTCGGAACCGCCGCAGGGGCCGTTGAGCTGACCCTTTGGACAGCGCGTAACCGGGCACACCCCGCCATACTGATCAACGATGCATTCGCCGCACAGGGAACACCATTCGTAGAATTCGCCGCCACGGAACTTGTCGGCTGCAAAGGTCGTATCCAGCGCGGCGAATACCTCCCGGTCATCTATGATCTCAGCCACCGCCTGCACGCCCGCACCACAGGCCATTACCAGTATTGCGTCAGCGCTCTGGATGGCTTCCTTATCTCCTCGCAGCAGCCGCTTGATGTCCAGCACCTGGCACGTGATATCGGGGACTATGGTGCCGCTGACCGTCTTGCCGGCATCTTCGAGCTTCTTCTTCATCTCCGCGACTTCGTACTCGCCACCGGTCTGCAGGACGGTCGCACAGTCTCCGCAGCCGACGATGTAGATGCTATCGGCCTCCGCTAGTCTGTTGAGCAGTTCTTCAAAGTCTTTCGGCTTTGTTGCGATCACGATGCGAGCTCCTTATTCAATTGCCGCCGACCATAACCCTGATGCAGCCGGCCCATACATTATTCTGTGCGTAATGCGTTCCCGCCGCCCAAATTATACCCGTGTAGCCACAGAATTACAAATGTTACACACCAGGCAGGTAGATACGCTCAAATGGGGGAAAATAGCATGCACAATCCAAGGGCATCCGGAAAGGTTGAGCATTGTGAATCCCAACAGAGTCGGTTTGGCGCTATCGTGTCTGCTACTAACCGTGACGGCCGCCATGGGGCTGGAAGTCTGCTCGCTGCCACCATTGTCTCCGCCCGATCTGGTGGTGATGCCATCTGGCAAGATATACTTTTACCAGAAGGCCGAACTGGAACTTGCCGCCGGCGAGACCGAACTGGCACTCGCCGCCGCCGACGGTCTGGACGAGCAAAGCCTGCGGCTGCGGATAGTGGAACCAACTGCCGGCGTCTCTATCATCGAGCGCTACCGCAGACCGGACGCTCCCGGCAAGCTCTTCTGGAAATTGCGTTGCCCCCAGAAGCAGGCGGCGGTCTTGCAGTTCCGTTATTGTCCGAACAACCTCACCATCAATGTGTCCTATGAAGCCCAACTGCGCCCTGACGAGAGCCTGATGGGCCTGCGGGGACGGGTGACGACGAAATATACCGGCCAGACTGAGATGAAATCCGTGTCAGTAAGACTGCCCTCCGGCGACAGCTTTGTGACCACGCTTACCCCGGCCACCTCCGTACGGCAGGACCTGTTCGACATCAATGAAATCAGCTATGCAGCATGCTATGTGTATGACGAGAAGACCTACGGCAAGCAGGTCATGTATGTAGTCGAGTTCGCAGTGCCCCCCGACAGCCGCTCGTTGCTCGCCGGCCCCATCAGCTTTTACAGCACTGAGGCCGGCATCGGAAAGATGCTGGGCGCTACCAGCGTGCCCTACAGCCCGGCCGGCAGCCTGATAGAACTGCCCGCCCACACGCTCCCCGACATCAGCGTCAGCGGTGGCATGACAGCTAGCGAACAGCAATCGGTCAAGGTGGATGTCTATAAGAAGCTGGCTCTCTACAACCTGCGCGAGGAGTATGAGTATGCCTTCTTCAATCGCGGCCCGCGCGAAGCTGAGCTGACATTCCGCGCACATTATGAAGGCGACTGGCAGGTGCAGAACAGCTCCATTGAGCACGAACGGATTGACGCCGACACGGTACAATTCAGCGTCTCCCTGCCGCGCGGGCAAGAAGTGACCCTTAACTACACCGTGCTGAAGAAGAACCTCGTGCCGTAGGCAATCCGAGGGATGATTGACATGCGACGGCAAGCCCGCGATGGTAGCTGGTGGCCGGTGCTGGTAGCCGCGTGTGATGATGCGGTGCGCTAGATTCGACCTGGATCGGAGAGTATATGCTTGTTGACATAAACACGTGTTTCGGCACCTCGCCCAAGCAGCGCGTCCGCTACGCTGAGGGCGTCACCGCCGCCCGGATGTTCGATGAGCCCGGACCTGTGGTGCCGACGACGCAGGAAGTTGACTGGTCGCTCGACAATCTGCTGCGCATAATTGACGAACAGCACATTGACCTGGCCCTGACCTACAACCTGCGCGGGAAGCTATACGAATTCGTAACCGGCAATCACGAGACCTGGCGGGCGGCGCAGACGCACCCGCAGCTTGTACCGATCGCCACTATAGACCCCTGCCGTCATTTCGACTGCCTCGAGGAGGTCGACCGCTGTGCCGACCGCGGTTTCCGCATATTTCGCTTTTTCCCGGACGAGCAGGAATGGGCCATAGACAGCCTGCCCTTCCTGCATATCTGCGAGGCGCTGGCCGAGTATGGCTTGGCGATAATGCTGCCGGCCGGCGGCTGGGGTCAGCAGAGCCGCATCGCGGAGCTGCTCTGCCCACTTGGCGTACCTGTGGTGGCAATCGGCTCCACGTTCACAGTCGTTGCCGAAAGCATCGCCGTTGCCGCGGCGTACGATAATTTCTTCTGCGACACCAGCGCCATCCACACGGTCGCGAGCATCGAGGGGTTTGCGCAAGCTGCCGGCGCACATAAGCTCATGTTTGGCTCCAATTCGCCGGAGTCGTATTTCGAATCCGCGCATAACCTGGTTGACGTTGCGCAGGTTCGCGACCAAGAAAAGAGCGGCATCTTCGGCGAAAATGCACTGTGCTATCTGCGGTTGGAGGGCCCACAATGAAGAAGATTGACGTGCACGCTCACCACGGAGTCTGGTCCTATACCATTCCCGTCGCCGACCCGACCGAGCGGCTGCTGCGACTGTGCGAGCGCGAGTGCATTGAGTACATGGTCTGCTCCTCGGCGCTGGCGCTTCTGTATGACATGCAGGCGGGTAACGAGGAAATGGCCGGGGCTTTCGGCGATCATGAACAGCTTCTGGGCTACGTCTATGTCAATCCCAATTTCCTGCCCGAGTCGGTGGCGGAAATGGAGCGCTACCTGGCACTGGACTATTTCGTCGGAGCAAAAATCCACCCTCGCCTGAGCGGAACGCCTGAGAACGCCCCGCAGATGCAGGAGCTTATGGCCGAGGTAGCCGGGCGCTCATCGGTGCTCTTGATGCACACCGTGGACCAGAACGCCGCCCGTCAGATGGGCCGATACGCCGAGCAGTACCCGCAGCTCAACATCATTCTGGGCCATTCGGCACACACTGACTCGGATGTAGCGGCGCGTGTCGCTGGAGAGCACCCAAACATCTACCTCGACTTCTGCTGCGAGTGGCCGGGCGCAGGCAAGATCGAGCGGGCGCTTGAAACATGCGGCCCCGAGAAGATCGTGTTCGGCTCTGACAGCGATCTACTGGAGCCCGCATTCACCAGGGGCATGTTCGAAGGCGCACACCTGACCGAGCAACAACAGCAGATGATCTTCTGGGACAACGCCGCGCGGCTGTTCGGAATTCCAAGTGACAAGCCGTGAACAAGAGCATTGTCCCCTGCTGTCTCGTGCCGCTTGCTGCCTGGCTTGCGGGAAGACGGCTTACACCGTGACCGTTATCAGTCGGGCGGCGATCTCCGGGCAATGGTAAATGAACCACAGCTCCTCTTCAGTCAACGGTGCCTGGTTGTGGAGGTTGGCCACCTGCGCGAGCTTGAGAATCTCGCGCTTGTGTTCCTCGTCACGGAAGCCCAAATCGAGCTGGTTATAGACATACTCCAGCCCCGAGGCTCCGCTGTGCGCTCCGGCAGTAATAACGCGGCCGGTCTGGGTGTGGATGATCTCACCGCGGCCAAGTGCCTCGAAGTCGTACAGCTCGTAGTTATGGCGGTCCTTCAAAGCGCCGTCGGCGTGGATGCCACTTTCATGAGCGAAAGCGTTGTCACCAACGCCGGGCTGGTTTATGGGGATGGGCACGCCGAATGCGTTGGATACGTAATAGGCGAGCTTCCAGGCCTGGCTCAGATCAATTGCGTCGGTGACCCAGTTCTCCCTGCCCCACTTGGCAGAGTACTCCAGCGCCAGAACACATGAGACCAAGTCAGCGTTGCCGGCCCTCTCCCCTAGACCATTGACCGTGGTGTTGATATAGGCATCCTGACCGGCCTCACAACAGGCGACCGCACCCGCGCACGAATTCGCCACAGCCAGGCCGAGATCGTTGTGGCAGTGCATCTCGATAGGCATTTGTACCTCTTTGGCGAGAATGCTGATGCGTTCGGCTGTGGACTCCGGGTCGTCATAGCCCAAAGTATCGCAGTAGCGGAAGCGGTTCGCGCCCGCCTCCTTGCCTGCCTGTGCGAACTCGATGAGGAAGCCCAAATCCGTGCGAGAGGCGTCCTCGGCGTTGACACCAGCGGTAACTGCCCCGCCCTCTTTCGCCGCTATCACTGAGTCAACCATCATGCGGATAATGTCCTCATTGGTGAACTTGCCCTGGAACTTCCACTCCAGCATCTGCTCGGAGGTGGAGATGGAGAGGTTGAAATGCTCCACATCCGTGCGTTCCTGGGCGATCTTTACGTCTGAGGCCAAAGCGCGCGACCAGCCGGAAAGCTGGATCCGCTTGATGAGGGGACCGTTCTCACCGCAGTTCTGCTTGGTGAGAGCTACGTTGGCGTTGATGTAGTTGGCTTCGTGTGCGGTCAGGGGGAAGCCCATTTCGCTCTGATAGACGCCCATCTGGTCCAGCAGCCAGTTGATGACCGTTTTCTGAAGTTTGGAGAGCGATATGCGGGCCGTCTGCTCTCCATCACGATTTGTCACGTCAATGAACTCAATCTTAGGCATGTCAAATATCACCCCGTTGCGCCAATAGGCGAGAATGTCGGGCTATGCTCAACTGTGCAGTTAAGTGGAAATGCTGTCAGGGAATGCAAAAGGCTGGGGTATCGCCGTGGCCCTAGGACCCTGGGACATGGGGCGCCACGGCGTGCCTAGGGATGGGGCCGCATCGCCCTCTCCAGAGGCTCTGTTCGAGATGCATCAAGAAGTTTTTTCCCTGCGTGGTCAGATTGCACATGGCATTACAGGTCAAATTATAGCTGAGATCGCCAATTATTGCAAATGTGCAGCGCAAAAAGCGGACAGAGGCTTTCTTTGAAAACGATGAAGGTCGGAAGCATCGCTCACTTCTGTGACAGAAAGGGCTCTGTCCCCTTGCTTAGCTCTGACACAGTGCTTTGCACGGCTTCCAACCGAGCTTCGCGGCTTTGTTGCTGCGCAATCGCCCCGACAACCGCGCTGCCCACTATCGCCCCATCCGCCACCTCGCACACGGAAGCAACCTGCTCAGCGTTGCTAATCCCAAAGCCTACGGCGACCGGGATGTCGGTGTGTTGCTTGACGCGGGTGACTAGTTCCGGCAGACCGGGCGGCAGGCTGTCGCGTACTCCGGTCACGCCCTGGCGCGAGAGGATATATACAAACCCCGTGGTCAGCTCGATGATCTCCGCAAAGCGTTCTTCTCTGGTCGTAGGGGCAAGCAGAAAGACGGTCGCGAGCCCACTGCCTGCCGCGCTGGCGCACCATTGCTGACTTTCCGCCGGCGGCATGTCCGCTATGAGCACGCCGCAAACACCGGCAGCGACGGCATCTGCTGCAAATCTGTCGGGGCCGTAAGCCAGGATGGGGTTATAGCAGGTCATTATTACCAGCGGCGCGGCGACCTGGCGGCTGACTTCGCTTACCATCGCGATGACCTTCCTGACGCTGGCGCCGGCGGCCAAGGCCTGCTCGCCGGCTGCCTGGATGGTAGGGCCGTCGGCGATAGGGTCGCTGAACGGGACTCCGACCTCGATAATATCAGCGCCCGAATTGGCAGCAGTAATGATGAATTCTGCCGATTCCTCGATATTCGGAAAGCCGCCGGTCAGATAAATGATCAGCGCCCCGCGGCCGTCTTGCCGTGTGTTTGCAAATGCCTCGTGGATTCTATTCATTGCCTCGCTGCTCCAGTATCTGCCGTACCTCCTGGCAATCCTTGTCGCCACGCCCCGATAGATTGACGATGACCAGGCTGTCCGGGTCGAGCTGGTCTTTCATCGCGAACAGATGCGCCACTGCATGCGCCGACTCCAGCGCGGGGATGATGCCCTCGAGCTCCGAAAGCCGCACGAAGGCGTCAATTGCCTGCTCATCGGTCGCCGCAACATACTCAGCGCGGCCGGTTTCGTGCAAATAAGCATGCTCCGGGCCGACAGCCGGATAATCGAGTCCGGCAGACACCGAATGTGATGGCGCCACCTGACCATCTTCATCCTGCAACATCAGGCTTGCGGCACCGTGCAAAACCCCAAACGTGCCGCGCCCGATGCTGGCGCAGTGCAGGTCAGTGTCGAGCCCGCGCCCGGCCGCCTCCACGCCGATAAGCTGTACCTCAGTATCAGCGAGGAAGGCATGGAATATGCCGATAGCGTTGGAGCCGCCGCCAACACATGCCAGGATGTGGCTTGGCAGGCGACCTTCGCGTTCCAGGCACTGCTGGCGTGTCTCGCGGCCAATCACTGTCTGAAATTCGCGGACCATGGTCGGATACGGGTGCGTCCCGCACACACTGCCCAGGACATAGTGGCTCCGTTGACAGTTTTCCATCCAGTCGCGGATGGCCTCGTTGATGGCCTCCTTGAGGGTGCCGCTGCCCGCCGAAACGGGCACCATTTCGCTGCCCAAAAGCTGCATCCGAAACACGTTCAGCTCCTGGCGGCGAACATCCTCAGTGCCCATATATACGACACATTCCATGCCGAACAGCGCCGCGACAGTGGCTGTGGCGACACCGTGCATTCCGGCACCGGTCTCGGCAATGAGACGGCGCTTGCCCATGCGCCGAGCCAGCAAGGCCTGGCCGAGGGTATTGTTTATCTTGTGCGAACCCGTATGATTGAGGTCCTCACGCTTAAGATAGACCGTAGCGCCGACTTCTTCGGACAGGCGGTCGGCGCGGTACAACAGACTCGGGCGCCCGGCGTAATCTCGGAGGTAATCATTGAACTCCTCTACGAACTGCGGGTCCGCCATCGCAACATCAAAGGCCGCGGCCAGCTCTTCCACTGCGGCCATCAAATTCTCCGGTACGTACTGGCCGCCGAAGCGACCGAAACGTCCCGCGTCTGTAGCTGCCTGAGACAATAGAGTGCACCTCCATGATAGCGACAGCAACCCGATCAACTTAGAAGGGATGAGCAATCACTATACTGCCTAAGGGCCGTGTCTTTCAAGGCTGGGCCAGGCGCCAGCCGGGCTGTTCGCTCAAGCTCGCCCCGTCCGTCGTGGACTTATCGGGACTCCCAATAGCTCTTTCAAAGCATCGCCAGGTGATCTGGCAGCGACCAGACTCGTGCCGACCAGCACCGCCTCTGCCCCGCTCTGCGCCACATACTCGACATCAGCCCGGCTGTGTATTCCGCTTTCGCTGACCAGCGTGCATTCCGGCGGCACCCGCTGCGCCAGGTCCGCGAACGTATCCAGCGACACCTGGAGAGTATTCAAGTCGCGGTTGTTGATGCCGACCAGCCTGGCGCCGCCGGCCAGTGCGATATCTAACTCCTGATGCGTGTGCGCCTCGACCAGTGCGGCCATGCCCAGCTGGTGCGTGAGGCCCAGCATCGCCGCCAGCGTCGCCGGATCAAGAGCCGCCACTATCAGCAGAGCCGCGTCAGCACCAGCCGCACGTGCTTCGTAGATCTGATACTCAGAGATTATGAAATCCTTCCGCAATAGAGGCAGATTCACCGCGTCTCGCGCCTGTCTGAGGTCCTCGATGCTCCCGCCAAAATAGTTCTCGTCAGTAAGCACGCTGATAGCCGCTGCGCCATTTCGCTGATACTCCGCTGCCAGCGCAGACACATCCAGTTTCGCATTGATAGCACCTTGCGACGGGCTAGCCCGCTTTATCTCAGCGATGACCTGCACCGTATCGGCCTGCAGTGCGGCGATGAAATCTCGTGGCGCCGGCGCCGAGTCAGCCGCATCGCGCATATAGGCCGACGAGGCCGCAGTTATGAGCCCGTTCAAGTGGCGCTGCTTGCTGCGCACAATCTCGGTGAGTATTGACATGTCAGTCCGCCTCTGGGCTTTCACCTGATGCCCCGCGCAGACATTCGAGCACGCATCGCGCCGCACCGCTGTCCATGCTTTCGGCCGCCATTAGGATACCGGAGGCAATGTCATCGGCCTCTGCACCCACGTATATCGCCGCGCCGGCGTTGTATAGCACAATGTCGCGGCGCGGGCCTGGCTCGCCATCGAGCAGGTCTTCGATTATCTGCGCGTTGGTCTGCGGGCTGCCGCCAGCGATGTCCTCGGCTGCGGCCCGCTCAAAGCCGAAATCCGCCGCATCCAGTTGATACGTCTGCACTTCGCCACCGGAAAGCTCCGACACCTGGGTCGGGCCGATCGTGGAAAGCTCGTCTATGCCATCGAGACCGTGGACTACCAGGGCATGAACCGAGCCTAAGCGGCCGAGCGTCTCCGCCAGCGTCTGGGTAAGCTCCGGCGCAAAAACGCCCAGCAGTTGCCGCGAGGCGCCGGCCGGATTGGTAAGCGGGCCGAGTACGTTGAATACCGTGCGAATTCCCAGCGCCCGCCGCGGCCCGATGGCGTACTTCATCGCCGGGTGCAAATTCGGTGCGAAAAGAAATCCGAGGCCACAATTGTCAATCGAGTCGGCCGCCTGCTCAGGCGACTGATCCATATTAACACCAAGCGCCGCCAGCACGTCGGCACTGCCGCACTGGCTGGATACCGAGCGGTTGCCGTGTTTGGCGATCTTGACGCCCGCGCCGGCAGCTACTAGAGCGGCGGCGGTCGAGATATTGAAGGTCTGCAGCTTGTCGCCGCCGGTACCGCAGGTGTCAACCAAGTCGGTGCTTTTCGGGCGTATTGGGACGCAGGTTGCACGCATGCAACGAGCAAAGCCCTCGATGTGGTCGGGTTTCTCGCCGCGAATCCGCATCGCCACCAGGAAAGCACCGATCTCGGCTTCGGATGCCTCCCCGGTCATGATTTGCGTCATCGCCGCCTCGGCCTCATCAGCAGTTATGTCGCGCCCTTCGATCAGCTTTGTCAATATCTCTTTAAGCATTATCTCAGCGCCTCCTTAACATGGCTCCAGAACGCCGCGGGCAATGCTTACTCCTGTTTTTTCCAGGAAATTTGCCAGCAGCCTTTTGCCGTGCTCGGTCATGATCGATTCGGGATG
The DNA here is from genome assembly GCA_030604405.1 of bacterium. Lineage (GTDB taxonomy): Bacteria > Armatimonadota > Zipacnadia > Zipacnadales > UBA11051 > UBA11051. The sequence goes on along the minus strand of JAUVVY010000002.1, from coordinate 107,910 downwards.
AAACTGAACTCCCTCAATGGGGTGGTGCACGTGCCGCACACCCATTATTTCGCCCATCTCGGTGCGCGCGGAGAGCTCTAGGCAATCGGGCATACTGTCCGGCCCTATGACCAGGGAGTGGTAGCGAATGGCGGTGAAAGGACTGGGAATGTCGCTAAAGACGCCCATGCCATCATGGAGTATCTCCGAGGTCTTGCCATGCATCAGGCGCGGGGCCCGGACGATACGGCCGCCAAAGACCTGGCCGATGCACTGATGCCCCAGACATACGCCCAATATCGGCACCTGGCCGGCAGCCTCCTCTATCAGGTCGCAGCAGATGCCGGCGTCGTCGGGGACGCACGGCCCAGGAGAGATAACGATGCCCTGCGGCTGAGCCCCCAGGACCTCGTCAACCGATACCTTGTCATTGCGGTGAACAACAACCACCGCCCCCAGTTCGGCGAGATACTGGTACAGGTTGTAAGTGAATGAATCATAATTGTCTATCAGAACTATCATCTTCGCACCTCCGCGCACGATTTGTCACGGTGTGTCCGTCGTCGCCCGTCCATCAGACGAACCCCCTCTCGGCCAACCGCGCCGAATCAAGTAAAGCGCCTATCTTCAGCAACGTTTCCTCGTACTCGTTCTCCGGCACGGAATCGGCAACAATGCCGCCGCCGGCCTGGAAATAGTAGGTGCCGTTCTTGCCGATGATGGTCCGCAGGGTGATGCAGGTGTCCATGGTGCCGGAGAAGCTAAAGTAGCCGATAACTCCGGCATACGGACCGCGTCGCACCGGCTCCAGTTCCTCGATAATCTCCATGGCGCGGATCTTGGGGGCCCCGCTGACAGTGCCGGCAGGGAATACCGCCCGCAGCAGGTCGTACTGGTCATATCCGTCGGCCAGCTCGCCAATCACGTTGGTAACGATGTGCATGACATGGCTGTAGTGCTCGACCTTCATGAGCAGGTCCACCTCCACGGTCCCGGGCTTACAGACACGGCCGATGTCGTTGCGGTGGAGGTCAACCAGCATGATGTGCTCGGCGCGCTCCTTTTCGTCGGCAAGCAGGTCCTCAGCCAGGTACTTGTCCTCGGCGGCGTCTTTTCCGCGTCGCCGAGTGCCGGCAATAGGCCGGGTCACCACTTTTCCGTCCTCCTCGCGCACAAGCAGCTCCGGCGAAGCGCCGATTATTTTCGTCTCGCCGAAGCTGAGATAGTACATGTAGGGCGAGGGGTTGATGACACGCAGAGCGCGGTACAGATCAAACGGTGGCACCTGCAACTCTGCAGAAAGCCGATGCGATATCACCACCTGGATCACGTCACCGGCGGCGATATACTCCTTGGCCTGCAGGACGGCATCGCGGTGCCGGCTCTTGGTCATCGTTGACTTCATCGCCGTCGGGTCATCGGGGATTCGGGGCGTCAGCGGTCGCCGCGGCTGCTCGGGCAGCGGGCCCTGCAAGGCCTCCACAAGCCGATCGATCCGCTCGGTCGCCTCCCAGTAAGCCGCTTGCGGATCGTCGGTCACGTGAGCGTTGGCGACGATGCGCAGCCGGTGCATTACGTGATCGAAGATGACCAATGTATCGGTGAACATCAATTCGCAATCGGGAAGCTGAAGGTCGTCGGGGTTCTCGTCGGGCAGGTCCTCGAAGAATCGGACCATGTCGTAGCTGAGATAGCCTACCGCGCCGCCATAGAAGCGGTCAGGCGTGTCAGGGGGCACGAAGTCGTACTGCGACATCAGCTCCTTGACAACGTGGAGCGCGTCCTGTCCCTGCTTGAGTGTGCGCTTGTGCTGCGCGGCCCCGGCGGTAACGGTCACCTCCGTGCCGCGTGAGGCCAGCGACTGGTATGGCGCACAGCCCAGGTACGAATAGCGCGCCACATTCTCGCTACCCTCGACACTCTCCAGCAAGAAACTGTAGCCATTGCCTATCTCGCTGAGTTTGAGATAGGCTGACACCGGTGTGTCAATATCGGCTACCAATTCGCGATAGACCGGAATGAGGTTGCCGTGTTGCGCCTTCTCTATAAACTCCTGAAGCGTTGGCGTGTACATGTTGTGTGTCTCCTTTTAGGGCCGGGGGCCGAAAAGCAGCCGCCGCTTTTGTCGAGTAGGTCGCGGCTTCGGTGTGATAGCAAAAAAGGCCGCGAGCGGCTACTATCCGCCCACGGCCTTCGAGAACAACGTCGGATCTGACTACATACCAGGCAAGACAAACAAAAAGGCCGCGAGCTTCGCGGCGAACCGGCTCACGGCCTCTAGCTTAATCCAGGCACGCTGGCGCCGGCTCGCCTATGGCCAGCACCAGCTCGAGCAGTCTCTGTTGATGTAGTTGGTAGCACGAGTACTGTACATTTCTATCACTTGATCGCGGAGCGTACCACGTACGGTGCAATCTGTCAAACCTTTTTTCTCAGTCGCATGCAATTGTGCAATAACGCTTTGTGAAAAAAAGTTTTCTGTCAAGGGAGGAAATGCCCGGCGCTATGAGCAAATTCACCACAGCAAACGAGACTCGACACTTGAGAGGGTGCTCCGAATGAAACCGATGCGGGCCATTTCATTGATAGTTGCGTTAATTGCCGCGGTTGCGCTGGTGACTTGCGGCGCCTGGGCCGACAGAGCGCCGAAGACCGCCGCCTATCGCCTGCAGACTACAGGCAACGTGCAGCTTTCGCTGCCGCCGATAGCCGATCTCACCCAGGTCCTGTACCGCGATGCCAGTGGCAAATGGAGCTCACTGCCGGTTGACATTTCAGATGACGCGTTGCATCTGCGGATAGAGGTGGCCAAGATTAAGAACGGTCGCACAATGATAATTCTCAATGTGCCCGAGGGTGTGAACATGGACGACCAGGAGCCTCCCCGGGTAGTGCGCTTCGAAATTGATGGCAAAGACCACGGGACCGTCCAGACCGTGGCGCTGGGCGGGGTCGAAATGGCACCCCGAAACATCACTGTAGAGGTCAAGGATGACCTCAACAGCTTGCAGACGCGCTCTTTGCTGGTGACTGTCAACGGCAGGCGATACACTCTGCGCGACGCCGGCGTGAGCTTCGAGCGCATCTCGCCCAAGCACGGCATCGTATCTGTGGACGTGGGGGAGCTTCTCGACTCGATGAGTAGCGACAACACAGTGACTGTCAGGATTGACGACTATGCCCTCGACGAGGATTCGCTCAATTGCTCGCTGTCTTTCCGCTACACTCCTCCGTACAAGCTGCCGGACGGATCGCTACTTGCGGTGGACACCGTAACCTCCAGTTCCGGCTGGGCAGAGTGGTGGGTCGTTGTGGACGGTATCAAGATGGACGCGAGCTCCGGCACGACCGCCGGCTGCACCTGGCTTTCCGAGCAGAGCGCTCAGCCACATTGGATTCGTCTGGAGTTTCCGGAGGCGCGCAAGGTCAGCGGCGTGGCGCTATGGTGGTCCCATTACCAGTGCTTCCGCACCTCGGTGGCTTACGAGGTGCAGACCTGGGACGGCGAGGCATGGGTCACACAAGTGCAGGTCAAGGACCAGGGCGAAATACAGTGCTCGAAGCACGCCTTTGAGCCGGTCACCACTACGGCGGTGCGAGTGTGGCAGCCCTCGATGTCGGGCCATCCCGGCCGCGCCGACTACATGTGGCTATCGGAGATCGAAGTGCTCTGAGGCACTAGCTGCGCGGTAGAACAACTAGAACGCAGGTTCCAGGTCTGCGCATAACTCCACCGAAAAAGAGGGGAAATGAAGTGAAATACCTGAAGGCTGCCGCCATTGCAGCCGCTGTCTCGTTGGCTCTTTCCGTGCTCGCCGCCAGCGGCGCACGCAGCGCGCCTGCGGTTCAGATTTACCGCCTGCAGACTATGGGGTCTCTGACGCTCTCTCTCCCTGTGGAGGCCAATGTTAAGCAAGTGATGTACCGGAATTCCGCCGGCACCTGGACGGTTGTGCCCGGATCTATCAAGAACGGCTTGCTGCAGATGGACATAGAGCTTGCCGACATCAAGAACGGGCGCACTATATTGGTGTTAGGTGTGTCGAAACGCATCAACTTGGACGACCAGGAGCCGCCGGAGGTTGTGCGCTTCGAGGTTGATGGGAGCTCTTACGGTGCCGTCAGTTCCGTCGCCATGGGCGGAGTGGAGAAAGCGCCGCAGAAACTGGTCATCGAGGTGAAAGACGAACTCAACTGGCTGCAGACCAAGTCCCTGCGCGTAAGTGTTAATGGTAAGTCTTTTGAGCTTTCCCATCCGGGTGTCAGCTTCGAGCGCCTCAACCCAAAGCGCGGCATCATCACCATTGACCTCAAACAGCTCATGGCGACCGTCGGTCGGCAGAACAACGTTTCGGTGCGTATTGACGACTACGCGATTGACGAAGATGCGCTCGCGTGCACGCTTTCGTACCGCTATGAGGGGCCTCACACGCTAGCCGATGGTACGGTGGCGTCAGTGGATAGCATCACCTCCAGTTCGGGGTGGGCCGAGTGGTGGGTGATCTTTGACGGCTTGAAGATGGATGCCAGCGGAGGGACGACGGCGGGTAAGACGTGGCTATCCGAGGGCAATGCCATGCCGCACTGGGTGCGTATGGAGTTCCCGGAGCCGAGACCGGTCAGCGAAGTTACGATCTGGTGGGCCTATTATGGGGGCTTTCGTAGCTCCGTCGCCTATGATATACAGACCTGGGACGGAGAGAAGTGGGTAACGCAGGTGGCTGTGAAAGACCAGAAGGCCACGCAGCTTTCGAGGCACACTTTTGGGCCTGTGACGACCAAGGCGCTGCGTCTGTGGCAGCCGGCCGTGGCCGGCAACCCCATCGAGCCCGAGTATATATGGATTTCTGAGCTGGAGATCAAGTAATAAGCCAAGAATCCTCACAGAGCGCTCCAAACACCCACACGGCGATCGAAGCCGGGGCAATGGTATTTTGAGTTTGCCAAAGACAGCGGCATGCTGTATAATCATACATGCTACTGATTGCTATAATTCGTAATGCTACAGGAGTCATTTGAAGTATGAATTCGACGATCCTGGAACGCTTTAGCGACAAAGTCGTACAGATTGTACGCGCCAACGGCATCGGAATATTCTCTCTCTCGGCAGCAGATAACCGGCTCTATCCTCAAGTGCTGCGAAACGGCTCGGCACCCGTCGAACTGGACAAGGTCGAACCCATTGATATTGAGGATGAGACGGCGCTTTCCCTACAGATCTGGCAGGCGCTGGCGCAGGAAGCGCACCAAGTCAGTGAGGAGCCACTTGACCTTTCCGGTCACCAACTTCTCCCGCCCGTGTTGATTCTGCCCATCGTCTGGAGTCGCGAGCCGCTCGAAGAAGGCGAAAAACCACTGCGCCGGCCTGTTGGGCTCATGATGTTGTGGGACAAGCGCGGGGCCGACAAGTTCGATGCCGATGACCATGACCTTGCAGACACCCTCAGCGCCAACGCCGCTGCCCTACTTATGGAAGAGCAGTTGGCGGAGTTCGATGATATTCAGGCCACCTTCGCCACTGTCCCGATCGGCCTGGTGCTGGTGGCCCTCGACGACCGGATCGTAGTTGCAAACCAGGCGGCCAGACAAATCCTGGGCCAGACCAACCTCACCGCTCGTCCGCTTAACCAGATTGACTACCAGGACCAGTTGGCAAAACTGCTGGCAGATGTGCGTAGCGGACGCGCTGGACGAAGCACATTCGTATCCCCCGACGGCGCCAACTTTGTCGCCAACGGTCAGTCCACCAACGATAGCCAGATCATCCTCGCCTTCAGCAGTTCTGCCGTCAATCAGGATGCCGAAGAACTGGTCGGTCAGGTAGCCCATGAACTCCGGACTCCCCTGACCGTCATTCAGGGCAACCTGCAGACGGTGGAGGCGTTATTTGAAGGCGATGTCCAGGAAGAAGACATTGAACTGATAGCGGAGTTTCTCAGCACATCACTAATTCAGGCCAGCCGCATGTACCGGATGATTGACGAGACCCTCAATCTGTCTCGCATTCATGTCGGCAAAGAACTTGAACTGGACATCGAGGAGTTCGACTTAGTGGCAGCCGTTAATCAGGTCTTTCTCGAACTCGATGATCGCCTGGTGCGCTATGAATTGGTTGCAGATATGCCTGACAGCCTGATGATCGAGGGCGATCGCGGGAAGATAATCTCCATAGCCGACAACTTTCTGAAGAACGCCACCAAGTATGCCGACCCCGGTACCACCGTTACGGTCCGGCTGAAGTCGGAGGACGGGATGGTGGCGCTTTCGGTAGAAGACGAGGGCATCGGTATCCCCGCCGACGCAATCGAGCGTATCGGCAGAGAGCCGGGCTTTCGCACCGATGTATCCAAGGGGCAGGCCGGTGGCATAGGCCTCGGGATGGTATATACCAGGCGCGTCATCGAAACTCACGGCGGGCAAATGGAGATCGAAAGCGAACTCGGCAAGGGCAGTCTCTTTACAGCCATTCTGCCTAAACAGCAATAGTAGCTTTATTCCCTTAACCTCAAGCTCTGCAAAAGGGCCACCTCGAATGAGCGGCCCTTTCTTTGTGCCTATTCGGCCAAACTTCTCCCCGAGGCGTTGGATGACATGCCTCAGGGGTTTTTCGTGCCAAATCTGTAGATGCGGGTGGGGCCCATGTAGCTGCCTTCGACGGTCTCAAGCAGCGTATAGTCGGCCTCGAGTCGTGCAGAGATGAAGTCGTGTAGCTCCTCCCCACCCTCGTAGCGGCCACTGTGCAACATCCAGTCCACAAGCCTGTCACCGATGACCACATACTCTGCCTTCCCGCTGAGCCACTCGTCAATCATCTGTTTGTCGTAGTAATGTCGCGCCCGCACGATATCGGGATCCCCGCTGGCAGCGAAGAGGAATAACTGGTGCGTCAGCTCGGGGAAAAGCTTCCTTCCTGCCACGAGAAACTGGTGAGGATCGTCGAGCGAGAAAACCGTGGCATCTGGGGGTATCAGTCTCCTTATAGCCTCTGCGCCGACGGCTATCTGCTCCAGATGTGTTGGCTGCCGGCCGCTGAGGGCGGCCGGTATGCCGTTGACCAACACTGGGGTGAGCAGAGCGACAATGCCAAGAGCAGCTAGTTGCGACTTTACATCCTGAGTGCGAGCAACCCTCACAGCGAGTATGAAGCTCGCCGCGGCCCCGGCTGCCAGCGGAAAGAATATGTAAAAGTCAAGCAGATAGAACACGTTGAAGCCAAACAAGACACTGCCGAGCAGGTGGGCCAGGTAGTTGGCTGCCGCCACGCAAAACAGTAGCACGATGCCGCTGTGCCGAACCAGTATCAACCTGGCGTCCGACACGCCCTGACCTGCTCTCCGTAGCAGATATCCCACAGCAGGGGCCAGCAGGATTATGGCGGCCAGATGCCAGCGCAAGAACATCATCACGTGCCAGGCTATGGCTGTCGGAGTGGCCGCCACCGCCTCTGCATACGGAGCAGACATATCCGCGGTGGTAAACCTGCCGGCGAAGATGACATCCAGGAACTTGAAGGGCGCAAGAACGTAGAAGTAAACGCATACTGCAACCAACAGCGCAATCCCGGCCGCCACGGCTGTGACAGCGTGCTCCCTCTGGCCTCTATGTCGCCACCACAGATATATCCAGATTACTGCCGAGACCACGATCATGTCATGGCGGCAGAGCACCAACGCAGCGGCGGCCAAGCTGGCCGCATATAGACGCCACGGCCGGGGCTTGTCGGCGATCACAAGGTACAGAGCCAGCATGAAAAAGAACGCCGTCGGCGCCATTGCCAGGGCGCGGTAATACGCGGTAGCCGCGTGCAGGCTAAAGGCGAACAGCGCCACCACAATGATCGCCGCCCAGCGGCTGCTCAGGCGATCGGCCAGCCGAGCGGCTACAAGCAGCGCAATCAGGGCAAACAGCGTCGCCTCAATGCGGCCCACCAGCACGCTCGGCCCGAACAGCGCCTGGGGAACGCCATAAAGATAGTACAATAGCGGCAGCGTCTTGGCGTGGAAGTCGGCATAAGGGCGCCAGCCGTGGGCGACGGCCATCCAGCCCTCATATAGATACCCGCCCTCGTCATAGATGGTATCGGCCCTTGGCACTGCCACGAGCATCACTGCGGCCATGATGACAAGGCAAACCGCCAGGGCCGCCCAGTACCACCACGTTACCCTATCTCGTGTGCTGTCCTCAGCCTCAGTGTGTTCGTCTGGTGCGTTCACCGTCCTGCTCCTGATCGGACACGCTCTAGGAAGTCGGCCGATAGGGCTTCGGAAGCAACTGCAAGGCGCCACCCAGCAGCCCCAGCAGTGTCACAGCCACCCGCTGCAAAACGGCTATGGCCAGTGCCGCCGGTTCGCCCAGGCCCGCGGCCGCCAACAGTACGATATTGGTGCCACCTGCCAGCCCCAATCCATTGACAGTGATCGGGATCATCGTCACTACCGACATCGCGACCGTAATGGCGACACCCTCGGCCAGCGACAGATCAAACTGGAAAGCCAGGCACCACAACTTGAACGTTAGCCCGGCGATAAGTATCCCCACGCACGAGATGACAATTCCTGCCACCAGGTGCAGCTTGTACTTGCGATAGTGCACAAGCGCCTGCGCCGTCTCGGTAGCCTTTTCGATTACCGTGCCAAGCCAATGCCTGCGGCTATCGTCCTGAGGGTGGGCTGATTTGCCGCGGCCTGCGCGGGCCATCAAGATGACCAGCAGGAAAAAGACCAGCGCGACCGCCAGAAGGCCGAACAGTAGCTCGCGGATGCCGGGCAGGCTGATGCCAAAGGTAACTGCAAAACCCATTATCAGCAGTGCTACCAGACCCAGGACGCGATCTGTCACCACCGATGCCACTACTTGCGCCACCCCCACGTCGTGGCCTCTGGTGACCAGGTAACTCTTCGCTGCATCACCGCCCAGCGTTGAGGGCATAAAGCTATTGTAGAATATCGCGATAAGCCCCAAACCAAGGGTGTGGAGAAATGAGTGAGTAACGCCAATCGGCCCAAGCAGCACGTGCCAGCGAAATATGAATGTTATATAGACGCCGAGAAGGCTGATGACTGCCAGGCCAATATAGAGCGGCTCGGCTTGCAGCATCGCCGCCCAGGCGTCGCCAAGCGGCACCTTGTAGAGGATGTAGGCGATCAGTCCGACCGTCACAGCAATCTGCAACAGCCGCAAAGGCCACAAAGGGCGAGAAACGTGTTTGCCTGCCTGACTATTTATCGTCATACCAAGTGAATGAGCCGCCGCGCAAGCGGCTGAGCAATGGATGCAGCGGACGGGCAACGTAACGCCGGAATGTATCGCTGAAAATGACCTTGATAATCATCGGATGGTGGCACATCCAGGATTCAAACTTGACATAGAGATTGCGTGTGGCGGGCTTGAAATCTCGAGCAAGGTCGGCCACCTGCGCGCCCACTACCTCGATGTCGTCTCCCCCCACGTCAGAAAAGCTCTGCAGAAAACACTTCAGGTGCGGTACCTCAGTTGGCTCAAACCCCATAAGCCTGGCGGCCACCACGTCTGCTGCAGCCGGGTCATGAGCGGCCAGGAGCAGATTCATTTGCACCGGAGTCCCGTACGTAGGCCCTTGCCCTTCCATGGCTACAATGGCGTCAAGCGCGATGAACATCTTCTCATCGAACAGCGAGTTGATGTCTGCCAGGACGCGGGCCAGCGTATAATGGTAGCGGATGCGCATCGGGTCCGGGATGGCGCCAAACATGTTCTTCAGCGAGCAGGTGATCACCGCGTACTTGTGGGTTTTCAGCTTTGGCAGGTTAATAATAAGGTCGCTGTCAAGCAGCGGGGTCGAAAGCTTCACCGACTTGAGAGCCAATGCGCCTGGAATCTCAACATCTATCTGCGGGGCTTGAGTAAGATTCACTATCTCGAAATCATATCTTTTTTGCAGGTCGTAGATGCCCATGTACTCCAGGGCCTTTTCAAGTCGTCGTCCCTTGAGGCGAGTACCAACCTCGCTCTCGCCGATGATGGCCTTGAGGCCGAAATCTGCCAGGTAGGTCAGTACTCCTTCTATGACATGGATGTCCGTATTGCAGCCGGCGGCGATGTACTCGGGCACGTCAGATACAAGATTCGGCTTGAGAAAGACCTGGGAGACGCCCTGCAGCCTGTCGCCCAGGCCGCTGGCATCGAGTAATTCTCGCACTTCGGCCTGCACCGACTGTGCACCTAACCGTCGCAGGAATACCGTGCGCTTCAGGTCATCATTTATTGCGTTCACTCTTTGGACCTCAGCAGGTATCGCCTACCTATCGGTGTCGGGCTGGCAGTCCGACCCAGGCGAATTGCCAGTGAATGGTTGATCAAGTTTTGATATGGTGAAGCGGTACTTGCCTGAACTGGTGGAGGGGATGGTGTCGCAAATCTCAAATGTGAGTACGAATGCGCTATCCGCATGTTGATGGATCATATCAGTGAGTTCGTTCTGCAGTGTGGCGACGTCGGCGCCCTCGGATGGCACCAGTCGTATGGTCAACTCGGCACGGGATTCCTGCACGACTTGGTACTGCTTTACAAGGTCACGGCCAGACAGCAGCCGGCCGAAGTTGTGAACGAAAAACACCCCTGGTATCAGTTTGCCCGAGGGAGAGATAATCACGTCGCCGGCACGGCCGATTATGCGCTCCAGCAAAGGACTCGCGCGCCCACACGAGCAGAATCGTTGGATAGGTACGGCCATATCCTCTACTTCGTATCGTATGAACGGCATCGCGTAGTTATGGAGGTTCGTAACGACTATCCTGCCTGTTTGCCCAGGGGCAACGGGCTTGTCGTTAGCGTCCACTACCTCGGTGAGATTGCACATCGGGGATAGATGCAGGCCTTCATGAGCTTCACATTCGTGGCCTATCAATCCGACCTCGCGGGATCCGTAGCGATCAAACACACGGCAGTCAAATGTCTCTTCAAGCAACTTGCGATCGGGTTGAGTGAGCGTTTCGGCGGTTGCCTGCAAAGCGCGGGGTGAGGGCCGCCGGCCGCCGCGAGTTCTGAGGAACCTGGCGTACATCGTCAACGAGACTAGATAACCCACTATGAGTACCGGATCATGCGCGACTATTCGCTCTGAGTGACGCTCCAGAAGCTCCTCAGACAGGTTGAAGGTATCCACCCATAGCAGGTTACGACCGATGCGGTCAAGTAGCTTCTGAGGGAGCGACTTGTGGGCGGCCGAATCATAGTCTGAACCCCAGATAAACACCAGAGGCTCACCAAATGAGTAGTCACATCGCTCGTAGCAGCGCGCCTTGTCAGCTGCGCCATAGCCCCGGTACTGCTGGTCGAGTAGAAAACTCAGCGGAGTACCGGTGGAGCCGCCCGTAAAGCTTGCCTTGATGTGCTTAGACGGCCCACCGCGCGCGACCAGATCATCCCACCTGCGCTGAACGATTTGCTTGGTCAACAAGGGGAGCTTGCGCAGGTCGTCGTAGGTCTGAAAGTGTTCCGGCTTCAGGCCGCGCTGCTGAGCGACCTGAGCGTAGTATGGCACCCGCTCAAAAGCGTGGGCCAGCAGTTTGCGCAAACGGCTCATCGCGATGCGTTCTTGCTCTTCGCGCGGCAGACAGTCAAAGCGGTCCAGTTCAGCGCGTCTGGCGGTCGTGCCATCCGCCAAATGCACCGCTCTGGTGGCCAGGTTCACAACTGCGCTGTGGGCTCGTCTCAGCATAGACACACTAGAAGCCAAACTCTGTCAGATTAAGTAATCAGGAAATAGCGGAAAAATACAGTTGCTCATAGCCGTTGACGACGGCATCCCAAGTGAAACAAGTCTCAGCCCGCTGGCGGGCGTTGTGCGCCATCTTCGTGCGCAGCGGCTCGTCTTCTATCAGGTGCAGCAAGGCAGCTTCCAATGCGTCCGCGTCGGCTGGAGGTATGAGCAGGCCATCCTGCCCCTCGCGGACGACTTCCGGCACCCCGCCGATATTGGTGCCGATTACCGGAAGCTCGCAGGCCATCGCCTCTGCGAACACTATCCCGAATGACTCTGCCTCAGTAGGCAGGGCGAAGATGTGACCTTCGGAGTAAACCTGCGCCAGCTTCTCGTTAGGTATGTAGCCGGCAAAGCTGACCGAGGCGTCCAGATTCAGCGCTTTGGCCAGTTGCCTGAGCCGTTGCTCGTAATTGCCTTCGCCGACGATTGTTAGTGTCAGGTCAGGCGTCACAATACGGCTGAATGTTTCAAGCAGAACGTGAATGCCCTTTCTCTCTAGCAGCCGCGAGACGCACAAGATGCGCAGCGGGGGCGTAGGACGCTCTTCGTAAGGCACCAAAGGCCGAAAGAGCGATGCGTCTATGCCATTGTAGATGACATCCATCTCACAGCTCGGAAGTGCCTTCTGAGCCAGCTCCTTTAAGCCCTCGGAAAGCGCCACGACGCGGTGCGCCTTCTGCCAGATGCGACGCGTGAGCGGGAGCAGCAGTCTATGGGTGATCTGCTCGGCATAAGGGTCATATCCTGGTACATCGGAGCCGCGCAGTGATACGATGTACGGCACGCCGATCTTGTTCTTCAGCCACAACGACAGCGGGCCAGTGGGTAGTGAAAAGAACGAGTGCGAAACATCAAAGCTCTTTTCGCGGATGATACGCCGGAGCAATTCCCGCGCTCTGAGGACGTACTGAGCCGCTCCCTTCAGGCCGCAATCGTGGATACCCTTGCGGGTCGTCTCCACCGCGTCAATGGTAACGCCCTCAATTTGCCAGGGCTCATGCTCGCGCCATTTGGAGGTGACGACGTGGACCTCATGGCCGCTCTCGGCAAGCCCCCGGGCGAGGTGATAGGTCGCCCTGCCCGCGCCTCCACCCAAAGGGGGAAACTCGTAATTCAACAGCAAAATGCGCACCTGCGGCTCCCTTGAATCAGCAAACCCCGAGCGTGAACCGGCACGCCGTCATTGTAACGGAAACAAGGCACCGTGTCCACACGACACCCGAGGCCTGGCGCGCGCATGATGCAAGCGCCGGGATGCCAAACGCAATGCAGGGCAAGGAATGCCGCAAGGACACGGGCATACGGGGGAAAACTGCGGCGTGGCACTATGGCGGACTGCGGAAAAGATCGGTGGACAGGTAGCGCTCGCCGGTGTCAGGCAAGACAGTGACGATGGTCTGGGCCTTGTTTGCGACGGAGTCGGGCTGGAAGCCCGACCCACGCGGTGATAATTTTGGCTCCGTGGCGATCTCCACGGCTACGTGAACGGCCGCGCCGGACGAGATGCCGCAGAATATGCCATCTTCCTCAGCCAGACGACGCGCCATGGATTTGGCCTGCTCGTCGGTCACTGTGACGACGCGGTCAATCAGGCTGAAATCGAGCACAGTTGGGCAAAAGCCCGCCCCGATCCCCGCAATGGCATGTTTGCCCGGCTGCCCGCCGGAAAGCACCGGGCTGCCGGCCGGTTCGACGGCGATTATTTGCACATGGGGGTTGTGACGCCTCAGATAGCGTCCCACGCCGGTGATCGTTCCACCAGTGCCGACGCCGGCTACGAAGATGTCCACAGCGCCGCCGGTATCGCGCCAGATCTCCGGGCCAGTGGTGGTCTCGTGGGCCGCCGGATTGGCGGGGTTCTCAAACTGATTCGGCATGTAGGCGTCACCAATCTCCTGAAGAAGTTCATGCGCTCGCTCGATCGCGCCCTTCATGCCCTTGGCAGCGTCCGTGAGCTCCAGCTCTGCCCCATAGCCGACCAGCAAGCGGCGGCGTTCCTCGCTCATCGCTTCGGGCATGGTCAATATAATCCGGTTCCCGCCAACGGCAGCCGCCAGGGCCAGGGCGATGCCGGTATTGCCGCTGGTCGGCTCGATGATGACGGTCTCGCCCCAGATGAAATCGCCCGCCTTAGCGGCCGCCTCGAGCATGGCAAAGCCGATGCGGCTCTTGACGCTGCCGCCCGCGTTATGAGCTTCGAGCTTCGCATACACAGTTGCCGCGTCCTGGGGAATGACCTTGTTGAGGCGTACCAGCGGGGTATTTCCGATGCAGCCGACTATGTTGTCCCGGATGTCAGGCATTTGATCACGTCTCCGCGCGAGCTGTCGTCCAATTGTAGTCAGCTAAACGACTTGCTGGCACAGAGCTGCCGCGGTAACTGTGCCCATCCTACAGCAGCGTCATGTTCCCAAAGGTGCGAAAATACATGCCGGCCCAGTCGCGCATGAAACGCTATTGTGGGTCCTCGCCCACCACCATAACCTCTGACTCCAGCCAAACGTCAAACTGGTCGTGTACGCGCTGGCGAGCCAGTTCGATCAGCTCGAGTATCTGCCCGGCCGTAGCGGCGTTGCAGTTGACGATGAAGTTGGCGTGTTTCTCCGATATCTTTGCCCCGCCAACCTCGAGCCCCTTGGCCCCTGCTTGGTCGAGCAGCCGGCCGGCGTAGTCCCCCGTGGGTCGCCTGAAGATAGACCCGGCGCTGCGCTGAGCAACCGGCTGTTTGCAGCAGCGGTCCTCTACGACTGCGTAGGTACGACTGCGGACGGCCTTGGGATCGTCGGGGCGCAGTAGGAAGCCGGCTTCGGCAATGATCATGCCGTTGTGCTGAAACGTGCTGTGGCGATACCTCATATCCAGCTCGTCCCTGGACAGTCGGCGCTTTTGTCCCTCGCCGTCAATGGCCAGGACCCAATCCACAACATGCCCCACCTCGCCATCGTAGGCCCCGGCGTTCATAACCAGCGCGCCGCCGATGGAGCCAGGAATGCCGGCGGCAAACTCCAGTCCCGAGAGGCCCCACTCGCAGCACTTGCGACATAGCATGGCCAGACGTGCGCCGGCCTGGGCCGTGACCAGACTGCCATCGCGCGATATGACTGCCAGGTTCTGGCCGAGCTTAACGGCCATGCCCCGGATGCCACCATCGCGGACAATGACATTGGTGCCCTCGCCTAAAACGAAAAACGGGATCTGGGCCTCAACTGCGTAGTTGACCACTGCGCACAGTGCGTCCGTCGAATGAGGAACTACGAAAAGGTCTGCCGGCCCGCCGACGCCCAAGGAGGTGTGCTTCGACAGCGGTTCGTTTACCAGTACCTCAACACCCTCGAGGGCCCGGGCAGACCTGATCAGTTCAGCATCCATCAACGAAGTTCTTCTCCCAACCTTGCTGCCGCCGGCGGCTATTTGTCACCCGAAGCGTCGGTCTTTTTCTTCTTGGCTTTCTTGGCTTTCGTTGTTTTCTTCTTTGCTGCTTTCTTCTTTGGCGTCTTCTTTTTGGCTGTCACTTTTTCAGTCGCTTCGCCTTTGGCTTCCTCTGCCGCAGCCTCTGCGGCGGGGACTTCGTCCTGCGCCTGGCCTTCGGCCGGCTTGGCTGCCAGCGCTTCGCGCGCCTCCTGGGAGCGTTGCTTCGCCTGTTCGACAGTACCCCTGACGCCCTCGACCGAGCGTTGGTACAGCTCGCCCGCCTTTTCCGAAGCTTCCTCGTAATCTTCCTTCAAGGCACGGGAAAGCTGCGCCCAGGCCCCCTTCAGCCCGCCGACCTGTTTGTCCAGCTCGGCAATAGCCGCGTCGGGTACGACGATAATGTCAGGGCCATGAACTATGCCCTTCATCACCGCCAGGGTCAGAGTGCCATCAGTCAAGTCCCGAACCGCGCCGCCGGAAATCTCGTAGCGCACGACGGTATTGTCGGCCGGCTCAATATAGACCTCGGCAAGCGTACCCAGTTTGAAACCGGACTCACTTACTACCGTGACCGTTGCTTCGGCTGAGACGGGACGCTTCTCGACCAGACCGGGCAAGTCTGCGAGCTTCTTAGCCTTTGACTGGTCGGGGATCATCACAGCGTCAGGCCCCATAATGGCAATGTCATCGGCCAAAACGCCCTTCTCAGCCGGCCCGGAGCCGATGACCATGCCCACAACCACGCCCTTTGCAAGGTCAACGACAACCTCGCTCACGCGACCGAGGTCAACGCCCTCGCAACTGGATATAACGGAAAGTCCCACGATGCTGCTAGTCTTTCGCATTGCACAATACCCCCTTGCTCCTATGAAGTCTTTGGGAATACAAATCTATTATACCCGAATTCATGCCCGGACGGAAAGCGAAAAGGCCAGAATCTGGCGTGGGCACACACGAAACCTGTGCGGTCCAGCAGCTCAACTGCCTGTTGTCCGCACGCAGCTCAGCGCGAAAACACCGCTCAGGCCCCAGCGCCGCCACCAAGAATGGGGCCGGCTAGTTCGACCACAGCCTGGTAGTAGGTCTGCAGATCGCCCACATCAAGGCGCTTTTCGTCGTCGCGGAGCGGACAGGCATACACCCCCCCGCCGCAGCTTGCCAGGTTTGACAGTGCGTCAGTGATCTGAATCTCGCCGCCAACTCCCGGGGCCTGCTTCGCCAGATACTCGAAAATGACGGGATTGAGGAGGTAGCGGCCACAGATGGCCAGGTTACTGGGGGCGTTCTCGGGCTGAGGCTTTTCCACCAGGTCCAGTAGCCTTATCCCGTCACCACTGGCTTCGCCCGGTGCCACTATGCCATACTTTACTGTGTCGGCAGGCTCGATCTGGTGGACGGCGACTACGGCGTCCGCCTCATTTTGCTCGAAAATCGTCTGCATCCGCCGCAGGAATCCTCCCGGCTGCGAGCCGGCGATTACATCATCGCCCAGCGCAACTAAGAACGCCCGTCCGCCCACTGCAGCTTCGGCGGTATGCACTGCATGGCCCAGCCCGCGCTGCTCTTTCTGGATGACGTAGGTGAAGGTGGCGTCTATCTCCCCGCGCTCGCCCAAAGCATCAAAATGCTCTCGGATGGCGTCCTTGCCCTGGGCGGTGACGATGACGATATCGTTGACCCCGGCAGCGGTTATGTCGGCCACGACGTGCTGAATCGTCGGACATGGCCCGAGTGGCAGCAGTTCCTTGGGGACTGCGTATGTCAGCGGATACAGGCGCGTGCCTTTGCCGGCGGCAGGGATAACTGCGCAGGTGGGTTTCATACACTCGCTCCCGGCTCAGAGAATTAAGCAGACGATTGGTAGTAGCTGAGGAATACCTTCGCCGCCGGCAGCAATAAGACCTGTCTGGATCGACAGGTTCAGGAGGGTGGGAATGGGTGGAGCCGACGACCGGAGTCGAACCGGTGACCTGGTCATTACGAGTGACCCGCTCTGCCGTCTGAGCTACGTCGGCTTTTGCTCCTCGGCCACTGTCACTTCGTATGGCAATGCCTGGGCCAATAGAACGAAACTGGTGGCCAGACCCAGGTTCGAACTGGGGACACACGGATTTTCAGTCCGTTGCTCTACCGGCTGAGCTATCTGGCCACCTGAGAGGATGCCTGGCCGTCGGCTGATGGGCCGCCCGACAGTTAGTCGCCGGCGCATCCGCCGACCTAATGCGCGCTTTGTGGTGGGCGGAGCAGGACTTGAACCTGCGACATCATGCTTGTAAGGCATGCGCTCTTGCCAACTGAGCTACCCGCCCGAAAAATCTGGTGGTCCCAACGGGATTCGAACCCGTGTCGCCGCCTTGAAAGAGCGGAGTCCTAACCCCTAGACTATGGGACCACCCAATAACCTGGTGTGCCGTGCAGGACTCGAACCTGCGACCCTCTGATTAAAAGTCAGATGCTCTACCACCTGAGCTAACGGCACCCACTAGGCCAACTGCGCCACCGGTATTGTGGTAGCGCCAGTGTGAATTATAGGCACAAGATGCGTCGGCTGTCAATGCCCACTGCCAAAGCGGGGAATTGAAAAAGGTGTAACACAAAAGGCCCGGCGTAAGATGCGTCGGCTGTCAATGCCGGAGCCTGTTTTGCTCAGATCTGGGCCCTGCGAATAGTCTGCGCGCGGCCCGGTCCCACAGAGATAAGCCCGACAGGTGTGCCGGCGACCTCCTCGATCAGGCTGATATACTCGCGGGTTGCCTGGGGAAGATCGTCATAGTCGGTAGTTGCGCCGAGATCACAGCCCCAGCCCGGCAGCTCCTCGAATACCGGCGTGGCCTCGCTCAGTAGCTCGACGTTGGCCGGCATCATGCTGTAGGTCTTCCCGCCGATTTCGTAGGCTGTGCAAATCTTGATGGTCTCAAAAACGTCGAGCACATCCAGCAGCATCAGCGCAATGGCGGTAGCGCCATTGACGCGGCCCGAGGTGCGCAGGGCTACCCCATCAAGCCATCCACAGCGGCGTGGCCGGCCGGTGGTGGTGCCGTACTCCTGTCCCCTATCGCGGATCAGGTCACCGATCTCGTTCTCCAGCTCGGTCGGAAATGGGCCGGCTCCGACGCGGGTGCTGTAGGCCTTGGTCACTATTATGACCGAGGCGATCATGGTTGGGCCGATGCCTGTACCCAGGCAGGCTCCGCCGGCGGTGGGGTGTGAACTGGTTACGAAGGGATAGGTGCCGTAATCGAGGTCCAGAAACGTCCCCTGGGCGCCCTCCAGCACAATGTCGGCCCCTGCTTCAATCTTTTCAAGAACCAGCGCCCGCGTGTCGCAGATGTGGTCTGAGATGATCTCTGCGTGCTGCCAGACTTGCTCCACTACAGCCTCAACTTCCAGCGGCTCGGCGTCGTATAGTGCCTGTAGGATGATGTTCTTCTGGGCAAGCTGGCCCTCAACCCGCTCGCGCAGGACGTCTTTGTCCAGCAGGTCCCACATCCGCACCGGCAGCGGCTTGCGGGCGGTCTTATCGGTATATACGGGCCCAATGCCACAGCGGGTGGTACCGATGCTCCCAGCACCGCGCGCTGTCTCCTGGAGCTCGTCAAGCAGACGGTGATAGGGCATGATGACGTGGGCATTGCCGCTGACGCGCAGGTTGTCGCAGCTTATGCCGCGGGCGACCAGGCCCTGATGTTCATTGGCAAGGCACTCGGGGTCAATAACAGTGCCGTCGCCCATGATGCACAGGGTATCGGGATGCAGAATGCCCGATGGTATCAGATGCAGCTTATACTCATCCTTGCCCACTACGACAGTATGGCCGGCATTGTTGCCGCCCTGGTAGCGGACTACCACATCGGCCTGCTCGGCCAGCAGGTCTGTGACCTTACCCTTTCCCTCATCGCCCCACTGGGCGCCCACGACAACTTTGACGGACATTTGGCTCCACCTACCTGCACACACAGAAATAGCCCCACTATGCGGGGGCCTGTTGTATTCGCCTGATGTTGCGTAGGATAACGACCCTTTGACGGAGTATAGCACAGACGATATGAGGTGTCAAGGATACCGGCGCACCTCTAACATGAAAAGAGGCGGCCTCACAAGCTGCGTGGAGGCCGCCCAGGACAGCACGGAATGCGCTTTACGACGAGGCCTGGATGTCTTCGAGCTTCTTCGGCAGGTCCAGCAGCAGCATGTCGCTGACTACATAGACCTGATCGCTTTCTGATGTCTGACAGTAGTGGGCATCCGCGCCGTAGGCATAGCCGATCTTTATCTTCAGCACATCATCTGTGTCAATGCTGTGGACTTCGATGATGTCACTGGGTATGGCCAGGCCGTATTGCTTGAGGTCTTCCGGTTTGTCAGCGATGTACTCGCGGGCTTCGAGCTGGACGATGTCATACAGGATATCGTCAACTTTTCCCGCCTTGGTGACGGCCTTGATGGGACGGTCGAGATGCCACCCGTCGGGCAGGCGCTTGATCGCAAATGACAGGCGCTTTGTCGACTGCACGCGGACATAGTTGATGTTCTGCTTATCCAACTCCACGATGAACGTGTCGCGCAGGTCAATAGGCTGCTTGCGCAACTCAGCCACATCCTCCGCAGCGACCAGTAGAATCTCATCGCGCCCCTCGACCTTCGCATAGAACAGTTCCCCGCCATCAAGTGAGGATTCGTCGCGCTTGTCGGATTTTGCGCCGATGGTGATGGCGGCCTTGTTGCCCTCTTCGTCCAGCACTTCGGCCAGCAGAGAGGGCTTATCGAAGCCGTAGTCGGCGTCCTTCGCAGGCTCGTCCACGAAATCTTTCGCCTCGAGGCCCGCCAGTTTGGTGACAACCTGCTCGGTCTGGAACTCATCGGCGCGAGCGCTTATCGGGGAGGTGATGAACCATTTGTCTTTATCGCCCTCAGCACGGTTCTCGACCTTGATTGTTGTGTCGCCGTGGGTAAGACTCAGAGAGAGCACTTTGTCCGACTCGATCTTGGCAACTGTCTTTTCCCGCAGCTTGTCTGCGGTCAGGTTGAGCGTACTAAAGACGGTAGCGGGAAGTATGTAGAGGTCCTTGCGGCCCTCGATCCTGGCATAAATCTCGGAGCCCACCGGTGTCTTCTTTCCGACTAGCAGCTTAATCTTTTTGCCTTTTCCGTAGTTCAACACTGCCGTAAGGCGCGGCTCCTTGAGGCCGAACTTTTCGTCGTCGAGGTCAAGGTCGCTGCGAGTACCGGATGGCTTTAGCTCAGTAATCGCCTTGATGCGTGTTTCGGCCTCGTCCTGATCTGCCAGGCCCTTGAATGGCTTTTTCACGTACCAGGTATCGTCATGCTTTTCAATGAGCAGGTCCATGCCCGGACCAGTGACCTGCAAGCGGCTGGTCTGCTCGACATTCAGGCCGAATATTTCGTCCTTCTCAGGGACCCGGCCGCGCTCGAAAGCAAACACGTAAAACAACAGAATAGCGAACACTACGGCGGCAGCAATGCTTCTGATCAAAGCCTTCATGGTCTGCCAGCCTACCTCCTTCGCCACCAGACGACGAGTCCGGTGACAAGCACCAGTAGCGGAACGATGACAGCCGATATCAGTATAGCTAGACTCCTCTGCGCAGTAGCCAGTATCATCGTCCGATCCAGTGGCTCCTGCGGCGGAATTGTGACGAGCTTCTCGTTCTTTGTCAGCCAGGCGATAGAGCTGGTGGCCAGGAAGATATTGCTTCGGAGGCCCATCTGATAGAAGTCATCACGCATGAAGTCGTAGTCACCCACGGCCACAATGCGCGCTTTACGCTCATCGGGCTCAGGTAGCGGCGGGGCGCCCGGGTATTGCGGCGGTTGCTCTTCGCGGCTCAGATCAACGGCAACAGCCATAGCCAGCGGCCCGCTCTTCTCATCGGCATCTCTCAACACCGGGCCGGAGGTGCTGGTCTCCAGCCAGGCGGAGCCGGTTGATTCAAGGATGGTCGTGGCTGCTGTGGGAGGTGGCGGGGGCGCTCCCGGGCCAGGCATCGGCGGCTGCGGGCTTTCTACTTCGAAGGCCATGACGGTTGGCAGGGCGATCATTGTCAAGTTATTTACAATGTCATGGCCCTTCGGTTCCAATATCGCCGGCACCTGCGCGTTGCCTTGCAGAGAGCGTGCGGGGTCCATTACCAGGCCGCTCAGCGCGCGAACTCCGTAAGGCTCCAGAATGTCGGCGAAATCCGGAGCAGGCGGCGAAGCCAAAGCTAGAAACAGATTCCCGCCCTGCTCAACATACTGCTTGATTGCCGTCTGCTCCCTGTCCAGCAGCTCCTGTTTGGCCCCGACGATGGCCAGCACCGCGCAGTCGCCAGGCACCTGCGGCTCCTTTTCTGTCGCCAGTGACAGACCAGCGACCTCGTACTGCTCGTTTTCGAGATAGCGCTTCAGCACCGTAAGGCCTTGCTCCCCGAAGGCGTCAAGACTTTGTTCGCCATGGCCGGTGAGGAAATAGACCTTCGTCTTCTGGCCGGTGGTGACGGCCAGTATCGCGCTTGAGATCTGCTCTTCGGTGCCGCCCTGCACCTCTTCCTTGCGGTTTTCGGTCTCAACGAAGATGGTGCCATCGAAGGGCCGCTCGTACTCCTCAACCTTCGCCAGCGCCAGCTTGGGGTCATAGATATGCAGCTTAATGCGCTTGCCGTGAATCTGATACTCGTTGAGCATGTTGCGTATCTGGTCTGCGCCGTACAGCTCAGGAGAGATGAAGGCGGTGATCGTGACATCTTCTTCGAGGTTTCTGATTATGTCCAATGTGCCTGCGGCCAGTGAGTGCAGCTTCGCCTCCGACCAGTCCGCCCGGAACATGTGATGGCGCCCTGCGATGTAGTTGGCCATCACGATTATGCCGATCACAAAAACGGTGAACAGCACAGAGTTGAGCACCGCCTGGAAGCCACGAGCCTGCACCTGTTTGACGACGGCCGTGATATTGGTCACCAGCCAGAAGATGACGCCAACCAGCCCCAGGATAAGCAGCACCTTGGGCGCTGCACCCATGGTCTTGGTGATGCCGGTCCAGAACAGACCTATCAACAGGGCCGCCAGACCAACCCATGCGGCGATCTTGCCCGCCAGCATCAGCGGGGAGCTGGGCGCGACTTCAGCAGCAACCAGACGCGGGTCCGCAAGTTCCTTTCTGGCGGCAGCGCCGTCCGTACTTGAATCATCCACGTGGTTTTCCCGTTCGCCCATTACGGTTCACCTGCCCGAAGGAGGTTGACACTCTGTTTGTATTGGCTCAGTTGCCGCTGCACGGCGTGAATTGCCCGCCAATCCTTGATTGCACGCTCGCAGATCATGGTGCCTCAACGGTCGGCAGCGGGAAGAGCTCGCACAACGCCTCGTACACATCGTCAGGGATTTCAGCATCTGCCGCAGCTACATTGTCCTCGAGCTGTGCCACCTTCGTCACGCCGCTGATGACCGACGTGACCGCATCGTGCCTCAGACACCAGGCCATGGCAAGCTGAGCCGCAGTCAGGCCAATGTCCCCTGCCATCGCCTTGGCTTGTTGCGCCTTCTGCAGCTTTTCGTCGGTCCAGTACATGTCCATCATTATCTGGTTCTGGGTGTCATCGGCAGCCCGCGTGCCAGCCGGCGGCGGCTGGCCGGGTTCGTACTTGCCCGTCAGGACGCCATGCGCCAGTGGCGAGAAGACTACGTTGCCCAGGCCGTTTTTGAGGCATGTCGGGAATACTGCCTCTTCCGGCACACGCCACATCAGGCTGTAGCGCGGCTGGTTGGAGATCGGCGGCCGACAGCCCATAATCGCGGCCAGGTCAACAGCCTCCTGAATCAGCTCGGCCGGCCATTCGCTGACGCCCCAGTAGAGAATCTTCCCCTGGCGCGCCAGGTCTTCCATGATGCGGATGGTCTCTTCCAGGGGCGTGTCGGGGTCCGGGCGATGGCACTGGTAGAGATCAATGTAGTCGGTCTGCAGTCGCTTCAGACTGGCATGGCACTGCTCGAATACGTGCTTTGCCGAAAGGCCCCTGTCGTTGGGGCCATCGCCCATTGGTCCCCAAACCTTGGTGGCAAGCACGTAGTCATCGCGATCGTAGTCCGCGAGCAACTTGCCCACCGTGATTTCGGCCTGTCCCCGATTGTATGCGTTGGCGGTGTCAATCCAGTTGATGCCGGAGTCGAATGCGAATTTCACGCACTGCTTGGCGGTCTCCTCGTCCACATGCATCCCGATGGTCAGATAGCTGCCCAGGCCGATGGTACTGATGCGCACTCCCCATTTGCCCAATTGACGATATTGCACTTTCCTCACCGCTTTCCGAAGTCGCGTATATTGGCGTTATGGCTCTTTGCGCCAGTTCCCCTGGTCTTTGATTCACCAGCTCAGACTGTGCGACGGTTTTCGATGGCACGTACACTCATGAATAGGAATACGATCGCCACGCTCAGGAAGAAGAGTAAGTTCTTGCCATCCACAATGCCGCGTGAAAAATCACCAAAGTTTTCGTAGATGGAAAGGCGCTTGGCGACATCCGTAACCCAGCTAGTCGAGGAATACCCTAGCCAGCCAACCAGCCAGAAGAACAGCAGAATTGCAGTGCCGATAAGCCAGGCGGCGATCTGACTGTCGGTGACTGAACTGGCAAAGGTGCCGATGGCCATGAACGCTATGCCACAGGCCAAAAGCCCGATATAGCCGGCGGCGATCATGCCCCAGTCCGGATTGCCCCAGATTTCGTACATTATGGGGAACTCCAGGGTCACTAGCAAAATGAAGCAATAGACGGCGAGGGCACCGAGGAATTTGCCCACGGCCACTTCGGCGTCGCGCACCGGCTTGGTCATCAGCAGTTCGATCGAGCCGCTGCTGGTTTCCTGCGCCAGCAGGCCCATAGTCAACACCGGCGCCAGTATCAGACTGACGAAGATCATGCTGTGGAAAAGCGGCGACATGTCAGCCTGCGTGTAGCCGCTGGCGACTGCCAGTGTGAAAATAAACCCGCAGATAAACACGAAGAAGAATATGGCTACGTAGGCAAGCGGCGATACGAAATAACTGCGGATCTCGCGTGCGGTAATGCTGATGATGTTGCGCATATCTAGGCTACACCCTTCTCCTCGGTCGTTAGATGACGGAACACGTCTTCGAGACTCATTTCAATGGCGCGCAGTTCCAGCAAGCCCCAGTCATTCTCAACAATGAACTTCGCGATCTCGCTGCGTATATCCGCATCAATTTCGGTGTCCACATAGTACGCCCCGGCCTCGCCGCGCACCGGCTCCACTCCCGTTATCCCATCCAGGTCGCGCAGTCGGCGTGGCACAGTGTCCGAGGGTTCGCCGACCCTGACCAGTATCGTCTGAGCCTGGCTCAATTGTGCGGTGAGCGCTTCCGGAGTGTCCTCAGCGACGATTTCGCCGTGGTTGATGATGATTACGCGCTCGCAGGTGGCCTGTGCCTCCGGCAGTATGTGAGTGGAAAGCATAACGGTGTGGTCGCCGGCCAGGCTCCTGATTAACTCCCGCACCTGCCTGATCTGGTTAGGGTCCAGACCGAGGGTGGGCTCGTCGAGGATGAGAATGTCGGGGTCGTGGATGAGCGCCTGGGCCAGGCAAACGCGCTGCCGGTAGCCCATCGAGAGGTGGCTGATGATGTCATCGCACCGTTCCTCAAGCCCGCACGTCTCGACCACCCGTTCACGCCCCTCCTTGATCTGTGCAGAGGACATTCCGTACAGTTGCCCGCAGAAGCTAAGGTACTGATTCACCCGCATATCGGGGTAAAGTGCCGGGGTTTCGGGAACATAGCCGATGTGACGGCGGGCCTCGACTGATTGGGTGTATATGTTGCAGCCGGCGATCTCAATACTGCCTGCCGAGGCGGGTGCAAAGCCGGTCAGGACGCGCATTGTGGTGGTCTTGCCGGCGGCGTTGGGCCCAAGGAATGCAACAATTTCGCCCTTATCCACCTGGAACGTCACATCGTGGATAGCCCGGTGCGCACCGTAGTACTTGGTCAGACCCTCAACACGAATCATACTGCGAACCTCCCTGGACGATGGTGGCTCTCGAGGCTGCAAAGCGTGTCGAAACCGCGGTCACGACACATAGCCGTACACGCATGAAGCGCGGTCGCCACACGCCTTCTACTTCACTATCGCGTAACGCGCACATTTCGCTTTGTTGGGGATTTTAGCGCGCCTGAGTATAGCAAAACGAGACCCTCGGGTCAAGCGCTTACAACTGTCCTGGTTGACGCTATTGCTGTGGAAATTGTTCACCACACACACGGTTCTCTGAAGCCACAACGGAGACAACACGAGGCAAGACAGGACTGATTCCGGGGAATGCTTATGCCAAAAAAACAACTGAGCGCTTGCAGAGACATCCGGGATTTCTGCAGCGCTCAGTCCGTTAAAGGGAGGGTTTCTGTATATAGCTTACCCAAATGCTTGCTCGTGGAAACCTGTGGATGGCGGCCATTTACCTACTCTTTACACCTGATTAGTGTGCCGGACAAGTCGGGGGCAAATCCGCTGCGTATCCAGATGTCCACCTGCCTTGCCACTGCATATTCTACGGCCTCCCGTTGAATGATGTGTGGAAAGGGGTCCCATGTCATCAGCTCGTGGGCAGTGACCTCGTCAATCTTCTTCGCGTCGTCGAAAGCATTCGGGTCCTTGTCGTAGAGGCCGTCAACATTGCTTAACATGACACAGTCAGGCTGGTCCAGGGCGTCGGCCAGGGCCACCGCAGTCAGGTTGCTGCCACCACGCCCGAGAATTGACACCTCGTCGCGCTGCTCCTCCGGGTCGTAGTAGTAGCCCTGGAAGCCCGCGACTACGGGAACGATCTTCTTCTCCAGAAGGCCAACGATGTGACCTTTCTTAATCTCGGAGATTACCCCGTCCACAGGCCCGCTGGCGGTGACGATGCCGGCTTCGCGACCGGTCATGGAGCGTGCCGGAATGCCGATCGCCTCCAGGGTTATGGACAGTGCTGCATTGGCACGTAACTCGCCGGACATCAGCAGCCGGGCATACTCTCGAAGTGATGGGTCGGGACTGATACAGGCGGCGAGCTGGCTGAGCTTGTCAGTAGCCCAGTCGAAAGCCGACACCACTACTATCGGCGTCAGGCCCTCCTCATAAAGCGGAAGAATGAACTGGCGGGCGATCTGATGCAGCCGCTGGCTTCTGGCAATGTTGCGCCGTTCAGCAAGCAGCCGATAGATGTCATTGACAGTTTCCTGCTGCTTGCAGTTCTCCAGCAGACGCTGTTCGTCAGGGCCGAAACGCCTCAGGCCTTGAAGTGTCAATCCGCCGAATTTAAGTATCGGAACCTGCTCGGGCATAGTGCGAGCTCCATTCTAGCTCTTATCAGTGCTCTCTGTTGACTTATTTCTCCTCGATGGTCTCCTCGACCTTGACCCCGAAATGCCGTCCGCTCGCCTCGAGCATGACCAGCACCTTGCTGCCGGGCTTGAGTTCCACAACGCTGATAGGCTGGCCCTCTGGCGTGACCAGGCGAATGGTCTCGGCGTTTTGCAGGATGATGGAGACCTCCGTGGCCTGCGCCTGAGCCTTGATAAGCAACAGCGGCCGGCGCTCGACCTTCGAGCGACCTACGATGGTCGTCCGTGTCCTTCCGCCGTGACCGACGATGAGCGCCTCGTCGCCTCCGCGGACTTCTGAGAGGTACCTGGTCCTTGCACCCGGCACGCGAATGTAGGCGTGAACCGGCCCTGCGTTGACGCGGAACGGCCGCTGCTCCACATACGGGTTGTCAACACACTCCGCGTGCACCAGGAACATGGCCGCACTGCTGTTACCGACCAGCATCCCCTCACCCACCGACATATTGCTGCACGTGTCCACGCATACCCGGTCGCCCATACCAAGAACCTGCACCTCGGTAATCTCTGCCGGCTCAAGCGCGAGCTCTTCGGCCTCGCTCTTCAGGGCAGCGACCGTGCGTTTGATCTCCGCAGGGTCATCAGTGACCAGCAGAACGCCGGCGGTTCCCTTTTCAAGGGTGCTTGCCGCCACCTGTGCCTCAGCCGCGTTTGTCACCTCCGCGATCACCATTGCCCCCTCGGCAATCAGGTTTTCCAGCGGAATAACCGTCCAGTCAGTCGCACGAACGATAACTATCTTGGCTTGCCCCAAAGACAGCGCCAGGCGTTCACTCTCCTTGTCCGCAATTTCCACCTCCACGACATCCTCCCCCAGCCGCAGGTCTCCGTCAGGTGCCACGGTCTGGATGAGGCCGAGGCTCTTGACCTCCGCGCTCTTTCCCTCGGGCACCAGGACCGCGTCGGCGCCGGCCTCCAGGGCCGCGGTCACGAGTTGCTTCTGCCACGGATCAACCTTGACCCACACTTGTTTCATAGCAAGTCAGTCCTCCCGCCCGTAGCCCAGGTGCTGTGCCGGCAACAGCCAACGCAGCAGCGCTGTTGTGGCTGCGACTTGGCTCAGCCTGCCTCGAGGGCTTTCAGGGCCTCATCTACGCTCATTCCACCATGCACCATCCCCACGATCGCGGCGACTATCTTCTCGGGCGCACGGTGTTGGAACGCATTCCTGCCGATGGAGACACCCGATGCGCCGCCCTCGAGGGCACCGTCCACCATTTCGAGGATCTCCCGATCGGTTTCCATTTTCTCGCCACCCGCAATAACCACTTTGATTCCGTCCGGCTTCCGGCCGCCACAGCCCTCAACCACCTCGTGGAAAGTCTCTGCGCTGCCGGTGTAGTTGACCTTGACCAGGTCTGCGCCCAATTCCGCCCCAACGCGCGCGGCGTGCTTGACGACCTCCACGTCGTATTCGCTCTCGATCTTAGCCCCCCGGGTATATACCATCGCCGCCAGCGGCATTCCCCATTCCTCGCACTTCATCGCCACCTGTCCCAGATCTTGCAGCATTTGGCTCTCATCTGCCGCGCCCAGATTCACGTGTACCGAAACAGCATCAGCCCCGTACTTCATCGCACGTTCAACGCTGCTCACCAGTACCTTTCGGTTCGGGTCAGGTGCGAGGCTGGTGCTGCCGGAAAGATGCAGGATCAGCCCGATATCGCGACCATATCCTCGATGTCCCAGCAGCGGCAGGCCGACGTGCCCGAGGACTGCATCCGCGCCGCCCTCGGCAGCCTTGTTGACCGCGACCGGCATATCAATCAGACCCTCAATCGGCCCCAGCGTCACCCCGTGGTCCATCGGCACGATCACCGTCCGGCCGTCCTCACGATTACTGATTCGCTCCATCCGAATGTCTTTTCCCAGCATTCTCATCTCAACTCCTTGATGCGACTCCCAGCATTTGTCGCTGTCCAACGTGCCATGCCCGCCTCGACCCATATTCTACCACACACGCGACGCCCAACTCCAGTTCTCTTACTTGAGCAAATGTCGCTGGGATCTCTCCGATTGCTCTTTGCTGCGTACAGTATTCCGTGAATCAAGCCCGGATTCCTCCCTGTCATAGTCGTCCATTTGCGAAAGCCGCCGATTTGAAGGTCTCTGACAGCGCGAAAGAAGGAGATTGGGCCCTGGATGCCTAATCCTGGAGGCAAGTGGGTGTGAGGGGCCCAACAACAGAGGCGACCCGATTTGATACGGGTGACCCCGGTGAGCCCCTGACTTCTCTCGCGAGCACCGAGCGGCGTTGTCCATCCAGGGCGGGCCCATCGCCTGCCCCAGCAGGAGCGTGAAGACCATGGCCATTTATGCCATGAAGGCCACCATAAGCGGGTCGTTTGAGGAGGTGAAGGGGAAGGTCGTTGAGGCGCTGAAGATGCAGGGCTTCGGCATTCTCACTGAGATCGACGTCCAGAAAGCCATGAAGGAGAAGCTCAACGTTGACTTCGAGCCCTACCAGATTCTGGGCGCCTGCAATCCTGAGTTGGCTCACCGAGCGCTTGAGGCTGACCGCTCGATCGGCCTACTGCTGCCCTGCAATGTAGTTCTGCGTGGCCTCGGTGAAGTAGTGGAGGTCAGCATCCAGGACCCGGAGGTGATGTTTGGGGTCGTGGACTCGCGGGTCCAAGCCGCCCTGGCCGGCCTTCCTGGTGAGGCAAAGGCGCGGCTACAGAAAGCACTGGAGGCCGTCACAGGAGCCTGATGGCCTCGCCAATGCTCGTTGCAGCACATACCGTCTGAATAGCGGGGACGCCCTCCGTCGGGGCCGCTTGAGCCGCACTGACAAAGGCGGCCCCATTACCGGGCGAGTATCAGCCTGTTCACCTTGATATGGGCAATCCCAGCTTGAAGCACATCGGGCACCATACTACTCATACAACTGCAGGCCGGCAAGCACCTTGTGGAAGAATTCGGCGTGCTCTGGCATGGTCTCGGCGGGCGCGATCATCACAATTACATAGGCCTGCTGCTGATGCACGCAAAAGAGTACTAAGTTGTCACCATCGGCATTGGTGAAACCAACTATTCGTGCCGCTTGCCCGCAAAGTTTGACCTCCCTGTCCACTGGAAAGCTCTCGATGGGCCATTCAGCAGTGTAGCTCCCCGCGAAGCCGGACAGAGTGACACCCTTTGCTACAGGATAAACCTCGGCGGCAACAACTAGATGCTGGTCACCTGTCATCGGTCCGCGCAGGTAAAGAAGTACGCCGCCATCTCCCCCTTCGCGCTCCGGCACCCGCTCCCATCCGTCAGGAATTGCGATCTGAAATGTTTCGAAGATGGCCACACCGCCCGCCTCGCCGACGACCGCTGCCGCCACGCTGGGGCCGCCGGTCTGCTCGACGACGCTACGCTCTGCCAGCCGGCCCGACAAATAGACGCCGCCCAGGGCCACACCAAGGCCGATCAGCACAGCTACGCGCCAGTGTGTTTTTAGCAGCGACCTCACGTTTTTTATAATATGCCACATTAGCCTACATCACCGCCAACGCGCTGCGCTTAGTGTTGAGCAACGCACAGGTACACGTTCACCGGCCAGGCGACTAGGACGAGCAACAGAAGCCAGCGAGCCGCTTTAGGGCTATGCAGAATACCCATCGCGCGCCCCAGACACGACATTCCCGGCAGCAGCGATAGTCCGCTTACGAGTGCTACCAGCCCGGCTGCCGCGAAGAGTGGCGGCCCCAACACGTGCGATTCGAAACCCTCAATAATCTGCCCCCGAGCCGTCAGCGTGAATGCCGTCGTCAGCCCGCACAGGGGACACGGAAGATGTGTCAGCGCGCGAAAGAAGCATGGCAGCATAAAAAACTGGCGGTGTGTTCCATAGCCACTGGGGTCGGGCGTCAGTGCCCTGCTGCCGATGATTACCGCTGCCGCGACGAACAATATGATGAGACGGTCAGTCCTCGTCACCGCCCGCGACTGGTCGGACACGCCGGCCCGCTGCCCTTGCAATGGCGCTTCCGTTGTTTGGTCCTGTGTCCTATCTGTCTGCATCGGCTCGCACTATCACTGCCATTTCGCCTTCGCCAAGGTCCAGGCGAACCAGCCGGCGGCCTTGCTTGACTTCCTGGCTCGCCGCTTTGGAGACCGGTCCGCCCTCTTTGCCGTACCAGTACACCTTCACTTCCGCATCATCGCCGAAAGTATAAGTGCCGGGAAGCTTCGTGAGAATCCTTTCTTCACCAAGCAGCCACCCCGAGTGAAGCTCGACCGGCGTGAACGGAAACATCTGCTGCGTAATCGTCGGGGCAGGCTGATCCGGACGTGCATAGTAGTAATAGACCGTGCCCAGGTCAAGCTTGTTGCGAATATCGGCAATCAGCGTCGGCCAGTCGTTGACGGTCCTGTGGTCGCCCAGCGAGATAGGTGTATAAAGGTGCGACCGAGCCGGGTACCAACCTGCCGCTGTCTCAACAAAACGCGGGAAATGCAGCTCTGTCATCGTCTGGCTCGTCGGGCACGAATTCCCGATCAGCTTGCCCCTGCTCAGAATATACTCCGCCAATTGGCGCTTCGCGTCAAGGCTTATCAGCCCGCTGTATGCGAATTTGCGAGTAACCTCGCCTTGATCGTCAATCTCAACGCTGTAGCCATCCCAGGTGTCGTAAGCGTGTCGCGAAGAACACCACGCCATTTCGTCCCAGTAGATGCCATGTGCGTGTATCTTATTCTCATCCAGGCACATGTCCACCACTTCCTTCATGGCCTCGAAATAGCTGTTCTCCGGCGTCATGTAGAAGTAGGCAAACGGGATGCCGATGCGCTCAGTATATCCCGGGTTGATGTAGTGCTGTCCCTCCGGGGTCATGAGGCGGGCGTCAGCGTATCGTTGGGCCGCTGTCTCGTCGGTATTGATGTAGCTATGTATATAGATGAGGTATTCGACATCCGGGAACCACTCGCGCAATCTGGCGACGCCAGCCTTGAGTCGCTGCCGCAGGCTGGCAGCCTTAAGCATGTGGCTGCCATGATAGCACGGCACTTGCGCGTCTTTGCTGCTGTCAAACCACACGCCGCTGGACAATATCTTCACGCCACGCATGTCGAGCCACTTATTCAGCTCTTCCCTAGTCGAGTCAAGTATGACTCCTGGGCCCGAGAACGAGAACCCGCCGGGGATGGTGAAGTTCACCCCCATGTCGCGGCGAGCCAGGTTGATCATGTCCCAGTAGTTGGCGCGAGCCGTCGGGTAAATGTTGAAGCGGAAGGTATGCGAAGCCCCCGGAGCCAGCCCGAAATGATCGCTGCGTATCCCGCCGCCGTCGGTATCGTAGTAAATGACGCCCTGATAGCGCGAAACGTCATCCAGGGCCACCATGCCGCAGCCACAGTCTTCCAGCGCCAGGTACAGGGAAGTGTTCTCCAGGCCGCTTACCCCGGCCTTGCCCGGACTGTCGTCACCGCCCAGATAAGCGTCAATAACCGAATCCTTGGGCGCTTGAAGACGATTGTCATACTTGATGCCGGTCACTTCGTCGCGCAGGTTCGTGAACGTGTCGGCAATTTCGATATGGTCTCCCAGCAGCTTGATCGTGCGTGTAAGCGAGTAGGCCTTGCCGGTTGCCACAATCCTCGAAACGGCCTCAGTTGCCTCCAACGCAATGGTAAAATTCTCTTCAGAGCTTTCGTCCGCGGGCCTGCCGATATAGTTGTAGCCGCCACCCGGGTATGAAAGCCGACTTGTCAACTTGAGTTCCGCACCCGGCAGTGCGATATTCAGGGCCCCATGTTTGCCAATCGTACAAACACTGCGCACGTCTGCCGGCTGCGGCGGGTCCACCATCAGGGTATCGGCCGTGTGTCGGCTCATCTTCGCGGGACCTGCAATCGCTGGCTGGTCCGAAAACTCCAGCGAAAGCTCCTTCAATAAGAAATCCAGCGAGGGGTTATCCGCGAAATGGCTGCGTAGGTTCATCGCCTCGCCCGCGTGGGCTATTTTGAGCGTGTTCTGCTCGCCTAATCTGATGAAATCGGTCACATCAATGACCAGCTTGTACGGATCCACATCGAGTATCCTACTGCCGCCCGCTTTTTCGCTTTGTGCGGTCTCAAAATCCGGCGAATAGACAACCCGCCATTTTGGAGAGCGGAACCACGTAAGTTTCAGGCCGGAGGCCATCTCAAAGTTCAAGGGCTTATTGAGCAGTCGGCTGAGTCTGCGGTTGATCTCGGGTGTGACCGGCTGGCCATTTAGCAGTATGGACATGACGTAGGTGCTGCCGGCTGCAGAAGGATAATCCATGCGGGCACTGATGGTCAGTAGCACCGATTTGCAGTCATCAGGCGGCGGAATGCTGTATTCCAATTCCCCACCGTACTCCAGCTTTGTCTCGCCGCCAATCAATGTCACTGTATCCGCGCTGGCTATGCATGCACTGAGAAACAATAGCGCTAGCGTAGCTGCCAGCCAGAATCTGCTGTGCATTGCCCATTGCTCCTTGTCGCGACTGAGTGCTCAGAAGTACCTGAGCGGGTCGGCGAGTGTGCGCCACTGCTCGCTCATGAACAGCGCTACGACTTGCCACACGATAGCAGTCGAGAAGATCTGACCGATGATCATGCCGATGACAAAGGGCACCAAATTATTGTACAGGCGCACCCCCCCGATCTTCAGGATTACCCACTTCATAGCCCAGGCGGCCATAAACGGCCCCCAATAGGCGTATCCGTATGGCAAGGTCATCACCCAGCCGAGCGGGTGCAGCGGGAAACGCAGATAGCGGATGCGAATTGCGACCAGTATGAGGGTGAACAAGAGCGCGCCGATAGTGTAGCCGTTGCTATTCCAATCCGGCTTTACGTGAGTGCCGTCCATTACGCGGTTGATCTCGCTCAGTTCCCGATGTGTGATGGTGGTCGCGTAACTGCCTTGTGTTATGCCGCCGGACAGCGTGTTGCCGCCCCATGTGTAAAAAGTCTGGATCGAGAACCACAACATAGCTGCCACACCCAGGACAACGGCAAAGAGCATAATGGCGGTGGTCTGTTTGGTATTCAGACGGGCGTCGCTGCTGATCTTGAGCCCCTCGATCTGATAAGTCATGGTCTCCGGGTAGCTGCTGAAGTGGAGGAATATCAGACTGCCAAGCATTGAGAGGTTGGTGAAGTCATTGTTAGGGGCCAGGGCTCTGGTGCCCAGAAAGCTCTTAATCTGGCGGCTGGCCTGCCAGAACGGCCACGATGTCAGCGAGCCGATTCCGGCTTCGGCCCGGCCGCGCGTGAAAATGGTCGCAAACAGAATGATTAAGAAGAAGAATACCAGCGGCACCCACCAGGTCATGCCTGCCAGTATGTACCATCCGCACAAAAAGCCAAAGCCCAACACTGCGCCGATGGCAGCGAAACGGTATGAGAACGGAGCCTCCGGATCCGGTGGCGCGGCCTGTTTGGCTTTCGTAATGAGCCGCACACTACGCCAGAGTTTGATGATATATTCGCGGCCGGCCCAGGTGTAGTACAGCGCGATGCCGCTAAAAGCGCCGGCCGCCATCGGCCAGAAAAACGGAAAGCCGCTGGGCTGCTGCCAACCGGCGACGCGATAAGTAAGCATCAGCAGCTTGATCAAAAAGAAGAAGAAAAACATCGAAAAGCAGATGTCCTGGGGGGCAAAATAGGCCAACCCCAGAAGCTGCGGGTTGTGGACGAACAGGAAATACCCGCTGAGCGCATCCAACGGCTTCTCAGTAAAGAACTGGCCCACGTTGTAGCGGGGACCCAGCGTCGGCACGGCTGGGTTGGCGGCATGAAGCATAATAGTGATAAAGTGAATTGTGACAATGCCGAAGCCGGCCCACATCAGCGGCTCATGCCAGATGGTCTTGCGTGGGCGGATACGCTCAGGCGTAAGAGCTGTGATGTACAGCGGGACGGTAACCAGTGGGAAGGCCAGGCGCTCATTTTCCACCCAATGCCGCCGTAGCAGCGAACAGATGCACAACAGCGTGAACCACAGCACAACGAAAAACACCGTCCACAGGGCCATAGGCAAGAGCCATGGCGTCAGATCGACTCTGCCGGTGGCTCCTTCGTAGAACTGCCTGATCAGCTCGGGGTCCTTGGGGATGAACCAGGAGGGGTACAGGTCAGTAATTGCGTCATAGTTGTTGTCCGGCGCAGCAAGATACTGAGCCGCCGTATAGACTGGCAAGAAGCGCTCGACGCCCATGTAAACGCCGCCAGCAACGACGGCAGCGACATATATGTACAAGAAGTCGCGCCGCTCCATCCGCAGCGTGCGCTCGACCAGCGGCTCCAGCAGAACCAACAGCACCAGCACGGCCAAGCCGGTATCTACACCACCCCCACACGACTGCACCATGCTCTGGTAGATCTTCAGTTTCACACTCAGAACCGAAATAACCAGCGCTAGAACCAGCGTCCGCAGCCGTAACGGGTAGCCCCGCGTCGGCGTATCTTGCCTCTGCTCAGTGTCGGTCACAGTATCCATCACTTCTGAGTTTCTCTGGACCTGGCCTCAGTTCCTTCACGAGCCCACACAGTGCCATGACAGAGCTGGACGCAAACTACTTGCTCCAGGTTGTGCTTAAGTGAATCGCATAGGCTTCGCCGGGTACCACATTGTACACAACGCCCTTGTCGTACTGCTCTGGGTCAACAAAGCGCTCGATCAGAGTCATGTCGCCGATGGATATGGTGTTGTCGTCCCGAACAGCCATGATCTCATAGCTCGCATCAGAGCGTTCGGCATTGTCAAATATGATATAGCGTCCGACCAGACCTTGTGCTGAGACGCCCTGGTCCTGCAGAGGCTGATCGAGCTTGAGGACTACATCGTCCGGGTCAGAATCGTCAGCGGACACCAGTTCGCCGGTGAAAGCCGCCAGCGACTGGGTCAAAGCGAAATCTCCGTATCTCAGCGAGGTTCCGGCCACCAGCTTGGCAAACACGACTTCGCCGTCAGGATTCAGTCGCACAAGGCCGAACCGGCCATCGAGTGTCATATCTCCCGCCGTGATGACGCCAGGCTGCTCGGCCAGAATCATCACATCGCGGCGGCCATCGGCCAGTTCTACTTGCACCGCCGCCACAAAGCCTTGCCCCTGGTGGCTGGCAACCGGCAGGGCCATGACATTGTTGATGAACGGTTCTGCCTCGTATGGCTCATGAACCGTGACGAACTGGGTCTGCAGGTTATCTCCGAAGCGGGAACGCATGATATAGCGCAGCGAATCGGGGTTGCCGGGGCTGTTGCGGGGCGGGTCCCCGCTGGCGATCGCCACTTCGTCAACTTCACTGAGGCAATACATGCGCAAGTGCGGGTCCTTGCCCGCCTTGATGTAGCCGCGCTTGTCCACGAGGTCCCAGTCAATCGTGAACGGCAGCGCCGCCTTGCCCTTTTCGACATCATAGAGGTACATGAAACCGGAGCCGTCGTAGTCCCAATTCTCAGGCCCGTCATAGAACTGGCCGAGCTCGACATCCGGCCCGGCGTAGGTCCCGGTTGCCTGCCGCTCCAGGGCTAGATTCGTGCAAGTGACGTCCGGGGCCGCGCCGTTGTTGATCATGCGGTGATTCGACCCGCCGCGGACCCAAAACACATCCAGGACATAGCTGTCGTCGTCGGAAACGTCTATGAGGCTCAAAGCGCGCTTGTAAGTGCTGACGCTGTCATACACATGTCCGCCGTCAGCGATAATGAGCCGCACCGGACCTTGGCGCTCAAACAGTTCGCACTTGCCACCCCAGCCACGCTTCTGGCCCTTGTCGTTGACCATTACCGTGTTGTGGCTGACGGTGTGGCTTACCCAGCCTACTCGTTTTGGCCAGTGGCCGGTGTACTGCGGGTAGGCCAGGTCGGGGTTCATCACCACCTGCTCGGACATGATTCCGAAGCTGAGGCGGTCTTCGTGACCGTGGAAAATGGAACGGCCGTGGTAGAGATATGCCGCGGTACCGTAATCCGCCTTCGCCGTCTGCAGCACTCCCAGGCCGTAGCCGCCGGAATTGAAGCTGCGCAGGCGCCTATCGCGCTTTTCCCAGTCCGCTTTGACGCGCTCAAGTATTGCGTCAGGCTCGGCATCATAGATGTCGCCGGCCAGGTAGGTTGAGTCCCAGGAGCACGAAAAGCCGACGGCCATTGCGTTAGCTAGTTCGCCATAAACCCGGTATCCGGTCATAGACATAGCGAGGGGCAGTCCGCCGCCGCCGCTCCAGTTCTGCGTCTTGCCCGAATCGCCGATCTTGGGGTTTACCTGGTCCAGCATCCGCACCGCCTGGTTCATCGTGAAGCATTTCTTGAACTTCGGGAAATCCCGGTACATATCGTACCGCTGGTACTTGCCGTATCTATGCAGCATATCCGCGGCGTTGTACAGCGACCTGCCGGGAAGACTACAATAGCCAATGCCCGCTTCATAGGACAGACCGTCGCGGCATATTACATCGGTCAGCACCGTAGGTACCTCCCCGCCGTCGGGGGCAAACACCCAGTCCAGATACTGCGGAGTAAGTTCGAGGTCATCAAGCGCAATGGCGGTGCCCACCATGGCGCGCTGGTGCATCCCGGCGTTGCCGTGAATGCGGCGGTCCTGGACGCTTATGGCAAACTCCACCAGCAGGTTCTGCTCGATATGCTTGCAGACAGCGGCCGAGCCGCCTGAATGCGCCAGCTTGTGTTCCTGGGCCATTCTGTTGAGGAGATCTGCCAGTTTCTGGTCGTCTTTGATCGCGTCATAGACTATGTCATAGCCAAGGGCGAGCTCATCGGCCGTGAAACACTCCCAGATACAGCCCTGGATGCGGCCCTTGCCACCACCACCACAGGAAATGCAAAAGCCCTTCCGGTGCACCTGCGGGTTGTAGTCCATGTCAGGATACACATCGGCGATCCGGGCCAGTATCACGCCCGCCTTGTGGGCATAGGCCGCATCATCAGTCAGACTGTAGGCTCTCGCCAGTGCGGTCACCCCGTGGATGCAATCCATCCACATCTGGTAACCGTAATAGGCCGCAAAGTCCCAGCGCTTGTCGTCCTCCTTGTAGCCCAGCCCATCGTCCACCGCGTACATGTGTAGCGGGTCGTTGGGGTCCGGGTGGTCCGTGTTGAACAGAAGCGAGCGGTCGCCTGCGCCCTCCTGATAGATATTGTGCTCGTCCAGGGCTGACTTGTAGTATGCTTCAAAATCGTTTTTCGGGAAGACCTCGCCACAGTTGTTGCACTTCACCTTCCAGGGAAGATTCTCAAAGTCAATCAGCCAGTATGGCTGTTTGGTGAATTGCTCTTTGCCGCACTCGGGACAACCGATGCCTGTTCTGTTGACCGAAGCGTCGCGCGGGGTGTCGGGGCTCGGTACGAATTCCCATAGTTCCTCGTCGGATTTTTCGAGCCAGCGCTGGGCCCGGACCACTGCCCGGTCACGCTGCTTCTCCGCCCATTCAAAGCGCTCTGCGTTGGCCACAGCATTTTGCCGCATTTCCTGGGTCACCAGAATACTCTTTTCCTTGGCCATAACGGTTGACAGCCCTCCAGTAAGTGTGAACACCATAATCAGGACAAAGCGCACTTCAGAACGCCACATGTCTATTCCTCCTCTGGATTCATTATTGCTGGTTCTCAGCAACCCTCCAGCGCCTGTGCAGCCACAGCCACTGCTCGGGGTACTTTCTTATGTAGTCGCCGATGGCGTCGTTAATGAGTTGCGTATTGGTGATGAGGTCGTGGTCGCGGTCGCCGCTGTCCACCAGGTCAAGCGGGGGCAGGATTTCCATCTGCATTGAGCCGTCTGCGTCGTAGCGACAAAAGGCCGGCAGAACAACGCAGCCGGTGCGTGCTGCGAGGTTGGCCGGGCCGGTGGCTGTCATTGCGGGCCCGCCCATGAAATCCGCCACGATGCCGCCTTCAGCGACGTGCTGGTCCGGTAAAATAGCTAACAGGCCGTTGGAGCGCAGCGTACGGAGCATCGCCCGGACATCTTCGCGCCCAATCACGCGCATGCCGGCACTTTTCCGGGCCAAGTTGACTACCTCCGCAGTGGCCGCGTGAGCCGCATCACGCGCGACCACCACCAGAGAATAGCCCTGGGCGCCAATCCTTGCCCCTAGTAGCTCCCAGTTGCCAAAATGGGCCGTAACCCAGAGCACGCCTTTGCCGCGGGCCAGCGCCTCCTCGACATACTCCCACCCCCTGGCCGGGACCCGCTCGATGATTTCCCCTCTGCTCATCGCCGGCAGGCGCAGCATCGTCAGCATCGCACGAGTCAAGTTGCGGACGCACTCGTGGCGGATCTGCCGGACACGTTGGTCGGAAATGTCGTCGCCGAGTGCGAGTCTGATGTTCTGCTCCGCGATCGCCTGACGTTTGGGGGTGAAGAACACCAAGAGCGCGGCAAACAGCCTGCTGAGCCCCCGCAGCCAGCTTACGGGCATCCGCCGCACTGACCAGGCCACTGCGCGAACCAGCCAGCTTGTGAGGATGTGCTTGAGGCCACGGAGGCTGAAGCCGTACGGCTGGCCGCTCACTGCCACACCTCCTTGGCCGATCCAGCGGCAGACCTCGCCAGCGTGCAGATGCGTTGTAGGAGTTCTTCTACGGCTGCGTGACCTGCCTGAACGTCCAACCTGGGGTGCATTACGTACACGTCCAATCGCGCTGGCGGGTCGGGCATTTTTACTGCGTCTTTCGGGGTGGTGACGATTACCGCATGCTCACAAGGTGCCGCTGAGGCGGCAATAGTATCCCAATCCGCGCTCCTATAGTCATGATGGTCGGGGAAGGCCAGCCCGCTGACGGACTGTTTGGCCAGCTTTGCCACGAGACTGAAGAACGCCTCCGGATTGCCGATGCCCGCGACCGCGATCACTGGACGCTCGCTCAGCAACTCAATACCAACCGGCTCTCCGTCCCAGGTGGTAAGCCGGTCCAGAGCGTGACTTGTAATAACCACCGAAGCGCCTGGCGCGTAACGGCGGGTAATCTTTTGCATGTGTGCCAACTGCTGTTCAGAGGCGATGTCGCTGTGAGTGATCCAGATGTCGCTAGCGCGCGACAGGTGCAAGTACGGTTCCCGCAACAGCCCCGCTGGGAAGAGACAGTCGGAGCCCGGTGGCGTGTACGCATCCAGCAATACCAGGTCAACATCGCGGGCCATCCGATAATACTGGAAACCGTCGTCGAGCAGCACTATCTGTGCTTCGGTCTCTTCGGCGATAAGCTCGACGGCCGCTTCACGCCGTTTGGCGACAGCTACCGGACATTCAGGAAGTTGCTTGGCCAAAAGCCATGCCTCGTCGCCCGCCTGCTCAGCGGTCACCAGAATGTTACGGCCATCTGAAACCAACAGCGCTCCCCTGCTTCTGCGCCTGTAGCCACGCAAGACGATTCCAGCTACCACGCCGCTTTCGCCGAGTTCACGTGCCAGGTACATGCAGGTGGTTGTCTTGCCTGTCCCGCCGACGGATATATTGCCGACACTGACCACCGGCAAAACAGCTTTTCGGGAGTTTTTCATGCCCAGCCGGTATATGTGGTGGCTGGCGCACACGACAAGCCACCAGGGCACGCAAAGAAGCCACAATAGAGGCAGCAATAGCCAACTCCACGGGGAGCGCCTTGCCACCATGTTGCGCCAGCAGCTCTCGATTGAGAAGTTGCCGGGCCTGTATGACATCTTTACTGCTCACCTTCCGCCGTCCCAGCCTCCAGGAGCCGGGCCAATTCCGATGCGCAGCGTTCAGAAGCGCCCGCGTACTTTTCAATCATGGTGGGGGCCTCAGCGGCCAAGCGGAGGAGCTCTTGTTGGTCGGTGAGGAGTTCGGCGATCTTCAGCAGCAACTCTTCGGCGTTGCGCACCTGAAAGGCCACGTTGTCGCGCAGCGCGAGCTCAGTTATGTCCTTTGTCTTATGCATGTGTGGCCCGAAGATCACTGGCTTGCCCTGTGCAAGCGGCTGCAGGATGTCGTGGCCCCCGATGTTAGCCAGGCTTCCGCCCACGAATACGACGTCAGCGGCCGAGTAAAGCGAAGCCAGCTCGCCGATGGTGTCCAGCAGGCCGACGCGTGCGACGGCGGATTCGGCCACCAGCGGCACCGGCTCTGCGTCCTCCGCAAGTACGCGTGTGCGACGAACAACGTCATAACCCATCTCGCGAATAAGGGCTTCGACTGCATCGCCGCGCTCGGGATGGCGGGGTGCAATGATCAACTGCAGGTCGCCGAACTCGGTGCGCAATTGCTGAAATATGTGCAGGATCTGCTGCTCCTCGCCAGGATGAGTGCTACCGGCAAGCAGCACCCTGTCGTCCAGGCCGAAGCCGAAGTCATGGTGCCATTTGTCGGCCTGTGCGCTGGCGATGATCGGGAAGTTCTGGTCGAACTTGGAATTGCCGGCCACCAGCACCCGCTCCGGCGCTGCTCCCAGCTTCACAAAGCGTTCGGCATCCAGCTCCGACTGCGCGCAGATTACCGAGATACCGTCCAGCATCCACTTGTACAAATGACCCAGAAACTGTCCGCTGCTCCATGACCGGCCGGAAAGTCGTGCGTTGACCATCGCAACCTTGACGCCTCGGCGGCGGGCTTCGGCCAGAGCATTGGGCCACAACTCGGTCTCGACCATTACGAAGAGGTCCGGCTTAATCTGTGAGAGAACCCGCTGCACCACGAAGGGCATGTCAAACGGGAAGTAGATGATACCGTCCACATGACCCTCGATCTTCTCCGCCCGGGCCCGGCCGGTGGGTGTGATGGTGCTGAGGATGATGTGAGCCAGCGGCTCTTGCATGCGGAAGGCGGCGATTATCGGTTCGGCAGCCGCGACCTCGCCCACCGAGGCGGCATGAAACCAGACTACAGCATCAGTGGTGTCACAAAGCTCCAGGATGTGCTCAGGCAGACTACCCAGACGCTCGGCCAGCCCTTCCCGCGACTTCTTCCTGACCACCAGACGCCAGGCCAGCCACAACAGCAGCAGCGGTGACAGCAGAGCAAGCAGCAGGTTATAGAGCCAGGTTTTACAGGGCTTGTAGGGCTGCTGTTGTGTGGGCGTATCCATTGGGCCTTGCACCAATCTTGTGCCTACTCCGCGTCGGTGTCATGCAGGTCGTTGGGGGCAAGCAGCTCCTTAGTTTCGTACAGTCTCCGGTAAAGCCCGTCGCGGGCCATCAGTTCATCATGCGTGCCTTGTTCTACAATTCGCCCCTCATCAATGACGATGATGCGGTCGGCGTCTCTGATAGTTGACAGTCGGTGGGCGATGATGATGGCAGTGCGGTTCCGCAGCAGTGTTTGCAGGGCGGCACGAATTGCCGACTCCGTCTCAGTATCCAGCGAAGATGTCGCTTCGTCAAGAATGATGATCTTCGGTGCTCTCAGCAGTGCGCGAGCGATCGCAATACGCTGCCTCTGGCCTCCGGACAGCATCACACCCCGTTCCCCGACCTGAGTGTCATAGCCGTGTGGCAACCCGGTGATGAATTCGTGTGCGCGCGCTGCTTTCGCTGCAGCAATGATCTCCTCTTCGCTGGCATTCGACTTGCCGAAAGCGATATTGTCGCGTACGGTAGTGCTGAAAAGTGAGGTTTCCTGCGGAACGATACCCATAATCGACTTCAGGAAGGCATTGCGGAGTTCACGGACATCTACCCCATCAATTCTCACTGCGCCGTGGTCCACATCGTAGAGCCGGGGCACCAGGTTGGCGACGGTGGTCTTGCCGGCGCCGGAAGGGCCCGCGATGGCTACCTTCTCGCCGGGAGCAATCTCCAGCGTGAATTCTCTGAGCACCGGATAGCCCTCACTGTAACTGAACTGTACGTGTTCAAAGCTGACAGCGCCGCTAACGTCTTCGATCTCGACGGCGTCCTCGGCTTCGACGATATCGGGCTGTTCGCCGAGTATCTCGTATATGCGTCCGGCGGCCGCATCTGCCTGCTGCAGCCCGAGGTACAGTCTGGAAAGCCGATTCACATGGCTGCCCGTGCCCTGAAGCAGCAGGATGAAAGCCATCAGGCCGCCAGCCCCGTCTTCTATCCGGCCGGCGACCAATTCATAACCGCCAAAGACCAGCGCCGCACACAGCGCCAGCCCAACCAGGCCCATCA
The DNA here is from genome assembly GCA_030604405.1 of bacterium. Lineage (GTDB taxonomy): Bacteria > Armatimonadota > Zipacnadia > Zipacnadales > UBA11051 > UBA11051. Next base: position 65,309 of record JAUVVY010000002.1, on the reverse strand, counting down.
CAACAGGACTGGTCAACGCTCTAACCACTGCGGCTTTCATCTGCCCGCGGAATACACCTTCGTTCTCCCGCCCAAAGCGCTCGCGAACCCGGGCTTCCAGACCGAAAACCTTTACCACACGCATCGCGCCCAGTGTCTCCTCCGTCGCTGACGTGAGGTCTGCCAGCCGCTCCTGGACGCGGAGAGCATATCGCCGGATATAGCGGCCCACCACGACCGTCACCATGGCCACGACCGGGAAGGCGACAGCCAGGCCCAATGTGAGTCGCCACGATATGTATATCATCAAAATGGTCATCGCCAAAGCCGTCAGCGGTGTCACTATGAATCTCGTCAGATCAGAGCCAATAGTCCCCTGAATCAGCGCAGTATCGTTATTGATCCGCGATATGAAATCCCCAATACGGTGCCGATCGAAGTAGCCAAGTGACAGGGACTGGAGCTTGTCGAACAGCTTGCACCGCAGTTCGAAGAGCAGCCGCTGTCCTATCCAATTGCCAAGATATAGCGCCGCTCCATTGGCAAGCGCGGCCATCAGTATGATGGCGAACAGTTGAAGCGCCGCGCTAAAAAGCTCGGCCCTATACTGCGCCATCGTCGCTACATCAGTTACCGTTACGATACTTTCAAAAATCGGCTGAAATACGTCCTTCGTCTTGAACAAAACACTGGCATTAAGCCACGCGGAAAGCCCCATTACCAGCAGAGCCGCCAGCAACGCCAGTTTGATGCCGTGTAAGAACTCTCTCAATTTCCAAAGCGCAGAACGCGATAGCATTATCAACACATCTTCAACATCTTTATTGCGATTAGGTGACAAGTCAACGTGTTGTCCAGAGGTGGCGAGCTGCTTATGTCATAGTGGCCAGGGCCAGCTCGGCAGCCCGCTTGGCCACTCCGGGCGGCCCGAGCATCTCTCGCACCGCAGCCAGGCGTCTTTTCATGTCGAGACGCGCTGCCTCGTCTTCGATCAATTCTCTTATCATCCTCGCCAGGGCCTCGGCGTTTGTCTCGTCCGGTTTAATCGTTTCCGGTACGACCTTCTCGCCGGCAATGATGTTGGGCATGGCGAAAAACTCAGTGTCCAGCTTTGTCAAGCGGAACTGCAACCACATTGCCTGTGTGCCCCTGTATATCGCGATCATCGGGCACAAGGCTGCAGCAGCCTCCAAGGTCGCGGTGCCGAAGGCCGTGACGATGAGATCCGCAGCCTGCACTATCTTCAAGCTGTCATCCACCACGGTCACCCGGTCGCCGAGTTGAGCCAGGTTGATATTGCGGTCAGTGCCCCCCGCGGCTGAGGGTGGCGGCGAAAAGAGCGAGTGCAACTCCGGATACCGCCGCCTGAGGCGGGCCGCTGTTCCAATCATCTGCGGACCGAGTAGGCGTCGCTCGATTAGCCGCGAGCCCGGCAGCAGCCCGAGGCAGAAAGCCTCTTCAGGAACCCCCAACTCCCTGCGCAGCGCCCCAACGTCCTCTGCAGGCTTGACGCGGTCTATGACCGGATGGCCGACGAAATGCGCATTTACGCCCTGTTGGCGCAGGATCTGTTCTGACCAGGGAAAGGGGGTGGCGACACAGTCGGTGAGCTGCACCATGTCCGAGAAGTCGCGCGGGTTGCGGCCCCAGGAACCGGGCGGGAAAAAATAGAAAGACTTCGGCCTGCGTTCGGCGCCCAGACGTTTGAGCAGCCGCATGTTGAAGGCGCCGAAATCCACCAGTACCAGTAGATCGGGCGGCTGTGCAAGCAACCTGGCGACAACTCTACGCAACCCTAGCCAGTACGTAGGGTACTTACGCAGTACGTCCGGTATGCCGACTGCACCCCAGCGGCTGCTGTCTATGAATATGTCGGCCCCGACGGTCTTCAACCTGGCTCCGCCGACCGCTGTGATGGCGACATTACCGGCCAGCCGCAACTCTTCGGACAGCAAAGACGCGTGCAGGTCACCGGACGGCTCACCGGTAACAATGAAAACCTGCGAGCGGTCCTTCATCGGGGTTCTCCAGGTGAGCCGGCAGGTTAGTGGGGATCAATCTGTCGGCCGGCGTAGCCGGCGTCCACGCGGCGGAGAAATTCGGCGATATACACGACTTGCTCTGTCTCTCTGAGCTCCCTCTCAATGACCGCTAGAGCGTCGCTGATGTTGTATTCCGAGCGGTACAGGAATCGGTAAGCCCTCTTGAGTTCGGCGCGATCTTCCTCAGACACGCCGTGCCGCGCCAGCCCTCGCCAGTTCAGTCCGCGTGGCTCAGCCGGGTTACCCTCCACCATCATATAGGGAGGCACATCGCCAACGATGCGCGACATCCCTCCCACCATCGCCATCATGCCGACGGTCACATACTGGTGCATTCCAACCAGGCCGCCGATATTCACGAAATCCTCGACGACACAATGCCCGCCTAACGCTGCCGAGTTAGCTATCAGAGTTCCGTTACCGATCCGGCAGTTGTGACCGAGATGGGAGTACGCCATCAACATGTTGTCATCGCCCAGCACCGTCTCGGTGCCCTCGCCGGAGGCCCTGTGTACGGTCACATACTCACGGATGGTATTGTTGCGTCCGATGATGAGCTTGGTCGGTTCCCCCTGGTACTTGGCGTCCTGAGGTGGTTCACCCAGGACAGCGCCGGTATGGACGTGCGTATTCTCCCCAACAATGGTGCCGGTGCGAATTACAGCGTGCGGGCCGACAACGCATCCGTCCCCGACCTCAACCTCAGCCTCGATTATGGTAAATGCTTTGACCTTCACCCCGCTACCCAGCTCGGCTTGTTGGTCAACAATCGCCGTTGGATCAATGTTCATATAGCTGCTCTCTGCCTCGACTGATTTGATGCCCGCTATTACCTGTCAACCAGGGCGAACAAGAATTCTCCCTCAGCGGCTACCTCACCATCTACTGTGGCTACGACACGCACCTTGCCGACGTCGCTCTTGCGCCTGATGATGGTGGCCTCCAGGCGCAGTTGATCCCCCGGAATCACCTGGCGGCGGAACCGCACATTGTCCAGTCCGCCGAACAGAGCGTTTCTCCCGGAGTCCCCGATAGCCGTCAGGAGCATGATGCCACCGGTCTGCGCCATCGCTTCCAGTACCAACACGCCCGGCATCATCGGGTTCCCCGGCCAGTGGCCGGTGAATTGCGGTTCGTTGAAGGTCACGTTCTTGATCGCGACCGCCCGCTTACCGGGTTCCACTTCGATAACGCGATCTATGAGCAGAAACGGATACCGGTGCGGCAGTATCTCCTGTATTTCTTTGATGTCCATCATCGGATTATGTTCCTCCAAGAATGGCCTTTTTGCCCAAGGACATAGCCAAAATGGTGCAAAGCGCTCGCTTGGAAAAGGTCGGCTCTATGCCGTCATGTGCTAAGCTCGGACACACTGGCCGGCTACAAATGCGGGCGCGGCGATTATAGCAAAGCGCCAATAGCGGTGTCAAACAGGCCCGCACAGAGAAAATCCTGGCGCGCCAAACCTAGCTCTCTTCGCCTTTGCGCAATATCTCCGATACTATGTAAAGTGGCCGGGCCTTCACCTCGTCGTACACCCGACCGATGTACTCGCCCAGGATGCCAATGCTGATCAATTGCACTCCGCCCAGAAATAGAATGGCAACAGTCGGTGTCGTAAAACCCGGAACCACATCAATGCCCACAAGGCGCTTGATCACCAGCACTACCGCATACAAGAAGCACACGCCACTTATCACCAGGCCGGCTGCAAGGCTGAGGCGCAGCGGCTTATAGCTGAAGCTGAATACGGCGTCCAGTGCGTATCTGGTGAGCCTGACGAGACTTTGTTTCGGCCTGCCGGCGACCCGCTCTTCGCGGTCATAGGGCACCACTGCCTGTGAAAAGCCGATCCATGCCCGCAGGCCTGGCAGAAAGCGATTGTGTTCGGAAAGATTCCGCAACTGGTCAGCGACGCGGCGGTCAATCAGGCCGAATACGCCGGCGTCCAGGGGGATCGGATAGTCGCTGACCGTTCCCAGCAGCGTGTAGAAGAGCCAGTAAAGCCGCTGGCGAAGAAAGCCCTCTCGACGGCTGCGGCGATATGCCAGGACTACCATGTTGCCCTGGCGCCACTTTGCGACCAAATCAGGTATGACCTCAGGCGGGTCCTGCAGGTCTCCGTCCATAATGACGACACAGTCGCCATTCGCCTCGGCCAGGCCGGCTGAAATGGCCGGCTGGTGCCCGAAGTTGCGCGAGAGATTAACGACCACGACGCGGGCGTCCGTTTGGTGCAGAGCCGTGAGCATGTCAAGCGACGCATCGTGGCTGCCATCGTTGACGAAGATGATCTCATAATCAGCTTCCAACTCGCCCAGAGCCGCCGTCAGTCGGTCGTAGAGGATGTCAATACATTCCTCTTCATCGTAAATCGGTATGACCACAGAGACTTTGAGATCAGCTTTATGGGCCAAAGAAACATCCCTCCCAGAAAACCGACACCAACTCCAGGCTACGTGCAATTTCGCCTCATGGGCGAACTATCCTGCGGCCATTGTGCAACAATACGGCTCTGTTGGCAAGCCCTGTCGCAGCAACGCCTGTATCGGTGAGCGCCTCGTCGCTAGGTTCCGGCGCTTGCTGTTGCCCTCGGACAGCAACTGCCGAAGCGGTTGACCAATGTCAGTGGCTTCATATATACTGGCAGGAAGTGTCGCACCCCGCAGCGTCGGATTACAGCGTTCATAGAAAGGGGCGTGGAAGGTGAGCGAGCGGATCTTGGTTCTTGTTGCCGTACTGAGCCTGCTTCTCCCCGCCGTAGTATTCTCCCAGCCCGCTGCTACTATCGGGGCGGCTCCCGATGACATACCCACATACCCAGGAATCGAGGCGTGGATGCTCAGCGGCGAGATTAACTTCCACCTCGAAGGCTGGTGGATCGGCGGCTATAGCCAGAAGATGATGGTAAAGTGGGCCGACCACGATGTCTTCGTCAAGGACTTGACCCAGATGCAGAAAATGTACCTGTGGGAGAAAATGCCCGCGGCGCAGCGCGCCCAGATGAACGAGGTTTACGGCAGCACCTCGATGGGTGGCATGCTTGGGTATTCGCAGAATAGGCCCGCTGACTGGGGACCTGAACTGACAGAACGTATTGTCCAATACCAGAACGGCGTTGACGGCTGGGACGAGGTGAGCAAGAACGCCCAGCGCACACACACGCCCCCAGAGGTCTTTCAATTTCTGGATGACAAAGACCAGTTCGTCGCACAAAACACGAACAAGCTGAAGCCCGAAGACATCACCAAAATCAACGAAGGCGCCGCAGCCGTGGAAAAGCTTGGGCAGATGATCGCCGTCCTCGAACTGAAGAAGACCGAGATCGCCGCGAAAGGCCTCTCCGCCGGTCTTATTGGCATAATTGCCGATTACTGCACGGGCTTTGCTACCCACGGGGCGAATTACGTCAGTGACGCCATTGCCACTGTCGTGAGCAATATCGTTGACCTGGGTAAGAGCGCAGCCAACAAGTCGCTGTCGCCGGCAGAACAGACCAACCTCATCAACCAGCAGCTCGATCTAGCCAGAGCTACCCTCACCCAGGAGATCGCAGATCAACGCGCCATGTGGGCCCAGATACCGGCCGGCGAACCAGCCCAGCCACCCACGCAGCCTCAGCAGCCGACGCAGCCTCAGCAGCCGACGCAAGTCGGCAATGTCGAGCTCTCGATCCTGTTCCTGGTTGACTGCAGCGGAAGCATGGGCGGATCCAAGATCGAGGCAGCCAAGCAGGCCGTAATCAACTCGGTGAATCAGAGCAACGACGGCAAGACCGAATGGGCGTTGATGGGCTTCGGAGGCGCCTCCACATGTTGGCAGGTGGTGGCATTCACTAGCGATGCAGCGGCGGTTCAGGCGGCGGCCGCCAGTCTTAACGCAAACGGCGACACGCCGCTTACCTACTCGATATACAAGGCCACAGCTTACCTGGTCAAGAACGGTCACGGCAAGACCGGGCGGCTGATCGTGCTTTGCGATGGTGAGAACAATTCTCAAACGCGTCAGGGCGGTGGCCGCACTGAAGCCGCGGCCGGCCTGCGCAGTATCATCAGCACCCAGAATCTGGCTGCGCCCGTTCAGCAGCCATGACCAGGGCGCACGTCTCATAGCTGGAACACAGCGCCCCAAGCGCCACCCCGAGTCCGTCGCAATGCGAGCAGAATGTCGAAGAGACTGTACCGGGTGTATTTGGTGCTAAAGAGGGGCACAACTCGCGTCGGAGGAGATCGAATGAACAGGTTTCTGCTTCCGGTCATGGTCATCGTGATCGCTACGATGGTAGTGAGCGCAGGCCAGGCCAGCCAGGCCCCCGGGCACGTATACGTGGCTCTGCGGGCGTTGGATCAAGCGCCGCAGTCAGTGAAGGACATCTGCAATGCCAATATGGATGCCTACCTGGCCGGGACGACCGGACCCGACATTGCTCTGACCACGTATCTGGTAGCGGAAGCCTTTGGACTGGGACATCCTGGCACAGAGGCTCACTATGAACGCACTGGCCAACTCATCACGAACATGCTGAAGCAGGCGCAGGCGTCGTGGTTCTCGTCGCGTCGCGACGCCGGCACCGCCTTCGCTCTGGGATGGTTGACGCACTATTGCACCGACTGTGTGATACACCCGCTGGTAAACGAATTCGGCGGGTACTTTGGCGGGGGGCACGACTTTGAGGTCCGCCATAAGCGCCTGGAACTGGTGGAGTGTGAACACGTCCTGCGCAAGGCCTCCAATCTTGAGCGCTATGTCGTCAGGTCTGGAGCTGTGCCGGCAAACCTGATCTGCGCGGCCTTTCGGGAAACTTTCCCGAGTAACCCCGTATACTGGCGACCAACCCAATTGACCCCGGTGGCGTTCACCACCGACCTGACGAAATCCGCCGTGCTGATGGGACAATGCACTCAGTGGTTTGTGAACGTTCACAATCAGAGCGCGTGGCGGGGGGCAGTTTTCAGCCGTGTATTGAAGGGGACGCCGCCGACGCGGCAGGAGTACGACTTACTGATGAAGCCGCTGCTCATCGATGATGTGCAGTTGGAGCTCCCAGACCGCAACGCCGGCGAGACCACGGGGCGTCTTGTGGTTAACTACACGGTCAACGATTTTCGTCTTTTCAAGCTGTTCTGTCAGCAGTGGGATAGGGCAATCTCACGCGCCATCTCGGATTCAGTGGGGTTTTTCAACGACTGGGCCGCGAATCCAGCACATCTGGTCATCCAGCCGGAGAGAGACCTGGACACCGGCGGCCTCATCGGCAGCACTTTCGACACTACCAAAGCGTGGCCGGGGAACCCTACCATTGAGTCTATGCTCAGCTTTCTTGAGGTGCGCGACAAAGACGGCAACGAACTGGCGAACTGGCCCGCCGACGGCAAGTGGGCGCCGATCATCCTCGTTCGGCCCCAATTGGCTCAGGCCGGTCAGACCAGCACCGGCGTGATTGCCCAGGCGGAAAGCTGGAACAAAGGCAAGGCGGGGACAGCCTACATCAAGTTCCCCTTTGACGCCAGCAAGCCGGGGCCCTACGAAGTGGACCTGCGGCTCGCATTTGCCGACAAGCGCACCAAGAAACTATATGGATGGCCGAACCAGGATATGGTGGTGGAGGCGAAATGGACGGGAAAGGTTGGCAAGCAGCCGGAGTTGTCCCTCCTTTTCCTGGTGGACTGCAGCGGCAGTATGGGGGGCAGCAAGCTGGACGCAGCCAAGGCAGCCGTCAAGACCGCCGTGGACCAGACCGATGACGGCAAGACCGAGTGGTGCCTGGTGGCTTACGGTGCTTGCAGCGTCAAAGTCCACTGCGACTTCACCATGGACGCGGAGGAGCTCAAGAGCGCCGCGGACAGACTTAGCGCCGGAGGTGACACGCCGCTCACCTACTCAAAGTACAAGGCCCTCACTTACCTGACTACCAAAGGCCAGGGGAAAAAGGGCCGGCTCATCATCCTGTGCGATGGCCAGGATAACTGCCCTCAACACGGTGGCATCAGGCAGGAGGAGGCCAGCGCCAGCCTGCATAGGATGTTCCAGCAGGTGCAGGAGGCGCAAATGAGAGGCCGCCAATGAGCGACTGCCACTGAGGCACGCCGCTCGGTTTGAGGTCGATCGTAAACGAACAACAAGTGTGTGGAGGTTGACAGCAACTATGAGAGTGCCAACACGATTTCTGATCTCATTTCTCGCACTGCTTTTGATCACTGCGGTCTGCGCGGCCGAAATCATAGACCTGACCACCGAGGGCGAGACGGTTGAGCAGGCCCTCCAGGAGGCGCAGCAGGCAGTCAGCAACAGCTCGATGAGGCTCAGCATCAACACTGTTGGGTTTGATTTGACCGCGGGCTCGGAAGCCGAAAGGTATCTGCAAGAAATCTCCCAGATTGGCGGCGGGGCGTACTTCGCGGCCGCCGACAGCGGCCAACTCACCGCGGCAATGGCCGGCGCAGCGACAGGCCAGACTTCCGCCTATGGGGACATGCCGCAGGTCGCTAGCCCCAGCAACGGTGAACAGGTCGGGCCAAGCACCCTGGTCATCGGCAGGGCCCAGCCGAACTCGGTTGTCGTAATCCAGACGGAGGTCTATGACCAGCTCGACGGCCAGTTCATTAAGATGGTCCCCGGCCATCGCCATGCGCCCAAGCCGGACGGCAGTTTCGAACTGCTGATCGCCACCCCCCTGATATCGTTTGGCGAGAAGCGCCCACTGCGCTACGAGATCCATGTCTTCACTGTCACGCGCGATGGCGGCAAGTCACCGCACGCCATCATCACCGTGCAGCAGAGATCGCCGACACCTTAAGTTGCGTCCGGGCAACTCAAACGTCGCACTGTGGAATTATTGACACCTGAAGTCTTTAGAGAGGAGGACACCAAACGTGAGAACACATTCTATTGTGCTGGCCACCTGCATTGCACTGGCTATGTTAGCCGCCGTATGTGCGGCCCAGACCAGTCAACCGACAACTAAGCTGCCTGCCAAGGGCGAGGCGCCAATCGTCAAAAGTCCCCAGAAAGGCGACCTCATCGGCCCCAGTACTCTGGTCGTCGGCGCGGCTGCGCTCGGATCGCTTGTTGTGATCCAAACCCAGATCTATGATACGCTGGATGGCAGCAAATACTACAGAACGATCCCAGGCCACCGTCACAAGGTCAACCCTGATGGAACTTTCGCACTATTGATATCCACCCCGCGAGCGTTCTTCTGGGAACAGCGCCCGCTTCGCTACGAAATCCACACATACACAGTGACGGCGGACGGCAAGGAGTCGCCACATGCGATCGTCACGGTAAACCCCAAACCACCCACTCCATGAGCGGGCAATTCGTGAGGACACAAGACCAAGCGGCGAGGGCCAGTTGCCCCCGCCGCTTGTTTTCTCTCAGGCTGCGATGCACGCGACACGCTACAGAAGCTGGTCGGCGTTCTCGGCCACCTTCCTGTAGGCTGCTGCGTGTTCCTCGATAATCTTTGGCCAGTAGTGCTTGAACCACGGGATGTTATAGACCCGGTCGCCTTCTGCCTCGGTGACCGGCAGGCTGCCCTCCGGCTGGCGCAGGTCGCGGTCGGAATTGGCAATCCGCGTCGGTTTGCCGTGTCCGTAGATATCCGCCTCATTGAACAGCGGGTGCAGGTGCAGCCTGCGGCGGCTGCCTGCGCCGCAAGTGGCACCTTCGGCAGCCACAGCTTCGGCGAATCTGTGGAGGTGCAGGCCGCCAAGCTTTTCCGAATTATAAATCCCGCGTGGGGCGTACCAGCCGCCCATCGTACTGCCAGAATTCTGCGGCGGTCTGTGAGCCTGCAAACCAGGCACGCCCTCGAGCAGATCCCAGAAGTAATTCATGGCCTGCTGGATCTCTGCCATGCGCTCTTTGTAGTGCTTGAGTTGCACTCTGCCCATTGCAGAGGTAAGCTGATGCATCCGGTACTTGTAACCACCCCAGGGCATTCCCACGAAGGGCGTCAGGTCGGGCGCGGTGATGATCTGCTCCTCCAATTCGCCGGTCCACTGGGTGGCTCTGGTGCGGCCGTAGTGCCCCCACGCGGTAGCCTTCTCCCAGATATACCTGTCGCTTGTTGTCAGCATCCCGCCTTCGCCGGTCGCCAGCGCCTTGCCCGACATAATGGAGAAACATGCGACATGACCAATTGCGCCAACCAGCCGCCCCTTGTACAGAGCCCCATGGGCGTGAGAGACATCCTCGATCACCTTGATGTCATGTTTCTCGGCGATGTCCATTATCGGGTCCATGTCGGCCGGGTGTCCGCCCAGGTGTACCGGGACAATCGCCTTGGTGCGCTGAGTGATGCGGTGTTCGATATCTCCGGGGTCAATGGTGAGGGTGTCGGGATGCACATCGGCGAACACTACGGTGCCCTGCAGGCCGAATACCGGCAGCGCCGACGCCCAATAAGTCAGGCTTGGGCTGATAATCTCATCGCCCACACCGACCCCACAGGCCCACATCGCCGCCTGCAGAGCCGCCGTGCCACTGCTGTGGCCCAGAGCATATTTCGTACCGTGCCAGTCCGCATACTCTTGTTCAAACTGCATCGTGACATCTCTGCCCGACATCGCACCGCGTCGGAGCACTTCAAGCACGGCCTCCTCGTCCTCCTCGGTGACGATCGGCCAGCCAGTGATGCCCTTCTGGTCCAGCGTAACGGCTTTCGGGCCGCCAAGTATAGCAAGCTTCGAACCTTCTCCCATCAGTATCGCTCCTCTGGTGACACTCTCAACTCTCTGCGTCAGAGTCGATCGGCGTTTTCGGCGACTTTGCGGAATGCGGCCGCGTGCTCCTCGATGATCTCCGGCCAGTAGTGCTTGAACCAGGGGCTGCCGAAAACACGCTCACCGGCCGATTCAGTAACCGGCAGACTTCCCACCGGCTGGCGCAGATCGCGGTCGGAGTTGGCGTTGCGCGTCGGTTTGCCGTGCCCGTAGATATCGGCATCGTTCAACAATGGATGCAAGTGCAGGGGCTCACTCCAGGTGCCGGATGCCGAGCCCTCTGCTGCGACTGCCTCGCAGAACCTCTGGATCGGCAGGCCGCCCAGCTCGTCAGCTTTGTATATGCCACCCGGACCGCAGCATCCACCCATCACGCTTCCCGAAGCCTTGGCGGGCCTGCTCACCTGTAAGCCACCGCAGCCCTCCAGCAGATCCCAGAAGTAGCTCATGGCCTCCCGCATCTCCCCCAGGCGCTGCTTGAAGTACTTAAGCTGCACGCGCCCTACCGCCGATGACAACTGGTGCATGCGGTATTTGCAGCCACCCCACGGCAGCCCCACGAACGGTGTCAGGTCGGGAGCAGTGATCGTCTGCTCGCCGGTCTCACCGGACCAGCGCGTGGTGGTGGTGCGCGCATAGTGTCCCCATACGGTGGCTTTCTCGTAGATGTAGCGGTCGTTGGTGATGAGCATGCCGGCCTCCCCGGTAGCCAGCGCCTTGCCCGACATGATGGAGAAGGCCCCGACATGCCCGATCGTCCCCAGCAGCCTGCCCTTGTACAGGCCGCCCTGGGCGACGGATACGTCCTCGATGACCTTGATATCATACTTCTCGGCTATCTCCATGATCGGGTCCATGTCGCAGGGGTAGCCACCCATGTGTACGGGAACGATGGCCTTGGTCCGCTCTGTGACACGGTGCTCGATGTCGGCGGGATCTATGGTCAGGTTGTCAGGATGGATGTCGGCAAAGACAATCGTGCCCTGGAGGCTGAAGACGGGCAAGGCGGAGGCCCAGTACGTGTAGGAAGGCGCGATGATCTCATCGCCTATGCCGACGCCACAAGCCCACATCGCCGCTTGCAGAGCAGCAGTGCCGCTGCTATGGCCCAGCGCGTACTTCACGCCATGCCACTGTGCGATGTCGTCTTCGAATTCCCTGGTAACATCCGTACCCGACATCGCGCCACGCCTGAGCACCTCGAGCACGGCTTCTTCGTCCTCGTCGGTGATGATCGGCCAGCCGGTGATGCCGCGCTGATCGAGGCTGACAGCCTTAGGGCCGCCAAGTATGGCAAGCTGCGTAGTCTCTGCCATTAGTATCGCTCCTCAGATGACACTCTCAACTCTGTGCGTCAGAGCTGGTCGGAGTTCTCGGCAACTTTGTAAAACGCCAGCGCGTGCTCTTCGATGATGGTCTTATCGAAGTGCTTAAACCACGGCACCCCCAGCACGCGGTCATACAGCCCTTCTGTTACGGGCAGGCTGCCCTCGGGCTGGCGCATATCGCGGTCGGAATTAGCGATACGCGTGGGCTTGCCGTGCCCGTAGATATCCGCCTCATTAAAAAGCGGGTGCAGGTGCAGCATTGGCCGCCTGTGCGGTGCTGCCGCCTGAACTCCCTCGGCCCTGACGGCCTCGCAGAACCTGTCCACGGAGGCTCCGCCCAGTTCCTCCGCCACGTAGAGGCCACGGGCTCCGAACCAGCCGCCCATATCGCTGCCTTCATCTCTTGGAGGACGGTGCGCGCGGATGCCCGGAATCTCTTCGAGCAGGTTCCAGAAGTAGGTCATGGCTTTGTCAATGTCGGCCATACGCTCGCCGTAATACTTAAGCTGGACTCTGCCGACAGCCGAGGAAAGCTGATGCGTCCTGTACTTGTAACCGCCCCAGGGATAGCCGGCATAAGGCACCAGTTCCGGGTCGGTGATGTATTTCTCCTGCAATTCTCCAGTCCAGCGGGTAGCGGCGGTGCGCTCGCGATGGCCCCAGACGATGGCACGCTCCCAGATCCGCCGGTCATTGGTAATCAGCATCCCGGCCTCGCCGGCCGCCAGCGACTTGCCCGACATCAGCGAACATGCCCCGACATCGCCAAACGTGCCTACGAGTTGGCCCTTGTGGTGCGAGCCCTGCGCTTGCGAGAAGTCCTCGATGATCTTGAGGTCATGCTTGCGCGCCACCGGCACGATCCGATCCATCGGCGCCGGGTAGCCGCGCAGATGTGTGACCATTATCGCCCTGGTCCGATCGGTGATATGGCGCTCGATGTCATCGGGATCCAGGCACAGAGTATCGGCTTCGACCTCGGCGAAGACCACCGTGGCCTGGAGGCTGAAGGCGGGCAGTGCTGAGGCCCAATAAGTCATGCTGGGGGCGATGAGTTCGTCACCGACCCCCAGCCCTATTCCCCACATTGCTGCTTGCAAAGCGGCGGTGCCGGTACTGTGTCCAAGCGCATACTGCATCCCGTGCCAGTCGGCGAACTCCCGCTCAAGCTCGACGGTGACATCGGTCCCCGACATGCCACCACGGCGCAGCACTTCGAGTACGGCGTCTTCGTCCTCTTTTGTGATGATCGGCCAGGTGAAGATGTCGCCCGGGGCAGTCCGGACGGCCTTCGAGCCGCCGTTTATGGCGAGCTTGTCCCTTGCGGTCATTTCTGCATCGCCCGCCGCGTTACTCCGGCTCAATATCTGCGAGCTGGTCGGCGTTCTCGGCAACTTTCTTGAACGCCATGGCATATTCTTCGATGACCTCGGGCCGGTAGTGCTTGAACCACGGGATGCCGTAGCAGGCCCGTGGCATGGCTTCGGTCACCGGCAGACTGCCTTCTGGCTGGCGCAGATCGCGGTCGGAATTGGCAATCCGCGTCGGCTTGCCATGGCCGTAGATGTCCGCGTCGTTGAGCAGCGGGTGCAGGTGCATCGGGCTGTTGATACCCGGACCGGTGCTGCAGCCTTCGGCGGTCACGGCTTTGCAGAACACGCCGATGTCCAAACCATCCAGCTCTTCGGGCCTATACAGACCGCGGGCCGCGTACCAGCCGCCCATGGTGCTGCCTGAGTCCTTCGCTGGCCTGTGGGCCTTGACACCCGGCACATCCTCCAACAGATCCCAGAAGTAGTTCATCGCCTTCTGGACCTCTTCCATGCGCTCTCTATAGTACTTGAGCTGTACGCGACCGCACGCGGAGGAAAGCTGGTGCATCCGATACTTGTATCCGCCCCAGGGCAGCCCCACAAACGGTGTCAGCTCGGGGTCGGTGACGTACTTCTCTTCCAGCTCCCCGGTCCAGCGGGTCGCCGCCGTCCGCTCGTAGTGCCCCCACACGATGCACCGCTCCCAGAGTTTGCGGTCGTTGGTCACAATCATGCCGCCTTCGCCTACGGCCAGCGCTTTGCCCGACATGACCGAGAAGGCTGCGATGTGGCCGATGGTCCCCACGATCTTTCCCTTGTACAGCGCACCGTGGGCGTGGGAAACGTCCTCGATTACCTTGACATTGTGCTTCTCGGCGATCTCCATGATCGGGTCCATGTCCGCCGGGTAGCCACAGTAGTGAACCGGAACGATCGCCTTGGTGCGCTCGGTGATGCGGTGTTCGATGTCATTGGGGTCGAGGCACAGCGTTTCGGGGTCAACCTCGGCGAATACGATCGTCGCCTGCAGGCTGAAAGCGGGCAGGTTGGTTGCCCAGTAAGTGAGGCTGGGTCCGATGATCTCGTCGCCGACGCCGACGCCGCACGCCCACATCGCCGACTGCAGCCCCGCGGTGCCGGTACTGACGCCGAGCGCGTAGTCCACCCCATGCCATTCGGCATAGTCTTTCTCGAATTCCATCGTTACGTCCGTCCCCGACATTGCCCCACGCCGCAGCACTTCAAGTACCGCGTCTTCGTCCTCCTGGGTGATAATCGGCCAGGTGAACATGTCGCCTGGGTCTTTCGTGACGGACTTGGGACCGCCCTTAATGGCTAGTTTTGTTGCTTCTGACATCTCCTTCACTCCTATTGGGGGAATTGTCCCCAAGCATTTATGCTGACTGCTATTTCCAACAATTTGTGCCAGTAACCTTCCGCCCCGCGATTATTTTACCTTCAAATTGTTGATGCCGCCCCACGACCAAGATGCTGTACGTGCAGCAGACGCTTCTCAAGGCATCACCTGGTGCCGCATCAGCGGGGTGCCCAGCGAAGCACCCGGTTGACTCCAGGACATTGCCTCTAATGATTTCGAGGCGTTGCCAGGGCAATCCCGCTGGATGACGATTGCAGGGAAATCGGTCGCGGAACTGGAATATCTATGAAGGAAATTGGGTATAATACTAATAGCGATAGGGAAAGATAGGTCAATTGAGGCACCATTACCAGGAGGAGGCACTGCCATGGCAGTGACACGGCGGGTCTTGCTTACAGTTATGATGGTGGGTTTGCTGGTGAGTTGTTTGGTGACTGCTACTGCGGCAGTTACCGTTGATCTGTTGCAGGCTCTGCGTGATGGCAGGATCGAAGCAGAATTCCGGGGCGCCGGAGGCTCGGCGGTGGACGTCACGATACGCCGCACTCTCTACGGGCCGACCCACGTGACGATCTCACCAGGCACGTATTTTGCCCCAACGGCACGCAGGGTGCAGCCGCAGACTACGCTGGGATGGGTGCCGATCAATCTGGGCAGACACGGCGTGGCCCGTGTACAGCTAAAAACCGCCTGTATGGACATCAACCTGCCGGCCGCTAATTACCAGGACGTCTTGTACGCCCGGCCGTGTCGGGACGAGCGCATGTTCAAACTGTGTGCGACGGTGAACCCCGCAAGAGACGATCATGATGCTATACAGTTGGCCGTCTGGGCGATTGCCAACAACCCTCCACAACGCCAGATGCGAGGTCGCAGCGACATGGCCAAAACCAAGCTGCTTCTGCGGCGAGCCGGCCTCGACCCCAACAGCTTCCGCATGTTCAAGAGGCATGTCAGCCCTATGCTGCACACACTCTAGCCTCCACATCACCTCGGCCACCACGTAGGCTTGTGGCGGTCAGCTCTCTGATTTCGGGATTCAACATTTGCGCTAACCGACAATCAGCCTCAACGCAAACCGCAGGCTCAGCAGACTGCCGGAGCCACGGGGATTGCTGTGAGGCATTATTGGCAGGAGGTCTGTGTGCAAACACAGAATACTAAGGGGCAACGCAGGTACGACTGCCAGGAGGTAGTACGGATGCAAGAGCCGGCGCGAATCTATATTGGGATCGGTATCATCGCTCTGTTAGTGACGATTTGTCCGAGTCTGGGTGTGGCGGCCACCGCCGACCTGCTGCAGGCTCTCGACGAGGGCACAATCTGGGCCGAGTTCTACGGTACCGGCGACCTCGGCGTGGATGCCACCATCGGCCGCAATCCGGGCGGGCCAAAATTCGTTGCCATCGCTCCCGGGACGCAGTTCTGGGCACAGCGGGGCGGCCGGCAAGGCCAGAGTACGCTGGGCTGGGTGCCGGTAGACCTGTCGAAGAACGCCGTGGTACACCTGCGCATCCCCACCGCCTGCACCAATATCAGCCGCCGCGCTCCGACGCCAGAAGATGAGATGTTTCCCGAAGCGTGTCCCGACGACCGCATGGCCAGACTGTGCGCTGTTGTGATCCCGGAACATGATGAGATAAACGTGGCGCAATTGGCGGTATGGGCGGTTGCCAACAACCCCTCCCGCCGCGCCCTGCAACGCCAGGAACAATATATGGTTGACGAGCAGATTACAGACCCGGAAGCGCGCACTGCAGCATTTGAGAAGCTGCTTTCGTCCGCTGCAGAGCTACTGGAGCGGGCCGACCTGAAGCCCAGCAAGTTCCGCATGTTCAGGTGAGTCTATCCGCTGGTCACTTTGGTGGCCGCGGCCAGGTCCACGCGGTTGAGTTGCCTGATGCCGGGGATTTGCGACAACAGTATCGTGAGAATGATCGCGATAACTGTGGTCAAGTAGGACGCCGGGAAGATCACCGCCTGAAACTGCATTATTTCGTTTTCCCAGCTCGCTATCATGACCTGGTTCAGTACGTAGCCAAGCGGTATGCCCCCGACCAGGCCCAGCACGCCAACCAGCAGATTCTCCACGGTTATCAGCATGCCCACCGTACGCCGCGCCATGCCCATGGCACGCATTGAGGCCAGTTCCCGCGTCCGTTCAACGATGTTAATGCTGACGGTGTTGTAGATAATTGCCAGTGCCAGTCCTGCCCCCAGCATGATCATCATCACTATAAACCCCATGCTCATCTCCAACATCTCAGTCAACTGAGCGCGTGTTTCCCTCGCGTCTTCTACCGCGGCCACGTTCGGGACCTTGTAGAGCTTCTCTTTTATCATGTTCAGATGGTCGGGCTCCCCCAGCACCATCAAAGTTGTGACGGCCCCTCTGGGCAGGCCCAGGTCACGCTCGAAAATGCGCCGGACAGTTGCGGCGGGAAGGTAAACATACGAGCCGACCGGCTGGCGGATGATCTCCCCTACCCTCACCGGCGCTTCAATATTGGTCTCCTCGTCGTTGAGGGCGAAGGCCAGCCGGATCACGTCGCCGGTCTCGACGCCCAGCTTTTTGCGGTTGGCCGCACTCATCAGCATCGCGGAGCCGTGTACCTGCACGGGTCTGCCTTCGGGGCTAACTAGCGTCTGCAGGTGCGAGCCCGGCTCCAGCCCCACCAGCACGGTATTCACAATCCTCTCGCCGCGGTGCAGTTCCACGGGCAGCGCCAGCGTAGTTTCGGCCTTTCTCACTCCCGGCCACTGAGCGACATGGAAGCCGACGGAGGCGGTCTGAGCCGGTATCAACGCTGCCTGCAAATCGTACCGCTGAATCTCCTCTATATACGTATCAATCGAATCGAACATTGCGTCGCGGATTGCCAGGGAGACGAGAATCAGACTCACAGCCATGGCAATGCCGGCAGCCGTATAGAGTGTGCGGCGCCGGTTGCGGAATATGTTGCGCAACGGGATTCGCCAGTAGAACGAAAGCCGGCCCAGAACCGGCAGCAGGCGCTCGATCAGCGGGCGCCGGCCCACCGCAGCCACTTCTTCACGCAGCGCCACAGCCGGATCCAGTAGTGCGACACGCCGCGACGAGAAATAGCCCGCAATGCCGCAGCTAAACACGCCTGCAGCCAGCCCAAGAGCCACTGTCGGCCAATGCATCGGATTATGGATTACGGGGATAGCGAGAAAACTGAGGTAGTACCTTGTCAGGGCCAGTGACATGTATATCCCGGCAATGACTCCCAGGAGCCCGCCCAGAGCGCCGCACAGCAGTGCATAGTACAGGTAGTGCCAGGTGAGGGCCTGAACAGACATTCCGCTGGCCCGCAGGAATCCGATCTGCCCGCGCTGGCTGTTGACGATCCGCACCAGCAGCGTGTAGATCGTAAGCGAAGCACAGACCAGGAACAGCAGCGGAAAGAACACCGCCATGTGCCTATAGCCGGCAAGGTCCATCTGCAGCAGGTAGTTGGAGGGCTGCTTTTCGCGCGGCACCGGCTCCTCCGCCCCATACCTGCCCAGCATGACGTGGGCGGTCGTCATGACACGGTCCCGCTGCCGCTCTTCTGCCCGTCCGCAGACGTTATTGACCATCCCCGACATCCCCAGCAGCCGTTCCGCTTGCCCCCGACGCATCCAGAATGCCCCAAAAGTCGAGGGCGTGGGCATAAGGTATTGCTTTGACTGGATCGCGTAGATGTATTCCGGGCTGAGCGCGAGCCCCACGATACGAAGGTCCGTGACCTCGCCATCTACGACCGGGTGAACGTAGTCGCCCACGCGCAGGCTGTGATGTTCTGCGAAGCTCTGCTCAACAAGCACCTCGCGCTTATGCGCCGGGCCCAGATATCGCCCCTCCAAAACCGTCACATCATTGACCGCCGCCCGGCCGCTGTCCGGCAGTGAGATGATACGAGCGACCACTTCCCTGGCATCCACCACCGGCATTTCCAGTTCGACTTCGGAGACAATGCGCGGCTGCACGCTGGTGATTCCAGGAACCTGCCGCAGCCGTCGGCCTATGGTATCAGGAGCTTCGTTCAGCGTGATCTCAAAGTCGGCAAAGCGGAGCATGTCGTAGTACAGCTCATAGGAAGCGCCGATGTTACGATAGGACATCCACGCGCTCTGGTAAAAGCTGATGCCCAGCATTACCACAACGATCACAGCGATGAACTGCCACCGTGACTGGTAGATGTCCCGCAGGAGTTTTACGTTTAGTAGGCTCACAGCCACGCACCTGTTGCCCCTCAGCCTGACGGCGGACTGTTGCGGTCACCCTCAATGGATGCAACGCTTCCGCTTAGCAATCTGACGATCATTCCGGCGTCCCGGGCAATGGTCTCGTCATGGGTAACCATGATGACAGTAGTATTCTCGCGCCGTGCCATGTCGTGGATGACGCCGAGGACCTCGGTAGAGGTCTCCTGGTCCAGGTTGCCGGTCGGCTCATCGGCGAGCAGCAGTTTTGGGCGTTTGACCAGAGCGCGGACTATTGCCACACGCTGCTGTTCGCCGCCGGAAAGCTGGCTGGGAAAATGCTCGAGATGGGCGCCGAGGCCGACGCTTTGCAGCAGTTCGACGGGGTCCTGTGGACTGTTCACGAGATCGGCGATCAATTGTACGTTCTCGCGCGCCGTAAGCGTTGGCACAAGGTTGTAGAACTGGAATACAAACCCCACATCAGCGCGCCGGTATTCCGTGAGCTGGTCCTCGGTCAAGCCGGTAAGGTCGTGGCCGCTGACGATGACCTGGCCTGATGTGGGCGAATCGAGGCCCCCGATGATGTTCATAAGCGTAGTTTTCCCGGAGCCGCTGGGCCCCAGAAAGACCGCGAACTCGCCCGCCGGGATGGTCAGCTCGACATCTCTCAGGGCACGGACTTGCACCTGCCCCATGTCGTAGGTTTTGGAGACCTTGTCCAGTTGCACGGAGTCGCTGCCGGCCGCCATTTACCTGGTCGCCTCGAGCTGCGTATTGGGGCTTTGTGGAGCTTGCTTGACAGACACCCGCACGCCGTCGTGCAACTCGTCTTTCCCGGAGACCACAACTCCGTCTCCCTCGCTCAGGCCGCTGGTGATCTCTGTCTGCGTGTAGTTGCTGAAGCCGGTCTCCACAACAGTCTTGTGGGCCCGGCCATCCCTCACCACGTACACATACTGCTCGGTAGCTTCCTCTATGACCGCGTCAGCCGCCACCAGCAGCGTGCTTGCTTTCAACTCGGCATCGCCTTCGATATCCACCGCCATACCCGGCTTTAACAGCGGCGCGGCATCGGCGACCTGTATCTTCACCCGCACGATCTTCGCCTTAACCCGCCCCAGGCCTTTGGGCATGGCGGCCTCGCCGATGCGCACTACCTCGCCCTCGAAGGTGCGGTCGGGGTACGCCTCGCACAGCACCTGCGTCGCCTGCCCCACCCGCACGCGGCTGATGTCCTCATCATCAACGTCGGCGATCACCCAGACATCGGTGTTGTTGACAAGGACCAGTATCGGCACCTGCGGACCGACGATCTCGCCGGCCTCCGTCAGCTTCTTTACCACGACTCCGTCAATAGGGCTGGTAACGATGGTATCGGAAAGATGACTGCGGGCGGTGTCCAGACCTGCAGCGGCGCGTTTCTGTTCGGCTATGGCGGCCTCAAGTCTTTGCACCGCCGCCGTCACCGTCGAGCGGGAGGCCAGAGCGGCGCGTTGTTGGGCCTGTGCCATTGCCAGGCGCTGCTCCTGGGTGCGCAGGTCCTCCTCGCGAGTCCCCTCACGCAGCATCTCCGCATACTGTCTGCTTTCCGCCAGCACTGCTTTACTGTATTCAAGCCGGGCCTTGGCCGCTTCCAGTTCCTTCCTCTGCACCTCCACTAATCTTTGGCCTGCTTTAGCTTGCTCGACGCGACTGCCGGCCGATTTCACTCGGGCCTGAGCCGTGGCTATGTCTTCTTCACGCACACCTGCCAGCAGCAGATCCAGGGCTTGCGCCGCGGCCCTCTCCTGCGCCTTAGCCGCCAGCATCGCCGCCTCGGCATTATCGAGGTCCGATTTCGACATCGCTCCCTGGGTGTGGAGGCGCTTGGCCCTGTCGTACTGCAGCTTCAAATTATGGCTTTGGGCGGCAGCGGCATCCTGCGCCGCGCGCGCCTGCCCGATTTCCTGAGGTCGTGCGCCTGCGTGCGCCTTGTCGAGCTGGGCTTCAGCGGCCGCCAGCTCACCTTCGGCCATCCGTATTCGTGCCGCCGATGACTCTTGCGTCTCCGCCAGCGCGATGCGAGCCGCTTCAACGCCCGCTTCTGCGGCTCCTATTTCCGCCTGCGCAGCTCTCACGGTGGCTTCGGCCTGTGCGATCTCTTGCTGACGCGGCCCGCGTCTGGCCTTGTCCAACTGCGCGTGTTCCATGCCGACGGTGGCCGTCGAGGCATCAATCTGGGCTGCGGATTGGCCCCGTTGCAAATCCACATCCGCAGATGCCACCTTCACCTGAGCAACCGCCGCATCGAAAGCCCCGCGTGCCTCTGCCACCCGAGCGGCCGCCTTCCGGTCGGTCACGTGAGCCAGGATCTCCCCCACACTCACCGCATCCCCTTCGTCAACAAAAAGCTCCGTCAGCGTCCCGCCGGCTTCGGGGGCCAGCCTGACCTCGATCGCCTCGACTACGCCGTCTGTCGAGAGCGGCGCGAAAAGCGGCGCTTGCTCAGCGACGGCCACCTCCACCGCAATGCCCGCAAAATGCGGGCGAATTGCCCACACCACCAGTGCAGCCGCAAGCACAACCCCCACGATTATCGCTAACCGTTTGTATCGCATCAGTAACCGCCCATCTGTTCAACTCAGTGCGCCGAGAATTATGTCGGACAGTATGAAGGAGTCAACAGCGGCCAAGACCAACGATTCATTAGTCACCGACCGGCAGTTCACCTCCATGCGAGGGCAAAGTAATCCCTCGCGAGGGCTGTCTGTCATCGCAGGGGCATTGGAGATTGGTGAATAATGAAGATATACGTAGTGACCGACCTCGAAGGCGTTGCCGGGGTTTATCAGTGGGAGAATCGCGAGGATCAGAGTCTCGAAAACATGGAGCGCCGGCTTCGCCAGCGACGCTGGCTGGCACAGGAAGTCAACGCAGCCGCAGACGGTTTCTTCAGCGGGGGAGCGACAGACGTGTGGGTCAACGACGGCCACGGCCCGGGCTATACGATAGACATGTCGCTGGTGGACTCGCGCTTGCGTATCTTCCATGGCGGACAGCGGCCCGACTACTGCACCGGCCTGGACGAGACCTGCGCCGGCCTGGCCAGTGTTGGTACCCACGCCAAGGCAGAGACCCCGCCCGGCAACCTGTACCACACCATGGGCACGAGCATACGCAATTACTCGCTCAATGGCATCAGCGTCGGCGAGACCGGCTACCAGGCTTTCCTGGCCGGTCATTTCGGCGTCCCCTTCATCTTCTGCGCCGGTGACGCGTATGCGTGCAGGGAGATGGAGGAACTGGTACCCGGCTGCGTGACGGTCGCTGTCAAGGAAGGCCTCAGCCGGCTCTCAGCCAAGACCGTGCACCCGCTCAAATCCCGCGAAATGATCCGGCAGGGCGCTGAAGAAGCCATGAAGCGAATCGGCGACATTGAGCCACTCAAACTCGACCCGCCAATAGTCTTCCGTTGTGAGTTCGTGGAACCAACCCTCGACCCCGACAACCCGCCGCCAGATAAGCGAGTGATAGACACTCACACCTTCGAAATCGAGGCCGGGGACATGGTAGATTTCATGAACAAGATGTACGGGTTCGACCCCGATTACACACCTGTATGGAAGACCTATCGGCCGGTGAACTGACTGCACAGCTACTCAGGAGGAACGATGATGAAGTTCTATATGATGACCGATCTCGAGGGCGTTGCCGGAGTATATCAGTGGGAAAGCGGGAGCACCGATACCAGTCTGGAGAATCATGAGCGCCGGTGTCGCCAGAGGATATGGCTGGCAGAGGAAGTCAGTGCCGCCGTGGACGGCCTTTACGCTGGCGGGGCAACTGCGGTGCTAGTCAATGACGGTCATGGCGCTGGATATACCATAGACCTCGACCACCTCGACCCGCGTGCCGTAATAATCCATGGCCAGCAGCGCCCCTTCTGGCTGCCGTTTCTGGATGAAACATGCGCGGCTACCGGCCTCGTCGGCGCTCATGCCAAGGCCGGAACCGAGGGCGCCAATCTCTATCACACCATGAGTCTGGACATTCGCGACTGGCAATTCAACGGCATCTCACTGGGCGAAATGGGCCTGCAGGCGGCCATTGCCGGTCACTACGGCGTGCCGTTTGCTCTGTGCACCGGCGATGCCCATGCCTGCAAGCAGGCCGAAGACCTCATCCCCGGGGTGGTGACGGCACCGGTCAAGTACGGCACCAGCCGGCTCTCGGCGCTGAGTTGCTCGCGCGAGGAGGCTTGCAACAGAATACGCGCCGCCGCCGAGCAGGCCATGAAAGTCATTGATGACATCGAGCCTTTCAAGCTGCAGAGCCCGGTGCACTTCCGGGACGAGCGCGTCGAGCCGACCTTCGACGAAGAGGACCCCGGAGAATTCACCGTCCTTGACGCCCATACGCGCGAAATGGAGGCCGACGATATCATTGAGTTGATGTATAAGATATACAGCTATCCGCGCGACTGGCGGCCGCTCAATTTCCAGCCTGCATGGCTACGGAAAAGCTCCTAAGACGTATTGTTCACCAACGCGTAGCTCGGCCTGAGCGTGGTGTCCTTTCTACCACGCTCAGGTGAGAACGCGAGTTGTCGCGTTCTCAGCTTCCCGTTCGACAGGCTCACGGCCCTGAGCAACGTCGAAGGGCAGCCCGAGGTCTTTTCCAATCGCTTCACGAATAATCTCGGTCGTCGTCGCTCTGCGGCTCAGTAGCCGAATTCGTTCTCGACCTCTGCGATCGTCTCTTCGATGATATCCATGCCCTTGGCGGCGATTTCGACATCCATCACAATCGGCGGCGACATGCGAAGAATATGCCCGGCCGGCACCCATGCCAAGCCTTTTTCGAAGGCCCGCGTGTAAACTGCTCTACCTGCCTCATCAAAGGGCTCTTTGGTCTCGCGGTCCTTAACCAGTTCTATCCCGCACAGGCACCCCTTCACTCGCACATCGCCCACTATCGGGTACGCGTCTTTCATGGCCTCCATACGCTTCTGAAAGTACTCACCCAGGTATATCGCTTTCTCCAGCAGCCCTTCCTCTTCGATGACCTCAAGGCTGGCCAATGCCGCGGCGCAGGCCATCGGATTGCCGCCATAGCTGGTCGAGGCCGAGATCGCGTCAATGCTCTCCTTGTACTTCTCGGAGACCAACATCCCCGTCACCGGAAAGCCGTTGCCGAACCCCTTGCCGATGATGGCCACATCCGGGGCGGTGTTGTAGTGCTCCATGCAGAAGAATTTGCCGGTGCGTCCCATGCCCGTGAGTACTTCATCGGCCATCAGCAGTATGCCCCGCTCGTCGCAGAATCCGCGCAGCTTCGGGAAGAAGTCGTCCGGCGGGAACACTGACCCGGCCCATCCCTGCACCGGCTCCAGCACGAAGGCGGCCACATCTCCGCTGGTTCCGTATTCGATAAACTGCTCGTAGAAATCCAGGTAGCCGTCCGTATCTATCGTGCCGTCCGGCCTGGTAAACATGGGCCGGTACGGGTACGGGCGCGGCACCACGTAGAAGCCCTGGCTGCGGCCGGCACCGTAACTCGGGTTCATCTTGCCCAGGCTGACTGCATGGCCGGTCTTGCCGTGGAAGTCCATATAACAGGAGATGAACTCATTCCGCCCGGTAGCGACCCGGCATACCCGCAGCCCCGCCTCCACCGCTGTAGTGCCGCTGTCGTAGAGTTGCATGCCCGTCAGATCCCAGGGCTGAATCTCCGCGAGTTTCTCCAGCAGTTCCACCTTTATCGGGGTGTTGAAGTCGTGACAATTCATCAGCGTCCTGGCCTGTTCCGCCACGGCCTCACTGATTTTGGGATGGCAGTGGCCCAGCGTGGTCACGTAGATGCCACTGGAGAAGTCTATATAGGTATTGCCGTCCACATCGGTCAGAGTGACGCCGTATCCTTTCTCGAAGACCACCGGGCACAGTCGCACCTGGCTGGAGTAGCCCACCATGTAGTTCATGCCCCGCTCGTTCAGCTCACGAGACTTGGGCCCCGGAACGGTCTCTGTCACGATACGGGGCACGGTCATGGGGTCAACGGAGGCCCAATACGTCTTAGTGCTGCCCATGCAAAACCTCCTCGTGTTGCCGACAGCCGTCCAGGCTGCTGGTAATCCAGTGTTGCACCGACTGCGCCCGATTGTCAAGCTCGCGTGATGAGCTGGTCGGGGGCGAATATTCGCACTGGAGCGCGGCGTTTCCGGATTTCCACTTCGCCGAGCGGCCTCATCGTTTTTGCCGTCTCGGGGTCTGCATTCGCAGTTGTCCAATCGCAAATGATCGGCTCATCAAGGCGCCGCGTTTCGTCTTGTAGTCGGAAAGCCACGTTGACGGGGTCGCCGAGAATCTGTGGCTCGGGCGGAGACGTTCCCACGATCCCCAGTGACACAATCCCCGTCGTCAGGGTGATGCCGAAGCCCATGTCGGTGTGCTGCCACTGTCCCTGCAGCCGATCTCGCAATGCCAATGCCGCTTCGACGCCTCGCCGCGCATGATGCTTACCGCTGTCATCGGCGCGGAAAAACACTATAGCCGCATCCCCCGGGCGGCGAGCGAGTATCCCGCCGAAGCCACCAACCGTGTTATCAACTATTGCAAAGAACTCTTGCAGCGCCCCCAGCATCTCTGCCGGAGCGGCTTCTTCCGATTTGGCCGTGTAGCCGGCGAGGTCGCACACCAGCACCGTCACCTCAACCTCTTCTCCCTCGGCTTTTGCCCACGAAGGCCACAGGCGTGACAGTGAGGCGACTGCGCGCGCGCTCTGCATGGCCGCAAGCACTACCCCCACGACGATCAGGCTGAGCGCGGTGCCTGTCATTGGCACGGCAATCTTCCCCACCACTGCAGCGGCATCGGCCGCAGCGATCCACAGCAAGGTGGCCATGACGAACAACACCAGGGTCAGCCATCCGCGCCGTCGTACGCCGATCACGGCGACAATAACGCACAAGCCGATGGCACTGAGCAGGCCGACGGCGTTACTTGCTATATGCAAATGCTCGCCCGAAAGTAGCGTGGCGGCGGCTTGAGCGTGGATTTCGACCCCGCTCATTGGCCCCAGAGGTGTCTGCAACTGGTCCTCCATCTGGTGCCAGCGGCCGATAAAGACAATCCGGTCCTTGATGCGCTCGGCTGCGACGTTGCCAGCGTGAACGTCTTCAAAAGACACGTAGGGGACGGTTCCGCTGGGCCCCGCCCACACGATCGTTCTGCCCTCTGCGCCCGCGCTGTCAACGTCCAGTTGCCCGCCGGTTGCCACCTCCACTGCCGCCAGACACAGGGCCTGATAGACCGTGCCTGCATCTTCATCGCTTTGTTACAGTTCAACCCAGCGCACTATATTATCGGGCCGGAAAAGCAGTGGGGAAGCCACTCTTACTGCGGCCTGCGCAACCGCTGCGGTGGGAAGCTGAAACTCATAGAGCTCCTGCTTTCCACCTTCGACTCTGGATATGGCATCGGCCACAACGACCACATTGCCGGCTCTTGCGATCGCCGCGGCGAGCAAGCGGTCTGAGCCGGCGTCGGAATCGGCATCGCCAAAGTACACATCAAGTGCAATAGCTCTTGCGCCGGCCGCCTTCAACTTGCTGATAACGGGGGCATAGGTAGAGCGGTCTAAAGCCGTGGGGCCCCACGTTGGCAGGGCCTCGAATGTGGATTCTTCGATGCCGACGATGAGCAGGTCATCTTCGGCGCTGGCCGGGGTGATTGTGCGCAGGCGTCGGTCTATCAGATTCAGTTCAATGCTCTGCAGCATCGGCAGCCACGCTGCCGCTACAGAGCATAACACCGCCAGCACCAGTGCGATACTGACGGCGGCCCGTCGGCTCAGTTGTGAGGGCCCGCTCGCGATCCTGGATCATCCCACCAGGCTTTCTACTTTTGCGGCCTGCGCCAAACAGGTGCCGAACGCCCGCCCTGTGGCTTTCGTCTCACTGCTGTCTGGCCCGGTCGCTGGGGCCGGGCCTGGGGCCGGACCTTTTGCTGACCGGGCATCGGCTTCAGTTTCGCGCGCACGACTCGGCCCAACACCTGCACTTCCTGTATCGCCTCAGACTGTCTCAGCACGGCGGCCAACTTCGCCGGCTCGATATCTCCGGCAACAGCCAGGGCGAGTGTGCCACCGACTGCACGCAACGGTGTCACGTTAACAACGCCCTCCAATCGCGATACCATCTCGCGCAGCAAGAAGATCTGAGTGCGGTTGCCGACGCCACCAATCTCAACCCGCACAGTGCCTTGCCGCTCCTCCATCATCTCGCGCATTATCGCCGGTGCCAACTCCTCAGCCAGCCGCGTCCCAAGCGCATTGAGCGCGGCCACGACGGCTTGCTTTTCGTCGTCCCCATCCCCCCGCACAGACGCGGTTGCCTTCGCGATATGCTGGCGGCTGCCGGCGGGCACAAGGTACGCACCGCCGTGAGCCCGGGCGAAGAATTTGCCGCCATCTATCTGCCGCACTTGTCCCGGGACGGCCTTGCCCACCACGAAATAGTCATTGTCAGTTTTCTCGCGCCACTGTATCCAATCATTCTCGTCGAACGAAATATTGGCCAGGTCCTTTTGACCCACCGACGCCTCGACAAAGCCTTGCCGGCGCAACGATCTCGCCAGCGCCAGTGAGGCAGCCAGCGCCGCCTTCTTACCCATCTCCTCGCCGTCGGTGAGCGCGACCATTATCTTGGGATTGCCCAGATGCCGCAGGATGTCCCGCTTGCGGTTGTGCTGCACCCATGCGCGCTTGTCGTCGTCATCAAGGTTCATCTGGGCCATCGCGATCTTGCGCCCTCTGGCGATCCTGGCGTACTGGGCGGGCGTGATCTTCCTGGTCTCGTTGCCAGCCTGTACCTCTACGCTCCCGTCATACACGTAAGTCGAAGAGCCGCCATCTTCGTCCACCTCGCAGCGGAAAACCGTGCCCCTCACCGAAGCAACAGCACTTGGCATCCGCACCTCAAACTTGCTGCCGCGTGAGAGTGCTTTTTCGATGGTTACCCACACCCCACCCAGCAGCGCCTGGAAGCTCGTCGTGCCGCCTTCCTGCAGGTGCGTAATCAGCAGGTGAGAGCCTTGGTCAAGCCGCACATACCCGCCGCCGTGCAGGCTGATTTCGGCCCGCGCATCGGCCCCGGTCTTGATGGCGTCGCCGGGTTTCAGTGCCTCGTTGAGTTTAGCCGCTTTGTATCCGCCGGTGCCATGACGCACCTGCACCTCTCCGTACATGAACGTCAGGACCGCTTGCCTGGCCGCCACCTGTGCCCTATCACCGGCAGACAGTGCCGTCATCAGACCGACAATTGCCAGTACCAAGACGCCTCTGGTCACATAAGCTGTCATAGCCACTCACCTGCCGCTTCGGCTGTCCGTCTGTAGCGACGCGCGAACTGCCCTGATTACTGCCAAGGACGCCCAATGCCCCGTGCATGTTGCGCAAGTTTTGCTCAAGCAGAGATTGGGTGCCCCGATAACCAGGTTAGCCCTCTGGTATTGCCAGCGCTCTGACGACTCCGTCCTCGCCTGCCACTAGAATCAAATCGTGCCGCTCGCCTGCTACTGCCAGAGCAGTGGGCGGTGAGGGCAGCTTAATGTTATGAGCCGCTTGTCCGGACTTCGACAGCACTACCACTGTCCCATCCTTGAGCGCAGCGACGATCATGGCTTCGTCCCCCGAGCGGACAGTCGTCGTGAATCTAACTGGTGCGCCGACGGCCGTCGCCCACTGCTTCTCGCCTGCACCGTTGAAGGCCGAAATGAATTCGCTCATCGCCCCGGCGACGACCAGCGGCTGCCCGTCGGCACCTGTGATGATCTCAACACCCCGCACGTCGTCACCCAGTTTGTGGCTCCACAGATACCCTTCCAGATGCCCTACGCGGGACGGCTCAATGGCGCGCAGGCTTGTGCGACTTGTGCCGGCTACGATCTCGTCAAGGCCGTCACCGTTGATGTCACCAATGACCATGGAGCTGAGAGTGGAGCCCCATCCCTCGGCGAATACGCGCTTGACGTAGGTGTCGCGGCCATTGAGGAAGTATAGCGTGGCCGAGGCGGAGAGCTCGCCGTTGCCGCCGACGATCTCCTTAACGCCATCGCCTTCAAGATCGTATAGCCCGTGCCTGGTCCACACCCCGGCGTAGGACCAGAATATCCACTGGCGCTCACCGGCGGGATTGAGCCCATGCAAACGCTGATCGCCGGTGGCGACGCAGATGGTCTTGTCACTGTTGGGGTCGCGCTCGGCTACAAAGACGTACACCCCTGGATGCCTGGTAATCTGCAACTGCGAGTTGACGATTCGCTCTTGCTCCGGTGTAAAAGCGAAGCGCTCCTCTCCATCGGCGTTGAGGCACTGTAACTGCGGTGCGCCCTGGCGCGCGATCAGTATCTCATAGCTGCCGTCGCGGTCAATGTCATCCACAGCCACGTCATAGACGCGGACGCCCACATCTATGCGCTTGACTTCTTCTCCGTCAGCGCCCAGGAAGCTGACATGACCGGCGGCGCTGGGTACGGCGACCACACCGAGTTCAGCGGGCAGTGGCTGCTTATCTTCGTTTCTTACTTCGGCCCCCGGATTGCCCAGGTACGGGCGCAGGTAAGTGACCTGTCCGCCGGCGTCAAATTCCCAGAGCTGTTCAAGCGGCGCGCCGGTCTCGGCAACACTGGCGGCCTCCGCTTTCTTATCCATGCCGTCTGAAAGCAACTGCTGGCGCAGGCTTGCGTGTGCCTCATCCCCCAGCGCGGCCAGCTTCGCCCCCTCGGCCTGTCCGGCAACCACTTTGCCCGTGCTCAGGTCAATGCTTGCCGTGACCGGCTCGAGTGCTTGCAGGATTACCGTATCGCCGACCGCCACACGCCGCCCGCCGGCAACAGATACCGTGTCAGCGTCGAGGTAGAACACGTCGGCGTCAACTTCAACAACTCCGATTTTCACAGCTTTGACCGCTGCGCCCGCGTACGCTGCGTACTGCTCACCCGCTACACGCACCACGCCCGCAGCGACCTCGTGTAGGACGAAGGCAGCGTCCGGCGAGTCGTTGGTCTCATGGCCCAGAGCATAGAGGAATCCCGATTCGCCCTCGTTTAGCGCGCTGGTCTTGGACTGAGCCATCATGTTGGGCTTGGGCTCAGCGTATGGGTAGTACCGCACACCACGGCCGTGGCGCAGATAGGCCAAACGCTCGTGCGTCACAAGATGCCCCGGGGCCTGCATATGGAAGTAGGTGGTGTTTTCGCCGCTCTGCTCTTCTCTTCGCGGCCACTGACTTACGGTCAATGTATCGCCGGACATCTCAGGCTCTCCCAGCGTTGTCCAGTGGCCGGTGAAAGTGAAGGTGCCGGCTTCGCGCGCTTGCATGCGGTCTATCACAACAAAGCACCTGTCAGGGACGAGAACGATCGTGCGGGTCCAGTCGGCGTCCGAAAAATCATTCAGCCGCGTCTGGGTGACCATGACCGGGCTCAGCTCAGCAGCGTGGATGAGTTCGGCACAATAAGGAATGTCGGTGGACAGCGCATCGCGTATGATGTTGACACCGTTGTGATAGGCCATCGTGCTGCCGAAAAGCCCGTCGCAGGTGACCAGGTAAGCTCGACCGTTGCGCGAGTATTCGTGGATTGTGTTGGTGTCATCGTAGTCGTGGCTATTATTGACCACGCCATCAAGCAACAGCAATTCATCTTCAGGCCTCAGCCCGGTGCGGAAGGCGATCTTGTCGAAGGCCTTTTCGTAGGAGACATTGGGCGGGCTGAAATTCTTCCTGCTCCTCAGGGTGCGCCAGCCCTCCCAGTAGCCCTTGTCATGGCGCACAACGGACAGGCCGATAATGTCGGTGGGCTCAGCCATTCCCACATCGCCTGCGAAGCCGCGGGCCAGTTCATCATCCCAGCCGACGCTGTCCGTAGGAGCGTCATCGAGCCTGACGGACATCGGCCAGAGATACCGCCCGTCTTGGTAATAGAATGCGGCCTTGGAAAGCAGCCCGCTGGCGGCCGCTCCGTAACTTGCATCGCCGATCGTCGGTATCATGCCGACATTGTTGGTGGTGCGCAGGGCCCGTTCGGCCGCTTGCCGCGCCGCGCCTGAGGTGAAAAACCGCTCATTGCCGGAAGCCAGGGCGTAGATAGCCTTGTTTTCCAGGGTCGCCGACCACTGATGCCCCGAAGAGTCGCAATAAGGCTTCGACCAGTCGGCCTGCGTATCGAAATAACAGGCGATGCGGTTCAGATAGACCTCACATTCCCGTAGCCTGTATTGGTTCTTGAAGTAGCGAGCGAGAAAGAAGCTGCCCTGAGCCGGCCTGGTGCCGTGATTGTGATGCGGCATGCCCGCGTGCGTGCGCTGGACGTGCAGGGCCCCGATGCACTGACCAGAGCGCAGTTGCGTCAGGAACCAGTTGGTAATCATCAGCCTGTCTTCATCGGAGAAGACCGGGTGCTCTTCCATCAGGTCCCAGATGATCATCCACGACGGGATGTACAGGTGGTGAATAATGCCCTTGTCCACCCACTTGAGCATCTGTTGACGGTAAATCTCCGCACGCGACTCATCGCCGGTAAGCAGGTAAACACAAGCGGTTAGCTGAGCGTCGTCGCGGCTGCCGTAATTGGCCAATCCATATTTCAGCGGAAAGCCGGCAGGGATGACCAGCCTTTCGCCCCCCCTTTCCTGATCCCAGTCCTTGAGTTTGGCATAGTCCTCGCTCGGCAGGACATCATAGATGCGGCCGATCTTGGCCCCATCACCGATGTGTTGCAGAAATTTCTCGGCAGCGGCGGCCAGACCCGTATCGTCGCTGGCGCCTACGACCACGATATTGTTGCCACTGCCGTAGGGGTTATGGATAGTCTGGAGCAGATAGCCGCTGGCACCGGGGAAACGCCGGTCCACCAGCGTGTACCACTCGAAGTAGAGCTTGCGCATCACTACGTTGTCGGCCAGATTGCCGATGACCAGCAGCGGCTCTTGGCCCGGCACGCTACCAATGATCTCGGTGTCGGCTACGATTGCCGGAGCCTGGCCGCACTTGTCCTCTATCGCCTCGGCGATCTTCTCGGCCGCATCTTTGTGCGAGGGCGCAGACCCGATTACAATACGCGCCTGCGACAGGTCGGTTTCCAGGCACAAATCCTTCAGCTTTTCAATCCCTGCCATGCTCCATGACTTGACCTGGTGGACTTCAAAGTCATCAATCTCCAGCCGCGACCAAAAAGTGCGAAATCCTGCATAGCCGCCGGAGTGTGCCATGTCCAGGCCCGTCTCGCTCATATCCCACCAGTCCAGAGCCGGAACCTCGTTGACGAATACCTTGATGCGGTTACCGACCTTGAATATGGCAATGTCGTAATCTGTCTCTACCTCGGCTTTGAAGGCCAGGTTTTCGTCCACCATGTTGAAGCCTGGGTTCTTGCGCAGACGCATGTAGCCGGGGGCGGCAAGCGTCCCATCCTCGCGGCGATCATCCCGCCGACCTGTGAATGTCATGGTGTAGTTGTTGATCTCGTGGTACTCATTGTAGGCGCCGGTGCGCTGCTGGGCGAAGAAGTCTCCGTCATCAGGCAACGATGCGCAGAAGAAAAAGTTGATATTGCTGGCGTGGCGTGGGGGCAGCACCCGCGCCCGAAAACGGATCAGATGATTGCCCTCAAAAGGCTCTTTGTACCAGACGGTGGCATAGCCCTTTTCGGGCGTATCAATCCGCAGCCTGCTATTCTCGACGAACACCTTCGAGTTGCCCTCGATTGCCCAGTTTTCCAGCCCGCCCGTGAAATCGTCCGCCGCAAGCGGCTCGACCTCAAGGCGCAGGGAGTCCAGGGTCACGGTCTCAGCAGCGTGTATCCCCACTGCGCATAACAGACAGGACAACAGCACAACGCTGGCAAACTGCATCAGACCACCTCTTCAGGCCCGTAGCACTTGCGGCCCCGGCCACGGCGTCCTGGCCTTCTAACGCCCACATTATAGCACGACTGACCGCCCCGACACACACAAGTGTCCCCGAGTGCAAGCTACGCCACCCGGGGACACCGTTTCATTCAACCAATTCTTCGGGAAGCTGGGGCTGCCAGCCCGACGCCGCTGCCTGTTGACTCGATCGCCGCGTCCAGGCAGCCTTCGCCCGCTTGCTAATGTTTACCGACCCTGAACAGACCTTGGCAGCAAGCGCAATGCCAAGTTAACCGGAGAAGCCCTTGGCCCGGCGCGGCTCCAATCCCGCATCCCTGTCACCACCGGCAGTATAACATGCGAGGCATGTTGACCGCTCATGTATATTGTGTTGCTGGCCACACGCTTCTCTTCCCCATCGTCGGTAGCTGCGCCGGTATTGGGATTGGCCGAGAAGCGCGGGTAGTTGCTCGACGAAATGGCCACGCGGATGCGGTGCCCGCTGTTGAAGATGAGGCTGGTGCTCCACAGGTCAATCTCGACGCGATAGACCTGCCCGGCCTCCAGCAGCTCCGGCGTTTCCAGTGAATTGCGGTATTTGGCGCGCTGGATGCCGTCAACTATCAGCATCGAGCGGCCGTCCGGATACACATCCGTGAGCTTGGCCGTGAAATCGGTATCGGGGCAGTCAGATGAAATATACAGCACCGCCCGCAGATGGCCGGTCACCTCCATCGCGTCGGCCAGGGGCTGTGTAGTAAAGACCAGTACATCCTCGCGCTGCTCAGCCGGCCGCTGGTCCATTGAGCCTTTTGGCAGCCCCAGATTCGCCCCGCCGATTGTCGCCACCGGGTTTGCCGGGTCATATTCGTAGCTAAGTCCCGCATTTTCCTCAGCCGGCTCCTGCTCAGAAAACGTCTTATCGGCGTGCAGGTAATAGGCAGTCTGCTGGGACGGCGGCGGCCATTGATCCGCGCTTCGCCAGAAGTTGCCGGGAGCGCCCTCTTCGCCAACCGCGCCCATTACGTAGTAGTAAGCTCGCGGCCCCTGCTCGATGATGCCGGCGTCTTCGCCCTTCAGATAATGGCCGAAAAACTCGCGCCAGTATGGGAATGGAACTTCCTTGCTGTTCTCGGGGAACTTCAGCGCCTCGGGGTCCGGCGTACCATGCGCACCAGGACCGATGACCAGTATCTGACTTCCGCGCGCGCCTTCGCCGCCATGCTCCTGCAGCGTTTCGTAGGCGAAAATGGTCCCGCCCTGAAAGCAGTCAAACCACCCGCCCTGGTGGACCATCGCCACATTGACTTGCTCGGCGTATTCGGCCAGGTTCACCGGCCGCCACAGATCGTCGTACGACGGGTGCGCTTTCGCTAGCGCCAGGCACTCGGGACGGAACTTCTGGCCCGTCAGCCAGCCCGCTGCCATCTGTTGGCGGAACACTCCGCCGTAATACGCGGCGTAGTGATAGATGCTCGGCGCGGCCGCTCCCACCCGGCAGCAGCGCAGAGGCGGAGGCGCGGAGGCCGCTGCCAGATACTGAGTTATCCCCCTTGCCGAACCCCCGAGCATCCCCACTTTTCCATCGCACCACTCCTGCCCGGCGAGCCATTCGATGGTGTCATAGCCGTCCTGGAGCTCTCCGGCGCCATCTGTCAGAAACGGCGTATCCTCACCCTCAGAATCGAACCGCCCGCGCATATCCTGCACCACGTACACATAGCCTGCACGCACTATTCCCCGTGCCGGCCCTGTCGAAGTGGCTTTGCCGTAGGGGGTCCGAAGCAGTACTGCCGGCCACGGCCCTCCGCCTCGCGGATCTATGTATAAGTCCGTGGCCAGCTTCACACCGTCACGCATCGACACCATAACTGTTTGCGGCCCAAATGTTGGCCGCTGAGCCGTGCAAACAGCAGCAATCAGTAACATCAGTACGACCGCTATCAGCAGCCACTTGCGCATGACGCTTCACCATTCCCTGTTCACTGTCCCTGGGATACTCGCTTCACAATACCTAACGCCTCTGTTTCCAGCTCCGCCGCCTCCTGCAGCAGTTCTGCCCACTCGTCCCGCACCTGCGCATCGCGCAGGACATCTGTCACGACAGGCTCGAACAGACCGGGCTGCCGCGACTCCAAAACGCCTGTAACCTGTTCATAAAGGTCGGCCGCCTGCACCAGCTCCTCGGCCCTCAACTCCCCGAGACTATCTGCGGCAGTCCGCAGAAAATCCACAGCGGCATACCGCGCATCAAGCAGTACATCAGTCAGCCATTCGTGGCGCATTATCATCTCATCGCCGGGCGGACCCTCCGGGAACGGCCTATCAGCCCGCATCAGCTCAGCCCATTTCTCGTAGGCGCTCACCGGGTCTTTCTCGGACAGTCGCAATCTCCCGGCCGCGGCTATCGCCCCGTCGCGAGCCGCTGCCATATTTGCATCCCCCGCCATGCCACCGACCTGCACCAGCATCCGACAACTGGCCTCACCTTTGACCAGCACCGGATCAGCAGAGAACTCATATCCCCACCACTTTTCCCCATCAGCGTTCTGCCCACAGATCAGCGACCAGTCGCCGCTCGCTTCGCCCCAGCCCAGCGCGAGCAGAGGGCGACCGCTTCCCAGTTCCTCGGCGACTATCTCCGGCCCTGGCATCTGCTCGCGGACTTGCGCCTCACCAAATCCCAACTCCGCCAGCACCGCGGCCAGCCGCTCCCACCGACTTTCCACGGTCCCTGCAACGGAGAACTCCTCATCAACTCGCAGCAAGAAAGCGGCATTGAGCAAGCCCATCAGTTCCGCGTAGGAAACCGCCAGCGAGGCCGCCTGCAGAGCCGACTGCAAGCACACAGCCAGCCCGCACAGTCCGCTGCTGCGGCGCGGCGGCGTGATATTCTCTGACTCTATGAGTACCCGGCCGGATTCATTCCTCGGCGCATCAAACAAACGCTTGGGCGGCATGGACTACAGCTCCAGCTCCTCAGCGATTCCCTGCATCGCCTCGAGGACGACCTCTATCAGTTCGTCGAGGCTGTCGCCCAGCTCCTCTGCACCTCGGCTGATAAGGTCTCTGTCAACGGAGGCGGCGAAGCCCTTACTCTTGAACTTCTTCTTGACCGAGCTGACTTTCACGCTTTGGAGTTTCTTGTCCGGACGTACCAGTGCTGTGGCAACGATAAGGCCCGTCAACTCGTCAACAGCGTAGATGCTTTTCTTGAGATCGGTGTCGCGTTCAATGCCGCCGTAGTCAGCATGTGCCACCACAGCTTCCACGATCTCTTCCGGCCAGCCTCGCTCGCGAAGAATCTCAGCGCCTTTGAATGGATGGTCGGCGGGATCCGGATACATCTCGTAGTCAAAGTCGTGCAGCAGCCCGACCAGTCCCCATGTCTCCTCGTCCTTACCAAACCGCCGCGCATAGGCCCGCATGGCGGCTTCTACAGCCAGCGCATGCTTCACCAGGTTCGGGTTCTTCGTAAATTCCGTAAGCAGTTGCATTGCGTCATCGCGTGTCACACTATCACCTCCGGTAAGTGTGGGTCGCCCTCAGCAGGTCTATCGTCCATCCCTGTTGAATTTCGAGAGTGTCTATGCCGATTCCTGCAGACCCACCAAAAGCTGGCTTGCGTCCTCACATATTTGCAGTAGGCTTTCTGCTGCTCTACTGCATCGGTGTCAATTTCCAGTTCCTGCTCGGCCGCATGCCGTATCAAGACGATGTCGGCCGCCATACTATACCACAGATGCGTCACTATGGCACGCGGCTGCAGCAGGGACGCATAGCTTTGTGGAACAAAGACCTGGGCAGTGGCTATTACCAGCACGGCTCCGGCCCGTCGGCGATGCTCTATCCGCCGAACCTGATCCTCTACCGCATCCTACACTGGTCAACAGCGTACCGGGCGTCCTTGATCCTGCACGCCTTCACAGCCTGTCTCGCCGCCTACTTGCTTGCCCTCGCCCTCGGCCTGGGCGTCTTGCCTGCTTTGCTGCTGGCACTTTGCGTGGGCGGCGGCGGGGTCATGGCCGCCCACCAGATTCACATCAATGTCGTCATGGGCCTCAGCCACATTTTCATAACGCTATGGCTGGCTACACAGTGGCTTCGCAAGGACAGGCCGTGGCCCTGGGCGTTGGCAGGCGCAGCCGCCCTGGCTCTCAGCTTTCTTGGCGGACACCCGCAATACGTCTGGCTCGCCGTTCTGATGATAGTCATTTACGCACTCGTGGCGTGGCGGAGCGAAAAATCGCAGCTTGCTCCGATTGGGAGCCTGGTGGGCAGGGCGATTCTGGTGCTGGGCGGTGGAGTGCTTCTGGGTGCGGCGCAAGTCGTGCCGCTGTACTACTCTTCGAAGCTCTTTCCCCGCCCCGAGCCTGCAGGACATTATGACTTCATCACCTCCGGCAGCTTCCAGTGGGCCGACTTCCCCCGCTTCATCCTCCCCGCAGCCGGGCTCAAGACCCAGATGGGCACCGCATATTGGGAGAGCCTCGGCTATGTCGGCATTGCGGCAATTCTCCTGGCTATATTGAGTCTACTCACGCCGCGCAAATGGAACCTGCGCATGCGCTATGCTGTGGCGCTGGTTGTCATCGGCACGCTGCTGATGCTGGGGGGCAACACGCCGCTTTACCATCTTCTAGCGCATATTCCGCCATTCTCCATCTTCCGCGTGCCGGCGCGCAATGTGCTATTGGTCTCTCTCGGCCTGGCGCTGCTTGCCGCCGACTACATGCAATTCCTCATCAGAAACCCCGCAACGCCATCCAGCCGCGTCAGAACAGGCGCAACAATAGCGGCGGTGGCGCTCCTCCTTTGCGTCGCCACATGCACTCTTGGCTCGCCTCCAACAACATGGCTTGAGGCCTCGCTGGCATGCATTGCGCTGCTGCTTGTGACTATCACCATCGCTGGCGCCAGGCTCTCCGGCGTTCGGCTCGCCTGGGTTGTCATTTTCTGCACTGTGGCCCAGTTGAGCCTTCTCTGGCTCATGCTCAACCGCACTGTGCCGATGGAGTTCTGGACCGATCCGCCACAAGCCGCCCGGCTCTGTCTCAGCCGTACCGTTCACTCCGGTGAAAAGGTCGCCTGCCTGGAGGGCACAACACCAACCTGGCCTCCCGTGAGCACGTCAAAGACCCGGGTGATTGACTGGCGCGACCGTTTGGCCGAGAATGCCTGCTCGGTCTATGGCATTCCCAGTGCTCTGGTCGGCGACGCCGTTCTACCCGCAGCGGCCCTGCACACTGACGTCCAACTTCGCCGCACGGTATCCGATCCATACCGACTGGCCGACTTCTGCACCCGCCTGGGCATCAAGTGGATTACTATGTCCCCGCACGATCTTGGCCCGCCGTGGATACAGCCCGACCCCTCGCGGCCTTATCTCTACGAGAATCCCGACTGTGTCGGCTCGTTCTTTCTCTGCAATCAGACGCTACTGAGCCCAGGGAACTTCCTCAGGCCTGCGCCGGTCGGCGGGCCATACGAGCTGCAACCGGTCGAATGTCGCAGTCCGGGCCCGGGAGAATTCTTGCTCGATTTCACCGCCCCACGGCAGGCGACACTATTCATCATGCAGAGCCACTACCCGGGGTGGCTTGCTACGGTTGACGCACAGCCGATTCCGCTACAGCTTGCCCACCCGGGCGGCTTCTTCATGCAGATGCCCG
This sequence comes from bacterium, assembly GCA_030604405.1. Taxonomy (GTDB): domain Bacteria; phylum Armatimonadota; class Zipacnadia; order Zipacnadales; family UBA11051; genus UBA11051. Next base: position 26,772 of record JAUVVY010000002.1, on the reverse strand, counting down.
TCCCGCCAGGCACGCACCAGGTCAGGCTGAGCTTCGAGCCGTGGGATTATGACATCGGCCTGGGGCTGAGCATTGCCACCGCGGTGTTGATGGCCATGGCTCTGGTGTTCTGGCTAAACGCTCGCAGGCGCCGCCGGGGACAAAACGTCTAATGGTGCCGGACCCCTGACGCGAACCGCGACGGGCCGAAGCCCTTGGGATTCTAGGTCCCATGTCTGTGCCAATTCCGCCACTCCAGCAGTGCCATATTCTGTGTTGACAAACGTTCCTGATATGATAGACTTGAGATACAACTAGTTGCATCTCTCGCCGAGAGGAAGAAGGGGAGGCCGATGCGTAGATCCTTGCCGAATAGTGCCTGCTTAGTCTCATTTGTCGTTACCCTAATGCTAATCGCAGGTTGCGGAGACGGAGGACAAAACGGAGCAGACGGAGGCGGGAGGACGCCGATGCCTGAGGGAGGTAGATGGTGACACGATGTTACGCATTCAGGGTCGATGGGCTGCCGCCCAAGAAAAGCGGGGCCATCTCGATGTGGGGCAACGCCCGCGAGATACCAGGCCTCATCAGTCTGCGGAGGGCTGCACTCGCTGAACTCGGTGACAGTCCCGTGCTGCAACGAGATATTCGCCTCTGCATCGTCGTTCACACCGGGCCGAGCAACACTCGGCAGACTGGTGATCTCGACACGTTTGTAGCTGGCATCTGCGACGGCCTGATGGCCGCCGATACCAAGGCGACGCTCGGCGACGAGTGGAGTGCCTTGGAGAACGCCGGGGCCCATCCCAGCAGGCCCATCGCTATCGACGACGACCACCAAGTTGTATTCATCTGTGCCAGCAAGGTCGTCGGCGATCCGAGGCCCTTCTACACCGTCGGTCTCGAAGGCGACGACGGACTGTAGCCCTCGTTGATGAGGGCTGTGCGAATGCGGCTTCGCCGTCGTCCCCCGTCGACCATCACCTATCGACGCTTCGGCAGATTCGCTAACGGAGAGCAAGCCCTTGCATCGCTGAACGCATCGGTGTCATTCACAACCGCATAATGCCTCGTAACCGCAAGCGTGGCGTGCCCGAGACAAGTCTGGAGGGAGGTAAGGGACATCCCGGCCCGAAGGGCCAGCGTGGTGTATGTGAACCTCCAAGTGTGGGCGGAGACCCGCACCCCCTCGACCCCTCCCATCCCACCATATCTCTTCAAGATGCCATCCACCGTGCGGCTGTTCAGTCTCCTGCCGTAGCGGGACGGGAACAGGAATGACACATCGCTTCTTGACTTCGCTACCACCCGCTGTCTCGCCCGCAGGTATTTCCGTAGCCGCTTGGTCATCTCATCTGACATCGCCACGATCCTCTGCTTTGAGCCCTTCCCACGCACTGTCGCATAGGGAATGCACACATCTGCCACGAGCAGGCCAGTCAACTCGCTAAGCCGCAAACCGCAGTCCAACAGAACGCTCATCATCGTTAGGTCCCTGAGGCCGATGAAGGTTGACAGATCGGGTTGTCTCAGCATCGCCTGCACCTGCTCAACCGAGAAGCAGGGCGGAACCTTCCTTGGCTCCTTCATCTTCTTCAGACGGCGTGGGTTGATCCCAACTGCGTAGTCATTGTCGATGGCGTAATTCATCATCGCCTTCGCAGCCCTGAGGTATCCGTTGACGGTTGACGCCTCCCGTGACTCCGGCATCGACAGGAGCGTCCCCCTCATCTGCCGCACCGTGACTGAGGCCAACTCATCTTCCCATACATCGGCGAAGAATAGGGATAGGCGTGTTCGATACCACAGTATCGTTTGGGGGCTGAGATTCCTGATGCGACAGTCGTCGATGTACTCAGCCACGAGTTCACTGATAGTGATGCTGCCGTCCGACGGAGTGTTCAGGTTGAGCATAGCAGGCTCCGATTCAGAGGTCGTGAACCACCGGAGACTTCACGAAAAATCCCCTGCGGTTCACGCCCATATTCGGTCTGCTGGCGTCCCCGTGGCGTCTTATCGGCGTCCCGTCACCGGGAAGCAATATGCCCGCAGCGGGCCCTGAGGGGCCGCTGCGGGCATTCTTGATTACTCATCTGGTGCCGGAGCCCGGACTCGAACCGCGACGGGCCGAAGCCCTTGGGATTCTAGGTCCCATGCCTGTGCCAATTCCGCCACTCCAGCAGTGCCCTATTCTGTGTTGACAAACGTTCCTGATATGATAGACTTGAGATACAACTAGTTGCATCTCTCGCCGGGAGCAAGAAAGGCAGCCCAATGCGTAGATCCCTGCTCAATAGTGCCTGCTTAGTCTCATTTCTCATTACCCTGATGTTAGTCGCAGGTTGCGGAAGCGGAGGGGGCGGAGACGAACAAAACGGAGAAAACGGAGAAGACGGAGATGGTTGGGACCTGAGCCAGGGAATACCCAGGTTCGCAGATTCTAACTACATTGAACTCGAGAAGATCAGTCGAATCTCAAGGCTGCGCTCCGGTATCGGGCATGACTACTCCGACTGCTTCGAGAGCTGCCGAAGTATGAAGCATTACTTTCAGGCCAGGGAGGGCATGGCGTTGTCTATTGAGATCTTTTCACCTGTAGAAGGGGACATCACCAGGATCGACCAGGAAGGGTTGAGCGACAGCGGCAGTCAAATCCGCATCAGGCCGACAGGTTACCCGGATTTCACCTGTATTATTTTCCACGTCGCACTCTCAGACGGGGTGAGTCCAGGAGACCACGTTACCTCCGGTCAGCAACTGGGAACACACGCCTATCTGGGGTGTTCAGACATTGCTATCGAGGTGGAAATCGCTAACCACCCTTCCTGCCCCTGGCAACTCATCTCCTACTTTGAAGTGATGACCGATGCGGTATTTCAGGAATATCAAGCAGCCGGCGTTACTTCGCGAGAGCAGATGATCATCTCCCAGGCAGAACGTGATGCTGATCCGCTCAACTGTACCGGAGAGACCTTCGGCACACCTGGGACCATAGAAAACTGGGTGACACTCAATTGACCTGACCGAAGAATCCGCATTGCTCACAAAACCATTCTGGATTTGTATCACCCGGAGGCATAACTGCAACGTCTCTTCGGGGCAAGTCTGAACTCAGAAAGAGCCCCTGTCATACGGGGGCTCTTGCGTTTATGGTGCCGGAGCCCGGACTCGAACCGGGACGGGCCGAAGCACTTGGGGACAGAGACCGGGAGCCCGGTCAGGGGAGGGGGAGAAAACTCCGGCTCGATTGACACTCTTCGCGCCCGCCGGGCTCCGGCAGCCGCTCCTGAGACTTCATGTCTGTCTCATTGCGGCAAGCAGTTGTTCCAGGCCGTGGTCATAGTCGCCCCGGAAGTCTGCGTACTGTATGTGGGCGAGGCGGGTGGGTAGGTCGAGGTCTTCTATCAGGGCGGGGAGTACGAGCGGTGGGTAACCGTTCTGCTGCCGGTGAAGGGCTTGGTCGAGTTCGGAGTTCACCCACTTGGACGAGAGTGCCGCCCTCGAGAGCACCACGATGGCATACCCGCTAGATGCCAACCCAGACCTGATTGCCTCTGTTAGGCTATCGCCCACATTGATCTCGTCCTCATCGAACCACACGGCCACATCGTGCTGCTGCAGATCGCTGACCAGAGACCGGACAAACTTCGTGTCCTCATGTGCATATATCATCATCGCCCGTGGCGGGCCGTCGAGTAGAGCCAGGAGTGCACTGACCCTCTCAGGATCAGACAGGTCAATGTGAACAGTCCGGTCATCGACCATAATGGTCTTCCTGGATGTCATCGCCGCCAGGAGGTTGCGCAGCAGGCTGAGTGCCAAACCTGCTGCCGTGGCGCTCACGGCGACGCTAATTAGGGATGCCAGGTCCATTGTCAATCACTCATAGCGCATTTGCGAAGACGACGATCGCTGCCAGCAAGGCCAAAACCCCCAGCACGTTGCCGAGCAACATCCACACGTTCGCCGACCACCACTCTCGTGCGGGGAACTGGGGGGCCTCTACTCCGTTTCCGGCTACAGAGATGCAATGCTGGTTCTTCATCGCCAACGATGAAAGGAAGAGCAATGTGTGCAGCCCCAACACCACAATCCAGACGAGCAACCCTCTGGACGTGCCGGGCGAGTCAAAGCGTGCAAAGAAGGGAAACATCGTGGGCTCGTGAACCCATATGCAGAGCGCAACGACATCCATCGACAATGCGACTGAGGCAAGCTCGAAACCCCATGTCTGGGAAGCCGAACGGTACTCGCGAAAACGTTGCAGTTCCCGCTCGAGGCTTACGCGTAGCTCTCTCGCCGGAGGTCCTGCAGACACTAGCGCGACCAGACGCCGCAGCGTGCGACCATATACAAGCAACGTCCACGTGGCCCAGTCGGCCAGGACTGTGACCAAGGCGACGACAAGCGTGATTAGGATGGCCACCCAGAAGTCAAACATCGCCCTTTTCCGCGGTGCGGAGATTCGTGCGTCAAGTGCTTGCAGCATTCGTCGGATAGTGCATCTGGACCTCCCCACGTGCAGCCCCGGTCGGTACAAGGGGTGCAATCGTGCCGGAGGGCTACGCAGCGCTCTGCGGGCTGGTACGCAGAGCGCGTCGAAGTTTGCTGGTGTCATAGGGGTGATCTGTGGGTGTGAAATGCCACAGTGACCAAGCCCTGATCCACAAGGCCTACCTAGTTGAGTGCTCGTCGCGAACACTTGCCAGTGCTTGACCGAAATCCGACAACCTCCGTTTCACTATGTCGTGCCGCTTGCTTTGGTCGGATCGCGGATCGACCAGAGGGTCATCAGCACTCAGTTGCTCTCCACAATACTCCTTGGGATAATATGTGAACCAAGCATTGTCTTTCCCCAAACTCACGAAGTACTTGGCGCGCACTATCCACGCCCAAGGCCGCCGTTTTTCGTCGCGCCACGTCACCAATAGCTCAAGGTGTGCTCTGCCTCGGGAAACATCACGAAAATTCTGCCCTTCAAACGTCAACGCTCCATCGAGTCTCTCATCGCGCGCGAGCATCGGGCAGGTCCATGAGGAATACGCCAAGTTCGAATGGTGTTCGTCGGTAGCCAGCCAAGCATGGAACTTCAGATCGCGTGCGGTGCCCGGCCCTGCATTCGACAGGTGAAGCCCTACCATGACCTTTTCAGAGGCTGCGGAGTCCCAAGTGATATCCACGCCCACGCTCGCGGTAGCTGCGTGATCTGCTTCCTCCATCATGAACTGAAGCTGCTCACTCGCGAGTGTAGCGGCACCTTGCGTAGCATCGGCCATTTCCTTGGTGGCTTCTGCCATTTCAGCGGTTTTCTGTGCCGCTTGCCAGGTTTTCCATGCCATGAAAGCAGTAGCGATAGCCAAGACTGCGGTACAGACTGCTACTGCAATATTGGTCGCCATCATGACTCTGTTCCCTCACCTTCTCGAATGGGTTGGTGCCGGAGCCCGGACTCGAACCGGGACGGGCCGAAGCCCTTGGGATTTTAAGTCCCATGCGTCTGCCAGTTCCGCCACTCCGGCACATTGTGGTAAAATAACCTTACCACCGCCAAGATTATCACAAACACATGGTAGAGTCCACATCTGCTGGGACGCGTGTAGGAATTGTCGGTACGGGAAATTGGCTGGAATGCCTTTGATCCATGCCGTATGCAACGCCGACAATACAATGCGAACTATCTCAAGTGGACATTAGTTCACGCGGATGGTTTCTATGATCGTGAAGATTGCATTAGCAATTCTGGCACTTCTTCTGACCTTCCAGGTGCTGGCCAGGCTGGCTAAGAAGGTCTTTCATGCTGCTTTTCCTGCGCCGGCGTTCATTGGCCGCTTCCTCAACAGCCGCTTCCGGCGCATGATGCAGCCGCCCGACAAGGTGCTCCGGGACAGCGGCGTCCAGGCAGACATGTCCGTTTTGGACCTCGGCTGCGGCAGCGGAGCATTGACAACCTTCCTGGCCAGAGCCGTTGGCGAGGCGGGCTGCGTCTTTGCGCTTGACATTCAACTTAACATGCTGCGCCAGTTGCAGCGCAAGCTGGCCCGGGCTGAGCACCGCGACATACACAACATCCAGCCTGTACGCGCCAGTGCTTATGAGCTGCCTTTTCATGACGATTCGCTCGACCTGGTGATCGTGGTGGCAGTGCTGCAAGAAGTCCCGGACCCGAGCCGCGCCTTGCGGGAGATCAGGCGGATATTGAAGCCGGGCGGAATTGTGGCGGTGAGCGAGCTGCTGCCCGATCCGGATTATCCTCTGCGCTCAACGACTATCCGCCTGGGCCGCGAAGCAGGCTTCGATCTCGACGATGCACTGGGAAGCTTCTTCAGCTACACTGTCCGGTTCAAAAAGCCATAATATCGCTGACACACGAGAGGTGCGCAAACATGACAGCCGGTAAGGTCGCTCACTCTGGCGTATGGCTGATCTCTTGGCTGGCCGGGCTGCCGCTGGCATTGGTGGCAGTGTTCAGTACCATTTCGGCACTGCTTACCGGCTTGGTTCGACTGTCGCCAGGCCTGGATCACTACTCTTCGGCTGTGGCGTTGGTTTGGCTCATTTTGCCACTTGCCGGGTGGACGCTCATGGTCGTGACCAGATGGGGCGCCTGGTTGTGGGCGGGCTGGTGGGGCCTCCTGGCCTGCTGGGTGTTTGCCGATACCATTGCCACGGCCTCGATGCAACTCAGCGGCGGCCTCAACCGGGCTGCCCTGGCCGCTGATGCCCCCTGGGCCAGCGCTCTGCTGGCGGCGGCACTTCTCGTCGGTGTGTGCGTGCTGCAATTCTGGGTCGCGGCTGAGGCACCGATGCGAAAACGCGCCCAGTGGCATGCGGATTCAGCTCCGGGCCTCAAGTTGCGGCTGGTAATAGCCGCCGTCGCTGCGGCGTTGATTCTTGCAGCATGGTTGGCGGTCACGCCCCCGCTCGCCATTGCGGTCGGCATTGTGATTTGTCTGATATGGACGATGGCCGAGGCGGCGATGCTTGTGGGAGATGTCAGCGGCCCCGTCCTGCCGCCGCATCACAGGAGAGCGGCGGTGATCGTGCCTATCGCAATCGTGCCCCTTCTGGCAGTTGGCCTGGTGCTGGCGTGGGGTGCGCCGATGCCTTTTGATGCCGACCGATGGAATGGCGAGGGCACAGGCCGGCAGAGCCACGAGCGCTTCTCATGGGGAGATAACACCCGGGCCAGGATGCTTGATGATCTGCTCGCCACCCACTTGCACGCAGGCATGCGGCCGGCGGAGACGGAGGCACTGCTGGGTCAATATGACCACAACCAATGGCATTCTTTTGAGATATTGCCCCGTCCGGCGCTTTCGCACGTGTTGCTCGCCTGCGGCCGCTGGTGGTGGCCGATACCCAACCTCCAGCTCGAATTCACTGGCCATCGCAACCGGCCGGGCAGGCTTATCGAGGCTCGGGTCATCAAGTACTTCGACTAGATGCACAGGAAAGCGCCAATGGGCATCGCCAAGTCGCTTGGTAAATGGCTATTGTGTGGCATCGCAGGCGCTGCGGCAAGCATCTTCGCAGTGTTCTTGCTCGCCAGAGGCGCTCTGCCCGGGGCAGCGCCGTATGTGCTCTTGGGAGGCCTGGTACTCGGGCTGGCGGTTGGCGCACTTATCGCCGGCGTGCGATGGTGGTACCAGAAGAAGGTCGCGGCCGCCGCCGGGGCATTCGTCCTGGTCGCCGCTATCGCGTTGCTGGCATACTTTGCTTGGCCGGGCTGGTCACCCCTTTTCAGGCCTCATCGCGAACGCGCGCGCGCCAACAACTGCCTCAGCAACCTCAAGCAGATTGGCACCGGCATCGCAATGTATGCCCTGGACTATGATGAGGTCTTACCCGTATGCACCACCGCTACCCAGCTAGTCGGCGTGCACCACGATGTGCTAGAGGAATTACGGAACACACCCCGGAAGGACTGGCCCCGTCATGCGCACGCGGCCTGGATGGGCGGCGGCGCTATTCACCCGTACACGAAGGACTCTTGCATATTCTTCTGCCCCTCAGACCCAGTGAACCATGACCGAGCAGGGCGACCGAATCTCAACCGCTTGCCTGAGCCAGGCGTCAGTTACACCTGGAACGCCGCCGTAGCCGGAAGGAAGCTGGATGACGTGCCGCCGGGCACGTGGTGGCTGAGCGATCGCAAGCCCTGGCACAGTGGCGGCTGGAACATGGGGTTTGCTGACGGCTCGGCCAAATGGCAACAAGCGCTCTTGCCCCGCTATCTTGCGCCGAGCAGGAAACTGGGCTTCACCGAGCGAGACTACGACTTGATTCAACGCGGCATGTCGAAGCAGCAGGTGCTCACGATCCTCGGCCCTCCCGGTCGCCGGGACCTCAACCCGCCACGCCACTCGAACTACGCCTCACACGCCAAACCTCCACCACCGCCAGACGCCACGGCCGAAGAGATGGCCGAGTATCCGGTGGACGCCGCTGAGGTATGGCACTGGCAGCGCTCCGTTCAATCAATCTACCTCGGATTTGACGAAAGCGGCACCGTGATCTACAAGTACCTTGACTACTAGGAATGCCGTGGCATGTACGACAGCCTCCAGGACGTGTCGCTATGGGCGATATTGACAAGCACACCAATGACGAGACCCAGGATGCGCAGAACCAAGCGCGTCGCACCTCCGGCTGGGCGATCGCCGCTCTGGTCCTTGGCCTCGCGGCAGGGATGACGCTGCTGATTATCCGGGCCCAGAATATGACGGCCGAATCCCGACAGTCCTGTTGTTTATCCAACTTAAAGAGTATGGCCCACGCACAGCTCATGTATGCCCAGGACTATGATGGGCGTTTCCCGCCCGTTGACCACTGGCCGAAGGCGCTGTACGGCCCTTACCTCAAGAACTGCCAGATCCTCACCTGTCCTGCAAGAGACCAAGCCTACGCCGTGATGAATCATGGCGGTGAGATCATCTACTCGGGCGAGGTAAGCTACTCCATGAACGTCTTCCTGAGCGGACTGGACCAGGGCACGCTCGGCTATCCTGACAGAACGCCGCTCGAATTCGATGGCACGCAGGTCGCCGGCGGTCCGGAGGTCGCTGCTTACCGGCACCGCAACGCGCTGAACCTGAGCTACGCCGACGGCCATGCCAAGTACCTGAACAATCCCGAGTTCCTCCAGCTCTGTTTCGAGCCGCCGCCCACGTAGCAGGCTTCGGAACGAGAGAGAAGAGAACGTCTCTTGGAGGCGCCGTGTTGGGCAATAATACCAAAGACAGAAGGCCGCAGGGTGAGCACATGAGCAAGCAAGCGCATTCGTCTTCCGGCTGGGCGATCGCTGCCCTTGTCCTTGGCCTCGCCGCCTTGCTGCTGGCGCCCTTCATTGACACCTTGCTGTGGCAGTGGCTGGTATGGGGGTTGCATGACCGCGTCGCCTACGCCGTCCTGGCTCCTTTCGTCCGCGCCCTGCTGCCTGCTATCGCGTTGGTCCTGGGCATCGTTGCACTGCTCAGACCCGGTCGCAAAGCTCGCGCGCTTGTGGGAATGGCGGCCGCAGTCCTGGCCCTGGCAATCATCTGCTATCTGGCGGGTCCAAAAGCGCAGGCCCACCAAAGCTGCTGCTTGTCTAATGTTCGCCAACTGACCAACGCCCAGTTGATGTACTTTTCCGACTATGACGAGCGTTTTCCGCCGGCGCACGATTGGGCGAGCGCGACGCAGCCCTACGCCAAGAACTTCAGCATCCTCTGCTGTCCGTCGGACTTCTACAGCGACCCCAAGGGCACCCACGGGAGGGAGACCAGCTACTGCATGAACATTTTCCTGAGTGGAGCGGGAACGGACAGTCTGGGCGATCGCGCTCCAACAGCGACGATACCCCTCCTGTTCGAAGGTGCAGAGGTGGCCGGAGGCCCGGAGGTGGCTGCTTACCGCCACTTTGGCGGCCTCAACCTCAGCTACGCCGACGGACATGCCGAATACCTGAAGAAGGACGCGTTCCTCCAACTCCGCTTCGAGCCGCCAGGCCAACAGTAGCGTGGCAGGTCAAGTAGCAAGCACACGCAGCCCCGGCGGCAGCAGCAACTCCGGATTATCTTGCGTGAAACTTGCACTAAGCTCTGGCAATCGAACCTTTATTGCGTTATAATGGTCTAACTGAATAGCAAATGAACACAGCCAACTCACAGCAAATAAGGACGCTGGGGAATCTGGCAGCGGCCCAGAGATGTTTGTGTCTGCCGGTTGCGGTTGTCTGCTGCCTGCTGGTCAGCGCAGCGGCGACCTTTGCCATGCCCGCGCAGGTTGACTTGCCGGCTCAGTGGGGCGCTAAGCACGTGGCGGTCAAACCAGCCGCCCACATCGCCGACGATGCCTTATCCGGTCCGCTCCTACAGCGCAAGGACTTGATGCTTATTCCCAGGGGCCGGCTGATCGTCGGCAGTGGAACCATTGATCCTCGCGATTATCTGCAGCAACGCGGCGCCTTGGGTTCAATCTATTCTCTGCAGGCGCCTGAGGCTGCGGTCGTCGAGTACACGTATCCGCGAACGGGCTTTTTCGCTGCCGGCTTTCCGCTGATAAGACTGTATGACATCGGGATACTGCCGGACTTACGCAAGGCCGAGGCCTCGGCACGGCACTATCTCGACCGGCCTTTCACGATACTGCGGCCCGCGCCGGTGCCCGATTTCCCTTCGCCCACAGCGTCCCGGCCGCTGACCAGCATCTTGCCCACACCTCCGTCTGCTCCACAGCCACTTGCGCCTGTCCGTCAGGGCGACCTGAGCCGAGAGCCATCCGCTTCGGGTCTGAGCCTTGAACGCGATGCCCAGCCCGCTCGGGCCGACGTTGAGGCAGCCAGGCAAAATGCTGCCGACTTAGCCGCACAACTTTCTGCCGCCGAGGGCGAGTTGACCGAACTCCAGGCCGAAAAAAGCGCTTTGGATCAAAGGATCGCCGAAGCACAGGTTAAGCTGGAGCAGGCCGGCCAGGACCTTGCGGCACGAGAGAGCCTCTATGACCGCGGCATGTTGGCGGCTAATGCCATCAAGCCGGCACAGCAAAAGCACCAGCAGCTTGAGGCCCAGTATGCAGGGCTGCAGGCCACGAGCCAGGAGCTCCAGGATGCGATCGCCTCATCCCACAAGCGGGCCGACGAGTTGCAGGCCAAGCTCCAGGGCGCACGTGCCGCAGCAAAGGCGGCCGTCGCAGCGGCTGAGAGGCCCGGTCTGCCGGTGCCGAAACCAGCCAACAGGACAACAACCCCTCGCCCCGCTGTGAAGTCACGACCGCAAGCAGGCGTGGTAACCAAACCGAGCAATGAACCGCCTTTCCCGGACCCGACTATTCTCGACCGGACGCCGACCAATCAGTCCCGGGCAGCGGACCTGCTGCAGAGCATTCGCCGTCTCAGCGCAGTCAGCCGCCAGCCCCAGCAGCGGCGCCCGTCCGCGCTGCCGCCCATACCGCAGGCCCTCACGCGCCTCGGCGAGCCGCGCTGGCAAACCGTCAGCGCGCCAACCGGCGGCGTCGTGCTTGAGCAATTGGTGCCCGCAGGCGAAGAGGTCGCCGCCGGCCAGAGCCTGCTCAAGGTCGCCAACACTCAGTGGGCTCGCGTATATGCTGATCTTTCGCCCGACTATCTCGGCCAGTACCGCCAGGGCAGCCCCATCCTGATCGTCTTTGACGACTATCCCTCGGCCAGGTTTGAAGGCTGGATTAACAGCCTCACTCCTACGCAGGACGGCCTGGCACTCCGCGCCGAGATCTACGTGGTATGCACTGCCGGTTACTACGGCTCCGACGCCTATGCGACTCTGCAGTGGCTGGCGGGCGCGGCGCTACTTGATGTTGACGAGGACGTCTCCGCGTTGCAGCCGGCCACGGTGACCGTCCCAGAACTCCACACCGGGGACTGTAGCGTCTATGCCATCCTGCCCATCGTCCCGCCCGAGCATGGCCCTGCCCTGGCCACAACTGAGCGCACCGTAGCCGGCGAGTATGTCGGCTATATGCACATAGCGCAGTTGCAGGCCGACACCACACAAGCAGCGACAGCTTCCCGGGCCGCCAAGCAGCGCCTCCAGAAGCTCACCGAGTGGCGCCAGAGCTTCACCGAGGGCATGACGACCACGATCTTTGCCAACAAGCTGGTGCTCACCTATCCGGGTCAGGGCGAGATCAGGGGCGCGGTTGAGAAGATGGCTACCGGCCGGGTCAGTCACGTGAAGCACCGCTGCGCGCGCACGCTGGCGGAGGCTCTGGGCTGGAGCCTGGGCGATGCCGCCGACTGGGCCAATGGCCTTCCGCGCAAGGGCTACAAGCTGCGCGAAGATGGCCTGTGCCGCCCCGGTGACATTCTCGTGTGGCCCTTCACCTACGGTCCCCGTCGCAACCAGCATGTCGGCATTGCAGTGCTGCAGGGCGGCAGAATGATGACGCTGTCAAACAGTGCCGGCCGCCTCGGCACCGACGAAATCCTCCCCGGCTACCTCGCCTTCCACAAGCCGCCGCCCGACAAGGCCCGTACACCGACCGAGTAGCTCCCTTTAATTCAAACCAGTTCGCATTTCACAATGGCTGCCGATCTCCTTGGCGTCGCTCGGTTATACATTGTATAGTGTATTCCGGTGTGTGCGGTCGATCTATATTGCTTTCTTGCTGACGCACGAGGTGCCTTGTTGGCGCCAGAGCAACGAACTGCATAGAAGAGAAAAGGCTCCTTCGGGGGCGTTCATTCATGGCAGGACTTCGATTGCCTCATGTGACCCGTAGGGCCGCGCTGTTACTCATCGCACTGGGCGTTGCCGGCGCGGCGATGTGGTACGGCCATAAGGTGTGGCGGGACCAGCAGGCGCGCAAGCGCTTGGCCGAAGAATGGCGGGCCGACAAGGCGCAGGCCAAAGAACTCCTGGGCGAGGCCGCTGACATCGAAGACCCCGACAAGAAGGCCGAGGCGCTTGAAAAGGCACTCATCGCTGAGCCGGCTAACAAATACCTCCATCTGGCCCTCAGCGAAACGCTATCATGGTGCTATGAGGCAGAGGTGCGTGAGACTGCACAAGAGGCCGAAAGGTTGGCTCGCATTTCTACCGGCTCGGGCATACTCTGGGCCGCTGCCGCATATCACTGGGCCGACGCGAAAGAGCCGCAGGAGGCCTTGCGGTGCGCCAGGCAGGCTACAGACCTCGGATACCTGGGTAGGTCTGGCGGATTCTGTGTGGCAAAAGCGCTTTACGCTGACGGCGACTACGAAAAGGCACTGGAATGGCTGGAGGCGGCCGTGACACCGGAATGGGCTTCCAGCGCCCCTGAAGCCTTGTGGTACGTGGTGCGCACGGGGTATATGGCGGGGAAACCTGAATTTGCCGTGGCAATGTTGGAAGAGACAGACATCGAGTACCACAGGTTCTTCTACGAAGATGACTATCTGGTGCAAGCGTATGTCGCGGCAGGGCAACACGCGAAGGCCAAGCAGCTCGCGGACAGATTCCGGTCTGAGGACACTCTGGACGAAATCGGTGTGATATCGGCTGCGTACGCCGCCTACGTGTCCGGCGAACAACTAGACACAGGAGAGCTGTTTTGTGAATTCCCCGATCTGGCCAGCGATGAGTATGCCATGCTCCTTTTTGCTGCGGTAGCGTGTGACAAGAACAACTACGACGCGGCGCTGCAGGTGTGTGTCAGGCGCGCTATCAGGGAGATCATCGCGCCGCCGCACACTGCTGTGCCATTCGGTGACAAATTCTGCGATGCTCCGGCGGTGCCCACGTTGGAAGACCTTTGGTGCATTGCTGAGGACAGCGCTGCAAAGGGCGGCGATGACCCTGACGCACTTATGACTGTCGGCTGCGTCCAGGCAATGACTGGCCGGGACGCCGAAGCGCACGAGACATTCAGCCGTGTGGTGGAAATGCGCCCCGACTCTGAACCCGCCCAAACATACCTGAAAACTGGCGAGCTTGAGGATTGGGCAGACTGGCTGGCCAACACGCGACACTATGAGAGATACGCCTCCAAGTATAAGCAATGGTACCATGAGCTGGGAATCGACAGGGCCTTTGAAGCGATGGAGGAATATAACAGGTAGGCCTCCCTGTACGCGTCACGAATAGCTGCGTTTCTCGTCTGCTACTGAACACAACGGGCCCGCCTCCGCAGGCGGGCTTTTCTGATGCGCGCCTGCAAAAAAGAAGGGCCTGCCCCGACCCGTGGCGAATAGCTAGTTACGCCAACAGGCGGACACCGAAATTCAAGCCGCGCAACATATTTTCGCAAGGGAGGAATACAGCTATGCAAGAGATCGGCGTGGGTATGGTTGGTTACAGTTTCATGGGCCGCGCGCACAGCAACGCCTACCGGCAGGTCCCGTTCTTCTACCCGGAGGTTGCCATCAAGCCGGTCATGAAGGCCATTTGCGGCCGCACCAGGGATGCCGTTGACGCCGCCGCAAAGCAGATGGGCTGGGAAGAGGCCGTCTATGACTTTGACCAGCTTCTCGACCGCGACGACATCGGCCTGATTGACATCAACACCCCCAACAACGTGCACGTCGCGATGGTGATCAAGGCTGCGCAGGCGGGCAAGCACATCATCTGCGAAAAGCCTTTGGGGATGAACGTGGCCGAGACCGAGGCTGCCCTCAAGGCCGTCCGGGAGGCCGGCGTGGTGCACATGCTGTGCCACAACTACCGCCGCATTCCGGCGGTCTGGCTGGCCAAAGACATGATTGAGGCCGGGCTGATCGGCGATATCTACCACTGGCGCGCCACTTACCTGCAGGACTGGCTGATGGACCCGTCGGCCCCGCTGTTCTGGCGCTGCCAGAAGGAGATTGCCGGCTCGGGTGCTCTCGGCGATCTGATGGCTCACAGCATTGACCTGGCGCTGTGGCTGGTTGGCGACATTGACCACGTCTGCGGCTCCTGGCGCACCTTTGTCAAGCAGCGGCCCAAGCTTGAGAGCACTGATGCCGGTCTCGGTGGCGCAGGCTCGGAGCAGATGGGCGATGTCACCGTGGACGACGCTACCGTAGCCTTGGCCCAGTTCGCCAATGGAGCGCTGGGCACGTTTGAGGCGACGCGCTTTGCGCCGGGCCATAAGAATTCCAACTGCTTCGAGATCAACGGCTCAAAGGGCAGCATCCGCTTCAATCTCGAGCGCCTGAATGAGCTGGGCTATTACAATGCTGAAGACCCCGGCGAGGAGGCCGGATTTGCCACAATTATCGCCAATGCCGACTGCCATCCTTTCCAGGGCCTGCCCGATGGCGGGCCGCGCTACTGGCCCGGCGGACACAACATCGGCTACGAGCACACCTTCATCAACACCATTTACGACTTGCTGGAGGGCATCGCCAGGGGCGAATCGCCACATCCCAACTTTGAAGATGGCGTGAAGATTCAGAAGGTGCTGGCGGCTGTCGAGCAATCCTGCGAAAGCGCCAACTGGATTCAGGTCTAGCCGCAACTTCGTGCGCCCTGTTTGCGGAGGCGGGCTGCGTGGACTGGCACCGATATTTCAATAGAGAGTACGAATCGCCTTTGCCCCCACGAGTGCGTCACGTACTTTTGATCGTGTTCGTGTTTGTATGCGCGATGCGGATTTTCGGAATACTATTAGATGCCGCACAGGACTCCCAGACGTTTTTGGCGCTCTGGGTTTCCGCAACGATCCTCGGGGCAGTAGCTGGAGTTGCTTATGCGCCAAGATGCCGGACTCGGGATGCATCAGATAGGTGCGAAGATGAGTTGCCGCTTGGGCTACTCGTAGTAGCCCTTGTCACAGTGGTAGGTCTTCGAGTCCTTTATCCCGCACAATTTGAGAGTATGGTCGCATGGTCATACAATACTCGCCTGTTTTTCCTGCTACCGTGGTCATGCGCCTCTTTTCTGGTAGCGGTGGCTATTTGTCTCCTGCGCGAGCCATCTGCGTCGCCGAAGGGTGCTTGACGTGCTGCTAGCCGCAAGCTGGTGCTGCGCGTCTCAGGAGGTGACGAGCTTGAAGTGGACATTTGGCTCCGAACGGACGCGGCTCGCGTGCATCCTGCTGGTGATGGCTGTAGTTGCCGTGGTAAGCATCAGCGGACTAATAGACCGTGCACGGAGCTCCCAGGAGTTTCTGGCGCTGTGGATCCTGGCAACCATCCTTGCGGGTGCACTAGGAGCTACTTTCGCGAGGAGATATCCGGCCTGGGATATATCAAGAATGAATAGATCGGGCCTCGCGCTACTGTTCATAACAATGCTCACAGTAGCAATTGTGCCACTACTCATGAATGTAAGGCAGGTTAACAGAGAAGTTGTCTGGTCATACAACGACTTTGGCCCGTATTACCTATTGTTCTGGGCCTGTGCTTGTTTCACCGTGGCGTGGATTATCCGCATCCTGCCCCGTGTGCCCGCGTCATCCAAGGAAGCCTGACCTGTGCCGAGCCGCAAGCAGCACCCGTCTCAGACTGAGCATGTTCAGCAATATCATTTAGGGAGGACAGTGAAATGAAGATCGGTGCACTAACAGCAGCATGGAGCGCACAGCCGTTGGAAGAGGTCCTGGACTTCTTTGCCGAGTGTGGCCTGGAGGCCGTCGAGATCGGCGCCGGTAACTACCCGGGCACTGCGCACTGCAATCCGGCGGAGCTTAATGCCTCAAAGCGCAAGCGCGACGCCTTCGTCAAGGCGATCAAGAGCCGTGGCCTGGTGCTCTCGGCGCTCAGCGTCCACGGCAACCCTCTGCATCCCAACAAGAAGATCGCCGCAGCGAATCACGAGGCCTGGCGCGACGCGGTCAAGCTGGCCGAGAAGATCGGCGTGACCGAGGTCAACAATTTCTCCGGTCTGCCTGCCGGCTGCGCGACCGACAAGGTGCCCAACTGGGTCGTCGCCCCCTGGCCGGAGGACCATCTGGCGGCCCTCGAGTACCAGTGGGATGTCGCCATCAAGTACTGGAAAGCCGAGAACAAGTTCATTGACAAAAAGCGCATCAACGTATGCTTCGAGATGCATCCGAATTTCCTGGTCTATAACCCGGAGACTCTCATCAAGTTGCGCAAGGCCTGTGGCAACCGCATCTGCGCCAACTTCGATCCCAGCCATTTGTGGTGGCAGGGCATCGAGCCGGCTGCGGCCATCCGCTGGATTCAGAGCCACGGCAAGGTCATCAAGCACTTCCACGCCAAGGACGTGCTGGTCTATGACTGGAATGCCAGGGTCAACGGCGTGCTTGATACCAAGCACTACGGCGACGAGCTCAACCGCTCGTGGATCTTCCGGGCGGTCGGCTACGGCCATGGTGCCGAGGTCTGGAACGACATCATCAGCACGCTGCGCATGACCGGCTATGACGGGGCGCTTTCGATCGAGCACGAGGACAGTCTCATGACTGCCAACGAGGGCTTCATGAAGGCGATTGCGCTGCTCAAGGACTGCTACATCAAGGCGAAGCCCAGCGCGATCACCTGGGCCTGACGAGTTCAGGGGGCCTGCCGCTCATAGCACGAGACTTCGCCGTGAAGCACAACGGGCCGCCCTTCCCGGACGGCCCGTTGCTCTGTGTGGTCAGTACCCATCAGACGCATGAGAAGCCTCAGGGCTGTGAGGTCAGTAGTTCTCCGCCCACGGCTCATAATATGCCTGTGCGTGCTGGCAGGCCGGGCAAAGCTGTGGCGCTTCCGTGCCCTCGTGGACGTAACCGCAGTTGCGGCATTTCCACTTGATCGGTTCGCTGCGCTTGAAGACCTCACCCCTGGCGACGCGGTCGGCCAGGAGGTTGTAGCGCCGCTCGTGGTACTCCTCGACCTCGGCGATCTCGGTCCAGGACTCGGCAATGTCTGCGAAGCCCTCGTCACTGGCTATTTGCGCAAATTCAGGATAGAGAGTACCCCATTCCTCCTTCTCGCCGGCGGCAGCGGCTTTCAGATTTGCCAGCGTGTCGCCGATTACGCCGGCTGGGTATTCCGCGGTGATCTCCACATCGCCGCCCTCGAGGTACTTGAAGAACACTTCGGCGTGCTCTTTCTCGTTATCTGCGGTCTCGCTGAAGATCGCGCTGATTTGCTCGTAGCCCTCCTTGCGCGCCGCCGACGCGAAGTATGTGTAACGGTTGCGGGCTTGCGATTCGCCGGCAAACGCCGCCAGCAGATTCTTTTCCGTCTGAGAGCCTTTCAAACTGGCCATAGCTCATCCTCCTCATACGGGATTTCTTCCAAAGTCTCTTGCTGATTATAGAATTCTTCACACCACATATCGACTCCTGTCGGCGCTGATTGTTCACTTGCCATGCAGGATAGTCCGTGAGGCCTGACGAATAGTCTTTGAGACGTCTCAGGCGCAACCGAGACCCCTGCAGGAGGTAGAATCATAATGATAAAGACAGCTCTGCCGTTGCTGACAGCCGCTTTCATCCTGTCCGTCGTGGTGGCGGTTGCCCAGCCTCCGCCTCTTATCCCACTTCCTTTGGAACCGGGATTGACCCCGGCGAGCCCGGAAATTGGCCTGCTTGAGGCTGCCCGAGGCCGGCTGTCCGCCATGGGACTCATGGTGCTGGGACGGGAGTTGAGTAGGGAAGAACAAGGCCAGATAGCGCTTGCCCGTGACGTGGCGGACCTCCTGGGCATTGAGCGCCGCAACTTCATTGGCCCGCTGTCGGAGTTGGCCCAGCGGCCCGGCATCCTTCAGGAATCAATCCGGGCGCTCCGCCGCGGCGAGTATCAGCAGGCGCAAGCAGGCTTGTGGTACGCCGTCTGCCTGTTGCCCGATGCCAAAATAGTCCACCGCGAGCTGGCCGCAGCATACTTACAGCTCGATGAACTCGACAAAGCTCGCGGCCACTGGTCCGTCTCAGTCGGCTACATTCCCACCGAAGATGACGTCTTCGTCGGCTTAGTGAGGCTTTCTGCCACCGACGAGCAGTTGGCCCAGTCGCAACTTCCCGAAAAGATGCCCGTCTCCCAGCTCGAGATGCCGTCACTGGCCACGATTGCCCGAGTATGCGCCGTGCTCTATCTGGTGGACAAGCCGGGAGTGGTAGAGGGACTGTGGGAAACGGTGCCGCAGGAGCATGTCCAAAACGCTCCTTACGTGGACCTGGCTGCTGCTACGGTTGCGGAACTCACCGTGGCGGCGGTCGAGGTTATGTTCGATGGCGACGAATTTGACCGCCGGCAGGAAGCCAAGGAGGCTTTGCTGCTAGCCGCCATTGGTGCTTGTGACGGCCGCTGGGTCGAAGACTGCCTGCGCGGCCTGACATCGGCCAAAAACATGGTGAATGACGACAGTGTCACGCGGCTGATCGCTCTCGCCGAGGGAATCGTTCGATCCGTCATTTCTGGAGAGGCGCTGCCCGAAGACGTTGCGAAGGCCGCTGAGGAGCTTCTCGACCTCCGGCTACTGCAGGTCCTGGCTGAGCGCCAGTAAGTGTGATTTACCTGTCCTGCCTATCTTCTGGCCGCTGGCGCGACGCACGGGCCGCAACCGTGGCGTGGTAGAGGCCGAATGCGGTCACGACTGCGAAGACAAGAATGGCCACCGTTGGTCGCAGACCGAGCCGATATGACGGAAAGGCCATAAGCCACCCAATGATCATATAGCTGATGAGTATTTGCCAGAAGACGTTCACGGTAGGCCCCACAACTTCCCTTTTCGCAACACCGCCGGCACAGCTAAGCATCACAATAAGCGATAACCGGCACCTTGGCAAGGCCTCGGCGCTACTTGCGGCGCGTGCAAGAATCATCGGTAAGTCAGCGGTAGTGGTGCTCGTGGTGCCACCTAACCCCCTTTGATTCCCCCTTCCCTACTAGGGAAGGGGGCTAGGGGGATAGGCATGAAGCCAGTGTAATCGGCATCAGCCTACCGATAATCTTGCCACGCCTCGGCGCTACTTGCGATCCGTCGTCCATTTCGCCACTTTCGCGACCAGTTCGTCGGCAAGTTTCGGTGTCTCGACACCCGTCCGCATCAGCAAGCCCTGTGGCTCAAGCTCCCGCATCAGCAGTTCCACCTCTCCCGGCCCACTGGCGGACAGGTACAGGCTCTTGCCCGCTGCCTGGACGCGCTTGAGGTACTCAAGCCACCCGCTGGCCGTCGGGTTGCCGGCGCCGGGCACCCACTGGACCGCCTCGATCCCCGGCATCTCCAGCAGCATGTCCAGGTGCACCAGCGCGTCCGGGCCGTCGAGGTGAAACACGGAGTGATCCAGCAAATCTGTTTCCTCCCGAATGCCGGGCATTACGAATTCCTCCGACATCTGCGGGCCTATCAGCGCCAGAAAATCGCACTGGCTGGTAGCCGTCTTCCCCGGCCCCCATGCCGGCACGAACCCGCACGCGCCTTTCTGGTATTGATGGAAAATCGAAAACAGCCGCTCGTAATAGATGGTATTGGCCTGGTCCATTTTTCCCATCGCTGCCAGCACATCGTCCGGCCTGTCAATGAGGTCCATGCACAGCCTTTCCGGCCGCCGCAGAGCCGCCAGACCGTCGGTGCCGCCATGGCCGTCAGGCAGTGAGATGAAGAACTTGCCCTGTGCGAACTCCAGGGCCTCGTAGCACATGCTCTCCATTTTCTGCCACCACGGCGCGGAAAAATCGAAATCCAGCGACGGCAGATTATCCCAGTCCTCAATAATCGGTTTCACCCAGGTTGTGGTTTCGGAGAATACGAGTTCCGCGCCCATGTATGCTGCAAACGCATCGGGCCCCAGGTTGGGCATCAGCATTGGATAGGCGTCACCGGCCCAGTAGGTGCACCGCATCCGCTCTTCGGCCACAGCCAGCACGTATTCCATATCGAGCCAGCGTTCGCGGATGTCCTCAGGCCCGGTTATGGGTCGCGGCGTTTGCAGCGGCGCGGTTACCTGGAGGCAGGCCCGGTCGAGCACTTCCTGGTCCCACCAGGCGGTCATCCGCTCCGCTGCCTGCTCCCAATCCGGCTTATACTCCAATCGAGCACACCTCCGATGTCAGTAGCATTTTGATCGCATAGGCGACTTTCTGCCCATTCTGTCCCACGTCCGGCCCTCTCCATTATTGTCGCGTGGCTCGGGCTTCCAGCCCGAGTCCGTTGTCGCTTGGGCGGCCAGACTGACTGCTTCCCCGCTGGCTACACTTCAACCTTCTTTCGACATGCGGGCGGCGCACGCAGGATTCCGCCGGCTGCACGGCGCATATACCTATAAACGGACCTAAAATGAGGTTGCACGTATGGAGAACGCAATGAGAATACCCGGGCTATCTCTACCACTGATTCTGCTACTGGGGCTGATCAACATGAGCGCAGAAGCGCAGACCAACATGACCGGCCTGCTGGAGCATCCCTGTGTGCTGATTAACTCGGAGATGCTGCCCCAATTGCGGGCCGCAGCCGCCGACACCGAGCCCAGCCAGTTCGGTTTCAACACCGCCGAGATATGGCAGGGCTTTCTGGTCCAGGCGGACCGATACCTCGACGCGCCGCCTTACAGTTACAAGGTCAACATGCCAACCGGGGGCGGCAATTCGGTGCCGTGGGAGTACACGCTCAGTGACGCAACTCCGCCGCGACACGACGATGTGCCGGCTTACCCGCCCTGGACCGCCATGACCCAGGAGCAGCGCCCGGACGCGATCACCGTCCGCATCAAGGCCCTGGCCGCCGCTTACCTCATCACAGGCGATGTCAAGTATGCCGAGCGCGCGAAAAGAATCGTCATGCACCTGACGCACTGGGACTGCTGGAGCGACCCCAGCTACGGAGGCGGCAGGATCAAGGCCTGCCTCGACACCGGCCATATCACAAAATGCGTCGGTCTTTTCTACGACTGGTGCTACGACACCCTTACCGAACAGGAGCGCGCGACCATTCGCCAGGCGCTAATTGAAAAGGGCATGGACATGATCGTGCTTGATGTCGGCCGTTATGCTCCGGAGACCAACGGCTATGCCGTTCTGACCGCGGGTCTGGCCTGCGCGGCAGTAGCGATCCGCCCCGACGACCCCAGCGGCGGCGAATACCTCGCCAAGGCAATCCAATACACCAAGACCTCCCTTGACCTGTGTGGCAAGGACGGCGGGCTTTTCGAGGGCCCGGGCTACGGCACGTATCTGCTGGACAGTTTCGCTCACGTGCTCGACGCGGTGACGGCCGCCCAGGTTGAGACTGACCTGTTTCAGCATCCCTTCCTGACCACCATGCCCACATACACCATCTCACACATGACCCCGGATGGCCGCGTCATGCCTTGCTTCTCCGATGGCAGCCCCACTGCCGGCTACTCCGAGACCATGTCAATTCTGGCCAATCGTGGCTCCAGCGAGGCCGCCTGGTATCTGCAGCAGATCGACGCCATCAAGCCCACAACGCTGCACCAGTTCTTGCGCTTCAATCCAGATAACATCAACCCGCTCCAGCCGACCTTCAACCCCTCGCGCCCCTTCGTGGACATCGGCTATGCCATCCTGCGCGACAGCTACAAACCCCACACTCCCTACCTGGCCCTCAAATCAGGGCCATTTGATAATCCTATCGGCCACAACCACTACGACCACAATGCCTTCGTCATCAGCTACCTGGGCGAGTGGATCATCGCCGACCGTGGCTATCGCTACCGTTATGACCCGGCGATGCTCAAGTTCAGCCAGGGGACTATGGGCCACGCCTCGGCGGTACTTGATATTGATGACGGTTACATGCAGGAAACCACGGTGCCCCATCTGGGCCACGACCAGGTTCACAAGACCGGCGGCAAAATCGAGAAGTTCTTCTCCTGCGAGGCCTTTGATTACGTCCAGGCCCAGGCCGCGCCGGCTTACAACAAGGATGACCGGACCGTGCTTGATGATTTCACCCGCAACATCTTCTACTTCAAGCCTCATTTCTTCGTGATGGTGGATCATCTGGCCGCCCCGGAGCCGCACAGCTACAACATCACGCTGCAGGCCGGGCCGTCCAGCATCTGCGAACAGGCGGATGGCGACCACTGGACTATCAGCGGCATCAAGGCCCAGCTTGCCTGCTGGATGTTCGGGCCACAAGGCATCACCACCGCCGCACAGCTTTACCCGGGCGCAGAGAAGTACGGCCAGTTCTTGCGCGCCTATACCGACAAAGTACGGGAAGCCGATTTCGTGACCGTGATGTACCCCAGGGCATTGTACGGCTCATCGCTGGTCCGCAACGGCGGCTTCGAGCAGGCGATGCTGGGCTGGAGCCCTCGCAGCAATGAGGACCTCCCCAATCATGTCATTGACACTGAGGTGAAGCACGACGGCGAGGCCTCGGGTCGCATAGACCGCAGCGGCTACTACTACAGCCCCAAGCTGCCCATCGAGCCGGGCACAAAGCTCAAGGCCACTATATGGCTAAAGACCGCAAGCACCACCGCCCGCGGCGCAACGATGGTAATCCACTTCTTCGACCGCAAGAAATCATTCGCCCGCGAGACCAGCGAAGAAATGGCGCCCACGGACTGGACCAGAATTGAACTCGAAGCCGTCGCGCCGGAAGGCACCGAGAACGTATGCCTCGCCCTCAACTA
The DNA here is from genome assembly GCA_030604405.1 of bacterium. GTDB lineage: Bacteria > Armatimonadota > Zipacnadia > Zipacnadales > UBA11051 > UBA11051. The sequence continues at coordinate 3,315 of JAUVVY010000002.1, read as the reverse complement.
CTCCGGCGACGGCCAGGCTTGGTACGATGATGTATCTTTCGAAATCATGGACGAAGCCCAGCCACCACAGCAGACTGCCGAGCTACCCGAGGTCAGCGCTCTGGAAGACGGCGCACGCGGCGTCACCGCAATGCTTGGCGGCACCCAGTTCGCACTGCTCACCGCCGGCGGCCCCATAGAGGCGGGAGAGCGCATATTCATCCACGACGGCACCTTTGCCGCCATCTCCGCCGATACGGGCTGGAACTATGCCTACCTCCAGGAGGGCACTTTCCTTGAGGCCAATGGCAACAAAATCATCGCAGTGGACCGCGAGGAGCCGGTGACCGTAGCGATCTGGCGCGGCGAGAACGACAGCGTCCACGTGCTGATGACCGACAGCCTGGTCCCGCATGCACCGCGCATGGCTGCCTCAGAGGTCCACCTGAAGGTGTTCAGCACCAGGCCGATTAAGCAGGCCTACTGTGGCCCTACCAGACTGCTGCTCAAGGCCGCCGGGAACATCTACACCATCGCCGGCAGATAGCTGCCGCCTGACAAACTCGTCCGCCGGTAAACACAGGAGGCAGATCGTATGAGAACGGCCGGCCTGATGGCGCTTGCCCTCCTGGCGCTTCTGGCTGTGACACATCTCGGGTGGTGCGCGCCTGCAGATTACCAGGTCCACACCATAACGATGTCCGCCAGCGTGCCTGTCAAAGCTACACTGCCGCCCGGCGTCACCGTTAATCAGCCGATGTACCTCAATAGTGCCGGCGAGTGGAAGCCACTCGAGGTAACCAGCTCTGCCGATGGCATATCCTTCTCACTTCCGCCAGATGCATCCCATCGCGCTGTAATTCTCCTTGACAAGCCCGCCTGGCTCGTCCTGCCTGACACCGATGCCCCGACCTTGCAGGCCGCCAGTGTCGGCGCCGTCGCCCTCGACCCCGCCGCAGATGCCATGGACGCCGGACACTTCTGGGAGATCCCTTCAAGCATCATCTGCACTGTCGCGGATCGGCTCAATCCGGTCGCTGGCGATCGCGTGAGAGCCTACATCAGCGGCAGGCCTTTAGGCACTTATGGCGGGAAGCTGCAGATGGACCAGAGCTCCGATGGCAAGCGCGCCGACCTCATTATCTCACCCGGCAACCTCCCCGAGACCAAGCACACCGTCACGCTGATCGTGCCCGACGCCACGCCGGCCCACAATATTCTCACGGCCCAACTCGCCTTCAGCACGGCTCCGCTGCTGCGCAACGGGGATTTCGAACAAGGCAGATTCGGCGGCACCCCTTACGGCTGGCGCATCGCGGGCTGGGGGCCTGACTCCGAAACCAAGTACGAAAGCATCGTCGTCAAGGGCGCCGGCCGCAGCGGCAGTGCCCTGAGGATTACCGGCATTGCAGGCAGCCTCTATCTCGTTGTTGGCCAGCAGGTAGAAGTCGTGCCCGGGCAGACCTACCTCTTGTCCGGCTACTACAAGACCGACGGCGAGCAGCATTGCGGGGTATCGCTTGTTGGCAAGGCCGAGGGCGATGTTAAACAGCAACACGTCGTGAGTCCTGCTTTTGAGCCGGCGGCCGATTGGACCCCGTATTCCTGGGAGGTCACCGCCGAGCTCGGTCACAGCTTCTACGAGATTTTTGTGTGGAGCAAATCAAAGGGCAGCGTCTATTTCGACGACCTCCAACTCAGGCCCAAGCAATAGGGTAAAAGGAGACAGACCGTTTGTAGGCGCACGGAGCTGTTTTTGCTCAGCCGCGTAAGGTAACACACTGTGGTAGCTTCAACGACCTCGGGCTGGAAGCTGAGAACGCGATAACTCGCGTTCTCACCTGCCCTTCGACAAGCTCAGGGCAGGCCGAGCTACGCGTTGGTGAATAATTCGGGATAGCCCGGGGCACGGGTTTGAGAACACAACCCAGAGGAACTGCAACAGTGACCCCATCACACCGCAAACGGCTGTTGGCCGGAAGCTACCTCGGGATGGTCGCCCTGGGCACCCAGATCAACACCCTCGCGGTCTGCCTGGTCCCCATCGCCCGCAGTTTCGAAGACCTGACGCAAGCTCAGATGGGCCTGATCGCCAGTATCAGCTTCGCCGGCATAGTGGCGGGAATTCTGGTGGCCGGCCCGCTGGCGGATCGCTACGGCATGCGCCCCTTCATCATCCTCGGCGCGCTGCTGGTGATTGTCGGGCAGGCTGCGATGGGACTGGCACCGACGTACTGGCTGCTGCTGGCTGCCGCCGTTGTGGGAGGCCTGGGCGCTGGCATTCTCGACGCCCTGTTCAGCCCGCTGGTCTGCAACATCTGTACCGACACGCGTGCCAGCGCTTTGAACCTCCTGCATGCCTTCTACTCCATAGGGGCGGTCGCCACCGTCGCCGGGGCGAGCTGGATACTGGGCTGCGGTCTGTCGTGGCGCTTCATCTTCCCGGTGATGACGCTGCCGGCTGTGCTATGTGGCGCTGTGTTTGTGCTCACGCCCGTAGTAGAAGCGGAGGCCGAACGAGCCGAGCGCCAGGGCGTAGGTTGGCTTATATCGCAGCCGCTGTTTGTCATTCTGCTGGCCACGATGCTTCTGGTGGGAGCCAATGAGCTCGCGGTTGCGCAGTGGGTGCCGGCCTACATGGCCGGGGTTTTCGGCTGGGCTGAAGCGCCGGCCGGAGTCGTTCTGATGGGCTTTTCTATCGGCATGGCTGTGGGGCGTCTGTCCGCAAGCGGGCTGGCGCGGCAACTGCGCCCCATGGTTCTGGTATCGGTGGCGGCCGTCTTGTGTCTCGGCTGCTTGCTGGTGGCCGCGCTTTCTCCCGGCGCCTATGGCTCAGCCGCAGCCTTCGTCCTTTTCGGCCTGGCAGTGGCCACGCTCTGGCCCAGCGTATTGGCTTACACCTCCGAGCACTTCACCCGTGGCGGGGCCACCATGTTCTCGCTGCTGGCGGGAATGGGTAATGCCGGCGGGGTCATCGGACCGGCCATGGTGGGCTTGATTGCTGACCGGGCGGACTTGCGCTGGGGCATGGGTGCCGTTGCTGTCATACCTGCCGTCCTGCTCGCCATATTCATCTGGCGCAACCTCGCCGACCGCCGCCGCGCAGTTTAGGACTCAGGTAACTGCTCAGCTTGGGGCGTTAGAAGAGCGGACAGGCAAGGCAGTTGTAGGGCGCGGGCTTGTACCGCGCCAGCCCTACTCCCTCCACGCTCCCGCTGATTGGGCGCAATGAATTGCGCCCCTACAACGGCATTGACAGGCTGGAAAGTGACATCGAATAGGTTGTGGCCTGCAAAGATATTGCGCTACACGACCGGCGCGGTACAAGCCCGCGCC
>JAUVVY010000023.1 GCA_030604405.1 bacterium | reverse complement strand
TGAGCGACCCGCTGCAAATGTCTTGAACATATTCTCCTGTCGGCCGCTTGCGATATCCCAGGTCAAGAGTGTGCCATCCCGCAATTCTGACACCAATCTATTGCCGTCGGGACTGAAGAAGCCGCGTGCGACCGTATCCGACATGGTGCCGTCGGCCCAACACTCTGGTGTGACCGCACCGTACCTCTCAAGCACAACCGCAGCCATCTTCCGCGCCCTCGGCATCAAAGATGTCAAGGCGCAGTTCAAAGCCGACATCGCAGCCCTGGGGCTCGACGCTGAGCCCTAAGTACAAACGCCCTACTCTGACACTCGCCCCCTCAGTCCAATGCAGACTCCCGCTGCATTATAGTGCCAACTGCCTCCAAAACCCACCCAATAGCCCCCTCTACGCCCAAATTCGCGAACCCAGTGTCAAACATGGGCTAGTCCAAAGCTCGCCAGACGAGCAACAGCGGGGCATTGCGGCGTACCCAGTGAACACGAACACTATCATGAGACGCTCGACAACGTCCCACCGTGGGCGTCGGCGCAGGCTGTACAGGAGAGGGGCCGAGCAGGAGAAATGAGGTGAAGGGCCGAATTATTCTAAGGAGAACGTCAGCATGTCCCGCCCTATGAAGCAGTGCGAGGTGACGCTGATGGCAATAGCAGGATCATGCATCTTGTGTGTTATTGCCGCCGCCGTGCTACTATTGTCGTTGGCTGCTTACCCCGGCCACGCATCCACAAGCCGGTGCCCTGGCCCCCGACGTGTTCGGATCAAGTGGCGCTGGGAACAGCCCTTTGGTGATGCGTGGATCAGCGGCTGTGCGGTGACGGATGAGGCGGGCAACGTTTACGTCCCGGTTGAAGACCGCTGTTGCTGCCTGTCACCAGATGGTGATCTGATCTGGGACTTCCGCGTCCCGCGTTCTTCGTTTTGGAGGTTCATCTTGGCCCTTCTTTGGCACTCGCGGTCCTGGTGTAGTCTGCCTTGGAACTGGCAGCTCCCAGATTCGGGGGCTATATTTCTAGCCGATAAGATGGCGATGTGCTCTGGTGTTGAGAGCATGGTGGTGTCAGGCGATGGTAGCGTTCTTATCGTGTCGGGAAACCGGATCTATGCGCTGGACTCGCGGGGGAAGCGGAAGTGGCGTTACAAGGACAAGCAGACGTGGTTCTGGGGCGACACGCTGTGGCAGGACGAAAAGACAGTGTACCTCTGCGGCAGTGCGCTCGTTGCTGTGGACGCCGACACCGGGCAGGTCAAATGGCGACGCTTCTCGGGGGTCGAGGACGAGCACCCAATAGGATCGGCAGTCTCGCCCGACGGCACGTGGTATCTCCTTGAGGCAGCGGGTGGGCCCGAACCACAGACATCGCAGAGTGTCGTCAAGGCGGTCAATACAGATGGAACAGTACTGTGGGAGAGGCGCCTGGCGGGGGAGCCGCAGCCGCGGCTTGTCATGTTTGATAATCTGCTTTGTGTTGTAACACGGTCAGGGTACGTTTACGCCCTTGATGTCGAGGGCCAGTTGGCGTGGGAGTACCATCTTCCCGACACCGGGGAGACTACTTCCTACGCGGTCAGCGCGGACACTCTGTACATAGCTGGGCAGGATATACCTGGACCGTGGGACCACGAACTCGGCCGCTTCTCCGTAGAGCAACATAATCATAATGTCTATGCGCTGAACAGTGATGGAAGCGTACGCTGGACGACGTGGCTGAAGGGCAGCGTGTGGGGACACTTCGCCCTTGACGGAGAGGGCAGTGTGTACGCTCAGGTGAGCGATGCGGCGGACAGGTCCATGGTGCCTCGGGGTATTGTGTACAGGATCACCCCGGAGGGTACGGCAGACGAGCTGCTCGTGAAGTCCGACGGCACGGGCGCGTGTCTGGCGCTGGGAGCGGGAGGCGTATTGTACACGCAACTAGGTTGGCGGGGAACTCTCTGCGCGCTCGAGGAAGATGACACCGACCTCACGCAGCCGCGTGTAGTGGAGCGCCTGACAGCGGAATTGGCCGATGACGACTGGCGCAAGCGGTGGAACGCCGCTGCAAGACTGGGAGAACTCGGGGACGTGCGTGCGATACGCCCGCTTGCCGTGACGCTGAGGGACAAGGATGACGATGTAAAGGCAGCCGCGGCGCACGCGCTGGAGAGGCTAGGAGAACCCGCAATAGGGGCGCTTATCGAAAGTCTCAAGATAGGTGATTACTTCGTTCGAGAGCCCGTGATAGATGCGCTGGCACACATCGGTCAGCCCGCTGCGCCAGCACTGGTGGCAGCTCTGGATACAGATGATTGGGATGGCAGAAGAGGCGCAGTACAAACACTGGCGAAGATGGGGGAACCGGGCGTTCCCGGGTTGGTCATCGCCCTTGGGCACGACAGTCCTGATGTCCCCGATGCAGCAATGTTCAACATAGGGTGTTACCACGTCACGGACGAACGGCTGGTGGAGCCGCTCATTGCCCTGCTGACGGACAAGTGGAACCACATCCGCGAGTGCGCCGCAACAGCACTGGAAAGACAAGGCGACCGTCGTGCCGTGGAGCCGCTTATCGCTGCACTGGAAGATGGGGACGAAAGCGTGCGGTCGGCTGCAGCCCAGGCGCTGGGGAGACTGCAGGATAGTCGTGCGCTGGAGCCACTGGTTGCCGCGCTAGAGCATGCAGATGCCAATGTTCGGCGCGAGGCAGCAGTACCCTTGGGCAACCTGAGGGATCTCCGAGCTGTGGATCCACTGATAGCAGCTTTGAAGGACGAGAATTCTGATGTCCGGGAACGCGCGGCCCTGGCATTGCGCATAGTCTCTCAGGAAGACATTGGGACAGACCCTGGGGCATGGCAGAAGTGGTGGGATGAGCATAAGCCGGGTACGCCGTAGCCGGGATGCCAATATGCAGGCACGGGCTTGGGCGGCAACGTATCCAGCAAGCCGACTGATCTAGGCAAGGGACCAATCCGGGGACTGCTGACGGTGGATTGTGACAGCAGAGCCCGGCTCAGCCAGGCCGGGGGGAGCGATTCCACGGGCATACATCTTCTCCACACGCTTCATCTTCGCGTACTTGCTGGCTGGGTGTGTGTGACTGTGTTTGGCCAATCGAAGTTCGACGCGCGGCGAATAGGATCAACTTCCCGGCACCGCTCAGGCGTCGGGGGTAGATGGGGCCGGGTGCGTATCTTCAGGCAGCGGCGGCGACACCTGTGCTGCGGCTTGCCTGCGTATCCAGATCTGGCGCATGCGCCGTTTGGCCAGCAGAAACAGTATGCCGAGTGCAACGTACAGAACGGTGGTTATTACCGGCATCGGCACCCACTCGGTAAGCGCTTTCATGGCGGCCGATTCAGCCTCGAAAAGGGAGATGTGGAAAGCGGACACAACGCCTGCTGCCAACACCGGTGTCAACGACAATTCGCTAGCGAAGGTCGGCTCATCCACGTCACGCGCCAAAACGTAGGCTGGGCACACCGATACCAATATGAGGGCGCCGAAAAGCAGTACGCAGACAAGCTTGCGCCCGAAGTCGGATCTTGGCCAAGCGCAAAACCCGATGATGCGCGTTCCCATGCTCAACGCCCACACCGCTGCAAATATGGGGACAAAGCCGAGGACGATTGCGTCCCAATGGTCGCCGAATACCTCACCGCCCCACAGCAACATACCCAGCAGAGCGATGACGAGTGTTAGGAGAGCCAGCAACATCACGTAACGGGCCCCCGCATCCAGAGACAGGCCGAACATCCGCTCCCAGATGCTGTAGTCTTTAGTCTTTTCCCCAGCAATGCGCCGCTTGTCCAGTGGGGTAAGCAGACCTGCGGCGAAGAGCGGAACAAGCGCGACCAGCACATGGCCGATTATCGCAGCAAAGATGGCCAGAGCTTGTGGCACCTTCTCCGGATCGGTGTCTCCGCCTGTGCCACAACAGGCCCCCCCTGCGCACCCCGGTGTTGCCGTCTCGCCCAGTGCCTGCACGGAGCCGAGCGCCGCGAATGCGAGCATGGCAAACAGCAGCAACACCCGCCACCGGACGCCCCACAGCCGCTGGTGGGGTAGATGCTGGATTCGTTGGACGCCCGCCTCCGCCAGAGCAAGCACGGCCACAGCCCAGAACAGCAGCGAGGCCAGCCAGACCGGCACCGCCAGATTGAACACGGGGACCGGCTGCTCCCGTGAAAGGAAGTTCATCGCCCCGAGTGGACTGACTGCGCCCAAGACCGGCGCGCCCTGGCCTACCATGCCGAAGAGCAGGAGTACCACTAAGCCTGCGCAGACCGCTTTCGGCACCGCAGCCGCCGTGCGCTTAGCCAGAGTCGAGCAGTACACGCCCAGCGCGGTGGCAAAGGCGATCGCGCCGCACAGCACGACCAGAGACAGCAACGCCGGTGCCAGGGGGACCCCACCAAGCAGGAAACATGCTGCGCCGATAGGCACCGATACGACCATGATGCTGCCAGAGATGACAAAATAGCCCAGCATCTTGCTCCAGATGATGTGGCTGCTAGTGAGCGGAGTGCTGGCCAGTGTATCGTAGGTCTTTTGCTCGTGCTCGGTGGTCATGACTGATGCGGTGGCGCCGGGTATGACCACGATGGCAAGTACCGCCTGCGTCATCATGACTGCCCAGAAAGCGGCTGAGCCCGCCCGCCAAGCCAGGGCGGTTGAGAAGATCAGGTGCGAAGAAGCCGCCGCCACGGCGATGACAAAGAAGGCGATCAGATAGACGTTCTGAGCGATCAGCGCCCCATGACCGCGTAGCGCCTGGCGCAACTCTTTCTTGAGCAGTGGCTTGTTCACCAGTTGGGCCATAGTGTCACCTAAGCCAGCTCTCCCCGCGTCAGTTGCAGGAACAGGTCCTCAAGCTCGGCCCGTTGCTCCTGAATGCCGCCAATGCGTATTCCCGCGTTGATGAGCCGTTGCAGCAGCTCGGCCAGCGCCTCCGGGTCATCGGTCAGAGTTGCGTGTACCGTATCGCCGGCGACCTCAATGTCATGCAGGTGCTCAAAGCCGGCCAGCACTCCGGGCACCGTCTCGGCTTTGCTGTCCAGGATATGAATGGTGAGTATCCTGTAGGCGCCCAACTCTGCGGCGATGTCGTCCATTGAGCCGTGCGCGACGAGGTTCCCCTTTTCCATAATGCCGATCATGTCGCAGATGTCCGAAAGCTCCGGCAGGATGTGCGATGACACCAGGACGGTCTTGCCGATTTCGCCAAGGCGGTCAATGAGGCGGCGGATCTCGTAGCGGCCGCGTGGGTCCACACCTGACGCCGGCTCATCGAGCAGTAAGACCTGCGGCTCGTGCACCATCGCGCGCGCCAGGCACAGGCGCTGTTTCATACCACGGCTCAAGCCCCCGATTTCCGAATCGGTTTTGATCTGCAGATCGGTGATCTCCAGGACTTCCTCGATTCGGCGGCGCAAGCTGCTACCGGACATGCCGTAGAGTTCGCCGAAGAATTCCAGATACTCCCAAACTAATAGATGGTCGTACACGCCGAAGAAATCGGGCATGTAGCCAATCATGCGATGCACCGCAACGGGGTCCTCCTGCACGTCCACGCCGGCAACTGTGCAGTGGCCCTCGGCGGGTACGAGGAGGCCGGCGATGGCGCGCATCATAGAGGTCTTGCCCGCGCCGTTGGGCCCGACCAGGCCGAAAACCGTGCCCGCCGGCACGTGCAGGTCAACTGACCGCACGGCCACGAGGTCGTCATATTTGACTGTCAGGCCCTGGATGCGTATCATCGGTGCTCGGCGTCTCCCTGGTATGACAGGTCCATCCAAAGCAGACAATACCGCGCGCGGTACGTGTCCTCCTCGGTTTCCGTCCCGAGCTTCACGCGCACCAGCCCGCGCGGCATCAGAATAAAGCGCCGGGCGTCAGGCAGCGGCAGGGCGAAGCGTTCCTGCAGCCGTCTTGAAATCGTCTCCCAATCGCCGGTTTCCCAGTTGTACAGGTCCAGGTGCAATATAGGCACATAGCCGGCTCCCGGTTCATCCGTCAGGCGCCCCTGCACGGTAAGCTCCCCGTGGGCAACCGCCACACCCTCAATAGGCAGCAGGAACTCTGTAACCGCTTCCTGGCGGTAGTCGTAATCGTAGGTCGAGTCGTCTTCCAAGGGCTCGCTGCGGTACCACCACGACCAACTTGTGCCGTCAACGGCGAGACTTGCGCCGACAGGCACGCTAACGCTGGGCCGCTGTGGCGCAACCGGTAGTCGTACTACATACAGATGCTGCTCGTCTGTGCGCAGGCCAGGTGCGGACACCTGCGGCCCGGCGACTAGAGCAGGTCCCCAACCAATCAGCAGCGGATCCGCGCAGCCGCTCAGGACCTCCGTGGCCGCCGTCTTGCCCAAATACCAGCGCTGCCGGTCTTCGCCGGCCTTCCACAGCTCCCAGTGCAGATAATCGTTCAGGCTTTTCAACCGGCCGACCTTACACAGCTTGTAATCGGAAAGTGCCGGCGCTCCGAGTGGCAAAGTGACCTGCTTTTTCTTCCCCGCAGCAAGGTCGCCAATCTCGGTGCCATTCCACTTGTGCAGCAGCACGCAATCGTTGAGATTGACAGGCAGGCGGTTCTCAACCCAGCCGCTGAAGCCCTTTTCGTCAACCTGCAGCTTCCCGTCAACAGTACCCGCCATGAACACGGCAGGATCGTGAAACACACGCATTGCCCAGCGTTTGATCCGCACGCTCTTGATGGTCGTTGCTGCGGCAAACTCAACGGGTGGCAGCTTAGAGCGGTAATACCTGTCCATCCGATCCTGCAGCAACTCCCTGACTGGTGCATCGGCCTCGCCCAGTTGAATATCATACCTGCCTGTCTTCGGCGCAAATACGCCGTGTATCACGTAGGAGCCGGTAGTCGGCGATCCGGCGGAGATGACGTTGATTGATTGGGTGGTCAAGAGCGGCTGGCTGTCATGCAGAACATAGGCCATAACAATTGCGGCAACCACAAACACAGCCACGGCCAGCGGAGCCGTGAAAGCCATCCATTCTCGGCGCCGCAGTCGGGCCAGGACGAAGAAGTTTATCGGCCCCATCACCAATACGAAGATGGCAACATACACTAGCAGCGGGCCGCGCAAACTCGATATCTTAGCTTCATCCGGCAACATGCTGATGGGTATATCAGTACCAGGGCCCGAAAACGCTTGCGCGCGCCCACCTTCCAGCAACTTGGCCCAGAAGTGTCTGCCGAAGCTAATTTCGTGGCGGACCGTGTCGAACTCCATCCATTCAGGATCAACAGTCACGCCGCGGACAGTGCCGCCGCTGAGCGTGTGCTCGAAGACGATCGGCGCTTCAGGAGGGCCGGACAGGATATCTGCTGTCCTGGCCCGGCACGCGCAGATGCCTGTAACGACTGCCGAAACGTTCTGGCCAGGGGCGAATATCTCGGCGACGTCCAGGTCGCGCGCGAACGCCGACATGCCCTTGATCTTGACGTACGTAAAGTGCGGCAGCTCAGGGGATGCGCGATTGTGGGCGAGAAACTGGCCCGACAGGAGCAGCAGCCCGCCGGTAGCGGTCCACTGCAGGATGCTGCGCCGGGCCTGTGCCGGGATTTCCTCCAGCCGCGCGTCATCAAGCACAATCCGCGCCATCCCGTCGTAGGCACGGGCATCAGTGGGGGCCTCATTGGGGGGAAAAAACAATACGTCGCCGGGAGCATCTTTGATGGACGCGATGTCGTGGCGCCTTGTGATGACCAGGGACGGCCTGCGCACCTCGTCGCCCAGGCGGTCAAATGCCTTAGTGTCTTCAAAGATCACGCCGCGGTCGGTACTCAGCCGCAAGACGGCAGAGTCCGGAATGTACGGCACAAGCACAGCCAAATCGAGTGTGCTGTCGCCGTGCGGCAGGCTGACAGGCATGGAGTACGTGGAGGCCGGCTTGCCATCCCCGCCCCCGGCGAACTCCATCTCCCGCAGCTCAATCTGCAACCGGCCGCTGATTGGCGGGCCGGGATTGCTGACGGTTACGGAGGCAATATTCCAGTGCCGGGTGACATACTTGCCGCCGATGCCCACCGATAAATCCAACGTCAGCGTCTCATCCGCGCCGACAACGCTGCCAACTATCGCCATCAGACACGCGATTACGGCTACGAGCCGTGTCATCCCACATTCCCCGTTTGGCTTTTGCTTGTCCTTATATTCTTCGAGTGTCTAGGCAATACCTGCTCCGGCTCGCGATATATGCACGAGAGTCAGATATTCGGAGGCTTTCCTGAGGTATTCATGGGGGGACAGACGGGTCCGGTGCAGGGCGTATTCACTCGGCTATCTTCTGTGACTGAGGCTGCAATCGCCCGATGTCAGCTTGCTGTCTGTGTTTCTTGTCGCTTCTTTCTAGTTGCTTCCTTGTTGATCTGACAAATCCGGGTCTCAGGGTGTTGACAAGACGGCGTTCGCCCGCTATAATATTATATACCTAGTACTACCTTGCCCAGGGAGGCACAGCAGTGAAAAAGGCGACTAGAAGCAATCGCATCACACAAATCGGGCAGTTGCAGCTACAAGTCTTCGAGATTCTCTGCCAGTTGGGCGAGGGGACAGTCTACGATGTGCAAGCTGAGTTCCCGGAGGCGGAGCGCCCGCGCTACACAACAGTACTGACCGTGCTCCGGAGCCTGGAAGAAAAGGCCCTGGCCGCTCATCACACTGAAGACCGTACATATATATTCCGCCCCACAGTGAGCCTATCGGAGGTCAGACGGAGCCTCTTGCAGGAAGTGCTCAAGCGCGTCTTTGACAGTTCGCCGCGCGCCCTGGTGGCGACACTCCTGGATGTAGATGCGGTCACGCCACAGGTGTTGTGCGAATTGAAGGCATTGATCATGAATTCGGCGGTGGCTGAAGATGACTCATGAAGTGTTTGTGGACGTGCTGGTTGCGACGACAGCATTGACTATTGGAGCTTGGCTGGTCAGCGGTGTGGCCCGGCGCAGTTCCGCAGCGTTGCGGCATACGCTTTGGCGCATCGCGCTGGCAGGCTTTTGGCTTGTGCCAGGAGTCTTGGCTGTAGTGGCTTTGCTCGACGTTCAGCCCTATGTGGTGGACGTGCCGGTGTTAGTTCAGCGCCCGCAGGTCGAGTCGGCGCCTGTGGTGCGCGCAGACAGGGAGCAGGTGGGCCTTGTCGTGTCCCATGATCCGCCGGAAAATTCCGTGGCCTCTGCACCAGTTGCTAGCGCGCCGCCTGCTGCGAGCAGTTCTCCAACCGCCCCACATCTAGGTTCGCCACCCGCTGCGTCGCCTGTTGCGCCAGGCGTCTCGTCGTCCGTTTACCCAATCAGTGAGCAACTGGCGCGGCCTCAAGAGCGCGGCCTTGCTGGGCTGCCCTGGGGCTTGGGCGAGTTGCTGATAGCAGTGTGGATGGTCGGCGGGTTAATAGGTCTGGTAGTTTTCATTCGGGATCTGCTCGCCGTACGGCGACTTTCACGCCAGGCTGTACCACTGGCAGACTCGCGTCTGCTGCAGCGAATCACGTACTGGTCGGCGCAGATCGGGCTGAGAAAGCCTCCGGAAGCGCTTGAAACAAGGGCTGTGGCTCTGCCGAGTGTCGTCGGATGGCAGAGGCCGAGACTGCTGCTGCCGAGGGGGCTCTCACAGACTGGAGGTCATGTTGATGCTGCAATCGTGCACGAGCTCGCACACACCAGCCGCCGCGACGTAGCGGCCCAGGCAGCGGCACAGTTGACAAGGGCGCTTTGGTGGTGGCATCCGCTGATGTGGCTGGTCGTCAGGGAGCTTCGGGCAACGGCCGAGGAGGCCTGCGACGATTGGGTGGTAGCCCTGACCGGTAGTCGTCAAGAGTATGCCGAGATACTGGTGGAGTGGGCCGAAGCGGCTCAGGCAGTAGCCTTGCTGGGGTGTGCAAGCCGAGGCAAAGCGCTGGTCAAGCGCGTACAGCGTATCTTGGAGCAGAAGCGGCGGCCGAGAGTGAGGCTGTCTCGGCAGGCAAGCGCTGTGCTCGCCGTGTGTGCCGCGGTTGCCCTGCTGGCCGTGGGCGGCGTGCGGCTCCGAGCAGCAAGCGCGAACGCAGAAGATGCGGGATTTCACGCAGACCAGGCAGGGACCGTCACAGGCACGATCGTCGCCGCGGATGGCAAACCAGTGGACGGGGCTCAGGTCTGGCTCTTACAGACTATATACGATGAGAAGACGGGGGAAAGGAGTATTGTCGTCGCGGGAAGTGCCCGGTCAAGTACCGACGGCCGCTTTTCGTTCAGCAACGTCGAGCTGCACTTGGACAAGTCCAGATGGCAGAGACCGAGGGTCTTGTGTTACAGCCCAGGCCTGGCGCTGGGCTGGCAATCTGCCGAGAAACCCGGAGAGCAACTGGAGATCCGTCTTGAAACGCCCCAGCCGATCCACGGCACCATTCTGCAGGTCAATGGAAGACCCATTGCCGGGGCGCGGGCGGATCTCACGCACGCGAGCCTGCAAGTGCCACAAGCCCACGGCGTAAGCACGTATGTCCCGTTGGCTGTGCCCGAGGATCTACGGTCTATCTTCCATGCCACCACAGACGAGCAGGGCACCTTCAACTTCAACTTTCTGCCAGCAGGAGCCTCAGCTTCATTCGATATCGACATCGCTGAGTATGTCACTATCAACGCGTGGCTGGACGGTGTGGCAGGCCCGCTCAAGCTCACACTGGGAGAGGCGACGTCGCTGTCGGGGAATGTGGTATGTCCTGATCCCAAGGAGGCGGCGGGCCGCAGACTCAGGCTGAACGGGTCCGTGAGCGGATCTGCCAGGGGTGGCCAGGGATGGCGGTATCATGTCAGCGAGAGCACGTTGAGCGATGAGTCGGGGCACTTCACCTTCGCGGGACTGCCGCTTGGCAAATACACGGTATATGTGTCTATGGGCAAGACGGGCAAGTGGCAGCCCCCGGGTCGTGAGACTCTAACCATTGAGCCCGGAGCAGGAGCTGTCAACCTGGATATCGCATTGGAGCAGGCGTGGCCCGTTATCGGGCGGGTGGTACATGCCAAAACACGAGAGCCAGTGCCAGATGTGTATGTGCGCGTGTATTCGTCGGATCGAAGTCAGGAAATGGCCGGCAGGACGCACAAGAACGGACGCTTCCTGCTCTACGCACTCCCCGGTAGGGTCAGTGTCAGCTTTCGGGCGCCTGACGGCTACACACGGGCCGGCTCAACCGAGCAATTCCTGATTGTCAGTGCTGGCCAGCAGGCCAGCGTCCCGGATTTTATGCTCAAACCCGGTGTGCCTGTATATGGCATAGTCGTTAATGAGCAAGGTCAGCCAGTGGCCGGCGCCGACGTGTGGGAAGAAGGACGCGACAGATGGTGGACCGGTCCGAGGACAACCTCTGACCAGTACGGTAAGTTCGAAATCCTCAACCTGCCGCCCAACGCCCCCTTGACCCTCTATGCCACGTTCCAGGATACGGTTACCGCCGAAGCCACTGAGATCATCACCGGAAAGCAGGATGGCCCCGCTCGCCTGGTGTTATCCAGCAGAGCCGGTGCGTACTTGCACGGGAGCGTCGTTGACCAACACGGGAAGGCAGTGCCCGGTGCTGAGGTGAGTATCGACCGATATATCCAGCACTGGCGGGGTCCGTACGCTAAGCCCAAGACAGATAAGGCAGGCCGCTTCGGGTCACCTGTATTGATACCGGGATACCGTTACGCGGTGAGTGTGAGGGCTGATGGCTACAGCCGGTCGCAGAAGCAGGAGTGGACGGCCGAGGCCGGGCAGACTCACGATTTCGGAGACATCGTGATCGTTAGTGCTCGGGGCACTCTTGCCGGTGTAGTGGTGGATGCATCCGGCAAGCCGCTGGCGGATGTGACAGTATTCAATTCCGGAGACGGGCCGCAGCGGGTGTCAACCGTCAGTGATGAGCGCGGGCGCTTCGCGTTGGGAAAACTGCACGAGGGTTACGCATACGCTTTCGCCGAACTGCCGGGCTACCGCTTTGCCGGCATCCGCTCGAAGACCGGCAGCAAGAATGTGAAGATTGTGCTTCAGAGCGCCGATGGCCCGAGAGCACATACGGCTGCTCATCCCCCGGTATTCGACCTGGAAAACGACCGGAAACTTGCGGAGCGTCTCGCTCTTGAGGCACTGGATATGACGCGCGATACCAAGTATCCCTTCCGCGGCAGATTGATTGCCGCTTTGGTGCGTGCGAACCCGACAAAGGGTCTCCAGGTCTGGGAGCAGGAGGGCCGCATTGATGCAGACCGCGTGCGGCATGAATTGGGCCTTAGCATTGCAGAGGCAAATCCGCAGGCGGCGCTCGTCCATCTGACAAAGATGGAGGACATCAGCTGGCGCGCCCAGGCACTGAGGGAGGCGGGAGCGAAGCTGGGCTCCGGCCAGCCTGAATTCGCTGCTAAAATCCTGCGCGAGTCCGTCGCAACCGCCCGCTTGATCCAGGACGAGGGCAAAGCGACAATGCGGATTGCTCAGGCCGCACGCGAAATGGATAGGCTGGGCATGCAAGAGGGTAAGAGGCTGTTGCAGGAGGCATACGGGCGGGCCAGGAGACTTGGCTACGAGCAGCGCGACAGCATGTATCGGGGTGTTGTCGCGGAGTCAATTTGCATGCTTCACCTGCCCTCGGCTCTTTCGCTCGTTGAAGCAATTCCTGACGACCGTGGGTCCTCCCGTGGCAGGTACATGGGCAATATCGCCTATCTGGTGGCCGCCGAGAATCCTGACGGGGCGGAAGACGTCTTAGCGCGGATGCGCTCCCAATTCAGTCGCGAGCGCGCCTCGCCCCGCGTGGCCTACGCGATGGCGGCTAAAGATGCGCAAAGGGCTCTCAAGCTCGCCAGAGGCATTGAAAACACGCGCAATCGCGCTTTGGCACTGGGGAACGTCGCGATGGCCATCGCACCGAGAGATAGTGAGCTGGCTTCCGCGCTGATAGATGAAGCCGTCAGCATTCAGGCCGGTATTGCGCCTCGCTATTTCGACAATATTGCAAGCCCCGCAATTGTGGTCGCACACCTGGCGAAGATCGCGCTCGATATCGGCTATCCTGATATGGAGGCGCTGGTGATGCGTGCCATGTCACTGCGAATGTCCGAGGAACGGACTTTTGACGACATGATGAGACTCCAAGAAGCTGCGCTATTGGCCGCACACCTGGCGTGGGTTGATACGGAGGCGGCCCGACACGTCCTTCAGCCACTGTCGCCCGAGACCGCTGCGCAGGCTTCAGGACACGCCTGGCATTTCTCTGACATGTTCTACGCCGCCATGATAATTGACCCGCAATGGGCGCTGGACATCGCCGGCAGCCTGCCCCCGGATGATCCAGAGTATCCGAGAAGCATGTATCTTTCCAAGGCGGGGGCCTATTACCGACTGGCTGATTTTCTCTCCAGGTCGCCCGAAGAGAGGGCGCGCACAGCTACCTCCCGCCAGTTCTGGAGCCCGAGTTAGACAGTCGCTGACGTGTTGCTCGTGTTCAACCCATGGCCGACGACCGTGCAGAGCTTGTGGCGACGCTCGACCGCTGCCCTGACATGAGCCACATCTCCCTGTCAGCTTGGTGCTGCATCTTCAGACGAACCCGGGGCGTTGGAGTTCTTACTGAAGTGGCTCTTGATGAGCTTTAGAGATAGCTGCCACGCGCGCCCGTAGCTGCTCAGACCTCCACCTTTTCCTCCAAAGGCCTTCTGCTGCGTGACTCCCCACTTGTGCACAAAGCAGGTGAACCCGCTCACACTTAGAAGTAGTGAACAGAGCCGCTGCCTTGGCAACAGCGCTGTGTGGCCGCAACGCAGCAGCGGGAACTCATCCGCATGAAAGCCGCTAGAGGAGGTATATCCGCAATGACCACTGGGATAGGCAGAAGATCGTGCATAGCCGCGTGGCTCGGTGCTTTCGTCGCATCTCTTGCATTTGCGCCGCTTCCAGCGGATGCCGGTGTTGAGCACCTAAGAATCAGCGACTCCAGCATCTACAGAACAGCTTCAAGGCTCGGCGATGAACTGGCGTATCCGCAGGCCTATCTTGGCCAGACGACAGATGGAGCAGTATTCTGGGGCCTCGCATGTTACGACGGATCGACTCAACTGTGGAAGATAGGAAAGCAACGGGAGGACGATCGGAAGATCGAGATTGCCGTAAGAGGGCTGGTAGCTCTGAGCCGAGGGGCTGGTGCAATCTGGGCAGCCGGCAGGCAGGGCTTATACAGGGTCGAAAACGGAAAGGCCGAACAGCTATCTGGCATACGGGCGTTGCGCTATCCTGGGCCACGCCCCACCGGGCCGTACGCGCCATTCAAACTGTACAGTAGTGAGCGGCTCTACTGCATAAGCCTCGCCGTTGACGCGAGGGAGATACCATGGGTGATTCATGGTGGATTTACTTCAGTGGGCACATATTGGCCTGTGGCAAAGGGCCAGAGAGAGAACCAGATCAAGTGGTACGTCACCTGTGAATCCGTGGGAGCTAGGAGGGGAGCGGTAGTTGCTCCCGATCCAGTAACTGGGGTATGGGTCTACGCACCCCAAATTCATAAGTACGCTAAGTACCAAAAAAGGTTGGTGCATCTTGAACTAGTGGGGGCAGGAGAGGATATCGAAATTGTGGAGCTAACAGATAGCCCTCCAGAGCCAGCCATACCTGTTCTGAACAACCCCAGCATAACAGTTGGGAGCGCGGCTGGCGTCCTGATTGCTGGGGAAACAGACGGGGGCAATATGTTGGTGCGCTTTTACGAGGGGAAGGTTGAGACAATCCCAATCCCCGACGAAATCATCAAAGCCCGGCGTGTAACGGCAGTTGCGGTGGATACGGCTGGCCGGGCATTCTTTGCGACCGACGGTGCAGGGGTGCTGATGTATGACGGCAGCGATTGGACGGTGCATGAGGTAACAGACCATCTTCCGACACTATACGAAACGGGGCTGAAGCCGGTTGACGATGTACTTGTTACTGACAATGGCGTGCTCTACGTGGCTTCCCAAGACAGGGTGATCCGATGGTGGCCGGACGAGGAATAGATACGAATAACCAGCGCCTGGAAAGGATGGGCACAGTATGGCTCGCCAAGGTCAGTAAGCCCTTTCCACGGATGGCGGTCTTCCGTATGAGTCCATTTGGCGGTATGCTCCCGAGCGTCTCTGCGAATTCATGGGGGCATGCCTGATCAAGATAACCAGCTGTTGAGGAGGACTATCGGCTGCGTCCGTATGCACAACGTAGACGTAGACACGTTGTGCAAGATGGTCGATGCGGCCCGGTCAAGGGTGGGCCTCGATGATGTGCACATCTCGATACCAGCCGGCACTTGGCCGTAGCAGGGGCAACAGCCAACAACAGAGGAGCGTGATGGTGCAATGGCGATGCGCAAGCTGACTATGGCAGTCGCCGTGGTCATGGTCGCGGGCCTGGCCGCCAGGGCAACGCTGGGCGTTTTCTTCGGTTCCGCCACGGCACGCGTCACGCCGTGTCATGCAGCCAGCCCTTCGGAGACTGCTCGAACACATCGCCAAGCTGGCATATCTGCCGATGCCATGTTTCCCCGAAGCCATCCCGAGCAACTGGACTGCTTCCCTGGCAGGCTGGGCGACGAAGAGCTTTACAAGTGGCTGCCACCCGCAGACCGTGACCTGGCAGGTGCATCCTCAGCGCCGCCGCCGTTGTTCACCCGGTCATTTGTGGGGCTGTGTAAGTCAGCAATCGCACCCAAATGGCTGCCTGATGATATTGCCGTTGCCATGTATCTGGCGAAGGGTGAGGGTGCCTACCGGGCGCGCACGGCTCACTTATGCAAGATCTACGAGCGCGAAGGTACTCGTGTGATACTCAAGGGGTTCGTGGGCAGCCTTGTCGTGATCATGTGGCCTCTTCCAGCCGAGCTAGGCCCCGAAAGCGAGGCAGCTCTGGGCGAAGCGGCAACTTTGCCACCGAAGCCCTGGGTGTACCCCTACAAGGACTCGGTGGGCGGCCCCCCGGGCGCCATCGTGTCCCTGTTTGCCTCAGTCTGTGATAGTGTGCTGACCCCGGCTACGCATCCCGTGAATGAGGACTGTTGGCGAAGACGAACTAGGCTTGTCGCTATGGGCCACGGGGGACTGTATCTGTCTTACAATGCCAGGGGCCCGGTCGAGGACCCAGGTCTCGGCGGTGGCCGTTCTGCTGATGCCGGAGTATATCTGTGGACGAATGGGCGGCTGCTTGTTGCCGAAGTGTGTTCGACCCCGGACGGACCCGTCGGCCGGACAGAGCTCTTTGAAGTGCTGCAACCAACCTTGGCAGTATCGACTCAACGCGAGGCAACCGGAGACGTGGTCAGGGTGACTACCCGAAACGAGTGGACTGACGGCGAGGGGGATCTGCTGCAGACCCGGCAGCAGGCGACCCATCAGTACTTCTATCTACATGGTATTGGTGAGAGCAGAGGAACGTACAAAGCAAGGATCAGACTAGGTCGCGAATCTGAGGAGCTTGAAGTAGCAGAATGGCTTAGTGTGGCATCGGATGCCGTGTACACAATTGCTAGCTATGGCTACTCCTCTGGGCAGATAGCGTACCATATAGCTGACGCCGAATCGCGCACGAAGGCGTTGGCATGGTTGAAGCAACGGCGGGACAGGTGTAATAGGGCGTTGGAGATTCTCGGCGAACAGCCGTGCCCAACTGCTCTGGCGCAAACCAGGGAAGAAGTGCTATCTGCCGTCGAGGGCGCTGCACCATTATGGGCCCTCGCCTGGCCGAGGTGGCAGTCTGCGCTCGAGAAACCAGACGGCGTCACGACGGACTATGACGATGTAGTGGCAGCGGTTGACCAGGAGATCGCCGACAGAGACTTGCTACACCCGGATCTGTGGGTAGTGCACGATGCTATTAAGCAAGCGAAAGGGAGGCTGGGAGTGTGGGTAGATGAATGGTGGTGACGCGTGCACAAGCTGTGCCGTTCTTTCGCCGCAAGGAGGATATCTGTGAGACAAGCTGGCCTGTGTCAGCTTACCGCGTGCGTGGCTGCGAGCCTGCTCTGTTGCTGGACAGCGTCTGCCAGTGTGGAGATAGACACCGACGACCTGCCACGAATCGCGGTGAGCGAGGCGCTGTTGGCCTGTGGCCGTTGGGGGGGCCGTGCTACAGCCTCCAGCTCAAGTTGAGTGAACTCGGGAACCGGCCGGCGAGCCTTGTCGAGGCGCGGGTCATCAAGTACTTCGACTGGGCCCCGAGGCCTGCGCGCGTACATACTTGTTGCTAAGGATACAGTGACCTAAGGGGAGAGAACGACTATGGGACATTTTCTTGGCCTCGGACTTGCCTTGCTGAGCGTGATATGCGTGCTGCCGGTGTGGGCGGCCAACGCCGCGGCCCAGGAGGCGACGGTTAGCTTCGCGGATCCCAACCTGGAACGAGTGGTACGGGACGCGATAGGGAAGCCTGCAGGTGCGATCGTCCCCTCAGAGTTGGCGCGACTTACCCGGCTGTATGCGTCGAAGTGTGGCGTAGCCAATCTGTCCGGGCTGCAATATTGCGCCAACCTGCAAAAACTTCGGCTTGGGGACAACTGTATCTGCGACCTGCAGCCCCTGAGCGGACTTGCCAACCTGCAGTATCTTGGCCTGCGCGGGAACCGGATCACCGACTTGCAGCCACTAGCCGGGCTAAGCAAGTTACAGCATCTCAATCTCAGATGGCACGACCTCACCGACGTACAGCCTCTGGCCGGTCTCATCAACTTGCGCTCTCTCCACCTGGGCGACAATCAGATCAGTGACTTGGTGCCCCTGGCTCGTCTGACCAACCTACAACACCTGTACCTGGATAACAATCAGATCAACGACCTGCAGCCGCTGAGCACTCTCACTGAGCTGCGAGGACTCGCCCTGTCGCGCAACCAGATCAGCGACCTGCAGGATCTTGCCGGGCTCATTCATCTGGACTATCTGGGGATCGGTGACAATCACGTCAGCGACCTCGGCCCTCTGGCTGGTCTGACGGATCTTGTAACACTGCACCTGAGCCGCAACCAAGTGAGCGACCTGCAGCCTCTAGCCGGGCTGACCAAGCTGCAAGAGCTTTGGCTTGCGGAGAACTGCGTCTCCGACCTGCAGCCACTCGCCGGCCTCACCAACCTGCGAGAACTCTGGCTGAAGCGCAACCAGATCACTGACGTGCAGGCTCTAGCAGGCCTGACTAAGCTGCAGAGGCTCTACCTGTCGCTGAACCAGATCAGTGACCTGCAGCCTCTAGCTGGCCTTACCAGTCTGGAGTATCTGGGCCTGCGCGGTAACCGCATCACTGATATTCAAACGCTCGCCGGTCTGACCAAGCTGCGCTACCTGACGCTTTCTGAGAATCAGATCAGGAATGTGCAGCCTCTGGCGAATATGACCAACCTGCACTATCTGGAACTGTGGCAGAACCAGATCCGGGACGCAGCACCTCTCGCCGGTCTGACCCACCTGCTGTACCTGTGGCTCTCGGGCAATCAACTCAGCGACCTGCAGCCTTTGGCCGGGCTTACCAAGCTACGAGAACTATACCTGTCACTGAACCAGAACAGCGACCTGCGACCCCTGACTGGTTTGACGAAGCTGCAAAAGCTCTACCTGGATCGCAACCAGATAAGCGATATCGGGCCACTGGTCGCTAACGCGGGTCTTGGCGAACAGGATACGGTGCTGCTGTCGAACAACCGGCTGGACTTAGGCAAGAGCTCGCAAGCCAGCCAGGACATCCAGACATTGCGGGGGCGCGGAGTGAGGGTGACGTGTCATAGTCCCCAGTCGCCGAAGCCTGCTGACTGAGGCATTGCCGCCTCACCGACAGAGAATACTATGTCAACGAACAACCTATATGGGGAATCTCGACTGGATGGATGATCGATGCGAAAGTACGCCACAGTGTATAGCCTCGCCGTAACGGTAATAGCTCTTGCCTTGATCACCTGTACCCGGCCCCCACAAAGCGCCGACGCCCGACCTGTAGAAATGACCTCGCCGCTGCCTGTAGCAAAGGTGATCCAGGAGAACCTCGCCAGTTGGCGGTTCAAGCCAGGTGAAGAAGTCTTCGTTAACCGAAGCCCCGATCCGGTATTCGAAGTCGCCCTCACGGCGGCGCCAGACGCCCGTCTTTTCCTCGCCTGGATCCAGGGCCGCCGCCGCAATACTCGCGTGGTAGTGGCAGCCTCCCCAGACGGCAGAGAGTGGGAGACGCAAATCGAACTGGAGCCCGAGATAAGGTATGTCCACCGAGTCGCGATCGCGGCCAATAGCGCCGGAGAAGTCCTGGTGGCCTGGGGGGATGGCGTCAATTGCTGGGCCGCTCATCGTTTGGCCAGCGGAGAGTGGGGTCAGCCCGCTGTGGTGGGGCAACCCCCGTCCGAGGCAAGCAAATCGCGACTGGGCTCCATAGCTCTGACAGCGCAGCCGGACGGCGCTTTCTGGCTCCTGGCTCTGGTCGGACCGACGGGGAAAGTTCCCACGCCGCGACTGTGGAAAAGAGAAGTGGGCGGAGGCTGGCAGGAATCACCCGTGCCCGCATTGGGACGGTACAGCCCGTGGGCAACGCTGGGCTACCGTGACGGGCTGGTCACCGTCGCCAACGGCAATCTAGTTGGCCTGCCCGGCGGCGAGACTTGGAATGCGGGCACTGCCTCACCGTGGGCGCCTCCGCCGATGGCCCAGCGAACTGTGTCGCTGTGGATACGCCCGACCGGACCGGCCGCGGCGCTAACCTGGTCACTGGACCCAGTGCAATGGGGTGCACATCAGCTCACCTCCCAGGACTTGCGGCAATGGTCAGGACTGGCCTTCTTGGGTTGGACCACCCGTGGAGGCCGTGCGGCGGTCGCAGCTACTGAGCGCGGAGTGTACGCAGCTACCACCTTTGAGCCGTGGGGGTATGATCGAATGCAGCGAGAGGGCCACGAGGAGGTGCAGTGGGCCAGTCCGCGCGTGTTTCTGTTGGACGACCGCCTGACCCGGGACACCGATGCCGACGGCTTAACTGACATCACCGAGGAGTGGCTGGTGACAGACCACCAGAATGCGGACACTGATGGTGACGGCATCCTCGATGGAGCTGACCTGGACCCACTGGCGGCGTCCGTGCCCGATATCGAGGAAGCGCAAATTCGCCAGGCCGTGTTCGACGCAGTGGTGCACAAAAGTATGGGGAATCCCTTGATGGTCGTGGCGCCGCAGCGGCAAGTCTTTGCCAACCACCACACCAGGGTGCTTTGCCTCAAACCCGAGGAAGCAGAGGCGTATCAGGCAAAATACAGTTGGGCACTGACGTCTTTGAAGATTACGGATATCCAAGTCGCTCACCAAGGCCAGACAGCGACAGCCAAGTGGAGCCTTGTCACTGCTCCTCTGGCAGGTCACGGTGGCGAGGCTAAACTAGAGAAGCAAAACGGCCAGTGGGTGGTAACTGACCAGGGTTGGAGCTGGGTCAGCTAAAGCCAGTGGCGCGAACCGGGTGATCGCAGGCTATTGTGACAACAGCATGTAGGGCAGCCCACTCGGCCGCAAATCATCTGGAAGAAGAGCCTGCAGCGCAGCGGAGTTCGTCGTCCGGGCGTCAGCATGCACACGCTACGCCATTCATTTGCGACACTGCTACTGCAAAGTGGGCAGGCCGATCCGGCCTCAATACAACACCTGCTGGGCCGTTGCACAAGGAAGCGGAGCGCATCTACCGCGAGCTGGGCACACCTGAAGGACTGGCGTATTCGCTGGCAAATCAGGCATTGCTGCTGGCCGGCAAGATGGGCCGGCCCAGGGAAGCACTGCCGCTTGTAGAGGAGGCTCATCGGCTGGCGACCGAGCACGGCCTGCACGCCGTGGCCAAGCAGATCAAACCGATGCTGGACCTAGTGCGGCGGAGGCAGCCTTGAAGCGCAAACGCCCGCGTGCCGCAATGCTCGCCCCTGCCCTCCTCGTGTCCCGACCACACCTGCCTGGCCAGCTTAAGCGCCCGCACCTTGTCGCCCAACGCAAACCAGCCCACTCACATATCTTGTGCGAGGCCGCTGTGCAGACGAACCACTTTTCCGGACCAGGAGCAGGGAGCCACTGACGCCGCGGCGACACATCCAGGCGGATATTCGCATGGTTGTAGTAACGATTTCTGAAAGAGCGACCCGGCGCTGTTACTGGATAGACACTCGCGTAACGAAGCCTGCCAGATCGAGTTGAGTGGAAGCCACTCTGAACGAATCGTGCCCGTCAGAGTGTATTTCGAGAAGTACGAAATGCTTGTCGGTGTGCAGTTTGCCTAACCAGGCCCAGAATTGGCCATTTACGTCTGCGATCTGGGCCTGGGGTATGGTCTGGCCTGTAGATGAGATTATTATCTTGTTCTTGCGGCAAACGATAATCTTCCGCTGCAATTCTCCCTCATCTACTCGCATCCACTGGATATTGCACTCGCCACATATACGTGCACCTTCACGGAAGGCTTCGGCTCCACCCAGATCAACGTGAAAGCCAACCCAGTCAAGCTTGGGGTTGAGCGTCCCGAGCCACTCGCGGAAAGCGCCGCCGCCGGCCTCCAGCTCGCCGGCCGGCACTTCTATCCCCATATCTCCTACCCACAGTCCCTGCGGCGTGGCACGCACGCTTCGTATCCGTTGCGCCGCATCCCCGTTGTCACCTGGCGATCGCGGAAGGACCATCATGCGGCTGAGTATGATCACGATAAAGACAAGGCCGCAAGTTGTGCAGGCGAGGATGTCAACAAAAGCTATTCCGAAAACTTCTGTTTGCTCCTCATGCTTGTTTTCAGCCGCCACCGTCGTCGCCTCCTGTCTCAGTCTGACTCGCTTGTGGGAGGCTTGTCGGAGCCTCTCTCCGCGCCGGCCAGCTCTTCAACCCGTGTAATATTAGCAGCCAGCCGCTGTTCTATCTTAACCAGGCCTTCCCACAGCTCTACCATGATCGCCGCATCAATCCAGCCGTACGGTTCGCCCCGGCCAAGTTCTATCCGTTCGACCACTACACCCAAGGCATCCGCATCAATCCGAGAAAGCAGGTCTCGTTCGCGCCGCTGCACAGCAGCCACCAGAAACATGGCGATTACCGTTAGAATCAGTGCGACGAGTGTCGTGTCGAAGGCGACTGCGAGACTGGTGAGCGGATTAGCCATGGCCTCGGCAAACTGCTTCTGCTCAGAAACCTGCAACAACTGGCGGAAGCCACCAAGGGCTTGTGACATGCCCAGCATTGTGCCAATAAAGCCGCTGACAGGCAGCGCCCATATCAGGGCTCGCGGCATCGTGTACGCGGATTCTGAGCTGGCGTGATCCTCGTGAGATAACTCTCGCGCAGCGGCGTAGAGTTCATCCCGGCTGCGTGCCACGACTGCACAATTGACGCACCGGGCCAGCCGGTTGTCAATCATGGAAAGCTGCGGCACGATTGCTTCTGCGCTTCGTTGCAGGGCATAGTTGAGGTCTGATGGCCCGTTGCGCAGTGTACGCAGCAGATCGCTATGCTGAGACCGCCTCTTCTCTCGCTGAATTGCCCAATAGCGTCTGGTCATGCCCTCCAACAGCGCCGCAAAAAGCAACAGCGAGATAAAGGGCAACGGGCCGCGCTCAAATACGGCATTCTTCGCATGGCCCTCCGGGAGCCCGGCGGCGAGCCCCACTAGCAACAGCCAAATCGCGCCAGTGCTCAATGCAGGCAGCAGATGAGCTCTCGCCCAGGACACTTGTTGCGCGTAACGAGGCGGCAGAGGCACCGGCGAAAACTGTCTGGATGAGCGTTGCCTCAGCTCGGGTTCCACTGTATCGGGCTCCGCTGGCGCTGCTGTTTCCTCGTATCCGTGGGCCAGACCCATGGCAGCTAACGCTTCCCGCGCCTCGGTATAATCAGGATTGGCGGCAAGTGCCTGGCTGTATGCGGTCCTGGCCTCGTCCACACGGCTCAAGCGCTGTAGCGCAACGCCCAAATTGTAGTACAGATTCGCGTCCCTCTGGATACCCGACGCCGCGCGCTCCAGTGCAGCCAGCGCGTCCTGCGAGCGCCCCTCCATCAGCAGGCATATCCCCAACCACTTCCATGCCTCGTAGTTTCCAGGGTCGCTCTCCAGCGCTGTACGTAGCATTCCCTCGGCCTCGGTGTGCTTTCCAGACCTGACAAGATCGTATGCAGCTCCCAGGTCAACCACTGTTGGCTCACCTCCGCGCCAGTTTGTGTACATCCGACCATCCGTAGGAAAAAGACCTACGGCCATGCGTGTTAACGACCGTCGTGTAAGTTCGCTTTTCGCCGGGTTTCAATGGCTTCGTCTTCGGTATGAGCTGTCGCTCGAAAGCAGTGCGTGGTCCCATCATGATGTAGAGCCGCAGCCCCCATATCGGGTATTCGCATACGTTCTCGTACCGTATCGTCAGACGGGCTCGCCCACGACTTACCAACATACCGGAGACGCTTACATCTGCGCCCTTCCGACCTCTCTTGTCAGCAATCCTTCTGGCATCGTTCCACCGCTGAAGTGCACTGGGGGTGTGATGTACATCATAGCTTTTATACCACCACGCAGCAGCCAGTGACCACCTTTCCATTTTTTCATAGGCCCGGGCAATCAACGCAGGTACCTTGTACGTCTGCACACCTGTCGCTTCTATGCTGTTGCAAAGATCGAATGTTGCCTGCCATTTCTTCTTGGCGTATGCGGCCTTGGCCTGTTGGTATTTGGTCTGGGCTTTTTCGACGGCCCCGATGCGCATCTTGGCTTCCGAGGCGGCATGACTGGCTGCATATTGCGACGATATTCGCTTGTAGAATTCTACCGCTCTATCAAGCTCGTGGCACTTTTCTGCCGCGATGGCCTGTTGATACAGTTCGTTCGCTGCGTGCTCAGCCGAGATAGCTGCTTGCACACTGTCATACCAGTTCCCAAAGTCTTCAGTGGGGTAATCGGCCGCCTGTGTGATGTGCTGCTCGGCGGCCTCCAAGTCGCGGCTCTTGTACTCGTCCCACGCTTTCAGTACTAGCGCCCCTCCCTCGGCGCGACGCGCCCAACGTGAACGCGGGTAGCTACTGACGATGTCCCCAAGTATCAGGTACGCCGCCTGTATCTGATTCTTCGACAGTTCGGCCAATGCATTAGCGTACTGGAACCTGGGAGTATCCGCCGCCCACCACACCAGCATCAATATCGCAATAGTCGCCACCAGGGGACTTGCTACGCTCAAAACGCTTGCGCCGCCGCTTTGCCAGGGCGGGAGCGCTCGTATCTTGCGGTTGGTTTCCTGCAGGGCGTCGCTCCACGAGCAAAACGCCGCTGCCGCACTGTTGCCCGCCTCAGCCGCCTGTCGCATGTAGGAAACGGCCGTTGCCGCATCACGTGCTTGGTGCCAGTAGCCACATGCAAGCGCAGCGACCCGGTTGCCCTGCTTGGCTTGGCATTCCACGTTCTCGAGACTAGCTGCGTTGCCACGCAATAAGTTAGCAATCGCACTGTCTTCGGCAGCCATGGACGCTTCATCTGGCTGCATTTCTAGGCTCCTTTGAGCGTCTCTTGGGCGTCCGCTCCCGGCGGTAAGGGAAGACGATCTTGCGGTGGCGGCAGAGATGGCGTTTGTTGCCTGCAGTCGTCGCGGGCTTGGGCTTGGGCTGGTCTGCCGGATTCTGTGATATCAACGAACATACGTGTCTTAACCCGATTTCCGTGAGGGCACTCGATTTCGATGTCCAATACATCCCTGGTTACTCTGCCGTCCGGGTCGGACGAGCGTGTCGGCGGGTAGTACTTGACAGCACCAGAGGCCACCTTCTTCAGTGATCCGCGGCCCCCTCCTACAGTGATGCTGAAGGGGCCTCCCAGAGGACAGCCCACAATATCCACATGTTCCTGGACCGTAAGCCCTTCTTTCGAATAACGTGCTATTGACACAGGCTCTGCGAAGATCTGCAGCCGGCAGCCGCTCGCGCCCGGTGCTGCATGTGTCCCGTTGGATTCAGGCGCATCTGCCGGGTTAGCTTCGGTGTCGCCGTCGGGAATCAGGCGACCGCGAACGGGCGCATTGGGCACTGATGGTGCGGCCCCATCGCTGGCTTCATGTTGAGCCACGGGTGCATCAAGTTGACTGGGAGCTTTGCGCACCAACTGCCCGCAGCCTGTTGTGCTCAGCACTACTAGTGCCATTGCCAGAACTGGCAAGTAAGCAAAACGTCTCCTCGTAGTGGTATTCTTCAGCATATTGTGATCACCTGCTCTTGGTGTACCTTTTTTCTATTTAACGTAGCCGGGCGCTGTTGCTTTCACAGGGCTGCTGCCGGTCCGCCGTTTTTGCATCTGGCGAGCGGAGCGCAGCCGAGTATGGAGCCATCGGCCGCGCTCCGTTGGGCTGCATTAGTCAATTTGCCGGGGGGCGGCAGAAATCTCGCACGAACTCTGCTGGCAGATTCTCCGCCAGCGATTCCTGCGGATCAAAGAAGGACACCTCGCTGCCATCCACACCGTATTCAGCCATTGCCCTCTTCCAGCTTTCTTGTCGCTGTTTGTATTCACCCTCACTCGCCCCATAGGCGACAAAGAAGCTGACAACCCGGCTCAGCTCCGGCAGCCTCCGGGCCGAGCCAAGCCGCCCTGCAGGTTCATATTCCTCAACCAGGTCCGAAAAGACCAGCAAATTGAGCCACGCGTCAGGCCACTTGGCCAGGTAATCGCCGAGCATGTGCAGGGCGCCATCAATGTCAGTGCCCGGCTTGATCTGCTCAGGCGCCTGCAGAGCGGCCACTTGTTCATTGAACTTGTTGATCGTTACTTTCAATCTGAGCCCCCCAGCCGGCATTGACTTGGGCCCCAGCAGAACGTTGTCTTCCTCGTAGCTGTAATCATCAATCTTCATGACACAGACTATGCTCTTGGGAGTCACCACGTTCTTGAGCAGCAGAGTTGCCGTTTCCAGGCTCGGCTCCCAGTAGCGCTCGGCGAAGCCGGTGCCGTCTATCAACACAGCTATGAACTGTCGCTGTTGGGGCTGAGGCTGAGATTGGGCTGTTTTGCCACATCCTCCCTGTACGAGGACTCCAATAGCCAGGACTGCTGCCGCTGCAAGGCGAATTTCCCATTTGATGATTCTAGAGTAGCTCATGGTGTTGCTCCTTTCTTCAGTCAGATAATCGGTGGCAACGACACTAACAGTCAATTACGAGGTGCTCTAGACCCACCGGTTCTGTTTCTTGAGGCTGGAATGCTGTTGACGCAGTGCCTTGTCGAGGCTTTCAAAACTCCTGAGCACGGCGACGCAGTTGTCGCGATAGTTCTGCACCTGCAAGATGGCCCCGTCTATGTGCGTGAGCAGTTGCTGTACAACGGGCTCGTCAATAGTACCGGCCTGGTGCGGCTGGGGTGCAGCTTCTGCCGGTTGCGACGAAGCGCCGTTGCTGCTGCTTTCA
The DNA here is from genome assembly GCA_030604405.1 of bacterium. GTDB lineage: Bacteria > Armatimonadota > Zipacnadia > Zipacnadales > UBA11051 > UBA11051. The sequence goes on along the minus strand of JAUVVY010000023.1, from coordinate 39,186 downwards.
GCTTGCGACATGATGAGCTTCGCCAGTTCCTCCCGTATCGTGTCACAGGCCATCTCCAAATCGCTGGCCTGGCTGCTCATGTGTCGCCTGGCGCTGCCCAGCCCGGTAGCGGAGTAGCCGGTCCTGTTGCCCAATGCGTCGGTTATCACGAAATCCACACTGGCAGCCGGGCTGGTCGCGTCAACCTCTCCTAGTTCGCTGATGGCGTGGTCGAGCTGGCTGTCAGTCTCCAGGCTCACCAGAACCTGGCCGGCCAGTGCACTCATCTTGTGAAGATACTGTGCCGCTTCGGCCTGAGTATTGACCAGAACAGGCGCATGCGTTTTTCGGCCATTTACCGTGCGCTCCGGCTTCCGCACCAGTTGCTTCAACTGCCGCTTGATAGCACCTGCACTGGCGCGCATCTGCCGGCTCATCTTGTTCATGTCACGTCGGTGGGCTTTGATGGCATTGCGGAACAACTTCAGCCTGGTGCCGTACTGGACAATGCTTGGCGGCGGCACAGTTCGCCTCGGCTTGAATGCGACCAGGAAGGTTGCGAGCCCGATGCTCAGGCCAGCAGCATAGAGCAGCACCCAGAAGACCGGCTCTATGATGTAGCCGAGCGCCATGAGGAGTGCACCGGCACCTGCGCTTGCCACCATCCCACCCAGCGACCACAATATTGCGGCCCAGAGCCGGCTCTCCCTGTCGGCGCGGTGATACCTCTGCAGTTGCGTCAGCGTCCCGACGAGAGCTCTGTATTCTACCGTGATCTTGCGCGCATTTTCGCACCACGTCTTACACGCGTTGTTCATGCCCTTGAAGAGGGTCTCGAGTTTGGTTTTTTCCTGCTGCCTGTCTCCCGGGAAGCTCTCCATCAAGTCCCCCAGGTCCTCATCGGCTCCGAGCACTGGCGGCTCCGGCACGCTCTCGAAGTCGTCTGCGTCGGACTGCCGCGTGCCGACATCTTGCTCATCTTGGTACTCTCTTGGCCGTGACTGTCGGCTTGTCGCGGCGACACCGGCCGCAACAGTGGGCATAGTGGCACAACCGTCGCTTTCAGCTTCCTGGGAGAGATTGACTTGCCTTTGCGCATTGCTGTTACTCATAGTTCACACCCCTTGTTGCTGTGAGATCATGGAGGTCTGACGGTGTTGTCGTCAATCGTACATCGTGCGGATATCGCTGAGCAGCTTAGCTAGCACCTCGTTGTCGCGGACCGCAGGCAACACCAAAGCCTGGTCTGCGATCCGCCGCAGGCGTCGGTATGCGTCATTGAGTTCGCTGCCGGCGGAGTTGAGTTTCCCCGCGACGACGGCAGCCACCCTGATGTCAGCGTGCGGATACCCAAGCACCGACAGCAGACCCGATGATATTCTATACACCGCCGCCATCAGCACCAACAACAGGTACTTGGTGGCCGGGGCGATCAGTGCGTGCCAGGCGATACCACTGAATATGGCTTCCCCGAGCGGCACCAGGAAGCCGACAAGCGCGGCGCACCCGGCCATCAGAGCGGTCGCTTCTTCGCCTATGTCGGCCTGCAGGTAATTCATGCCCGCCTCGAAAAACACTGCTACAGTTAGTAATGCGACGACACCAGCCAACAGCCACTTCTGCCCGCGGCTCATGGGCGTGCGGTCTGCACGTTCTCCGGTTAGCGCTTGCAGCAGACCGGGACACAGCCCGAACAAGACTATCCCGAGGCCACAGAGAATGGAGACAAAGACTATGGCCATTACATACGCGTTTCTGCTCACTTCGTTGGCTACGCCGATTATCGGCAGTATCACTTCGACGGTCTCGGCAAATGAGCTCCCAAGTATGAAATCGAAGATGCGGCTAGTTATGTTGAGGTTGAAGAGAATGACTCCGGCGGCGACCACAGATAGTGCTGTGCCGATGATCAGGCCCGTCCACCTCTCCAACAGATCAGGGCGCTGGTCCCAGGCGCTTTCTCCCGCCTGGCGCAGACCTTTGGCCCATCCTTCGACTACATTTGCAAAATGCGGGCTTGGGAATACTCGCCCTCGCTGAAAATAGTGGTACCATAGCCGGGCAAGCACGGCGCAGCCAGCCCATAATACCACCAGTACTACGGCGGCGCCCCATACGATCCCGGCGCCAGTGATCTGATACTCGCCTATTTGCAACACTTTGCTCACTCCTTGCCAGTCTGTTTGGCATGTAGCTAGATCGTGAAGATCGGAAATGGCATGGGACATCTCTATACGATACTTCTGTTACAACTAACCTTTGTTCTGATGCAATCCTTTCACGACCGGACGTATTATTCTCTGGCACGGGGCGTATGGCCGAGCGACACGGAGTGCTGTTGGCCTGTTAACAGAGACTTACAGCGCGGTCCGCCCGGCACATTGAGGAGCGCAAATCTATATGTAGTGCTGGCGGCGGCAAGTGCTTGCGCGGATTGTTGCAAACCGCTATAATCCATCATGCGCGAACAGTGCTGCCCGTGCACCGGGGTTGCGTTGTGGTGCGTCGGCCCGTATAGGGCTTGACATAGGCAGACGTTCATGTCTTTCGATCTGGCACGGCTTCGCGCAAAGACACCTGCCTGCGGCGGTTAGCTGTCCGGAGGTTTCACGTGCCATTTTCACTGCGTGTCGGACTGAACCAGGATAGTAGTGATGTGTTCCTGCGCTCGTCTTACGCAGACGGCAGCCCGCAGGCCCCCTCTGTTATCGAACAGAGCAAACTCGACAGGTCCGAAGTACTGGCAGAACTTGCTGGTCAGCGGAAGGCCACAGCCGAGAATGTCCGAGAACTGGGGCAATTGCTCTTTGAGATCCTGCTCGAGCCCGATTGGTCAAGATGGGAGACCTACATTGATCGTGGCTCGTCCCCAGGTGTATTGCCCCGCCTTAGAGTTCAACTGGAAATTGAGTCGAACCAGCCCCGCTTGTGGCATCTGCCGTGGGAAGCAGCGTTCCTCGCGGAACACAGCGTCACTGGTGAATATGTATTCACAGCGCCTGAGCGGGGCATTGTAAGAATTGTTTCCTCGGTGCAACCCACTCCCAGAGCCCCTGTTTACGAATGTTTGCGAGTCCTTATTGCCTATGCGGATCCGACCGATCTGTACAGCCCTGCGGACCTGGAAGTACCGCCTGATCTAGGTCGTCTCAGTATCGTCAACGAGACAGACGCAATAGAGAGTGCCGACAATGTGGTCGTTCAAGATGTCCGTGCCGAGCAAGCGAAAATTTGCCAGGCAATTCAGGAATTCAAGCCACACGTCCTGCACCTGATCACCCATGGTTTTCTTGACCGAGATGGTAAGCCCAGACTCGTCATGGAAGACCCTGCGCAACAGGCTCTAGCCGCAGAACCCTCTGTGCTCAATGAAATCTTCAGGACAGCAGGGCTTTGGCCGCATCTGCTGATGCTCCCTGCCTGTTGGAGTCTTGCAGTTCCCGGCGTTTATCACTCGCCGGCAATCAGTTTGGTCAATAGCAGTACGCCTGTGGCAGTTGGGTTCCTGTTCGAGGTTGACGACAACAGGGCCGCTACGTTTTCCCGTGCCTTCTATCCGCTCATCGCGGGCAGCGAACCCGTTGATACGGCAGTAAGCCAGGCCAGGTACAAGATGCAGGGGCAGGCAAGCGACGATCCTGTTTCATGGATCAGCCCGATCGTCATGACTACCGGGACGCAGGAGAGCTACTTGCAAATAGTCGCAAGCCAGCCGGCGCCGAAGCCCACTACCCCCCCTCCAGCTCCTCCCCAACCCACTCCCCCTCCCCCACCGGCGCGTCACAAGACAATCGGTACGATCGCTGCTTTCTTGGGGATGCTGATCGTGCTTGCTGCACTGGCTTGGGGTATCGTCGAAAGGCGGATCACGGCCGACATGGTCCTCGTCCCTGCTACTCCCTCTTATGTTGTTGGCTGTTTCGACAACGCTCTCTTCTTTGAGCAAGCAAACACAGCCGCCCAACTGGCCGAAGACCACCTGCGTCCTTGGATAATAGAGCTGTCGAAAGATACAGGCGGCTCAGACGATGACATCGAGGAGGCAGTAGATGCTGTATGGATTGGCATGCAAGCTGTTGCCTTGCGACTGAAAGAGCTTACGCCGCACACCGTTGCCATATCCGCTTTCCTGATTGACAAGTGTGAGGTATCGAACGAGGAGTATCAGTGCTTATTGGCTGCAAGAACAGACTATACGGCACCGCCGGGGTGGGAAAACAGGACCTGCCCGGCCGGTCAGGAGAAGCTGCCTGTCACCTATATCTCATACCAGGAAGCTGAGAGATACGCATCCTGGGCGAAGAAGCGGCTGGCCACCTATGGCGAATGGCAGTATGCCGCTGCGGCCGGCAAACAGCAACTATACCCCTGGGGCAACGAGCCCGACACCAGGAAAGCCAACACCTTGTTCTATTGGCCAAGGCCCAACGATGCGAAACTCATTGCGGTAGATGCCAATGAGCTGAACGCCTTGAGACTGCACTGTACTGCGGGCAACGTAAGCGAATTCGCCAGCGGGCCTGAAGGTATGCCTGTCGCCTGCGGGGGCTCGTACACATCAGGGTTGCTTGAAGCTATTGTCTTCAACCGCGAGCAGTGCAGCCGTACTTCGCGGTACGACAACGTCGGCTTCAGGTGCGCTCGCGACTACAGGCCTCGTTCGCAGGTTATTACTATTTCGGTGCTGGTTGGTCTTGTCGGGCTCGCACTGATGGTGGTCGGGGTTTGGCTTGTCAGACGAGCAACACCACGTGACAATTCTGCAGGTTAAGCTCGTAGCCACGCTTGTCATCACCAAGACAGATGCAACCCGTAGCGTGTGTCCCGGATGGCTCCAGGGCACTTACCTTGGCCACATGTAGCGGGACGTCCAGCCATCCTCCGGCCAGACTCATTCTTAGCGCCACTGTGCCCTCATCCATTGCTTCTTGCCATGGCGACGGCAGCGCCGGTAGCCGGATGTTGACTGTACACTCGCCTTGTGCATCGCATTCGGGACGCGGTAGCACCACATCTGCCCTGCCGAGCTCTTCGGCGGCAGCATTCAGGATGGGAATCTCGGCCAGGACGTTGCCACCTGTTCGCCTCGCCGGGCCTCTGGGCCGCACTGTTTGCCTCTTTGTCAGTACATAAGCCATCAGCATCGGGGCCATCAGTCGGCGCAACGCCTCTTCGCTTAGCAACTCGGCGAACTGCGCCCATTCCACCTCGCGTTTGCCGTTCTGGTAGGCCAGGGATACTTCGAAAAACAAGCGGCGGTCCTCGGCATTAACTTCCAACCGCGCCTCAACGAATGCTTCCAGTTCAGGGGGGAGCAGGTCGAGTACGTGCAGCTTCATCAGAGGCAACATTATCGAGGGGTCCAGACGCTGGCGCAGTTGACCTATCCGTTCCTGCTCCTGCGCAGCATCCAGCCCTAATACAGCCTCCAGCATTTCCACAAGTTCCGCAGGTCTTGCGGCCCCTTGTTCGTTCACTTTGTTTTCATCTCCTCCGCGTTGGCATCGCTGGGCCTTTCCTTGCCAAGATGTTCGGCCAATCTGTCTGTCACCATCCCGACCAGCAATTCGTGCGCTGCTTCAACCAACGCCAGAATCCTTACCTTTTCTCCTGGTGATTTGAAGGCATACTCCTCAAGCTTGCCACCGTAGTACAACGCCAGAAGGTCTCGGAGCTCTTGCAAGCTTATGTCGGCGCTGTTGAGGTCAAATTCGTGCGCAAGCACATCACCTTGCTCGTGCACGAGAGCATCAACAAGCTGCACCAATACGGACTCGAAACCCTCGCGTACAAGTGCGTCAGCCAGGATCCGCCACGCGCTACTACCGTGGCTGTAGCTGAGCCAGTTGTTGACCGCGCTTGGAGAGCATTCGAGACCGCAGTGCCTGCCTATCTTGGCTACCGCCTTGCAGACCTCGGTGTGCCCCAGGCCGTTGAGGTGCAGGCGCAGAGCCAGATAGCGAGCACTACGAGATGTAATAATATCGGCCGCAGCAAACTTCTCCAAACCGCAGCATTTGGCGGCGTTTGCTACTACAGTATCAGTCACCTGCTTTGCCTTGTCTGCGATTCTCTGATGCAGGGGCACTGCTGCATGGTCCCCGGTTTCTTCGTCATCTGTATCGTCTCTATAGTCCGCGTTAATGATCTCTGCAACAATTACGTGGCGAATAGTTGATCCGTCGCACACGAACTCCTTCACTTCCTCGACATGCGAGGGTTGCACACTCTCGGCGACAGAAAGTCGGCATCGGACCGCTGTGGCTACATCCAGTATTGGGTTCCCGTCCATGAATACCAATCTCACAGCAAGGCGTTGCAGGCGGGCCAAATCCGGCTCACCAACGTCGTAGTCCAGGAAAGCTCGCTCTCCAATCTCCCAGACTTCACGGCAGATAATCTTCGATTCTGCTTCCTTTTCGACACCGCCCGGGCCGGCTAGCGATTCTGCCAACGAGAGTCCGGTTTGCTTGCTCCTCGCGTCCAGCCTGGCGTTGGCGCCCCTTTTCTGCCATTTCCTGTACACATCCTTGAGCTTGTTGCCAGCTACCGTTTGCAGCCACGCGAGAAGCATCCCATCCTCTGCGTCATGCGTGAACTTACCGGCTCTGGTGGATTTCAAGAATGCCATTTCAACCTCACTCAATAGATCGTCGAGGTCTCCACTGAGCTGTTCCCAGGCTGGCAGCATGTTGTAGAACTTGTTCTGAATACGTCTCTTCAGACGCTGCCGAAGGCTTGCAAGCCTTTGCTCCCACACCTCAGGGACAGCGTCGCTAGGTTGCGCCATGTTCGGTCTTCCCCGTCATCAAGTTGGAGCAATATCTTGTCTGATGACTGATAGTAGCACAACCTACGCTACAGGTAAACGAAATTCCCTCAGGCTTACTTTCAACAAGAGAACTTGATGCCAGGCGTCCCCAAAGAATGTGTGCAGCAACGGGACACACGGCATATTATAGTGGACGGCACAACAGCAATGGGATACCATAGCTCGCATGACCGAGCGCAGGACGTGTACGGCGGCCTTCAAGGCCAAGACAGTATTGGAACTCTTGCGGGAGGAAAAGCCGCTGGCGCAGGTGCGAGTTTAGATTGTCGGTAGGTCACAAAAGGCCGGCTGTGGCCGTTCGTAGGGGCGTGATTTATCACGCCCTGCACGCGGCTGCTGACTGGGCGCAATGAATTGCGCCCCTACAATACCGCCAATGGCTGGCATCGGCCTACCAGCCTGGGCGGGCTCTTTTCCCATTTACCGACAATCTAAACTCGCACCGCACATCGCGCAGGGGTTGACATTCTTGGACAACGTGATATAATGGTACTTAAATACTAGTTAAGGCAGGTAACAAGTTATGAACAACGTACTGAGAATATCTGACGCGGCCTCATTAGCGCTGCACAGCATGGTACTGTTGGCGGCCAATGAGGATGAAGTGCTCTCAACTAGAGCGATCGCCGCGACCCTCCAGGTTTCGCAGGCGCATCTCTCCAAGGTAATGCAGCGTCTGGCGAAAGTCGGACTGGTGGCCTCAACTCGCGGGCCGAGGGGTGGCTTCAAGTTGGAAAGACCCGGTGAGCAAATCAATCTGCTCGAAGTGTATCAAGCAATTGAGGGTGAGCTTATGCCTACCCATTGTCTGCTGGGCATACCAATTTGCAGGGGTGACAAGTGCATCCTCGGCGGCCTACTGGCCGTGATCAACCGGCAGACACGAGAATACCTGGCAGGCACGAGTCTTAGCGACTTGACCGATGTCTATGGAGGGACACAAGATGAAGAATGTGAGAAAGATAATCACGATTGATGAAGAGAGGTGCGACGGCTGCGGGCAATGTGTGCCGGCGTGCGTCGAGGGGGCGCTTCAGATAGTTGACGGCAAGGCGCGCCTGGTTAGTGAGCAGTACTGCGACGGGCTGGGCGCGTGCCTGGGCGAGTGCCCCCAGGGGGCGATAACCACTGAGGAGCGGATCGCGGAGCAATTCGACGAAGCGGCGGTCGAGCGACATGTGGCGGAGCAGGCCGCAGACCAGCCGTCCCAATGTCCTGCCGCTGCGCCCGCTGCTGGCTGCCCCGGGGTGGCCGCCTTTACGCTGAACCAACCTTCTGCGGACGAACGGGCCGCCGCATGCCAGGAGCATCAGCCATCTTCGTCCAGGCTGTGCAACTGGCCGGTGCAGCTTAGCCTGGTTCCCGAGCAGGCTCCGTATTTCCAGGGGGCACGGCTGCTGATTGCCGCGGACTGTGTGCCCTTTGCCTATCCCGACTTTCACGAGCGTTTCCTGACGTCGCGCGTACTTGTGGTCGGCTGCCCCAAACTCGATGATGCACAGTTCTACCGGCAGAAACTGGCCCAGATCTTCACGGCGAACGACATCCGCTCCGTGGACATACTGCACATGGAAGTGCCGTGCTGTTTCGGGCTGGTGCGTCTGGTAGAGTTGGCACTGGCGGACTCGGGCAAGCAAATACCGTTGAGCGTGACCAAGGTCGGCGTCCGCGGCGAGGTGCTGGAGACCACTCAACTCGACGATCAGGAGGCAAAAGGCCATGCTGAAATGCCCGGGGCAGGATACCCGGTACTGGAAGCCTGACGATATCTTCAACTTGCCTTGCCCGGTATGCGACACGGCCGTCGAATTCCTGAAGACCGACAGCAAGCGGACGTGTCAGAACTGTGGATATACCTTCAGGAACCCGCGCTTGGAACTGGGTTGTGCGCAATGGTGTGCGTACGCCGAGGAATGTCTGGGCTTTGGCCCCGAACAGGCGCTGCCAGACAACGAAGAAGGGCCGCTGACCGAGCAGCTTATCGCGGCGATGAAAAGCCAATTCGCCAACGACTACAAGCGCATCGCTCATGCCCTGCTGGTGTTTGAGTACGCGCGGGAGCTGCTGAGGGCTGAGGGCGGCGACGCCCGGGTTGTGATAGCTGCTGCTTTGCTCCACGACGTTGGTATCAAAGAGGCCGAACACAAGTACGGTGGTGATTACCAGGAACACCACGAGGCAGAGGGAGCGCCCATAGCACGGCGAATCATGGCGAATATCGGCCTGGGTGAGACCACCATTGAGCAGGTCTGTCATATCGTCGCAAATCATCATAGGTCTGATGAAGTTGACACCTTGGAGTTCAGGATCGTCTGGGATGCCGATGCGCTCGTCAACCTTCTGGAAACACAGACCAACGGCGACAGCGAGCACCCCGCCGAGATCGTCGAAAAGATATTCAGTACCGATACCGGAAAGAAGAAGGCCTACGAACTGCTCGCCAACTAAGGCCCGATATATAAGGAGGAAGGTGCAGTGAACTGTAACGCGAGTGAGAGAGATACCATCAACCTGGTGGGGTGCGTGGTAGAATTGTCCGGCTTGCTGGACTATCAGGAAGGTGCCGTGGTCAGCCGAACCGTCATTGATGAGGAGACGGGAACGGTCACGGTGTTTGCCTTCGACCAGGGGCAGGGACTGAGCGAACATACTGCTCCGTTCGATGCCTTGGTTTACGTCTTGGAGGGCGAGGTAGAGATCACGATTGCGGGCGAGGCCCAGCGCGTATCTGGTGGCCAGATGCTGATAATGCCCGCCCACAAGCCCCACGCTCTGGCGGCGGTCGAGCGCTTCAAGATGCTGCTGGTCATGATTCGGTCCTGACTACCGTTCATCAAACTACGAAGGATGTGTTGAATAACATGTTTTGCTATCAATGTGAACAGACGGCCAAAGGAACCGGTTGCACTGTAAAGGGAGTGTGTGGGAAGCAGCCGCAAGTCGCAGCACTGCAAGATTTGCTGATATATGCGACTAAGGGATTGTCCATGTATGCGCATCGGGCCCGACAATTGGGTGCTCAGGATCGGGACATTGATGTTTTCGTCCTGGAGGCTCTATTCTCGACAGTGACCAATGTGGACTTCGATGCCGAGCGTCTGCAGGGACTACTGGTGCGGGCGGGCCAATTGCGTGATAAGGCGCGTGAAATGTACGAGGAGGCCTGCCGGCAGGCGGGACGGACACCCGAAACGCTTTCGGGGCCGAGCACGTGGATTCCTGCTGACGACCTGGATGGTCTGCTTCAGCAAGCCGAAGAAATCGGCATCACGGAGCGCAAGGAGGCACTCGGTGAGGTGGTCACGGGCCTGCAGGAGCTTATCACCTACGGGCTTAAGGGCGCTGCCTCGTATGCCGACCACGCGCAGATACTGGACCACGAAGATGATGACATATACGGGTCTTTTCATGAAGCATTGGACTTTCTGGCCGGCCAGCCAACCAACGCCGATGAACTTCTGGCCAAGGCGCTGGCGGTCGGAGAACTCAACCTGAAAGTGATGGAACTGCTGGATGAGGCCCACACCAGTACGTACGGCGATCCGGCGCCTACCGCGGTGCGCATTGAGCCGGTTGCCGGTAAGGCCATAGTTGTGTCCGGTCACGATCTGAAGGACCTTGAGGAACTGCTCAAACAGACGCAGGGAACAGGCATCAATGTGTACACGCACGGTGAGATGCTACCCGCCCATGGGTATCCCGAACTGAAGAAGTACGAGCACCTGGTAGGCAACTACGGTGGCGCGTGGCAGGACCAGCAAAAGGAGTTCGACGCCTTTCCTGGGGCGATCCTGATGACCACCAACTGCATCCAGAAGCCCAGAGACGGTTATGAGGAGATGATATTCACCACCGGGCTGGTCGCTTGGCCCGGAGTCGCCCACATCACCAATCGTGATTTCAGTCCCGTTATTCAGGCAGCCCTATCAGCCGCAGGGTTCACTGAGGATGGCCCGGATAACACGATTGTAGTCGGCTTCGGACACAAGGCGGTCCTGAATGTGGCTGACAAGATCGTTGAGGCGGTCAAGACCGGCGCCATCCGCCACTTCTTCCTCATCGGAGGCTGTGACGGGGCCAAGCCGGGCCGCAACTACTACGCCGAGCTTGCCCAGCTCGTGCCTGATGATTGCGTAATCTTGACCCTGGCCTGCGGCAAGTACCGCTTCAACAAGCTGCAATTCGGCGAGATTGGCGGCATCCCCCGTCTGTTGGACGTCGGGCAGTGCAATGACGCTCATTCCGCGATACTCATCGCCCAGGCGTTGGCGGAGGCCTTCGACACCGACGTCAACAGCCTGCCGCTGTCGCTGAGCCTCTCCTGGTATGAGCAGAAGGCCGTCGCTATTCTGCTCAGCCTGTTGCATCTGGGCATAAGAGACATCCGCCTGGGACCAAGCCTGCCGGCATGTGTCACGCCGCCGGTGCTGGACGTACTCAAGGAGAAGTTCAACATTATGCCCATCACAACTCCACAGGAAGATTTGCAGGCTATACTGGGAGAGTGAACGGGGCCCGCAGAATTGGCCTCTGGGAGGACTGAGACGGATGGCTGAGCAATCCGTAACCCTGGCGATTTCCGGCATGCACTGTGCGGCTTGCGCTCAGAGTGTCGAGAAATCCCTTCGCCGCGTGGTCGGGGTTGCCGAGGCCTATGTCAACTTCGCCGCCGAGACGGCGCGGGTGACCTTCGACCCCTCACAGACCAGTATCAAGCAGCTTATTGCCGCTGTCGAGGCTGTCGGCTACAGCGCCGAAGCCGCGGGTGAGCAACCGCAGGACGAGCAGCAAGCGGCGCGCGCCGCTGAGATCCGCCGCCAGGGACGGCTGTTTGCGCTGGGGGCGGCTATCACTGTTCCGCTATTCATCCTTAGCGTCTGGTTCGAGTTTCCGGGGCGACTTTACGTGCTGTTCGCAATGGCCACGGCGGTTCAGCTTATTCTGGGCTGGCAGTATTACCGCAACTCTTATCGGTCGCTGAAGCACGGTAGTGCCAATATGGACGTGCTCATTGTCATGGGCTCGTCGTCTGCCTATCTCTACAGCGTCTATTTCACATTTTTCGCTCAGGGCCAGGTGCACGTTTACTACGACACAGCGGCTGTTATCCTCACGCTCATCACTCTCGGGCGCTTCCTGGAGGCCCGTGCTAAAGGCCACGCCTCCGCGGCAATCCGCAAGCTGACGCAACTGGCTCCGGCCCACGCATCGGTGATGCGTGGTGGCGATGAAGTCATGGTTCGTGTTGAGGAAGTTGAGGTCGGTGACGTTGTGGTGGTTCGTCCCGGCGAGAGGATTGCGGTTGATGGTGAGGTGGTCGAGGGTCATTCGGCGGTTGACGAGTCCATGATAACGGGTGAGAGTATCCCGGTTGACAAGAGCGCAGGTGACGAGGTCATTGGCGGCACCATCAACAAGACCGGCACGTTCAGGTTCACGGCCACGCGGGTAGGCAGTGAGACGGCTCTGCAGCAAATCATCCGCCTGGTCGAGCAAGCACAGGGCACCAAGCCGCCGATTCAGCGGCTGGCCGACACGGTTGCCGCTTACTTTGTGCCGGTAGTGATCGCCATTGCCCTGCTAACCTTTGCAGGTTGGGTGCTGGCCGAGGCCGGGCTGGAGCGGGCCTTGGTCAATGCCGTGGCGGTGCTGGTAATCGCCTGCCCCTGTGCCCTGGGACTGGCGACGCCGACGGCGGTGATGGTGGGAACCGGCCTGGGCGCGGACCACGGTATCCTCATCAAGCAGGCCGGCGCTCTGGAAATGGTCGGCCGCCTCGATACCATTGTTTTCGACAAGACCGGCACCCTCACTCGCGGGGAGCCCGAAGTCACCGCTTTGGTCTCACTGGCTGACGATGTCTCCGAGGACGAATTACTGCGGCTGGCGGCGGCGATCGAGAATTCTTCGGAACATCCGCTAGGGCAGGCGATCGTGGCCCGGGCCAGGGAGAATAACATCGAGAGCGCTGCAGTAGATGACTTTGAGGCCGTGCCCGGCCTTGGGGTGCGAGGTATGGTGGACGGGCAGCAGATTCTGGTAGGCAGCACCAGGCTGATGCACGAGGCGGGCGTGGATACCGCTTCTGCCCAGGAGATGAAAAGCCGCCTGGAGCAACAAGGCAACACGACCTTACTGGTGGCGAGAGATGACCGGCTGGTGGGGCTGGTGGCCCTGGCTGACACGCTCAAGCCCGGGGCAACGCGAGCGGTCTCGCGCCTGCGGCAGATGGGCCTGGATACCTACCTCGTCACAGGCGACAATCGGCGCACCGGCGAGGCTATCGCCCAGGAGTTAGGCATTAGCAACGTGCTTGCCGAAGTTCTGCCCGAGCAGAAAAGCGACCAGATAAAGCAACTTCAAGCGCAGGGCCACCGCGTCGCCATGGTGGGAGATGGCATCAATGATGCGCCGGCCCTGGCGCAGGCCGACGTAGGCATAGCGCTGGGCACGGGCACAGACGTGGCCATAGAAGCCGGGGAGATCATCTTAGTCAGCGGCGACCCGGAGGGCGTGGTGCGTGCCATGCTGCTCAGCCGCCGGACGCTGGCGCACATCAAGCAGAACCTGTTCCTGGCATTCTTCTACAATGCCGCCGCCATCCCGCTGGCTGTCGCGGGCCTACTCAATCCGATGATTGCCGCCGCTGCGATGGCTGCTTCCTCGGTGTCAGTGGTATCGAATTCGCTGCGCCTGCGCCGCTACTCGCTGACTGATGCCCAGCAATGATCGGCGCGGCGCACTTGAGCCGGATGAGTTCCAATTCAATGCTTTGAGGTGACAACATGCGTCAAGCGTTCGAAGCCGTACAGGTAACTGATTCCGTGCACTGGGTTGGGGCGATAGACTGGTCGGTGCGCGATTTCCACGGCTATCTGACCAGCCGGGGTACCACCTACAATGCCTATCTGATTCTGGCCGATGAGATCACCCTGATAGATACAGTCAAGGCTCCGTTTGTGGAGGAGATGCTCGCGCGGATCGCCGCGGTGGTTGATCCTGGGGACATCAGCTACATTGTCTCTGATCATGCCGAGATGGACCACTCGGGGGGCTTGCCAGCGACGATAGAGGCGGTCCGACCTGAGAAGATATTCGCGTCCGCGCTGGGCGCTAAAGCCCTGGGCGAACATTTTCGTCTAGATCACAAAATTGTGGCAGCTAAGAACGGCGAGAGTCTCAGCCTGGGCAATACGTCCCTGTCCTTTGTCGAGACCCGTATGCTCCACTGGCCGGATAGTATGTTCTCGTATCTGGACGACGGCGGCGTGCTGTTTTCGCAGGATGCCTTTGGTATGCATCTGGCCTCGAGTCAGCGATTTGCTGACGAGATTGACCAGGATATTCTGGGGTACGAGGGGGCCAAGTACTATGCCAATATCCTGCTGCCACTGTCGTCACTGGTTACCAAGCTATTGCAGCAGGTGCCTGAACTAGGTCTGGATATCAATATTATCGCTCCGGATCACGGCCCCATCTGGCGCGAAGACCTTGGAAAGATACTGGGCTCTTACGCACAATGGGCGGAGCAGACGCCGACGAAGAAGGCAGTGGTGGTCTATGATACCATGTGGCAAAGCACAGCGCTGATGGCCCGCGCCATCGGTGAAGGGCTGAGGTCAGCGGGGGCAGTGCCCAAGCTGATGCAACTGCGGGCGTCTCACCGCAGTGATGTGGCTACCGAGATACTCGATGCCCGGGCTCTCGTGGTCGGCTCACCGACGATGAATAACAACATATTTCCGACGGTCGCGGACGTTCTGACTTATCTGAAAGGCCTCAAGCCACGGAATCTCGTCGGGGCGGCCTTCGGGTCATACGGCTGGAGCGGCGAGGCGGTAGGACAAATTGAAGAAACGCTGACAGAGATGAAAGTTGACCTGGTAGCCGCGAGCCTGATGGTCAAGTATGTACCTGACGATGCCGCGCTGGCGCAGTGCTATGCCCTGGGCCAGCAAGTGGCGGCAAGGCTCAATCAGACGTGTGATAGTAAGTAGCAAGTGCTATCTGCAGCAGGCACGGATCTAAGAGACGTGCTGACTTCGCAAGAAACAGTGCTCGGCGGGCAGTCGCTGCTGCTGCCCGAAGCGGTGGCTATTCCTCTTCAGGTTCGAACATATCTTTGCCTACTCCGCACTCGGGGCAGATCCAGTCCTCGGGCAGATCTTCAAACGCGGTGCCCGCTGGTATGTTAGCGTCAGCATCGCCTACCTCCGGGTCATACACATAGCCACACACGGTGCACACGTACTTCTGCATGATTGGTCCCTCCGAATTCGTATTGACTCAATCATTCTCCTTCGCCGCGGCAATGTCGGTTTCCTCCGTGTTAGTGGTATCCAATTCACTGCGCCTGCGCCGCTACTCGCTGAACGACTAGCCGTCTCGGACACAGTCGGTCGCCTGAGAGACACGGGAAATTGTAGCGCGATTTGGAAGCCCCGCATAGATGGCTATTCAAATGACACTTTCGGCAGGCCGAGCCGTGCGCGCCAGTCGTTGAACGCCTCTCGATCTTCCCGCTTCAAATTTCCGGCGAAGCCAGGCCAGGACTGTACTTGTTCCTCAGGCATCCGGAGAACAGCACTGTCCTCGGCCAATAGGTCAAGAAGGTACTCAATGTCGGACCTCGGGTCCATCCCTTGTGGGTATTCGACCAGCGGGCTGTATTGGAAGGGAAGCATGTCGCGCCCGCGCCCGCGTCCGAGACACAGTCCTGACATAAGCTTATTTGTCTCCTCCAGTAGGTCGCGGAGCTCGAGGAGAGTGAGCTGCACGTCGGCCATTGCGGCGGCTTCAAGGAGATGTTGGCGGTCCAGATGAGCCACAAGCTTGTTCCTGAGTTTTTTCGCCCGATCGACCAGCCCCGAGATCTCGCCTGGTGTAGCCTGGTTCTTGAGATAGGCCCTCAGCTGAGGTCGCACCTTGCGGCGGCAGTTTTCTACAATCCAGTCTTTCAATGTTGAGAACGTCAGCGAGCGAGGGTCCGGGTCGGTAAGGGTGCCAACGACTAGTAATAACACTGCGTCGGCAAAGTTGCGTACCAGAAGAGGTAGGAATACCTGATGGCGAGGAGAAAGGAGCATGTGCCCTGGAAACTGGAGCACGCGGTCTATCACGTACATCGAGGCATTAGCGCGGACAAGTTCAAGCCACAAGGCGTCACGTCGCTTCTCGTACTCCTGACCATGCTCTTCATCAAAGAGTTCGTCAAGCGTTCGTTGTTTGATAGCGGTCACTCTCCATACTCCCCTTCGTTGCCTCTTAATGCTTTGTTACGCCGCCTGCACGGTGTGGTGCTCAAGTCTTTCTCTGATTCTCCCAGATTTCCAACAGGTATGTAGCGATGGTTGCAGCTGCATTCACAACAAGGCGTGCGTGCACATCGTCAATCTCAGGCCCTTTGCTTCTTCCGTGTCCTGTTCCAACTAAGTTCCGCAATTCAGCGACACCGATGACAACCTGGCCCAGATTGCTCAGGGTCCGGCAAAGCACTTCGCTCCCGACCATGTCTGGACTCGCTGCTTGAGGGGAAAGTCCTAATGCTCTCTGTACCCTCTTTAGCAATGCTGGGACATCATCAGTCTTGGTGCCATCATCATCTTCCCCCAGAATCGTTCTCATCACCGTTTCGAGGAGTTCTTTAGCAGAACCAACTGCCAGCGCAGGGTCGTCATGAATCGAGTGTCTGATTCTTCCTATCTGCTGGTTCAGTTCAAGAACACTATGGACCCCGGCCGCCTTCTCAATTTCCTCCAAGGGGACTGAGGTGCCGCCATATAACTTCTCATGTAGCTGGGGCTCATGACTGCGTAGCCACTCTTCCAGGCCCACGAAATCTTCTACCACTTCTCGATTCTCCAAATTCTTGCCAAGGATTTCTGGGAGAACGTTCAGGATATTCGCGCTATAATCGTCGTCTCGCCAGTCAAGGCTCCTCAGTAAACGAGAATGCCCTTCGATGATGTCAATGGTGTCAGTAAGATAACCCAATTCACGCCACTTACCGTCGTCAAAAGTTGCTTCAATTGCTCGCTTAAGAGCCAATATTATTGTGTTGAGTTTTGCATTTGGCTTCATACGTTACAGTTCCTTTCAAGCGCATGTCGCCCACCATCTTTGCATGGGAACAGAGGATCCTCCTTACTCGAAGTCTAGTATGTGCAAAGGGGCCTCTCACGTCAAGCAAGAATCTGCCGGAAACATCGCCTATTCCTCTTCGGCCTCAAACATTTCCTTGCCCACTCCGCACTCGGGGCAGACCCAGTCCTCGGGCAAGTCTTCAAAGGCAGTACCGGCCGGTATGTCGGCGTCAGGATCGCCTACCTCGGGGTCATACACATAGCCACGAACGGTGCATACATAATTCTGCATGATTAGTTCCTCCCGATTCGTGTTCGCTCAACCGTTTTCCTTCGCCGAAGCCAGGCGGGCGGCGACATCGTCCCAGTTGATGACATTAAAGAAGCCCTCGGTGAACTCGGGCCGGCGGTTCTGGTACTGCACGTAATAGGCGTGCTCCCAGACGTCCAGAACCAGAATGGGAGTTACTCCCCACTGCGCCAGATTCTGGTGCTTCTCGGCTTGCAGAATCACCAGTTGCGAGCCCAGCGGCTGCCAGGCCAACACGCCCCAGCCCGAGCCCTGCACACTGTTGCTGGCCGCCAGAAACTGGGCCTTGAAGGTAGCGAACGACGCGAAATCCTTCTCGATTTGAGCGGCCAGTTCGCCCCCGGGCTCACCGCCACCGTCCGGGCTCATATTGCTCCAGAACAGAGTATGGAACAGGTGCCCCGAATAGTTGAAGGCCAACGCGTCGCACAAGCCTCGAATGGCCGAGAAATCTCCCGACCGCTGGGCAGCCTTTATCTTCTCCTCAGCCTCATTGAGGCCCTTGACATACCCCGCGTGGTGCTTGTCGTGATGCAGGTGCATGGTCTGCTCATTGAGGAACGGCTCCAGGGCATCATAAGCGTACGGCAGATCAGGCAGTTCGTGTGGCATGGTGCCTGCTCCTTTCTATTTTGGGCAGCATTAGCTAGCTGTGCTCCACCGGCGTTCAGTTCGTGTCCCCGGCGTGGATGTCCAGATGGTCAGTCTCAATCTCCACCAGTACCCCAAAGAACTCCTTCATCCGCGGCTCGGTGGCCTCGTCGCGGAATTTCGCGTAGGCCTTGATGGCGCGGTCTTCGCGCTGATAGCCCTCGTGCGAGTTCGCCACACCATCGGCACTACACGTCCCTGCAGCCAGTTCTGGCTTGTCAATCTTCAAGAACTTGCAGATAGCCGAGGCATGTTCGTCCTCCACCTTCATCAAGCACTTGAATTTGGCCAGCAGGTACTCGTCGCCCGCCGCTGCGGCTTTGTCCCGCGCACAGGCATAGAAGCCGGCATTGCCCATCTCCAGGTCCAGCGCCGCTTCCAGGTTGTTGCGCGAGACCTCAGAGAGCTGCACGTCAAACTCGCCGCTGTCCCACTCATGCGCATCAATGATGTACTTAGCATCTGCCCCACAGAAGGGACAGTGAGTTGGCGGGCTCTCCCCAATGTAGGGGTCCCCACAGATTCGACATCGGAATACCTTGACGCTCATAATTTCCTCCTTTCTTTGCATTCTTGCCCGGCGAATGTCAGCACACAATAGCGCTGAAACGACGTCGCCCAACGTCCTATTCCATGGCTGCTTTGGCTTTCGCAATACGAGACACGTGGGCCTTTTCCTCGGCGATGATCTGGTTGACCTGTTCAGTCTCACCGGCGGCTACCATGTCTCGCATCTCGTACAGAAAGATGATTGTGTCTTTCTCGAAATTCAGTGCAAAGTCGAGGATGCCCTGCGCAGACATGTCCTTGACGAGCGCCTCCGCCTCCTCGGGCTTGGGCAGGAACCGTGAGCCCACCAGGGCATTGATGAACTCGGTCTTCTCACCCGGCCACTCCTCGAGCATCTCTTGCGCTCCCAGGTTCTGCTTCATTCCCTGGAAGAGGCGCTCGTGGACTTGCTCCTCCTCAGCTAGCCACTCGCACAAGGCCCGGACCTGCGGGCTGTCAGTCGCCTCGACCGCCGCCTGATAGAAGGCATAGCCAGCCTGCTCAGTCTGAATAGCGATCTCCACCAGTTGGGCAGCCGAAAAAACCGCTGCTTGTCTCATAATTTTCCTCCTGTGACTCTCTACTTGGCATACCTACATATACAATTCGTTGCAGTTGTGCCCATTCCTTTCCTGCGGGCCATTGCGGAGAGACGCCACGGTTGAGGATGCAAAGACAAGAAGGTTCAGCAACCGCTCGAGCATACCCGGCTGGAATCCGTGTGTGGAGCAGAGAATCGTGCGATCAGCAGCGGAAGCACGAAGGAGTACAGCAGATGACGGTGAAGAGCATACATAGTCATAAGGTCAGCGAGTTGGTCGTGATGACCGAGCATGTCCGGGCTGAGCCTGAGCTTGTGTTGCAAATGTGAGGAGAGATGACAGTGTTGCTGAAATTGGGTCTGTGCTGTTTTGTGGCTGGCTTGTCTGCGGCCTTGGCGTTCGGCTTCTCGGTTGACACCAGCGAGCAGCCACCACGTCATCCGCCGCTTTCGCCGCCTGACGGGGCAGTAGCGGTGACCAACCCGCCCTCCATGATCTGGCGGGTAGATGAGCGTGCGGCGACATACACGGTCGAGATGTGCCAGAGTGAGGGTTTTGACAGCGAGGTGGTGCGTGTCGAAGGCATTGACATGGCCTTGTACAACCATGCGCAGGAACTGGCTGAGGGGAGGTGGCACTGGCGGTACTTTGTGGTGACAAAGGAGCGCGATGTGTCGGAGCCGAGTCCCTTGCAGAGCTTTGTCATCACGGAGACCTCAGTTCCGCTGCCGGTGCCGTCGACGAAAGAGATTCTGGCGAAGATGCCCCATCACCCGCGTATCTTCGTGACACCTGAAACGCTGGAGGCATTCAGAGCACGACGGTATGAGGCGGCGAAGCAAGCATGGGATGACATCGAATACCTGGCAGCGCAGTATCTTGACAGCAAGCCGCCGGGGGAACCGAAGCTGCAACCGATGCCGGCGAATCCGGGCAAGCAGCGCAAGCAGGCCTTTTACCTGAGAGACGGCGAGCCGTTTGTGCCGGTTGGCTGCACGAACCGGACCATGAATGATGCGGCCAACAGGGCGAACGTGCTGTCTTTCGCTTATCTCATCACAGGCGATGAGCGCTACGCGGAGCCGGCGAAGCAATGGCTGCTGTACGTGCTACCGTTCCGGATGGACTACCATCTGGAGGACCGTGGCCAGCACGATACGGTGGTTTACAACTACGAATATGGGTTGAAGGATGTGGCGCTGGCCTATGACCGGCTCTATGGGCTGCTGAGCGACGATCAAAGGCAGAAGGTCATCGAGCATGTCGAGTACCACGGTGACAATGCGTATGACTGGTGCCGGCACAAGTTGAAGCTGCATTTGAACTACGAGAATTCGCATGGGCAGCAGTGCATGCACGCGCTGCTGACGACGGCGTTGGCAGTGGCTACGGATTCGGAACGTGGTGCGGAGTGGGCCGACTGGCTCATCCGCCAATACGCAAACCGGATTGCGTGGGGCGGCAACGATGGCGGCTACATAGAAGGCCAGACCTACAGTCACAAATACCGCTTCATCCTGGAGGGTCTGGCCGCCATGCGGACTGCGACCGGCATTGACATCTTTCAGAAGCCGCGGTTGGTCAACTCGGGCGATTTCTGGTTGTACTGCATGTCACTCAACTACTGGTACAACCACTGGGGGGACATCTATTCGCTGATCATGCCGATGTACGGGAGCGGGTCGGACGGGTACATTGCGAACCTGCTGGCGGCGAAGACCGGGAACCGTGCTTTGAAGTGGTATGGGGATACGGTGGTGTGCAATCCGGCACATATTCCCTTCCGGTACCTCTCTGACACCGGGATCAAGGCAAAGCCGCCGGTGGATATTGCGCAGGCGCGTCTGTTCCCCGATGTCGGTCAATTGGCGGCCTATGACCGCTTCTACGACCACCACGGGAATCGCATCTTCTTCCGTTCGAGCCCGTGGGGCAGCCACAGCCACTCACATTGCGACCAGAACGGCTTTGTGCTGCACGCGGGTGGAGAGATCATGGCCTGTGATGCGGGCTACTACACGTACTACGGTGACACGTATCACACCAGGTTCAGCCGGGCGACGGTGGCGCACAATGCGATCTTGGTCAATGGTGAGGGGCAACCGAAGAGCATCGCAGCGAAGGGGAGGGTATCGGCGTTCTTCAACAGCGCGGCGTACTGTCTGTTCACTGGCGACGCGGCGAGAGCCTATCCGAAGCTGCTGGAAGTGTTCGACCGCACGGTGCTTTTCATCCGCCCTGACGTGTTCATCGTCTATGATGAGCTGGGCGCAGTCGCAGCGTCGGAGTTCAGTTGGGTGCTCAACGCCTTTGCCCCCGCCGAGATAGATGCAGATACGCAGACGATGGTCATAGCGCAGAGAGATGAGCGGCTGCAGGTGCGGCATCTGGCGCCCGGCGGTCTCAGGTACACGCAGAGCAATGAGCGGCCCTATCCGATGAAGACAAAGAGCTTCTGCCGCTTCACGGAGGCGTTTCCGCAGCAGCACAACATCCAGGTGACGACGACGGAGAAACGCAAGGATGAGCGGATACTGGCTTTCATGCAGGTGTACCGAGACAGCAAGGGGGCGCGCATCAGCGATATCGAGAAGCTCGCTGCCGGCGATGCGCTGGGGCTCAGGTTTAGCGCCGGTGAGGTGACGGAGACAGTCATGTTCCAGAAGCGCCCTGGCGGGGGGCCGCAGGAACTGAGCGCTGAGGGTCTTGAGACGAACAGCCGCGTCGCAGCGGTTGCGGAGCTGTCAGATGGGAGTGTTCGTCGCTGGTTGGTTCATAGTGGCAGCAAGCTGATAGTCAACGGAGAGCGACTGTTCTTCGCCAATCAGAACTGTGATGCGGCGGGCTACTATGATTCTCCGAGCGGCATGGCGCAGATATGGATCAAGCATCGCGGCGAGCTGGACGCGAAGATATGGCTGCCGAGGGAGCCGGCCGCCGTCTTTGCAGCACCACCGAACAAGCCTGCACAGGCCAAGCCAGTCGAGTTCAGATGGGGCCAGGGAAGGATGCAAGTGGCATTGACCGAGGCCGGTGAGACGGTGCTGTGGGTTGATCCGCTGAGGGAGCTGCGAGAGCCGCTGACGCCGCTGGCGTTGACTATTGCCGACGACAGGGGCCGGTATGAAGTGGAGTTGGAAACGGCAGTGGCTGATAATGGGGAAACTGTGGCATTTGGGGAGATCACTCCGCGCGAGCCGGGAGTGTATCGGCTGGCGGCGGCCGGGGCCGACTTGCTGATCCAGGACCGATGGGACCCTGACCTGAGTGTGCGGGGAATCTCGGACGTAGTCGGGCCGATGCGCGACGGAGCGGAGCTGTATGTGCGATACCGTGGGGATCTGTCGCCGTCGGTGACGGCGACGCTGCAGGAAAGCTACGGCGGGCAGATCGTGAATATGCTGCGAAACGGCGGGTTCGAGGCGGGGATAGCGGAGTATCCGCCGCGCGGCTGGACGACCTCACACCCGCGCAAGATGGGTCTGACCTGGCCAGGCTGGAGTCAGGAGAATCCGGCCGAGGGCCGGTCGTGCCTGAAGTTCGTCAGGCCCGAGATAGCGATGACACTTATCAGCCAGCCGCTGCGCCTGCGGACCGGAGGGAAGTACACGCTGCGGTTCAAGGCCAGAGGCAACGCGACGACGGCAAGAGTGACCGTGTCGGGCCAGCGTGGGACCGGGACGCAGGTGGTGTTAGAGCCGAGCGAGGAGTGGCAGCAATACAGCACCGAGTTGGAGGTTCGCCCTGGCTACTGCACGGTGCGTATCGTTTTCGGCGAAGGTGGCGAAGCCGACCAGGTGCTCTGGGTGGATGACATGGAGTTCGGCTATGCGGGGCCATGAGCTGCAGGCCGCGGCCTGTCATGTTGCAGTGTCTCCTGTCAGCCGCCCACGTTGAAGCTGTGTACGTAACCCTTGGCGGTCGCCAGGATAACGCGAACGCCGTCCGGCGTATCAACCCGCTCGATGTGCGTGGGCCGTCCTGTGACTTGTCCGAGCCGCACCAGGTTTCCATTGCCGTCCAGCACGGCTACGGTGCCGTCTGCACAGCCGACGACAACTTGAGAGCCGGCGCCATCCGGAGCGGGAACGGATTTGAGCACCGCCGGCGGACTCGGCATGCGCTCCGACCAGACCTTGACGCACTGGTTGCTGAGAGCTACGACCAGCCCCCTGGTGGTGCCGACTATGATCTCCTTGCTGCCGTCGCCATCGAGGTCGGCAACGTCCATGTCGCAGAGGTTTGCTCCCGGGCGGTTGCTCGCGCCCGGACCGAACTGAGCGTTGTAGAGAGCCTTGCCATCCCATGACCAGACGGTGACGCGGTTCCAGACGCCGTTTTCGGCGGAGATCAACTCCATCGCCCCATCGGCGTTGATGTCCTCGTAGAAGAGACCGACGCGGTTGAGGCCGGTCCAGCCACCGACCATGGTGTGGCCGGCCGGAACGCCATAGAAGCCACGGCCCACGCTGAGCGTCTTGTTGTTGACGACGGCGAGTGTGTCGTTGCCGTTGGGCCATCGTGCAATCAGTAGATTGATGCTGTCGTCGGGGCCGTCAATCAGCTTCATCTTCCAGCCGGGACCCCAGAAAACAGGCAGGCGCTTGACCAGCTTCCCATTCTCGTCAATGATTTCCAGGGTGCACGCACTGCCGACGAAACACTGCTCCTTGCCATCGAGGAAGACGCCGGTGTGCAGGCAGTGAATGCCCTCATGCCCGGGTGCGGATTTGAACCAGTACGTCTTGGCCGCCCGATGGACGGCCGGGTCCATGACCGACGTGAAAGTCCAGCGGCGGTTGCCGTTGAGGTCGAAGGCAATGACTTGTTCATCCCTGCAACCGACGAGCAACAGGTTCTGCTCTGCCCACCAGTGCAGGACACGGATCGGCCCGTCGGTCTGCATAGTGCGGACCTCTTCGCCGGCGGGAGTCAGCAGATGTACGGTCTGCCCTTCAGCGACGCAGATAAGGGGGCGCTTCAGCGACGGGATGATGGTCATGGCGACCGGTCTGTCACCGACCTCCGCGGTCATGCCCGCCGCAAGCTCCTCCGCGCTCTGCGGCGCGGGCGGCACGGGCTGCTGTGGCATGTCGGCGCCCTGCTTGCTCGCTGCCGCAAGCAGCGTTTCAGTGATGCTGACATTGGTCCAGTGAAGGCCGAGGCGATTAGGGATAGCACCTGCGAAAACATGACGTCCTGGGGAAAGCTCGAAGGCAGTGTAGCTGCCATCTCCCCGAGTGCCTTTTCCTGCTTGGCCGTCAACTGTGACATCGTCACGCCCATCGAGAGACAACTGGACGCGGCTGTGCTCGGTTGCTACGATGTGAAGCGCGCCACTTGCGAAGTCCCAGTCGAGATCAACGGGGGCGTCAGAGCGTACGAGTGGGGGCTGCCGCAAAGAGGACATGGGTGAGGGCTTGGCTCCGGCAGCGCGCAGACGATATCCGTAGAGATGATCGGTCGCGAGAATGACTAACTCGCCTTCGATGACCTCATGTTTCCCGATGACTGCAATAGCGGGCGCCGGCAGGGCCAGGGCCGCCGCATTGTCGGCGATGCGCATACATGCCAGCGGCTTGTCGGCCCCGTCAATCGTCTGGCCCAGCAGGTAGAAGAAGATGCGGCGATCGCCCTTCTTCACCGCACCGCGCCAGGTCATGTTGACGACACCGCGGCCGCTGGCTTCGGTGACATCACAAGGGCGGAGTTCGAAGACGGGCTTGCCGGAGGGAGCCGGCGCCTTGTCAGGCTTGATGCTCAGTCCGACGAGGCCGATGTAGCACTTCTCTCCGGCCGGCTTTTCGATGACCTCGATGCGCAGGGCGTGCTTGCCGGCCGCCAGTTCATGACGCCCGATCGGCGCCCGCTTCTGCGTCGCGCTGGGGGCGATGTGCTCGATGTCGTCTCCCACGCGCTCTCCGTCGAGGTACACCCTCACATTTCCGCGGTCCGCGTAGTCAACGAAATCCACGAAGAACTCACCGGCGGTCTGCTCGGCGAGTTCAAACGGCATCTCCAGCCACGAGCCGATCTCCTTTGCGCGCAGCAGCTTGATACCGTAGCTCTCCAGTGAGATCAGCTTGTCCGGCCCGGCAGGCTGACTGGTGCACTCAGCACCCAGCGCCCGTGCTGCAATCCAGCCCTCGGGCACCGCAAGGCCACCCACGCCGGCGATGCGCACGGCATTGTGTTTGGGCTCCCAGGCGCCACCCAACGGCCCCCATTCCGTCACCAGCTCGATGTTCTCACTGTCCGTGCGGAAGGTCAGGTCATCGGTGATGAGTGCATACTTGCCCACCCGCTGCGTCAGGTATCGGCGCCAGTTGCAGTAAGCAGCGGCGGGCACTTCACCCACGGCCGCTACCGTCCCGCCGGTGACATCGCTGTGCAGCAAGGCCGCATCCATGGCTACTCTCGGCTCGACCATGCCATCGGCGCTGGGCAGTACCTGGTTGTGGTAGCCTCTAAGTAGTGTATAGCCATTGATGCGCAGGTCGAGAATGCCGAAGGTGTGATACGGATTGCGCGAGGCCCCGTTGAAACCGTCAAGCAGAATAAAGTCGCCAGAGGCATCAACGGTATTACGATAGCTGCCGAAGAGGAAGGAGTGCTCCAAGGCAATACCGCTGCCACGGCGTTCCCAGAGTGACTCTGGGACCGGGTTGATGCTCCACTTGCCGGCCATGTCTATTGGCAGTTGGGGTTGCAGATTCTCGTCGGGCCAGAAGGACTGACCGAGGCGGAATACGTCAGTATCCAGCCCGATGCGCTGCCGGTAGTGCAGCCAGCGCCCGTCGCCGGTGATATAGGCTGCCTTGTGCAAGAAGCCCAGGGAGGCGGAGTTGAGGGCCGTGTCACTACGGGCGCCGGATACGAGCACTTCCTGGCCACGAAGCAGGATTTCGAGGACACCGTTCTCTAGTGGGATGCGGTCACCGGTCAGCGCCAGGTAGGTGAAGATGGGCGCAACGCCGGTGCTGTACCAGAACAGGTTGTCGCTCTCACCGGACACCCAGGCGTGTTTGTGGAGAGATGCAAAATGTAGCGCCCCCGCCTTCACGCACTGATCCCAGATGGGATCGGGGTAGTACTTCTGGAAGTAGCGCCCGAGGCAGTAGAGGGAAATAGCCGTCCACTGTCCGTGCCGGGATCCTACGCAGGAGGGGACACTGTTGAGCCTGTAGGCGCCGGCATTATACCCGCTGCCTCGCTTGGGGTGCTCGAGCTGCTTGGCAAGAGCATTGATAACGCGCAGCCGTTCCTCGTCGGTGAATACCGGGCTTTCTTCGATCAGGTCCCAAAACAGGATCAGCATGTGGGCGTTGTAGTGGTATGGTCCGGCCAGCGGCTCATTCTTGTTCTCGAGCCGCTCCCCGTCAATCTCCTCGATCTCCTTGCGTGCCTGTGCATCAGGAAAGGCGAGGCGGATGAATTCGCGGGCATGGTGCTCGTTGCCGGTCATGTAGTACATCGCCATCTGCTTGCTGATGCTGTTCCAGCCGAAGTATCCGACCGAGCGGTAACCTTTTGACGCCTCCCAGGTTGCCATCTCCCTGACGTCGGTTGGAGGTGTAATGCCGTCGCCGAGGTCGATTTCCATGAGGCGGCTCACGGAGAGGTCTCCCTTGGCGGCCCTGGCGGCACGCAGCTTCTGGACAAGTACCTGAGCGGCCGCTTCGACGCCGGTGGTGTCGCTACCCCCGGCGAAGATGACATTGTGCCCGTCGCCGAAGGGATCGTGCAGTGTGCGGACCACGGACCCGCCCGGCCCGGGGTATTTGAGATCAAGCAGCGTATAGTACAGGTCGTAGAGAGCATTGATCGTCTTGTTCGTCGAGCGGCTGCCCAGGACGATGAGGTTGCCCTGGACGGGGACGGCGGCCTGAGGGGATTCGTCGCTGACAATTGGGACACTGATGCCGCTGAGTTCCACAATGGCCTGCTGGATAGCCCTGGCCGGCTGGTCATAGACGCCGGATGCGGGCGCGACAATTGCTACGGCAGCCTGGCCCGCCTTGACCAGGTCAGTCGTTACGCGAAGATCCTTGAGCTTGTCATACTGCGGACTGATTAGCTCCGGAGGCGGAGGTGGGGGAGGCGGTGGCGGCTCAACACCAGAGACGAGTTTCACATTGTCCACCATCACTTTCGGTGTGGGCCCGGCGTGGGTATAGAGGTATATGCGGATACTCTTAGTGTCCGGCGGCGCGGCCTTGACGACGGAGAACTCCATGAACTTGCCCGTCGGCGCCCTGCCGAAACTCACTTGCGCAAACTCGCCGGAAGGCATGAAGCGCATCTGGATATGAGCGCCGGCACCAGACCCCACTTCCACGGCTTGCACCATCACAGTGGCCTGATAGACCATGTCCGCTGCAGGCTCCACGGGGATGTCCTGATAGACGCCGACTTCGGCCGCGGGGTCACCGTCATGGATGAGCAAAGCCTTGCCATCATCCACACCCACTTCGACCACTTTCAGTTGCAGGTCTTCGCCCTTCCCGGCATAGCACATCCAGCCATTCGGAATGCCATCGTCATTCACGCCTTCTTCGAAGGCAGGGCTCTTTATCGGCTTTTCGACTATTTCTGCAGCGACCGCTGCCGAGGAAGTCAACAAGATAACACTCGCTAGTGCCACTGTCAGCCAAATGCACCCAATCCGCCAAATCATTGTCCCGCTACCCCGCTTTCTATTGCAGGGGGGTCAAGGGTATGGTCCCGGCTGCTCGCGATGAGCATGTGTGTCACCCCTACTACTTCATAGTTCGCGTCTATGGGCATTTGTCCTTGTGGGGCCCAAAACTGATATGTCGTGCGGAAAGGTGCCCAGCGCCATCAGGTGAGGTAGAAACCCACGGCTGATATGCCCTCCACCGGCGATCCGCCGTGACACCCACGTAGGGTTGGCCCAGGACATCCTCTTCGGCCATCGCCCGCAGTTGAGTGCGCGTAACGCTGTTTTCAAAGCGCGACAAAGTAGGGCGTGACGCCAGGTCATCGGCCCACTGGTGCAAGCGCCCGATGGCTGTTTTGAAGACGGGATCGTGACGCAAGTCAACGGTTATCGGGGGAGTCGCCAGCGCACGACCTCGCAGGTCGTGGTGTCGGGGGGCTGATTGAGGTACGTCGTCGTCGCGTACGACGTCATGAGAGTGCCGTCGGGCATCTCGAGCGTAACCGCCCATCCGACGTAGAGGTCGGCGGAAATGGACAACATCACGAGATTGTCGCGATCCCAGGTCCTGCCGCCATCGGCACTCACAATCGCGCAGGAGGCGTAGGGCACGTGGTAGTTGGAGTAGGTCGCAAGTATCCTCCCGTCTGAGAGCTTGGTGAGGTACACGTGAACCTCGGCCGTGTTGGTCAGACGTTCCGGTTTCGACCAGGTCTTGCCATCGTCCTCAGACCGAGTGACCATCGTATCCTGGAAGCCTTCGCCGTGGCATCCGGGGATCTGCCGCCGCAGTGCTGCCAGGATGGTGCCGTCGTCCAGACGGATGGCCGACACCTCGTCAACCAGGGACCTGTCCTGCTCGTCCCACTCGACTTGTCCTTCGGAGAAGGCCCACGTCCTGCCCCCGTCGGTGCTGCGACAGAGCCGGAGGTTCCATTCCGGCGCGCCGGCCGGCCTCATGAAGAGCAGCGCGCCATCGCGCTCGGGGATCACGTTCCTCGGGTAGCTTGCGCCCTCGATCTGACAGATCTCCCACGTCTGCCCGCCGTCCTCGCTCCGCCTGCAGTACATCCTGCGGTCGCAAGCATCCCTTGAGAAATCGGCATTCTGCGCTGTCATCAGGATTGCGCCGTCCTGCAACGTCGTTAGACTCGGCTCCTTGCCGCAGATGCCCGGCTTGGCGATCTCGCGCCACGAGAGCCCCTCATCGCCCGATTGGTAAATGTATATCTGAAAGCAGCGATCGCTCGGTTCGTCCTGTTCCTTACGGCAGACGGCAAGCACCAGCCTCCCATCCGCCAGCCGCGTGAAACCTGCCTTGTAGTTACCTCGCGGACCGACACGCGTCCGCACTGCATCCTCGTACCGCACCACGACGACCCGCTGGAGGTCCTGGCCCGTGTATCCGGTAATACTTGTGGGATACTTGGAGTAGTCGTACTCGCTCAGCAACGCAGCGTTTCGCTTCTGTGCCTCTTCGTCCTTGCCGACGGGAGATGGTTCACCTTCAGCTTTGGTCTTGCTCTTGTCCATCGGTCTTCCTCCGCCTGCGCAAGAGGTATGTGTTGACGGCCCTGGCGGCCGCACATTTCGGGCATTTCGGAAACCCGTTCGTGAATCATCCGAGCTAGTTTGCCAGTCGCTTCCTGGCTCTGCGGCAGATGGCGCGCGGGGAAATCGGCGGAATGATTCGGCGGCTCGTAACGCTTCAAGTTTTCGTGCCACAACTCCCGCGCGCGGCCAAGAAGCTCCTGCTCCACGCCGGAGCCGCTCTCGGGCCAGAGCAATCTTCGCGACATCACGCCCTCCTCACAAATAAGCCCTCTGTTGTGGGCTAGAGAGGTTGTTCCGTTATCTCCGTGCGGAAGCAGCGGCGGCGGCCGACCTCGCGCTTTTCCATAAGCTCGAAGCTGCCCTGCAGCCGGATGTCCTCCGACGAGCTGCCGATCGTGACCTCGAACAGGCCGGGTTCGACGACCAGATTCATGCCGGTATCGTAAAATGCCAGAAGCTCCAGAGGCATGATGAAGGTCAATGTCCGTTTCTCGCCGGGTTCGATGGTCATCCTCTTGAAGCCCTTGAGCTCCTTTCCCGGACGAGTCACGCTGGCAACCGGATCGTGGATGTAGAGCTGGACTACTTCGTCGCCAACACGATCGCCAGTGTTCTCAACTTCGCAGGACAGCCGTACCTCCTCTTCAGCGCGTACCTGCGGCGGGCTGATCTTCAGGCCGGTGTACGTGAATTCTGTGTAGCTGAGACCGTGGCCGAAGGCATACAGCGGCTTGCGTTCGGTGAACACGTATTTTGCCCATTCGGCAAGAGACGTCGGACGCACGTGATACGGCGTCGGCACCTGACCGGCCGTACGCAGCAAGGAAACCGGGAGCCTGCCGCCAGGATTGTGGTCCCCGAACAGCACATCGGCTACGGCATGGCCCCCTTCCTCCCCTGGCAGCCATGCCTCCAGGATGGCGGGAATGTTTTCCGCCGTCCACTCTACAGCCAGAGGCCGGCCATTGACCAGAACGGCAACGACGGGTCTGCCTGTTTTGTGCAGTTCCCGGAGCAGGTCCTCCTGGACTCCGGGCAGATTCAGTTCCGCCCTGTCGAGGTTCTCCCCGGACGTGCCGCCGTCGTGCAGCGCGGAGCGACCGCCCACGACCGCTATCACCACGTCCGCCTCGGCCGCCAGCCGCACCGCCTCGGCGAGACCCTCGCGGCACGTTCCCATCACCTCACACCCGGCCGCGTACCGCACCTCGGTGCGGGACGAAACCTTGTTCCTTATACCCTCCAGGACACTAACGATCCTGACAGCGTCGCCGTCGAGCTCCTTATATACCGAATAGGAGTAATCGCCGAGCAGAGCGTGTGTGCTGTCGGCGTTCGGCCCGATCACGGCGACGGACTTGAGATTCTTATCCAGTGGCAGCAAGCCGCCCTCGTTCTTGAGCAATGTCATCGAGCAGCGCGCCGCTTCCAGCGCGACGGCCCGATGCTGCGGCGTGTCAAAGACTTTGCCGGCCTCGGATGCAGGCACGTAAGGATTATCGAAAAGGCCGAGCAACACCTTGAGCCGCAGGTGCCTCCGCACGGCCTGATCAATGATCTTGTCGGGCAATTCACCCCGTTCGACGGCCTCGATCAGGCCGGGCCCGAAGCATTCTGCGACAGGGATCTCAATGTCCAGCCCGGCGGCCAGAGCCTGCTTGCCGGCTTCAGTGATGTCAGCAGCGGTGTGATGGGCTGAATGAAGCATCGAGACGACACCCCAGTCCGCAACCACTACTCCCTTGAACCCCCACTCGTCGCGGAGAATGTCGGTAAGCAGCTCTCTGCTTGCCGCGCAGGGCACCCCGTCAATCTCATGGTAGGCCGCCATCACGGATTGCGCCTCGCCCTCTTTGACGCACGCCTCGAACGGCAGCAGGAATACTTCGCGCAGTTCGCGGGGCCCGATATGCGCCGGAGCGCAGTTGCGGCCGCCTTCGCTGAAACTGTAGCCGGCAAAGTGCTTGAGGGTGGCAATGACACCGTCGCGCAGATTCTCTCCCTGCAGCCCGCGGACGTAGGCGGTGATCATGCGGGATACCAAGTACGGGTCTTCACCCTGCGTCTCCTCCGTGCGTCCCCACCGGGGATCGCAGCCCACGTCGCACAGAGGCGAAAGCATGAGGTGGCTGCCCACGGCCCGGGCCTGCTGTCTGATGATGTCGCTCATCCGCCCGACCAGCTCCGGCGTCCAGGTGGCGGCCATCCCTATGGCCTGAGGGAAGTGAGTTGCGCCCATGCAGACGAAGCCGGCGAGGCACTCATCATCAACGATGGCAGGAACACCAAGCCGCGTGTCTTCGACCAGAAACCTTTGAACGGTGTTGATGTTCTCGGCTGTCTTTTCCGGCGGCAGCTCAGTGGCGCCGCCGGACAGTGAGATCTGCCCGATCCCCCGGCACAGGTGCTCTTGCATCTTGGCGGGCACGAACTTCTGGTCGTCGTCCCAGAGCATCTGCAGAGTCACCCCGGTCAGTTGGGCAACCTTTTCTGCCAATGTCATTTCCGCGAGCAGTCCGTCAATCCGCTCCTGTTGTTTGGGCGTGAGGTCCAGCATGCACACACCTCCGAACGAACTCAGCTTCACAACCGGCGACCTCGGGAAACGGGCAACGCCAGCCCTGTCACGCGCTGGCCGTCCTCCTGCGCCGCTCCTGTTCTCTGTTGCCCACAGTCCTCACAGCCACCCCGCCACGGTCCACATCACCGGCGTGCGGTCGTAGATAACTTGCAGTTGCTTCTCGATGTCACCCAGCGGATCGCAGCCATAGCGTTGCTGGAACTCCGCGTGCATGGCCTCCTCAACGCTTGTAACCTCGGTCAGCGGCAGGTCCACCCAGACATTGCCCTGCCACGCACTCTCGCGGATAGCGATCCACAGCTCCATGTCCCGCCGCGCGTTCTCCGCCCCATAGACCAGCGGGCGGTCTTCGACGACAGCCAGGTACAGGCTCTCCAGGTAAGTGGCTTTGGAGACCGCGTCATCGTCGCAGATGCCGTACCTGGCGTAGGGATTCTCCCAGACGACGGGCGGGTCGGTGTTGACCTTGACACACTCGAGCACCCGCTGGCCGTCACGTTCGCCATAGACCCATTCGAGCGGGTAGTGCCGCTCACGGTCGGCGGCTCCGGCCTCGAAGTCATCGGTGAGTTGCTGCAGTGTGTTCGGGTCATCGAGCACCAGCGCCTCGCCATAGCGGTGGCCCTTGGCCGCGTCAATGGTCCCGGCGACAGCCCCCAGGAAGCCCTTCGTGCCTTCGACATCCCAGGAATGGCGCCAGACCGGGCGTTTCGGCGGCATCTCGAAGATGCAATGCACATGGCCGGGGAACCGGATCAGTCCGCCGTCCCACATGGTCTCGCTCATCGGTTCGCCGCCGTAGCTGAGCATGTTGACGACGGGGACCTTCCCGTCCCAGCCCAGCACGCGCTCGGCCTCGGCGCCCACAAGCTTGCGGATGGCGGAGAAGCCGTGGTAGGCCCCGCAGGGGTACTTGAGCCGGCAGTGGGTGACTTCGCCGATCAGCCCCTGCTGTACGATCATCTGCTTGAGCCGCTCACGGGGCCAGGTCCAGACGTTCTCCGCGACATCCAGCTTGACGCCCTTCTGCCGGCACTTGGCGATGATGGCATCGGCCCTTGGCAGGCTGAACGCGATCGGAATCTCGCTGAGGATGTGACAGCCGGCCTCGGCGGCGGCAATGCAGACGGCGAACGCCGAGTCAGTGGGCGTCAATCGCACCACCACATCCGGCTTCCCCTTGGTGAAGAGGTCGTCCAGATTCGTATAGACCTCCGGGATGTTGTACGCCGCAGCCGCAGCTTGGGCATTCTCCTCATTGATGTCCATGATCGCGAACTGGTCGTACATATCATGGAGTTGGTTAATGACTTCCAGAAAGCCGCTGGTACGGGCGCCGATGGCCGACCCGGCGCCGATGCACGCGATGCGCAGTTTCTCCATAGAACTCACCCTTTCGGAAATGGTTGGGAAGAAGGCCGAGCGGCCGAGCCACCGACCTCCACGACGTCAAGTTTCGCCCGTCTGCAGGGACATTCCTGCCTCGCTTGCCTGGGCCGGGGTTGCCCATGCCAGGCTGGGCACGTGTGTCGTTGGCTGAACGGCCAGCCATCCGGAGCCACACTTCTCTGTTTGACCCACAAGCTCTACTTGCTTCCCGTAAGTCTCTGTTGTTCGCCCCTGACTTCGACGGTGACGTCGCCGTTGGTCTGCATATGCATGGGGCCCAGCTTCATGGGGCAATCGAAGGTGTCGGGAATCCACGAGGTCCGTCTTCTTAGCGTCTCGTTGGCGTACAGGAATGTGTAATGCGCAGCGGAGATCCCGATGAAGAGCACACCGTTGTCAGTCATCCTGGCGTCGGCCTTCTTATTGGCCTCCATGAACGGAGCAATGACAACTGCGCGCGTGTAGTTATCGAAGCCGATCTGGGACGTCTCGAAGATCGGCCTGATCAGAAGACAAGGCGCGGCCCGACTGTAAAAGCCGGTTTCAGCGTTGGTGAAGTAGATGTCTTTGATGGTCGCGGTAGTGCAACCCTTGTTCGTGGGTTTGTCGCCCAGTTTCAGACAGACCGTGCCATTGGCCTCGCCTTGCCCGTAGCAGCCCATGTAACCGTAGTCAAGCGATATGTGCATGCCCTGCGCGATGCAGACTCCGGTCTTGAAGCCGGTGACGTGGAAGTTGGCCATGCTGTAATAGCGCACGTACTCGTTGCGGCCGTCAACACCGTAGGCTTCGTTTGGCGCCCTGCCACGGAGACCCATATCCTGCAGTCGGAAGGAGGAGCAGTCTGTCGGAAGCGTAATGCAGGCCCCCTGCTTTGGTGTGAAAAGCAACGCTGATGCGGCAGCGCCCGTGCCCTTGAAGGTAACATTGCTCCTTGGTGTCACTCCCGTGTTCCCATACACACCGGCGGCGAAGAACAGGACACCGCCCCCGGGGAGACTATCAATGGCGCTCTGTATGGCGCTGGTGTCGTCCGCCTCGCCGTCGCCTCTTGCGCCCCACCACTGCGGGTGGACCTGCTTGATCCTGCCAGGGCCGAAGACGATCTTCCCCGGCCCCTGGAAGATCTGTTGCATGGGGGCGTCGAGCGAGCCGCTGATCCTCAGCGTTCTCCCCTCCTCCACCTGCAACGCGCCGCTGTTCTCGAACCGCAGTACTACGTTGTGCGGCACGGTCAAGTCTCTTGTCACCGCACGCTTCTCGCGGATGACCACAGTTGTGTAGCCCACGGCAGGCGCGGCCGCCAGCTCCGCCTCGGTCAGTTCCCCGGCCTCAACAGCCACACCCGTGGTGGCCACAGAAGCAGCCACAAAGGCGAGTATTGCTCTTAGACACTTGCCATTCATCACGCGAATCCTCCTAACCCGGGATTACCCATATCAGTTTGCGTCATCCTGCAATCGGCTCGATGCCCAGCCGCTGGGCGCATGAGTTCCTCGTTGGAGTTGCCAGGGCCTTCGTCTCTGGCGTCCCGGCCTCGAGCTCCGCATTGTCGTCATACCGCGAGAGCCGCTGGCCCTGCCGGCCCACAAGGCAGAAGCTATTGCTCCGGCAGTTTGTGCAGGGCGATATCGTCAAACAGCGCCGTGGCGCGTGCAGCCTGGCCGCCGGCGCCCGGCATCACGATCAAGCGCACGGCGTCTTCCGGCACCGTGACTAAGAGCACCAACGGCTGCCAGCCTCGCACCCCCGCGGGAAGGATTATCTGTGGCTCCAGATCGCGGCGAGGGTGCCAGCCGCCGGCTTTGCTATTGTAGCGGATGCCCAATCTTGCGCCACAATTCGAGCCAGGCGGCTCCGCCCTCGCCCATGCCACGCAGAGGTAGCGCTCGCCCTCCGCAACATTGATGCCCTGCAGAAAACAAGCGGAGCCGGCTCCCTGGATGCCACCAGCCGCTGAGCCATTCATGCCCTCAGCAGGCATCACCCTCAGCACACCTACGCCCCCGCTGGCCCAGGTGGACCACCCCTTCGGAGCTCCTGCTGTCGTCCAGTCCCTCTCAGGCTCCTGCACGTTCTCGCCCAGATCATCAAAGCCGCCATTGACCAGCAGGTTCGCCGGCTGCTGATCCCTTACCCACAACCAGGCCTTGACAAGATCAGTGGCTTCACTTCGCGGCGTTTCTTTTTGGAGAGTGGCGGCAGCCTCAGCCAGCTTCTCCGGGGCATTGGCGGCATACCAACTCAGCGCCTTGACCGCCGCCGCCGACGCTCCGCCTTCGACGCCGGCCGCCTGGCCGGTAACCAGGTAGCCCTTGTCGCGCAGGCCACGAACAGTCTCTCCCAGCAGGTCGTCTCGCCGCATCGCCGCTTCCCAGTATCGCTGTCTCCTGTCGCTCACATTGCCTATCTCGGCCGCCATCCGCAAGGCCTGCTGAGCGCATGCTTCGCTATCAACCGTCAGGGTCATCAGCTTCTCCGAAAGTCCACGGGCGCGAATGGGATAGCTGCCATAGCGCAAGCCAGCCCGTACTACCCCTATTCGTCGCTCTATGACCTCGCTGTCGGCCTCGCGCAAAGCCTCTCGCAGCAGACGGAAGCCCTCGTCCACGTCCTCGGGAGACATAGCCAGGGCCTGAACGTACAGCCGCCGATGTGCCCATGTGGTTCGACCCGGCCGCGGCGTATTCCATGATCGCTCCAGAAGGTCAAAGTACTCTTTCATCGTCTGTGCTGCTGACCCGAACATTTTCGAGTAGTACTCCCACAGCAGAGCGTCAATATCCAGCGTCGTATCCCACTGCAGCTTGGCGAAGGCCCAAATCATCGGGCCGGTGTTGGCGGGGAAGGTGTACACCTCGGTGTACATGCCCTCCAGACCCACTGATTTGTCAAACTTGAGCTGCTCGGCCATCGTACGAGCATAAACTCTGGGTGTGATGCAGCCCATGCCGTAGTAGTCGTAGCGAGATAGGTACTTGCAGCGCTTGGCCCACTGGCGGGTGAGCTCTTGGTCTGCCTCCTTGCGTCCTGGCTCCCACCAGCGGGCGCTGCATTCAGTGATAAACCCGAAGACATTATCCTCGAGCTTGGCCACGGTTTCGGGCAGCTCGCGAGCGATGCTGTAGATCAGCGTGCCGATGTAGCGGTCAGGATGAGTCTTGGCAACCTCGCGGGCTATCGTATTGACGAACTTGTAATGGCGGTCCGAAAACTGGTGCTTTTCGTAAGAATCGGGGTGGGGGTCCATAGCGCGGCACTTGTCGCAACCGCACAGATGAGAAATGTCGTCCATGCCCAGGGAGAAACTGTCTATCGTCGGATGGGTGTCGAACCATTCGCGGATAAACTCGACCGTCAGCCGCTGGACTTCGAGATTGCTCTCACAAGGCCGCCAGTTGGAGCCGCCAGGGGGAATCCAACGCTCACCATCTATAAGTGGGTAGTACTCCGGGTGGGTCTCAGCATACTTCTCAGGTGGGAAAACAGTATAGAGCCTGTTCTGGAACTGTCGGCGGGGCACGACCTCACTCAATATCGTCTTGTTGTGCAGGTTCCAGGCAGCCCATTTTTCGTTCCAGGAATGCCCACTCCAGACCCGGGGTGAGGTGTCGGGCACCTTGACAACCTCGTTGACTTCAACCACCAGCTCGCCAGCCTGCCCGTCCGGTACATACTCCCATTGCTCACCAGGCGCAAACCACCGCACGCCCAAAGCGTCTTCGATGAATGAGATCACCGCGAAGTAGGTGGGCGTGGGATGCCGACCCGTAAAGAAAACGCTTCCGTCACGTACCCGGATTGCGTATGTCTCAGGGTTGAGATCCTCGGCCGGAAAGTCGGCTTCCGTCGTTGGCTCGCAGCCGCCGATGTAAAGCCCCGTCCCCGCCACCTTCTTGGCGTCCTGATTAAGCGGCAGCTCAACACCGCAGATAGCCTCAACGTAGTGTCGAAGCTCCCGTGCCGCCAATATCTCCCTGCTACTAGCTTGCTTAGGGATGACGATGGTCGCCGCGGGCTTGCCGGCCTTGGCTAAGACAACCGGCTCCGCAAATGCTGCAACTACAGTTAAGCATATCAATGGCACAATGACGAGAGCACGCACATCAGTCACCTCTTACCAGCGGTCGTCCATTATCCTCGACCGCAGAGTATGACAGCCTCTTTCTACTGTTTCGTTCGTGGAAAGCAGCAGTTTCTCCTTCACTTGCACTATGCTATAGTTCAGCACATTTTGAGGAGGAATGATGGAATCTGTGCAAGGATTTTGGCTCGGAGGTGGCCGCCGGCGTCACGGTGGCGCAGGTGTCCATGCCCGCTGCTGCTTCGACATCGCCCACGTCAAGTCAACCCGCTTCGCAGCAAACGACACAAGGGACACAACCACCATGGCTTCCAAGAACCGTCCCGAGCAACCCGGGTATTACCAGCAGGCGTGACGGCGCGCGGAGCTCCGATTCCCCCGCAAGCCTGGCGCTGGACGCGACAGCACACTGGGGCCCAGGCCGGTCGCTGCTGGAGTTCCATAATGCTGCTTTGTGTTGTGTGAATACTTTTCGTCGGGAGGTACACCGTCTGGCCAGGGAGGAGCGCCTGACAGGAGGTGAGGCAGAGGCTGTGGGCAGACAGGCCGCGATACC
The DNA here is from genome assembly GCA_030604405.1 of bacterium. Classification (GTDB taxonomy): domain Bacteria; phylum Armatimonadota; class Zipacnadia; order Zipacnadales; family UBA11051; genus UBA11051. The sequence goes on along the minus strand of JAUVVY010000023.1, from coordinate 1,397 downwards.
TGTAACCTGGCAATCGTCGCCTGCCTTTTGCACTGCGAGTGTATGTAAATCACCCCGCCGCCGCTAGGGGACTTCGACTTGCGGGAGGCTAAAGAAGAGATCGGCCACAAGACCACCATCAAGGGCTACGTGGGCCTGCTGTACGTGATTAAACACGGCACGCCCCAGTTGCTGGAAGAGACCATAGCCGAGGCGGTGGCAATCGCCAAGCCCGGCGGACACTTTATCATCGGCTCCTCCAACAGCCTCCGCGAAGGTACGCCCGGAGAGCACGTGGAAACCTACTGGCGGCGCTGCAAGGAGTACGGGGTGTACAACTAACAGCGCCTGCTGTACTTGGGCACAGCTTATTGAGCAATGCGGCAAGAACCTGATAGGGAGTCAAACGATGCCTGCGAAGAAACCAATGGATTCCGAAGAGATCTATCAGATCAAAGTGACCCTCAGGGGTAGCAAGCCGCCGATCTGGAGGCGGATTCAAGTCAGTGGTGACATAACGCTGGGCCAACTTCACCTGGTTTTACAGGTGGTAATGAACTGGTTGGATTACCATCTGCACGAGTTTGATATTGCGGGAAAGTCCTATGGCAACCCGGAGTTCGACGAGCCGATGTTCGCCCCGCCGCCCATAGATGAAGACTCGGTAAAGCTCAGCGAACTGCACTTGAAGCGGAAGGCAAAGTTCAGTTATCTGTACGATTTCGGCGATAATTGGAAGCATGAACTCTTGGTCGAGGAGGTCTTGCAGCCGGAGCCGGGCACACATTACCCGGTCTGCACGGCCGGCAAGAAAGCAGCTCCGCCCGAGGATTGCGGCGGCATCCCGGGCTATTATGCGTTTCTAGAGGCTATCGCCGACCCCAAGCATCCCGAGCACGAAGAGCTGATGGAATGGCTGGAAGACGATTTCGATCCGGAAGCCTTTGACGTGGAAGAGATCAACAGGCGTCTGTGAAGATCCGCACAGGTGTGCCCCCGAAGAACTCCGTCCAGCCTGCCGGACAGGGGTCCTGATGTTCTGAACGCCGAATCTTAGTCCACTTGGCATGACGCTAGCCAGTGGCCCTTCCTGCCATCTCTCGCCCACGCGGACCCCGGGCTAGCGGGTAGGCCAGCGATGGAGGGTCTTCACCCTCATGCTGGTGTAAGAATCGGCGGGCCCTGCACTATGACATGCACCCTTGACACCCATCGGACCGATAGGCCCGATGGGTTTAGTCTGAACTCCCGGCGCCTCGTCCGTCGGCGGCCGGGCAGGATGCCGCTACCACCGTCACGAGAGCCTAGTCGACTGCAGGGTTCCTCCAACTGAACGGTTTCGGCAGATTCTTCATGTCGAATGCGAAGCCGAAGGCGTTGTTGTGCTCCCCGGTCTTCCTGTTCCCTACCCAGTAGTT